>PXRT01000010.1:114617-223436 GCA_003020925.1 Halobacteriales archaeon QS_6_64_34 | reverse complement strand
CGAACGGAGTGAGTGAAGCGCGCAGCGAGTCGCAGTAGTCGAGCGGTCGGGGGCTTTCTGGCTCTCTTCCGCGTTTTCTACTAAACTAAACACTACCCCGCGAGGGCGGCTCCGAGACCGACGGGCGCTCGATTCCGAGAGACGTCGGGCGGTGACACCGTCGGCCACGCCGGAGACGTAAGAATCAGGACTGCAACGGTCCCAGGCATAGCCATGCCCGACTGGCGCGTCTATCTGGTGACCGGCGAGTCGCTGTCGGCGGGGCGGCCCACCCGCGAAATCGTCGAGCGAGCGGTCGCGGGCGGCGTCGGCGTCGTCCAGCTGCGCGAGAAAGACCGCACCGTCCGCGAACGCTACGAGATGGGACAGGACGTCCGGAAGCTGTGCCGAGAGCACGGCGTCACCTTCGTCGTCAACGACCGGGTGGACCTGGCGCAGGCACTCGACGCCGACGGCGTCCACCTGGGCGGCGATGACCTGCCGGTGCCGGTGGCCCGGGAACTGCTCGGCGCCGAGGCCGTCATCGGTCGGTCGGTGTCGACGGTCACAGCCGCCCGAGCGGCCGAGGACGCTGGCGCGGACTATCTGGGCGTCGGGACCGTCTACCACACTGGGTCGAAAGACGACATCCCCAAGGCGGAACACGGTGTCGGTCCCGAGCGCGTGGCCGCAATCGCCGACGCAGTCGACATCCCGCTCGTGGGCATCGGCGGCATCACGGCCGCCAACGCCGCCGAGGTAGCCCGCGCCGGCGCCGACGGCGTCGCCGTGATTACGGCTATCACGCGGGCCGACGACCCCGAAGCCGCGACGGCGGCACTGGGCGAGGCCGTCGAGCGGGGGACGGGCGAGCGGTCGTAGTGGACCGCTTCACCCCGTCAGTTTCCGCCGCAACCGCCCCTCGTCCACTCGGTATTTGAACGTCGGCGAGCCGTCCAGCAGGATATAGGGCACTCGCTCGCCGTACTCCTCGCGCAACTCCTCGTCGGTGTCCACGTCGACTATGTCCATATCGACTGCGACGCCCTCCTCCTCGGCGACACGTTCGACGGTGTCGATTGCCTCCGAACAGAGGTGGCAGCTCTCGCGGGTGTAGACGGTGACCGAGACGGCGCTCATCACCCGACCGTAGCTCCTCGACGCTCATAGGTCCACAGATTGCGGGGGATTTCTGTAGGTGGGGCGAGAACGTTTGGCAATGTCACGCTGGATAGTCGAGGAGATGTCGCCGATGGAGGGGGAGACGGTGGTGGTCACCGGTGCCAACAGCGGGCTGGGCTACGAGGCGACGAGGGCCTTCGCCGACGCCGGCGCGACGGTCGTGATGGCCTGCCGGAGCGAGGAGCGCGGAGAAGCGGCCGCCACGGATATCCGCCGGACCGTCAGAGGGGGAAATCTGGAGGTGCGGGTGTGTGACCTCGCGGACCTCGACAGCGTCGCGGCCTTCGCCGAGGGGGTCCACACGGAGGCCGAGGGTATCGGCGTCCTCTGTAACAACGCCGGCGTGATGGCTATTCCCCGCCAGGAGACCGCCGACGGCTTCGAGATGCAACTCGGGGTGAACCATCTGGGTCACTTCGCACTGACCGGCCACCTGCTCCCCGAACTCCGTGCGAGCGAGGGCGAGAGTCGCGTCGTGACGCAGTCTTCGCAGGCCCACACCGCCGGCGAGATGGATTTCTCGGACCTGCAATCGGAACGGGAGTACGGCAAGTGGTCGGCCTACGGCCGCTCGAAGCTGGCGAACCTCCTCTTTGCCTACGAACTCCAGCGCCGACTCGACGAGCACAACGAAGACATCGTCAGCGTGGCCTGTCACCCCGGCTACGCCGACACGGAGCTACAGTTTCGCGGCCCCAGGGAGGAGGGGTCGAGCGTGCGGATGGGACTGATGAAAGTCGCGAACAACCTGTTCGGACAGTCGGCCGAGCGCGGAGCGTTGCCGATGCTGTACGCCGCCACGGGTGAGGCGGTCACCGGCGGCGAGTACGTCGGCCCCAGCGGGTTCATGCGGATGCGGGGCTCCCCGGAGTTCCAGACCTCCAACGCCGCCTCTCGGAACGAGGCCGACGCCGAGCGACTCTGGACCGTCTCCGAGGAGCTGACCGGCGTCGAGTACGAGTTCGGGGAGTAGGTGACCACCAGGTTTTCGGGCGACGCCGCTCCCGCTGGCGACGAACAGCCACTGGTCGCTGTCGGGGCCGCCGACTGTCCGGCCGGGCTCGACGGTCATCTCGGCGGCCTGTGCCTCGTCGGTCCCCATGCCCACCTCGGAGTAGCGGTCGAATCGAGACGGGGTCGCTCCATACCGATGGATAGGCGGCCGCCGTGGTGTGGGTTTGGGCGGTGTCACACACGTGCGCGACGGCCGTCTGACGAGGGTATTTATCCGGCCAGTACCTGTCCAAAACCAATGGACGAAGCGTTTCTCAACCTCGAGGAAGTCGATGTCGAACTGGACGAGGAATTGCTCGAGGCGGTCGACGAGAAGGCCTTCGTGGACCACCGGGACAACCGCGACGCGGCGGTGCGTGACCTGCTCGATGAGTGGCTCAAACAGAAAGGCGAGTAACGCGGCCCGTCAGAGCCCGATACGGACACCTCACCGTCGAAGCGCCGGTCGACGCCGACAGGGAATCGCCGACCGTATCGCCGAGGTGTATCCGGCGGCGTCGCTGCTCGCCACCCATGAGCGACCGGGAAATCACGTCCGGCGGGGCGGGCTACTTCGACTGGCCACGAGAGAGCACGGGCGAGGAAGTCGCTGACGCTGGGGCTGACGTCGGCGACGCTCCAGGGGCACCTGCGGAAAGCTGAGCGGGCGGTCTTTGCGGCCCTCCTGGGTGGCGAATAGGTCGACCGAAACGACGCCGGTTGACATCCTCCTCCGCGTGAACGCGGAGGAATCCCACGGCACCGCACCGCTGGGTTGGGATATTAGGGTTTAGAGTCTACCACCTCTTCCCGGGGTTGGAATCCTCGGGAGAGGTCATGAAGGTAGACTCCGGGCTGTGCCAACCAGCCGGTACTCCTATCTCCGGACAACTGTCCGGAAGACTCGGAGTTACTTTGATTGATGTCGAGGCGAATGTTCTCCGCCCCGTTCACGTCAGCGTTGAACGCCCCATCACACACCTCGCAGACGTACAGTCCACGCTCCACACGCTGAGTATCGTCTTCTCTCCCGCAAATGCAACACGTCTTGCTTGTATCTCGCTCGGACACTTCTACAACGTCGATACCCTCGACCTTCGCCTTGTATGTGAGAATCTTGGTGAAGCGGTCGAACGCCCATCCGTGAAGGTCGAGATTTCCATGACGACCCCAGTTCTTCGAGTCGCCGTTCTCGTCTTCACGGACGCCCTCCAAGTCACCAACATTAATCCGGCCAACACCTTTTTCGACACACCGTCGGACGATGTGTTTGGCAAGGGAGTGGAAGAAGTGAGTACGGCGTTGTGCCCACTTGTGGTGAAGGCGTGTTGCCCTGTCGCCACCGCTATCGTCGCATTTAGCGATTTCTTTCGGGAAGTAGTAGCCGTCCTGTTTCAGGCGGTTGCCGGGATACAGGTCGGCCTCCTCGGTGCTGTAGGCGACCGCCGCGAAGTTGCTGATGCCGAGGTCGATACCTGCCGTCTCGTTGCCGGGGGCGTTAGGAGTCTCAATCTCATCTTTGCAGACGAGATGGAGTTCCCATCGCTCATTCTGCTGGTCGTAGACAGCTCTGACCTGTTGTAGGTTCTCGACGGTGACGCCGGGGCGAGTTTCGTACTCGATAAGGATGTATTCCCACGCTCGGGGATGTTCCTTGTGGTTTGCACCCTTACTGAGCCTGACGCGGTTGTTTTTGGTGTCGTGTTTGATGCCGTTCTGCTTCCACGTCACCGTGCTGCGCGGGTGTTCTTCGTGAACGCGACGACCCTGTTGGTCGTAGTAGTTTTTCTTGCGGTAGCCGGGCGGATTGTCCCTGTCATCATCACTGGAGTACCACGAGTTGAAGGCTTCAGCGAGTTCCTCAAGAACCCGCTGACTGGACTGTGAGTGCAGTCCGTTGTACTTGTTATGAGTCTTCAACTCGTTTTTCAACTCCTCGTGGTCGGGAATCTCGCCCGTTTCCTCCCACACGTTGCGGGAGTGATAGTTCGCAACGTTCCAGAGTTTGCTGGCACTCCACCCGTGGCGGTCGAGTGACTCCGCGACCTGACCGTGGTTGCGGATTGTCGCTCGATAGGTGCGGTGGACTTCCAGCATTCGTGGAACACCTCTATAATCCCTTATATTCGACCTACTTGTAAAAGTTCGCATTGGGAACGGTGGAATATCCAGCCCTGTCGGAGTTGATTGAACGGGTGACTAAGTGACGGCGCGTATCCACGGCGTGAACGCCGTGGTATTGCGCCTGTTCCGCCTATAAATTCAGCAGATGGAAGTTCGTTCGAAGTGGACATACCTCAGGGTGATGACTCATAAATGAAGAAAAACATAGATTACCTGACTGAAGGGACTGGATGGGCGAACTGGCAGATATATGTCGACTCTAAGATCGCTATGTCCGACGAGATTCCGGACCGAACCAAGTCGATTGTCGAAGACGTCTTTGAGGCGCTTGGCGACACTGTGACTCCCAAAACATTGGATCTTGGTATCTCATCCCTTCCAGCACAAACCCCGATTCCAGCAGCTAAGAAGCAAGCTGAGCGGTTGCCCGACTCACCACTTACAGTCGACTCAAAAGGTAAGATCACGTTCGAAAGCTACCTGGACCGACTAGCCGAGATACCGGTGGACGACGGCCGTATCGTGCAGAATTCAAAGATTCATACAGAGACAGCGAAGGTGCAAATCTTCCTTCGAAGTGGCATGCAGACAATCGATATCAGTGGGTCAGCGTACTACGAACTGGAGCAGCCAACTGTTGAGGATAGTCCAAATTACGCCCCACTAGCTTTCACGATTATACATTTCGGGCCGAAGTATGGCCCAGAAGACAAACTCGAGGGCGATTCTCTGTACCGAATTAGCATTAGCACACGCTCGGATATCTGGTTCGACGACACACAGATTGCTCAAATCAACCGTGCGCAGTTGCACGAACTGCTCCATCGCATTGATAGTGTGCTACCCGTTGTCAAGCGGAAATTCTCCGTCGGTGAAATGAGCGGCTACATCAACGCCGATGCCGAGGCCGTCTACGACTACGACGGCCCACCGGCCGACGAACTCATCAAGGAGTATCGCATCGACTGGGTCGAATCCGAGCTGGTCGAGACAGCAGCCCAGTACGAGGAAGGCGACGAGACGATTTTCGAGGTAACGAGCGACGCCGAATCCGTCCAGACTGCGGAACTTCGGCTGCGAATCGAAGCCTACGTCGACCAGCAGCAAACAAAGGGCAACGCGCCCCAGGCCGACAGATTGCGTATCATCCGCACCGATGGGACACCGCTCGAAGCGCGGTTCTCCAACGGTGACATCGAGTGGACTGATGATGATGCTGAGCAGCGATAGTACTACCCCCTGCGTGTGGAAACCGTCCTTCCCATGCTAATATATGATTGAAGCCCTCGAAATAGCGTTCGGATTCGACTCGTCGCTCGAATCGAGTAAACTTCGCTCGATGCTCACCGAGTTACAGCAACATACAGACCACGCGGCTGATAATGAACCTGCTACCGTCCTATATATCGGCGCGGAATCAGAATATTTCCTAGAGGAAATTCCGCCGTCTCGAGCGGTAGATTACGTTATAGAACATGACCAGGGCGCCATCCAATTCCAGTACAGCGAGGTTCATTACTTGGTACAGGTAAACCCGTCAGGAGAGCCGACGACGGTTGCTGAAGGCGGGACCGATAGAATCGTCGTCTCGATTGATGGAGTCTATTTCAAATCTAACAACGCGGTCGTCGCGGCAGATATTACCGAGATAGTACGCACAATCGAAGCGCAGACTACTCCCGATACGGTGGTTGGTTTCGGTGTCGATACAGGGCAAGGCGACCCAATACCGCCTATAGAGTGGCTCGACACAGGCTCTGATAAACACATACTGATCCATTGGCTAACGTTCGTCCCAGCTGGGGTCACAGGAATATCAGTGCCAAACGAGGTCTATGAAGAGCATGAACTGTCAAACGGCACATTGTCTGTCCTCACCGACAATCCAACGTCGTTCGGGGACATTAGATGTCTCCAGCAGAACATGGTGAAATAATCACTAAGCTCGAGTCACTGGATAGCGAGTACGGAAACATCGACTATCGATACGGTGCACCACAGGCCGACAGATTGCGTATCATCCGCACCGATGAGACACCGCTCGAAGTGCGGTTCTCCGACGGTGACATTAAGTGGATTGACGATGATGCTGAGCAGTGATAGTACCACCCCCTGCGTGTGGAAACCGTCGGTTACGCTGCACTGTAACAGAGCCGTTCACTCTCTTGGCAGGGAAACCGTTTCCTTATGGCGTGACGATAGATGTGTCAGCAGGAGCCGTACCGACGACGCCGGGCTCAAAGAATTGAGTGAGACGATGCAAAAGAACGAGGATTACCTGACAATAGGTAGCGGGAGAGCGACCTGGAGTTTCTACATAGACTCCAAAATAACGCAGTCGGATGACGTACCGGCCCGAACAGCGTCGGTCGTCGAACGGGTCTTTACAGCGCTCGGTACTGATATCGTCCCAGCACGGCTGAAACTCGGTGTTTCATCAATTCCGACAGAAACTCCAGTTCGAGACGCTATCAAGAGACCCGGTTCATTGGCCGACTCACCGTTCATATTCGAAGACAGAGACGGGTTCACGTTCGAAAACTACGCTGCGCAACTCGCAGATATTCCCATAGAGGATAATACTGTCCTCCACAATGCGAAGATCGGCAGCGCAATCACCAACTCGCGAATCTACCTCCGGAGTGGAATGCAGACAATCGGCGCTGAACGCTCACCGTACTTTAGATTCGAATCCAGCGATGCGCCTGTTGGTCCAGAGTATGCCCCAATAGCCTTCTCAATTCTCCATCTTGGGCCAAGGTACGGTCCCGAAGACGGACTTGACGGCGATTCTGTCTACAAGGTTGGTATTGGTACTGATTCGGATATCTGGTTCGACGAGACACCAATCGCTAAAATCAACCGCGCCCGATTGCATGCGCTCCTTTACGAGATTGATTCGGCGCTGCCTGTGTTCCAGCGGAGCTTCATCGTCGACGATATGAAGGGATACGGGGATGCCGATGCCGAGGCCGTCTTCGACTACGACGGCCCGCCGGCCGAGGAACTCATCAAGGAGTATCGCATCGACTGGGTCGAATCCGAGCTGGTCGAGACAGCTGCCCAGTACGAGGAAGACGGTAATACGGTGTTCGAAGTGATGAGCGACGCCGAATCCATTACGACGGACGAACTACGTAAGCGAACCGAGGCCTACGTCAACCAGCAGCAAACAAAGGGCAACGCGCCCCAGGCCGACAGATTGCGTATCATCCGCACCGACGGGACACCGCTCGAAGCGCGGTTCTCCGACGGTGACATCGGGTGGATTGACGACGATGCTGACCAGCGATAGTACCACCCCCTGATACGGTCGGTTACGCTGCACTGTAACCGAGCCGTTCACTCTCTTGGCATCTTGATTCTCGATATCTAAGCGGTCTCCAAGGAGGTCTGCGAGTTCAATGAGCAGTTCTCGCTACGACCTCCTCGTTTCTCAATCCCTCCTAGACAGTGCCGACCTCTATCTCCCCTCTCAACAGGTTACCACATCGCCAAGTTCTGGCGCACGGGCCACATACCCATCATCTCGCAATTCCTCGGCGAACGCCTCGCACCTATCACCGTGATTGAGCAGTATCTCGCTCTCTCGGTAACTATCGAGAAAGTCGAACAGGCCGTCTCTATCAGCGTGCGCAGAGAAGTCATACGACTCGACTTTCGCACTGACGGGCATCACGCGGCCGTCAAACTCTGCCCGGCCACGTTCGAGTAGTTCCCGTCCGGGTGTCCCCTCGACCTGATAGCCGGTCATCGCAATCTTGTTCGTCGGGTTCGCCCGAATCTTCGGAATGTACGAGACGACCGGGCCACCATTGAGCATTCCCGACGTGGTGATGATGACCGTGTTCTGGTCTGCGATTTGGCGGCGCTGTCCTTCTTTACCGTTCACAAAGCGAGTGCTTGAGGTAGCGCCCCGGAGTGCATCTGCATCGCGCAGGAACTCGGGGTGGCGTTTGAGTTGTTCGGTCACGCGCTGGCCCATCCCGTCGACGTAGCAGTCGATGTCGTGGGCCGCACAGACCAGCATCGCCTCCTGCGTGCGGCCGATAGCGAACGCCGGAACCACGACAGTCCCGCCCTCCCACACCGTCTGCTGGACGCTCTCGGCGAACCGCTGCTCGACGGTGTCACGGGCCTCGTGGGAGACGTCCGAATACGTCGACTCGCAGATGACCGCGTCGGCCGCCGGTCGAGCGGTCGAGGGGGCGACGAGGCGCTGGTCGCCGGTGTGGAAGTCGCCGGTGTAGAGCAATCTGGTGTCCCCGTCGTCGACCAGCACGTGCGCGCTGCCGGGGATGTGGCCGGCGTTGTAGAACGTAATCTCGTAACCGGCGGCCTCGAAGGGCTCCTCGTAGCCGTGGGTCACCGACGCCTGTGTGAGTCGGCGCACGTCGGTCTCGGTGAACGGACAGCGCGGCGTCGAACCGTGGAGTTTCAGCGTGTCCTCGGCCAGCGTCGTCGCCAGCTCCCTGGTGGGCGGTGTCCAGTGGACCGGCGGCAGGTCACCACTGCCCATGAGCGCCGGCACCGCCCCGGCGTGGTCTAAATGGCCATGCGAGACGACGACGGCGTCGGGGTCGACATCACCGACCGGGTACTGTGGCGGGGACTCGCTGGCCATGCCGTAGTCGAGCAGCAGGGAGTCGTCTTCATCGGACTGCGTCCGATTGTCCGAGGGATTTCGTCCCTCACTAACGAGGACGGCGCTGCGCCCGATTTCGTCGGCCCCACCGAGGAACTGGACCTCCATCTGGCCGACGGTAGGAGATAGCGGCGTTTCCGTTCGTCGGTTCGGGACAGCGGAATCGCTACCGCAACAGCGCCGTCGGTCGTCGGGCGGCGTCCTCGACGGACTGGTCGACCTCGATGGCCGGGAGTCGGAGCGTCGCGACGGTGCCGTCCTCGGCCGAGAGCTGGAACGAGCCGCCGTACTGGGTGACGACCCAGTTGACGAGCCAGAGTCCGAGCCCCTTCCCGTGTTCCAGCGGCGTCTCCTTGCCCGCCTCGACCACGGCGACCTCCATCGGCGGGATGCCGGGGCCGTCGTCGGCGACGCGAACGACGACCCAGTCGCCGTCGTCGTGGGCCGAGAGCGAGACGGTCGTCTCGTCGTCGGGGTCGTGGACGACGGCGTTGGTCACCAGCTCGTCGATGGCGGTCTCCAGCTCGATGCCGGCACAGATGTCGCGGTCGGTGTCGACGCCAACCTCGACCGTCGCCGCCGGGAACTCCGTCCGGTGCCGGTCGGCGACGCCGGAGAGGAGGGCGGTCGGGTCGAGCCGGGTCGGCTCGCGGGCCGTCTTCGCGATTTTCTCCAGTTCGCGGGCGCGCTCGCTGAGCGACACCAGCCGTCGGAGCGGTCGCCGTATCTTCGCCTGGATGTCCATCCCCGCCGGCGGGTCGTCGACGAAGTCGGTGTACCCCTCGATGACGGTGAGTTCGTTGCGGAGGTTGTGCCGGAGGACGCGGTTGAGCAGTTCGACGAGACGGGTGATTCGCTGTTCCACGGTGACGTCCTGCTGGAAGCCGATATAGTGGGTCACCGTCCCCGTCTCGTCCTCGATAGGCGTCACCGTCACGCGGTTCCAGAACGGGGTCCCGTCGCGTCGGTAGTTCAACAGCTGGACCGTAATCGGCCGGTTCGCGGCGATGCCCTCGCGAATCGTCGCCACGGCCTCGGGGTCGGTGCCCGGCCCCTGTAGCATCCGGCAGTTGTTCCCGAGAAGCTGGTCGTCGCTGTAGCCGGTGACCGACTGGAAGGCGTCGTTAGCGTAGATAATGGGGTTGTCCGGCTTCGTGGCGTCGGCCAGGATGATGGGAACTTCCGTGGCGTCCATCGCCCGCCGTCGGAGTCGGAGCTCCGACTCGCGCTCCTTGCGCTCGGTGATATCGCGGGCGACGCCCTGGACGGCCGTGACGGTGCCGTCCTCGGTTATCGCCGTCGCGTTGATTTCCATGGTGACCGTGTGGCCGTCGCTGTGGGAGAAGGCCAGTTCGAGCCCCTGGACCGTCTCGTCGTCCAGCAGCCGGTCGGAGGCGTCCAACGCGTCAGGGATACTGCCGTCGGTGACGAGCGTCGCGAAGCTGTTCCCGACGAGTTCGTCGGGCTCGTACCCCAGCACCCGTTCGACGGCCCCCGAGACGTAGGTCAGGTCGCCAGCGGTGTCGATACGGTAGATGATGTCGAAGCTGTTCTCCGCGATGCCCTCGAACCGGCGTTTCTCGGCCTTGAGCTGTGCCGTCCGTTCGGCCTGTTCGCGCTCGTACGCCCGGCGCTCGATAGCCCGCCCGACGAGCCGGGCGACGAGTTCGACGAACAGCTCCTCGGCCTCCGAAAAGGGGCGCTCGCGGGGCTCACGGTCGGCGAAACAGACCGTCCCGTAGACATCGTCGCCGACGACGATCTTGCAGCCGATGTAGGCGCCGAACCCGAACGCCTCGTAGGCCCGGTCCGAGACCTCCAGTGACGAGCTAGCGTCCTGGACGCTCAACTGCCCCTCCAACTGGACGGTCCGCCGACAGTAGGCATCCTCCAGCGGGCACTGCTTGCCGGCCTGTATCGCCGCGTGGTCGCCGACCGCCTGCTCGATGTACTGGGTCCCGTCCTCGATACGCGTCAGAAACCCGATTCCGATATCGAGTCGGGCCATACCGGCAACGAGTGCGGACTCGACGGCGGCCTCGAACGACTGGTTGCGGTCGGCGAAGGCCTCGTACACCCGCTCGCGAGCAGCCGCCGGAGAGTGTAACTCTGTCATGAGAGAGGAAGTGCTACCGGTCGTTAGGCTGCCAACAATATAATTTCACTGGCGGTGAAAAATACGAGAGGCGTCCGGAAACCGTCGCTACCGCAGGGCAGCGTCGTCGCGCCGACGGCGGGCCGTGTTCGCAAAACGAGTGCGGTCCCAGTTGGTCTGGGCGGTCGTGGTGACACCGATTATAGAAAGTGCGAGGCGAAAACCCACCTGTTTACGGGTGGGATGAAGCCGACAACTGGGAATCAAACCACGCTACACTGACGGGCCGACTCCCCGATGTTTAAGAAATACCCCCTCTACATATAAGATATGGAAGTGCGGCGTACTGTCCCCGTTACGCTCGACGTGGACAGCGACGACGCTGCACTCCTCGAAGACACCGTAGACACTTTCCTCTGGTCGGCGCAGTACGTTGTTGACCACGCTTTCCAAGGCGAGTACGTCACAACCAGCAAGACCACGCTGGACGACGGAACCTACGACGACGTGCGCGAAGCCACGGACGGCTTCAACGGCGGTCTCGTCCAAGCTGCTCGGAACAAAGCCGCCGAAGCCTGCAAAAGCGTGGTCGAACGATGGAAGCAAGGCAAGAAAGCGTCGAAACCACGGTTCACCAGCCCACACGTCGTCTACGACCACCGCACAGCCACGTTCCACGACGACTACGTGAGCCTCGCCACCACGGACGGTCGTATCGAAGCAGACTACATCTTGCCTGACGAGGATAGTGACACTCCGCACTCGGAGTACCTGTTTTCAGACGAGTACGAAACCACGGGTGCGGAACTGCATTATCGAGACAGCGCGTGGGTGCTTCACGTCCACTGCAAACGGGACGTGGAGAGTGACACGTCGGAGAAGGCAACACCTGAGAACGGAACGGTTCTCGGGGTTGACCTCGGCGTGAACAACCTCGCTGTCACTTCGACGGGCACGTTCTGGACGGGTAACGAGTTCGACCACTGGCGGCGCGAGTACGAGAACCGGCGCGGCGACCTCCAACAGTGTGGGACGCGCTGGGCGCACCAGAACATCCAGTCCATCGGACGAAAAGAAAACGGACGGTTCAAGCTGATGCTCCACCGCATCAGCAACGAACTCGTCGCGGAGGCTCGTGAAAACGGGTGTTCCGTGATTGTGTTCGAGGACTTGACAGACATTCGTGAGCGGACTAGCGCGTCGTGGGGGCGCAAGTGGGCGTTCAACAGGTTGTACGAGTACGTCGAGTACAAAGCCGAGGAACACGGTATTACGGTCGAGCAGGTTGACCCTGAGAACACGTCGCGGCGGTGTTCGCACTGCGGATTCACTCATCCAGAAAATCGTGCTGGTGAGGACTTCGAGTGTCAGAAGTGTCGGTACGAGAACCACGCAGACTACAACGCTGCGAAGAATATCGGATTGCGGTATCTCCGTCGTAACCAAACTGGGGACGACGGAGGCGCACCCGTGGGCGTGCGCTTGAACAGTGGGGCATTGAACGTGAACGGAGGCTATTCTCCTGCCTCGTCAGAGGCCAGAACGGGAGTCCACGCTGAATCCCACCCGTTTACGGGTGGGTAGCTCAAGTGGCCTGGTAACACAACAACATAAACAATTATTATGGTTGGCGAACAAGGTGTGTTTGCTATGGCAACACGCCAGCAAACCCCGACTACGTACCACACGTGCACATGCGGCGAGGAGTTCGAGACAACGGAGGCACTCCTCGACCACGCACGAGAGGCCCACGGGCTCTCAGTACTCTGAGGCTGGCGCTCGGTTTTTGTGGCGGCGGTCAGGACTCCGTATCGACGTCCAGACGGATGCGAAAACGCGTATAGCCGCCGTGTGAGAGGTCCAGCGCCCCGAGCCACCAGTTCCACCGCTCGGCGAGAGTGTACTTCGGCGGCGCGTCCTGTAAGTTCTCGACGACGGTGTCGACGGTCAGTTCGCCGTCGAAGTCCGCGTCGAACTGGCCCCCGTCGGCCATGTCGCCGGCCTGTCGCGCCACCAGCGCGGCCGCCCCCGCGTCGTCGAACGTCTCGCACAGCGTGCGTTCGAGTTCCTGTCGGTCCACACTGACTTCTTGCTAGCTACGGCCTTGAATCTACGGCTAGGAACAGTATGAGATGTAGGTGAGAAATGAAGGAGTCCGAGCAACCAGAAAGTCGCTGAAACACAATCAGATACCAGTACAGGCGTCGCTACCCGGTCAGCACGCCAAAAAATCAGCGGGGTTGAAACGCTCTAGCTGCCTTTCTCGATGGGGGCGCCGACGAGGTTCCCCCACTCGGTCCAGGAGCCGTCGTAGTTGATGGTGTCGTCGTAGCCCAGCAGCTCGTGCAGGGCGAACCACGCGACCGAGGAGCGCTCGCCGATGCGGCAGTAAGCGACGGTCGTGGAGTCGCCGTCGATGCCGTACTCGCCGTAGAGCTCCTCGAGTTCGTCGTAGCTCTTGAAGGTGCCGTCGTCGTTCGTGACGGCGGCCCAGGAGATGTTCGATGCGCCGGGGATGTGGCCGCCGCGCTGGGCGGTCTCCTGGAGTCCGGGGGGTGCGAGAATCTCGCCGGAGTACTCCTCGGGCGAGCGGACATCGACCAGCGGCAGGGACTTGTCGATGGCGTTTTCGACGTCGTCGCGGTAGGCGCGGATGGACTCGCGCGGACCGGACGCCGTGTAGGTGGTCTCGGAGAACTCAGACACCTCGTCGGTCGTCTCGTAGTCGTTCTCGAGCCAGTACTCGCGGCCGCCATCCAGTAACTTCACGTCGTCGTGGCCGTAGTACTTGAACTGCCAGTAGGTGTAGGCGGCAAACCAGTTGGAGTTGTCGCCATACAGGACGACGGTGTCTTCGTCGCTGATACCGGCGGCACCCATGGTGTCCTCGAAGTCGTCCTTCGAGAGGATGTCCCGTGTCGTCTGGTCCTGCAGGTCTGTCTCCCAGTTGAAGCCGATGGCGCCGGGCGCGTGGGCTTCGTCGTAGGCTTCCGTGTCGACGTCGACTTCGACCAGCCGGAGGTCGGCGTCGTCGTCCTGGAACTCGTCGAGGCGCTCGCTGGCCCAGTCGGCCGAGACGAGCACGTCGTTGGCGTATTCAGTCATAATGCGTTGAACCCTTAGCCTACCACACATATATTACCACGAGTGTCGGCATGGACGGCCACTCCTCCCCTGTGGCGGCATATGTTGCCTCTACAACAGGAACGGCCATTGTCACCGTTACACACAATGTTACCCTGAAAAGATAGGCACGAGGCGGCTCCGGGGGAGCGGAGCTGACAGAGTCGGCAACAGTTGTCGATATCTTCGAGCAGTGTCTATCCGAGTTTTCAAGCGGTCGGAGGCGGAACGGTCGGTAATGACCGATATCGTCTCCGCCGACTGGGTGGCCGACAACAGCGAGAGGCTGGACATCGTCGACGTGCGCGACGGCTGGGAGTACGACGCGATGGCGCACCTACCGGGCGCGGTCTCGATTCCCTTCGACCGCTTCCGGACCGGCTCCGGCGACAGCGAGGGAATGTTGCCGAGTACGGGCGAGTGGGCCGCGTTGCTCTCCCGGAGCGGTATCAGCGCCGACAGCGAGATAGTCGCCTACGACGACCACCACGGCGTCTTCGCCGCCCGGTTTCTGGTGACGGCCGAACTACTGGGCCACGACCCCGAGAAACTCCACCTGCTCGACGGCGATTTCTCCAGCTGGCAACTCGAACAGCCGACGAGCAACGAGGGGCCCGCCCTCGCCGAAACCGACTACGGCGGCGACCCGCCGGCGACGACGCCGCTGGTCGACGCCGACCGGGTCGCCGCCGCGGGCGAGGACCCCGAGGCTGTCCTCGTGGACACCCGCGACGAGTCCGAATACGCCGACGGCCACATCGCCGGCGCGGTCCTGCTGGACTGGCGCGACCTCGTCGACGACGAGACGCGGGGGCTGCTCCCCCGTGAGGAGGCGCTCGCGGTACTGGAATCGGTCGGCATCGTCCCCGAGAAACGCGTCGTGCTGTACTGCAACACCGCCCGGCGCATCAGCCACACCTACGTCGTGCTCAGGCATCTGGGCTTTGCGGACGTGGAATTCTACGAGGGGAGCCTCACCGAGTGGGAGGCCCAGGACCGTCCGCTGGAGAGCGGGCACCCCGACAGCTGAACCGGTCCAGCCGACGAAGTAGAGGCTCGCGGGCATCCCGGTCGTGTAGCGGGCCAGTCGCGGACGGATGACCGCATCGGGGAGAAAGCCGACCGCATGAGACCGAGCACGGTGACGAGGACCGCCGGTCAGCGCTCGAACACGTAGGCGGACCCGCCGACGAGCCCAGCGTCTGGAGGAGTCGCCGTCTGTCCCTGTCGGGCGAGTCACTCATCGCCGTGCCACCTCACGCCTGCCAGCCGGTGCTCGAGATTGGTCCCTAATCATGGGTAGTGTTTAGTTTAGGGTGCGACGCCGACGGTGACGAGCGTCCCGAACTCCCGATACCGTTCGACCATCGCCTCGCGGCTCTCCCAGTCCTCGGTGGGGAACTCGCCCGCCGGCGGAATCTCTATCTCGCGGTCGGGGACGTTGTCCTGGACGGCGACGGCCAGTCCGGCCTCGCGGAAAGCCTCGCGGTACTGGGCCCCGCTCCAGCGGGTCATGGACACCTCGACCAGTTCGTCCCACGAGTGTGAGTGGACGTTCTCCTCGTAGTAGTTGACCGCACAGTGGAAGGTCCCGCCAGGGCACAATACGCGGGCGACCTCCTCGAGGACGGCGCGGGGGTCGCTCGCGTAGTAGAAGGCCTCCATCGAGAAGCAGTGGTCGACGCTGTCGGTCTCGAAGGGCAGGTATTCGAAGTCGCCTACCAGAAAGCCGATGTCGGGGTCGTCGGTGTAGGAGCGGGCGTTTTCGGCCATCGCCGGCGAGGCGTCGATACCGTAGGCCCGGCCGGCGCCGGCGGTCTCTTTCAGCGCGCGGCCGGCGTAGCCGCTGCCGGAGCCCAGGTCCAGGACGGTGTCGCCGGCCTCGACGGGCATCCGCGCGAGGACGTGCTTTGCGGTGTGCCAGTGGCGGCCTTCCATCCCTCGGTCCTTCCCGCAGGCGGCCCACTCGTCGAACTCGTCGCTGACGCTCATAGAGATGAAGTCGGTGGCAGATATGGAAGGCGTTTCGAATCGATTCGCTATCACCGATGCCTGCCCCCCGGCTCGTATCTGCCCGAGTACACTAGTAGGTCTCTTGTACGGCCTCGACGATTGCCAGACCGAACCCGGTGCCGTCCGGGTCCGTCGTCACTCCCGAGTCGAAGACGGCGTCGCTCAGTGGCCCGATGGTGACCGGCGACGCGTCCCTCGCAAAAGTTAATGCCCGTCGTCACGCCCCTTTCGGCATATGGAGTACACGCTGGCCATCGACAACACGCCCGAGACCGTCGCGGGTGGCACCGGTATCCTCCTCTTGCATCCGAGCACCGGTGCGACCGACCGGCTCGACACCGACTTCCTCTCGACGGACACGGACGCGATGTTGGTCATCTCGACGCGGACCACCGCCCGCGAGGTCAAACAGAAACTGGAGTACTACGAAGTCGACGAAGGGAGCGCCACCATCCTCGATACGCTGTCGGTCGAGCGAGGGTATACCCGCCGGCAGTCCGACCAGGTCCGCTACGCCTCCGCACCCGACGACCTGGACGGCATCGTCGCCGAGACCGAGCAGTTCCTCAAAGACCACGAGGGGAAACTGCGCGTGAGCTTCGACTCCGTCACCGAACTCATCTACTACGCCGACGAACAGCGGGCCCTGGAAGCCGTCGGCGACATCCTCGAACTCCTCGGGGAGTACGACGCCGTCGGGATGTTCCACCTCGCCCAGGAAGTCCACGACGAGGAGACCGTCGCGCAGTTCCAAGCGCTGTTCGACGGCGTCGTGGAACTGGGCGAAGACGGCACCGTGACGGGCGATTTCTGAACACGCGTGGTAACAGTTCCCACGACGCCACTATTAAGACAATATACGCCTTCTGTCAGGGTGTATGCCGGAATGCCAGAACTGTGAGAATTTCGTAACTGCCGCATACGCGCGGGTCTTTACGCCAAACGGCGTCGAGAAACCACGAGTCTGTCCGCAGTGTGAGGACAAGATACGCGACGGGGCCGACATCCGCGAGGCCCGGTCGACACGCAGATAACTGTCGTCCCCGTGGCTGGGTCGGTCACGGGTCGATTCGCTTATTCCCGGGCGCCCGACAGACAGTCCCGAGCCGTGGCCAGCACCTCGTCGGCGCGGGCCTCCTCGCGGGCCTCCGCAGTCACCCGGACAAGTGGCTGCGTGCCGCTGGCCCGGAGCAGGAACCAGGCGTCGCCCAGGTCCACGCGCACCCCGTCCAGGGTCGTCACGTCGTCGTAGTCGGCGAGCACGCGCTCGCGGACCCGGTCCATCACCGCCGCCTTATTTTCGACCTCGACGCTGTCCCGCCGGATTGGATAGGTCGGGACCTCGTCGATGCGGTCTGCCAGCGGCCGGTCGGCATCCAGCGCGGCGATAGTACAGGCCGCGAGCGGGCCGTCCGGACAGAGCGTGTGGGCGGGCCATATCCACGCGCCGCTTGGCTCCCCGCCGAAGGCCACGTCGGGGGCCTCGGCGGCCTCGGCGACGTAGACGTCACCGACCGGCGTGTACTCGACGCCGACGTCGATTTCGGCGAGGTAGTCCGCAACGGCCAGGCTCGTATCGACCGGGACGGCGACGCGCTGGCCGGGTTCGGCGGCCGCGCGAGCGAACAGGGCGAGCGTGACGTCGCCGGTGAGGTAGGTGCCGTCGCCGGCGACGGCCCGCATCCGGTCGGCGTCGCCGTCGTGGGCGATACCGATGTCGGCGTCGGTTTCGGCCACCAGCGTCGACAGCGACCCGCAGTTCTCCGCCGTTGGCTCGCTGGGCCGGCCCGGGAACGCGCCGTCGGGCTGAGCGTTCAGCGTCTCGACGTGCGAGCCCAGGGCAGTGAGGACGTCCACGGTGACGCCGCCGGCGCCGTTACCCACGTCGACGACGACGCGGCTGTCCATCGACTCGCGGTCGAGTTCGGCCCGGATAGCGTCGACGTGGCGGGCGCGAGCGTCCCACGTCTCCAGGCTCCCGCTCTCGTCCCACGCGGCCGGCTCGAAGGCGTCCTCGGCGATGCGGGCCTCGATTCGCTCCCGGCCCTCGCTGTCGAATGCCTGCCCCGATGGCTGCCAGAGCTTCAGCCCGTTGTCCTCGGGCGGGTTGTGACTCGCCGTAATGGCAACGCCGGCGTCGGCGTCGCGCCATCCGACGGCGCGGGCGACCGTCGGCGTCGCCGCGACGCCCACGTCGATTACGTCGGTGCCGCTCTCGCGGAGCCCCGCGACCAGCGCCGACTGGAGGAACTGCCCGCTCGCTCGCGGGTCCCGACCGACGACGACGTCGGCACAGTCGACGCCCAGTGCCCGTCCCACCGACAGCGCGAGGTCGGCCGTGACCGTCTCGCCGACCGGTCCTCTGATGCCGCTCGTTCCGAAGAGGTTCATACGCCGAGGGCGCAGGCGGCGGAAAAAAGCCTACCGCTCACTCGGCCGGCGACCAGTTGCAGGCCGTCCCCGTTGTCAGCTCCGCCGGGTCGTGGGCCTCGACGGTACACCCGCAGTAAGTACAGTCCATGTGGAAAGTGTCACACCGGGAGAACAAACGTTTTGTTGCCGTCGGCGGAGGGTCAGGTATGAAACAGGGTGGCTCCGACGCGGCGAAACGGGCGGCCGGCGAGTCGGCGGCCGAGACGGTCGAAGACGGCCAGGTCGTCGGCCTGGGCACCGGAAGCACGGCGGCGTACGCCATCCGGGCCATCGGCCGGCAGGTCGATGCCGGCCTCGATATCGTCGGCGTCCCGACCTCCTTTCAGTCCCGTGAACTCGCTCGCGAAGCCGGTATCCCGCTTGCCGACCTCGACGAAGTGAGCGTCGACCTCGCCATCGACGGCGCCGACGAGGTGGCCGGCGGGGACCTGATAAAGGGCGGCGGGGCGGCCCACGCCCGCGAGAAAATCGTCGACGCGAGCGCCGACCGCTTTCTCGTCGTCGCCGACCCGACGAAGGAAGCCGAGACGCTCTCCGGGCCCGTGCCGGTGGAGGTGTTGTCGGCCGCCCGGACCACAGTCGCGGAGGCGGTCCGCGAACTGGGCGGCGAGCCGACGCTCCGGCAGGCCAAGCGAAAGGACGGCCCCGTTATCACCGACAACGGAAATTTGGTGACAGACTGTGCCTTCGGCGCTATCGAGGAGCCGGCGGCGCTGGCGACAGACCTCGCATCGCTCCCGGGCGTCGTCGAACACGGACTGTTCGTCGGGCTGGCCGACGAAATCCACGTCGGACGCGAGGACGGCGTGACGGTGAGAGAGTTCTAGAGAGTGTCTACTCGTCGGCCGGCGCTGTCGCTGGTCGGTTCGCTGAAAGAAAATCGGGTGGAAACAGCCTTACAGGTCTCGCGGCTGGACTGTCTTCCGGTCGTTGGATTCAGCCCGTCGAGCGGCGTCGGCGAGCAGTTCCTCAACTTCGGCGTCGAGTGCCTCGTAGAAGTCCGACGCAACGTTCATGTCATCGAGCTCTTCTTTTACGGCGGCTTTGACGATTAGGTCTGCCATACAGTGGTTCCGTGCGGGGGGACTGTTTAAATACTTTCCCCAATTGGGTCGCTCTTACCGGTACTGACGGGGGTTTCAGGCCGTTTCGGTCAACAGGACCCATATAAATAAGGCAAATCACGACGGCATCGCGACGACTGTGGCCACATAGTTGATATATGAGGAGAACGGTGCTACCCAGCCGTCTCGCGCGCGCTGGCGCCACACAATCGACGGATAGGAGTAGGTGGCTCCCGGATGGGCGCACACATGCGCGAGATACTGGAGGCGGTCGCGGCAGGCGAGGTGACCGCCGCCGAGGCCGAGGCGACGCTCTCGGGGTACGCCACGACCGGCGCCGGGCGGTTCGACGCCGCCCGCGAGCGCCGCTCGGGCGTCCCCGAGGCGATACTGGGCAGCGGAAAGACGGCCGGGGAGATAGCCGACCTCGCGGCGACGGCCATCGGGACCACGGGCCGAGCAATCGTCACCCGAGTCGATGGGGCCGGCGCGGCGGCCGTCCGGCGGCGACTGGCCGAGAGCGCCCCCGACGCCACCGTCCGGTGGGACGAGCGGGCGAGATGGCTCGTGGCCACCGCACCCGAGTTCGAGCGGCCCGCCATCGACGCGGGCGTCGGCGTCGTCACCGCCGGCACGTCCGACGCCGTCCCGGCGGGCGAGGCCGCGATGATAGCCCGCGAGATGGGCGCCGACGTGACGAGAATCGACGACGCCGGCGTCGCCAGCCTCGCCCGGACAATCGACGCCGTGTCCCGCCTGCGTGAGCAGGACGTCCTCGTCGTCGCCGCCGGTCGGGAGGGCGCCCTGCCCACCGTCGTCGCGGGGCTCGTCGACGTGCCGGTCATCGGTCTGCCGGTCTCGACGGGGTACGGCCACGGCGGCGAGGGCGACGCCGCGCTTTCAGGCATGCTCCAGTCCTGTACGGCGCTGTCGGTCGTCAACATCGACGCGGGCTTTACCGCCGGCACGCAGGCGGGGCTTATCGCCCGCCAGGTCGCGACCGCACGGGACGGCAGATGAGCGTGGCCATACCTGTCAGCACAGATATATACCAAACCATTTGGGTAAAGCAATATAGGACTAGAACACCTCTAATTGTACGTCGGCGGTGGTGTCGCCGACGAACACGATGCCCGAATGCAATCACTGCGGCGCGCACGTCTCGGACCAGTTCGCCCGTGTGTTCGCGGACGAGTACGGACACATCAGGGCCTGCCCGAACTGCTCGGCGAACGCTGGCATCGCCGAGGTGTC
Organism: Halobacteriales archaeon QS_6_64_34; assembly: GCA_003020925.1. GTDB lineage: Archaea > Halobacteriota > Halobacteria > Halobacteriales > Haloarculaceae > Haloarcula. The sequence goes on along the minus strand of PXRT01000010.1, from coordinate 202,531 downwards.
CAAAGAGCGCGCCCACGAGGTGTGAGGCCCATTGGGCCACCCGCATCGTGCGATGACCACCACGCGGAGCCCTGACCACTACGTCTACGTGGTACAGTGCAGTGACGACAGCTTTTACACCGGCTACACGACCGACGTACAGCGCCGGGTGCGCGAACACGACGCCGGCGAGGGCGCGAAGTACACGCGCGGCCGGACGCCCGTCGAACTCGTCCACGTCGAGGGCTTCGACTCGAAGTCGGCGGCGATGAGCCGGGAGTACGAAATCAAGCAACTGTCGCGGGCCGAAAAAGAGCGACTGGTCGGAAACACAGCGGTCGAGGGGCCAAGCGACAGCGGCGGCCCCCGGCGGACCGGCGAACGATAGCGAGCCCTGAGAGCGAACGGTCGACCGCCCGGGAGGGGGGTGACCTTTTTCCCGGGTCCCTGAGACATATCGATTATGGACGAAGCGGATGCTGCAGCGATACGTTTCGGGACGGACGGCTGGCGAGCGACACTCGACGTGTTCACCGAGCCACGGGTGCGTATCGTCGGGCAGGCTCTCGCGACGACGTTTCGCGACCGGGGCAAGGACGGGACTGTCGTTATCGGCTACGACGCTCGGGAGACCTCGAGAGGGTTCGCCGAGGAACTCGCGCGCGTGTTCTGTGCGAACGGGTTCGACGTCATCCTGCCCGAGCGGGACACACCGACGCCCATCGTCGCCTGGACAGCCAAAGAACAAGGGCTAGACGGGGCGCTCCAGATAACGGCGAGTCACAATCCGCCGGAGTACAACGGCGTGAAGTTCATTCCCGACGAGGGCGCGCCCGCGATGCCGGACCTCACCGAGGAGGTCGAAGGCAACCTCACAGACCCAAAGAGCCTCCCCGACGAGGAACACGGCGAGGTTACCGAACGCGACCTCGTGGCCGACTACGCCGACCACGCCATCGACTACGTCGACGCCGACCTCGACGGGGTCACCGTGGCCTACGACGCGATGTACGGGAGCGGCCGGGGCGTCACCGACGCCCTGCTCGACCGGGCCGGCGCCGACGTGACCGCGATGCGTGATTATCTCGACCCCGAGTTCGGCGGCGGCTCGCCCGAACCCACAGCCGAGAAGGTCGGCGAACTAATCGAGACCGTCACATCGGGCGAGGCCGACATCGGCTTCGTCAACGACGGCGACGCCGACCGCCTCGGTATCGTCACGCCCGAGCGGGGCTTTCTCGACCCGAACCTCTTTCTCGCGTCGATGTACGAGTATCTGCTCGAAACCCGCGATGGCGACGTGGTGCGGACGGTCTCGACCTCCAGTATCGTCGACCGCGTTGCCGAGGCCGCCGACCAGGAGGTCCACGAGACCGCCGTCGGCTTCAAATGGGTCGCCGAGGCGATGCGCGAACACGACGCCCTCTTTGGCGGCGAGGAGTCGGGGGGCTTTGGCCTGACCGACCACCTCCGGAACAAGGACGGCGTCCTGCTGGCGCTGGTCGCGGCCGCCGCCGAGTCGGAGAAATCGCTCGACACGCGGGTGGACGACCTCATCGAGGAATACGGCGAAATCCACCAGTCCCGCATCAGCGTCGACTGTCCCGACGACCGGAAGGGACCGGTGCTCTCGGACCTGGAGACGGAGTTGCCCGAATCAGTTGCCGGCGTCGGGGTGGCCGGCATCAACACCGTCGACGGGTTCAAGGTCAAACTCGAGGACAGTACCTGGCTACTGATGCGGCCCTCCGGTACGGAGCCGAAACTCCGCATCTACGCCGAAGCCGGGAGCACCGGGCGCGTCGAGGAACTGCTCGACACCGGCCGTGACCTGGTGAAGCCGCTCGTCTGACGGCGAGTCGCTACGCGTCGAGAACGACGCGGCCCGAGCCGTGGGCCGTGACCGTGTATCCGTGGTAGTCGAACGTCACCGTCCCGGCTCCAGCCCCGCCGGCAAACATCGTATCGAGGGCGTCGGGGTCGATGACCGTATACAACGGGTCGAGGGATAAATCGGCGTCCGAGCTGGGAGTCGCGGCGAGGCCGGAAGCGGTCGAAACGGCCCGGACGACGGTGTCACTGAGCGATTCGTGTTCGGTGCGAACGAAGACATGTGCCGACTGAGGACGGTCACGAGCGGTGGATGACATATGTATGATATAAATAGCTCAACGGTTTGACTGTATCTGTTACTTATGCAACCTATTTATAAGTGGAGTCGGCGCCGTCGAGGACGTTCATCACGTCGGGCAGGTCACGAACCGTCGCCTCGCGAACACTATCGACCGCGCGCTGAACGCCCCGGATAACATCCGACAACCGGACTACGGCGAGACGGCCCGGACGGCCGCCATCGACGACCACAAGCGGTGGGCGGGGTTTCTCGACCAGCTCAGCTAAACGGGTTTAGCCGCCCTTGATGAGCCGCACCACGCGAACGTGGTCGCTCTCGACGGGCTGGTTCGTCGGCACCGTCTGCTCGTCGACCAGTACCGACACCGCGTGTGGCGAGAGGTCGAGGGGCGCGAGCAGGTCGGCGTAGGTGGCGTCCTCGGCGACGTCGAGTTCGTGCGTGTCCTCGCCGGCCACCTCGACGGTGACGTGCATGGCTCCGTGTAACCGGATTACGGGCTTGAGTGTGTCGGCTAGGCGTCGTGGACGCTTGCGCTGGGTGTGGCGTCAGCTACCAACGAGTAAACTCGTGGGCTTCCGCGCTGATACCGCTGTGAACGACATCTCTTCGGGCACCGAACCCCCGCTAACGGCAGTACCTAGCTCGGCCCATTTATCCCGTCGGCCACCGAGAGTCGGATATGGTCGTCGGAGACGTCACCACGGGAACGGAGGTACTGGTCATCGGTGGGGGTCCGGGAGGGTACGTCGCCGCCATCAGGAGCGCCCAGCTGGGCCTCGATACGACGCTGGTCGAGCGGGACGCCTACGGGGGGACCTGTCTGAACCACGGCTGCATTCCCTCGAAGGCACTCATCTCGGCGAGCGATATCGCCCACGACGCCCGCAACGCCGAGGAGTTGGGCATCTTCGCGGAGCCGGCCGTCGACATCGAAGCGATGACCGAGTGGAAAGACGGGGTAGTCTCCCGACTGACCCGTGGCGTCGAGTCGCTCTGCAAGTCGGCGGGCGTCAATCTTGTCGAGGGGACCGCCGAGTTCATCGACGAGGAGACAGTGCGGGTCGCCCACGGGGGCGAGGGGCAGGGGTCGGAAACGGTCGCCTTCGAGCACGCTATCGTCGCCACGGGCAGCCGACCCATCGAGCTACCGGGCTTTGAGTTCGACGGCGAGTATATCCTCTCCTCGCGCGAGGCGCTGGCACTGGAGACGGTGCCGGACGAACTGCTCGTCGTCGGGGCGGGCTACATCGGGATGGAGCTGTCGACGGTGTTCGCGAAACTGGGGGCGGACGTGACCGTCGTGGAGATGCTCGAGGACGTGTTACCCGGCTACGAAGACGACGTCGCCGAGGTCGTCCGCGAGCGCGCGGCGTCACTCGGCATCGACTTCGCCTTCGGCGAGGCCGCAAGCGACTGGGAGACGTTGGACGACGGGCGCATCCGCGTGGCGACGACCGACGAGGACGACGACATCGCGGAGTACCACGCCGACAGCTGTCTCGTGGCAGTCGGTCGCGAGCCCGTGACCGACACGCTCGGCCTCGAGAACGTCGCCCTCGAACCCGACGCGAACGGCGTCCTGTCGACCGACGAGGAGGCCCGGACCGACCTCGATGGGGTCTTCGCCGTCGGCGACGTGGCCGGCGAGCCGATGCTGGCCCACACGGCGATGGCCGAGGGCGAGGTGGCCGCCGAGGTCGCGGCTGGCGAGCCGGCGACACTGGACCACCAGGCGATTCCGGCGGCCGTCTTCACGGACCCCGAAATCGGCACCGTGGGGATGACCGAAAGCGAGGCCGAGGCTGCGGGCTTTGCCCCCGTCGTCGGCGAGATGCCCCTGCGGGCCAACGGCCGGGCGCTGACGCTGAACGAGCGCGAGGGGTTCGTCCGCGTCGTCGCCGACGCCGACACGGAGTTCCTGCTGGGCGCCCAAATCGTCGGTCCCGAAGCCTCCCAACTCGTCGCCGAAGTGGGCCTGGGCATCGAACTGGGCGCGCGACTGGAAGACGTCGCCGGGACGATTCACACCCATCCCACCCTCTCCGAGGCGGTCCACGAGGCCGCCACAGCGGCTCGGGGCGAGGCGATTCACACCGGGTAGATCCAGTTTCGGCGAGCCCGGATATTACTCCCACAGACCCACAGATGGCAGCTTTCGACACAGGCAGAAAGGTTATAATCTTGCTTGAAAAATGGTAGTCAGAACCGGCAATATATATGACTACCGACACCGAAGTTGACGACCACATCACGAGTGCCCTTCTTTCGGGGAACACGTACGAGAAAATCCGCTACCAGCGCCACGCCTTCCTCCGGCAGTCGATTCCGCGAACGCTGATGCTCCAGAGCGCGCTGCTTGGACTCCTGGTCGCGCTGTTGCCGATGTACGGGCTCTTCCCGGCGAGTGTGGCCGGCTACCTCCCCACGACCGACCCGACGGTCGCCGCGCCGAAGGCCCTGCTGCTTGGCGTCGTTGGCGGACTGTTCGAACTGCTGAGCGCGGCGCTGCTGGTCGGGGCGGCGCTGTACCGCCTGCGGCGAGCGCCCCTGAGCGAGTCCCAAGCCCACAGGGTGCTCGACGTCGAGGACTTCGCGCGGTACGTCGGCCTGGGAGCCGGCGGGCTGGCTATCCTGCTGACGGTGTGTCTCTTCGCGGTCGGACTGGGCGGCGGCGCGGCCGTCGAGAGCTACGTCGGAACGGCGGGGGCCAATCCGTTCGCCGACTCCGGGCTCGGGCTGCCGGTCGTCGCCGTCTCGCTCGTGGCCTTCGTCGCCAGCGTCGTCAGCTACTACGTCAGCGGCTACCTCTCCGTCCGGCTGGCACAGGCCCGCCGGCGGGGCGAGTAGCGAGGGCCTGACGGCGACCACCGGTCTTTTGTCCTCGAACGGAGTAGCGAGGGGCATGACGACTATCACGCTCGGCCCCTCGGGCACCTACTCCCACCGGGCCGCCCGCGCCGTGGCCGACGACGGCGACATCGAGTTCGCCGAGTCGATGACCGCCATCGTCGATGCCGTCGCCAACGGCGAAGCCGACCGGGGCGTCGTCCCCGTCGAGAACAGCATCGAGGGGTCGGTAACGGAGTCACTGGACGCCTTCACCGAGTACGACGTCGCCGTCGTCCGCGAGATAATCACCCCAATCCGCCACGCCCTGCTGGCCAAGGACGACTCCTTCTCGCTCGTCGCGAGCCACGCCCAGGCGCTGGCTCAGTGCCGGGAGTGGCTCGACGAACACTACCCCGGCGTCGACATCGAGGCCGTCGCCTCCACCGCTCGCGGCGTCGAGCGCGCCCACACGGACCCCGACGTCGCCGCCATCGGCCACCCGGACAACGCCGGCGACGGACTCGAGTTGCTCGCCGAGGACATCCAGGACCAGTCCTCGAACGCGACCCGCTTCGTCGCCGTCGCGCCGGCGAGTGAACGCGCCGAGGGTGGCGGGAAGACCTCCTTTATTATCTACCCGAACGCCGACTACCCCGGCCTCCTGCTGGAACTGCTGGAAGCCTTCGCCGACCGCGACATCAACCTCACCCGTATCGAGTCCCGACCGAGCGGTGAACGGCTCGGGGACTACGTCTTCCACCTCGACGCGGCCGCCGGCCTCTACGAGGAGCGGTGCCAGAGGGCCCTGGCCGATATCGAGGCCCTGGCCGAGAACGGCTGGGTCCGCCATCTCGGGTCCTACGACACCGAAACCGTCGTCGACTGACCGGCCGCTCGGTGCCATTGCCTCGCTCCAGAGCTTAAGTCCCGGGCGCTTCTACCTCCGCCTATGAGCGACCGCGACCCACTCGGAGAGATAGAACGGGCCTTCGATGTCCTGGGCGACCAGTTCGGCGTCGCCGCCGGCACGGTCCCGACCGACGTGCTAGACGACGGCGACAGCTTCGTCGTCCGGGCCGACCTGCCGGGGTACGACAGCGACGATATCGACGTCCAGCTGTCGGAGGGCCGGACACTGACAATCAGCGCCGAGCAGACCGAGGAAAGCGACGGGAACTTCGTCCAGCGCGAGCGCCGCTCGCAGTCGCTGTCCCGCAGCGTTACGCTCCCGGCGGCCGTCACCGAGAGCGAGACCACCGCGAGCTACGAGGACGGCGTACTCACTGTTACACTCCCGAAGGCGACGAGCGACGAGGGCGGGACGGACATTCCGGTGAACTGAGATGGCGCTCGAACCCGGTGACGGCGTCCCGGACATCGTCGCGGAGAACCAACACGGCGATACCGTCCGGCCCGACTTCGCGACGCCGACCGTCCTGTACTTCTACCCGAAAGACGACACGCCGGGCTGTGCGACCGAGGCCAGCGGCTTCGAAGCGGAGGCCAAGCGCGACGAGGCGTACGGCGTCGCGGTGTATGGCGTCTCGACCGACGACGTCGAGAGCCACGCCGACTTCGCCGAGAGCGAGGGGCTCTCCTTTGACCTGCTCGCGGACCCGGACGCGAGGGTCGCCGACGCCTTCGGCGTCGAACTCGTGGACGGGCACGCCCGGCGGACGACGTTCGTCATCGCGCACAACCAGGTCGTCGGGCTGTACGAGGGCGTGCGTCCGGACGGCCACGCGAAAGACGTGTTCCGGGACCTCGGCGAGGCCGGGCTGTTGAATCCGGAGTGAGAAACCGCTCTATTCGGCGATATCGATAGCCGGCCGACCTGGTTCGGCCTTCGAGGCCAGGCTGTCCCCGGCCGCCTCGGCCGACTGGACGACGACCTCGGCGCCGAACTCGCGTTCGATGAGCCACGCCGCGCGTTCGAGCGCCGCCAGTTCCCGCTCCGGGGGCAGGTGCTCGTCGAAGGTGGCCCGCCCAGCCAGGGTCTTTGCGAAGTCGGCGGCGGCCTCGCCGTACCGCCGAAGCTCTTCGTTTTGCATCACGGCGGGGACGACGTTGTCGGCCTCGCGGGCGACGTCTACGACCTCGTGTTTCCAGGCCGGTGCCACCGCGAGCGTGATGGTCTGGGGGTCCTCGATGCCGACCGTGTCGACGATATCACGGACGTCCTCGCGGGTGTTCTCGACCAGCCGGCGCTCGGTGTCGTAGTCGGCTGGGGCCTCGGCGGCCGGCCAGTCGGCCTCCGCGATGAGCCCCGCCCCGTCCAGGCGCTCCCACAGTTCCTCGCCGACGTGGGGGGCGACCGGCGCCAGCAGTTTGGCGGCGGTGACGAGCCCACGCTCGAAGGTCGCGTCGTCCGGCTCGGTCGCCTCCCGGTACCGACGCAGCAAGGCGACCAGTTCACGCACCGCCTGCAGGGCGTGGTTGAAGCGGAACGTCTCGTACTCCGCCGTCGCGCGAGCGGCCGTCGCGTCGATTTCGCGGGCGACGTAGCCGGCGATGTCTCCCTCCGACCCGAACTCGATTTCCCCCGCTGCGAGTTCGTCGGCCAGCCCGTAGATGTTCTGGAGGAAGCTGTGGGCCGACTGGACGCCCTCGGGGCTCCAGGCGAACTCCTTTTCGGGCTGGGCGGCCTCCATGATGAACAGGCGGGCGGTGTCGGCGCCGTACTCCTCGATGATGCGCTGTGGCGAGACGCCGTTGCCCTTGCTCTTTGACATCTTGTTGCCGTTCTCGCCCAGCACCATCCCCTGGTTCGTGAGGTTCGTAAACGGCTCGCGAACCCCCTCGAGCAGGTCGATGTCGCCGAGCACTTTCGTGACGAAACGAGCGTACAGCAGGTGCATCACGGCGTGTTCGATGCCGCCGACGTAGCGGTCGACGGGCAGCCAGTCGCTGGCCCGGTCGGTGTCGAAGGGGGCGTCGGTCAGGTCCGGCGAGACGTACCGCAGGAAGTACCACGAGGAGTCGACGAAGGTGTCCATAGTATCCGTCTCCCGCACCGCGTCGGCCCCGCAGTCGGGACAGCTCGTCTGTTTCCACTCCTCGGCCGCGTCCAGCGGGTTCCCGGTGGTGTGGACGAACTCGGGCAGTTCGACGGGGAGGTCCTCGTCGGGGACCTCGACGTGGCCACAGTCCTCGCAGTGAATCATCGGGATAGGGGTCCCCCAGTAGCGCTGCCGGGAGATGCCCCAGTCCCGCAGGTTGTACTCGGTCCGGTGCTCGCCGTCGAACTCGGAGACGAACCGGTCGCGGGCGGCCTCGCTCGTCAGCCCGTCGAACTCACCGCTGTTGACGAGGACGCCGTCACTTCCCTCCGGTCGTGACGAGCCCTCGACCGCCGAGAGGTCGAGGACGCCGTCCTCGGTGTAGGCCGCTTCCTGAACGTCGACATCCTCGGGGTCCACGTCGGCCTCCGGAGCGGGTTCGACGACCTGACGAATCTCGATGTCGTGGTGAGTGGCGAACTCGTGGTCGCGGTCGTCGTGGGCCGGCACCGCATAGAGCGCGCCGGTGCCCACGTCGGTCAGGACGTAGTCGGCGACGTAAACCGGAATCGCCTCGCCCGTGGCGGGGTTGGTGGCGTACTCGCCGGTGAAGACGCCGGAGGTCACGTCGAGGTCGTCCTCGTCGGCGTGTTCGGCCTCGTGGATGTACTCCGCGACCTCGTCGTTCTCTTCGGCGATTTCCCGGGCGACCGGGTGGCCCGGCGCCAGCGAGAAGTACGTCGCGCCGTGGATGGTGTCCAGCCGGGTCGTAAAGATGTCCACCGCGCCGTACTCGCCGACCTCGAAGGCGACGCTTGCGCCCTCCTGTTTCCCTATCCAGTTGCGCTGCATCTCCCGGACGTTGTTGGGCCACCCATCCAGGTCGTCGAGCGCCTCCAGGAGTGCTTCGGCGTAGTCGGTGATGGTGAGAAACCACTGGTCCATCTCGCGGTGATCGATGGGGGTGTCACAGCGCCAACAGAGTTCGTCGTCGCCCTCGACTTGCTCGTCGGCCAGTACCGTCTCACAGGAGGGACACCAGTTCAGCTCTGCCGCCTGCCGTTCGACCAGGCCGGCCTCGCGGAAGCGTTTGAACAGCCACTGGTTCCACCGGTAGTAGTCGGGTTCACACGTCGTGACTTCCCGCTCCCAGTCGTAGCCAAAGCCCATCTCGACGAACTGGTCGCGCATCCGGTCGATACACTGCATCGTCCAGTCCCGTGGGTTGGTGTCTCGCTCCTCGGCGGCGTTCTCGGCGGGCAGGCCAAAGGAGTCCCATCCCATCGGGTGGAGCACGTCCTCCCCGCGCATCCGCTCGAAACGGGCGACGGCGTCCGTGATGGTGTAGTTGCGGACGTGGCCCATATGCAGTTGGCCCGAGGTGTAGGGAAACATCGCCAGCACGTACTCGGGGTCGGTGGCGTCGTCGTCGATGCGGAACACGTCGGCCTCGTCCCAGGCCTGCTGCCAGCGTGGCTCGACCTCGCCGTGGTCGAAGGCCCGCTCGCGTTCCTCGCCGGTCGTAGTCATGGTAGTGGGTCCGAGACCGACGTTGCTATAGCTTTCCCTTCGCGGGACGCAGGAAACGCAGGTCGCACCCCTCCTGGCTGAGAAGAGGTCGCTGACTGCAGCCGTCACTCTCTCACGCGACTCGTCACTGAGCTCGAAGTCCAGGTCGCTCGTCGCTACGACGCGTTCGCCCCCGTCAAGAGCAGTGGCCGTCGCTCCCGTCTAACCACAGGCTACAGCAGGTTCTCCCGGATGTACGCGTCGACGACCTCGGGGTCGGCGAGGTTGTCGAGCGCAGACTCGATAGTCCGGGTATCCAGCCCCTCGCCGTGCCGTGCTGCCTCGCCGAGCGAGACCAGTAATCCGACTTTGCTCGTCTCGATATTCAATTCGAGCACGCGAGAGACGACGTTCTCGCCATCGGGTTTATCCAGGCGGACGAACGACGGCGGGACCGCGCCGTGGAGCAGCGCCGTCGGTTTGACGCCGTTTGGCACCCGGTCGGGCGTCGCCGAGTCGGCGGCGTCGACCAGCCGTCTGAGTTTCGAGGAGCTACTCAGTCCCTTCTGGAGGACACTCGACCCGCCGGAGGGAAAGGCGGAGCTTTCTGTTTCTCAGTCGCAATCACTGTTAAATACGACCGGTTAGAACGTGCCAGTAAAGATTACGGTTGCCCGGGAGATTCTTTTGAGTCCGTACCTTCGCACTCTTGCAGTAACTCTTTTAGTTCTTTCCGGGCATAGGCTGCTTCTTTGAACAGCTGCCGCTCTCCAATATCGTGTTTCCCGCGTAGTTCTGGATCATCGCAATAAACCTCTGCTGCAAAAAACAAGTTATTTAATATTTCAAATTCTGCGTCAGACTTATCTATATTCTCCTCTTTGAATTCGCTCAAGTACTCGCGCATAAATTCAGAGGCTGTTTTGTGTCCATCAGTGTAAGCACGGATGAGGCGCAAGTACTTTTCCGCAGTCGACTGGTTTTCCATCATGAGCCCCCGATTACACCATCATTTTCGATGTTCGTTCGCTGGCCAGAATTCAGTTTGAACCCAGTCAGGAATTCACCATCGTTCACAATAACATTGTTACCGGTTCTCGAATTGTAAATGTGTGTGACTGACTGATCACCTTCTAATCGGTTGTACTCTCCTTCGATTACCTCAGTATCAGGGTCAACCGCGTGCTCAGCGATGGCTTCTTTGAACCGTTCTTTGTTCTCCGGGTTCTTGTTCCCGCTCACACCGAAGTCATCAGCATGTTTGTATTTACGCTCGATTTGCGTATCTGGCAGATCGACTTCCCCCAGTTCGTCCATCTTCCGGAGCGTATCTGGACCGGCAGAATCGGAGTCGGCGTATCGCTGGATTACCTTTCGCGAGAACACGTTGTCGCGACTGATCACGTCAGTCGCATCGATACCGTCCTCGTTGGCAAGTTTCTTCGTGTCGCCGAGCATGTCCGCCGCTCGATCGTCACTGATCGTCCCCCGCCGCTTCGCATCTAGAAGCTTGTTCCGGAACGTCGTCGCGTCGTTGGGCGTAACTGCATCCGTCTGCTTGAGATCGTGCCACGTCTTTGTGAACGACTTACACGGACTGTTGCATACAGTTTCATCAAGCAGCGAGACGGCGTCGTCACCGTCGCGGGCCACCATCGCGTCAGCGGTTCGTTTCTCGTTCGCATCCAGCTCATCGTACCGCCTGAGCGCCGTCGCGAGTTCGTCGCTGTCGACGGAATCGCTCTCGTATGCTCTGGTAAACCGCCGCTGGGTGGCAGCGTCGTCCATCCGGATGAGCACGTCGGCGGCGTCGGGGTTGCTGTCGGTGAGGTCGTTCAGCGCTCGGCGCCCGCTGGGGCCGGTGTTCTCAAAGAGGTCGGTGGCTTCGCTCGCGGGATTATACTGTTGGTCGACAGCGTCGAAGTGGCTTTTCGTGGAGCTGTCGAGCCTGTCGAACTGGTTGACGACCCGTTGGCGCGTGGTGCCGGGCATCTCCTTGAGTTTGCCGGCAATCTTGCCGGTCTTGACGTTGGCATTGGGGAGCCGTCGTTTGATTTTCCCGGCCTGACGGACGGTACTCGGGCTGGTCCCGGTCGGGATTTTGGCCTTGTTGATGGTGTTGACCATCCGTTTGAGTTTCGGGAACTTGTCAGTCCCTTCTAGAGCGTGCTCAAGCCGCTAGAAGTCGCCACAGGTGCGATGGTCTCGGTCACTCAATGCATCCGAAAAGGGTATCGACAGAAACCGAAGTTACAGAAGCCGCTCTCGTATATACTGGTCGATGTTGTCCTCGTCGTCAAGTTCTTTGAGTGTGTTTAGCGCACCTTCCATCGAGTTGAGGTCTTCGGCAGTAAAATCGTCCTGTTGGGCTACGCGACCCAGACTCACGAGCAGTTTGATTTTGCTCACGTCCGTATCTAGCTCCGTAACCTTCGTCACGATGTTCTCGCCGTCGGGGTCGTCCAGTCGAACGAACGACGGTGGAATTACGTCTCGGAGCAGAGCCGAGACGTAGAGATCGTCGTCGGTGGCGTCATCGGGAACGTTGGCGAGCATTCGCTTGGTTACGGATAGCTCTGCTTCCGGCTCAGGGTCCACGACATTGCGGAGGAAGCGCCCCGAGTCGACGCGACGCAGGTCCCGGTTCTCGTCGATTCGAACACGGACCGGTTCCAGAATTTCGTTCGGTAATTCCGTCGTTATGTCGTTTCGGTGAACACATATATCGGCCCCATGCTCCCCGACAGCGAGATGGGAGAAAGGGTCTTTGAGAGAGGCTGACCGGTCGGTTCCCCCGTCCGTTTCGGTATGATCGCCATCAAATAAATACCGGTCGACGGGGTGGTCAGGTCCCTCATTTTCCCATGGTTCGCTCGTCTTGAGTAGGAGTATATGGCCGGATTCAAGCGGTTTGACACGCCACGCTGGAGTTTCACGTATGCGATCCGTCCAGCCGAGGCGTTCTATCAGTGACGCAGAAAAGACCGAGAGCCATGGGACACGTTCAAGATTGAACGATGGCGCTGTGGGCCAGACTTCCTCCGGCGAGGCTTTAGTGTGCGGATCGGCATGTCTGCTACATGCGTACATCGTCTCAAGTGCGACTGAGAGATCACGTACCAGTTCGACGTACACGCCAGTGAAACCAGTATAATTTGTCCCGTCAAAATCAGCTCCAGTGATATAATCCGGATTACATGCGATCCGAAGGGAGGGTTCGGGACCTGGCTCCGGATCGAACTGGAGTGAAAGGCTAATTGGCCGTTTTACCTCACGCCAATAGAGACGTGTGCGGGCTGCCCCAGCATCGTCGAACTCAATGGTGGCGTCTCTGGAATCAACATGTGAGTCACCGACAGCACTCAATCCGATGTCAGCACAGACAGCGAGCGTCTCATCAACTAACTGCTCCCCTGGGGGCGCTTCGGTGAATAGGAACGACGCGTCAGCTATCCCTTCCATTACTTGGCACTATCAAGTTGCTCGAAGGTAACTTCAACGCCTTTGGAGCCATCTATCGTAACGCCCTGGAAGTTGTTTTCTATCAGTGCCTCCATGTCAGACAGTTTCTCAACGTCTGACAGCTCTCCAGTAAACTTATCCCGAACATCCTCAGGGAATACTGCGTCCGGATCGCGGGCCGTAACGATGACAATTTCATCCTCACCGCTCGCTGCGAACGTATTCAGTTTTTTACGGAGACTATGAAGGTCACTATCGAGCAAGAATCCGCCGAGATTACTATAATCTCGGTTTTTCACTTCGATGGCTTCTCCACCGTCAACATCCACGTCTATGTCGCTATCTGAGTTGCTACTTGCATCCAAATCTTTGAGATCACTATCGTCGATATCACTTCGCTTAACAATATCGTCATCTATGTCACTCTCACTGAGATCCGAGTCCATAGTAATATCTTCTCTATCGACACCTTCATCGAGCCGATTAGCTGCTGTTTCGGCCTCACCATCAAGTCCCTTCATACCTGAATCGCTGTTGAGCCCCTGATCGATAGCATCATCCAGGCCCTCAACAGCATCCGCTGAGTCGTCTCCTTTCGCTGCAAGCTGATTGATATCTCCCTGAATATCGCTCACATCCCGGTTTTGAGTGTCATATCGAGTGTAGCTATCGTAAGCAGACACAAGTTCATCGGCCTCACTGTCAGTGAGAACACTATCACTGCCATCACTGAGGTCCGCCACATCATTTGTGACGGAGATGCCGTCAGCGCCTTCACTCTCGATGAGATTAGTAGCGGAATCTTGCGTATCCCTGTCTAGATCATCTATCGACCGCCGGACATCGTCTATCTCCTCCGCGTCCAAGTCCTCGTCGACATCCACCAAGGCATCCTGTAGGTCATTTTCAACATCATCGGGAAGATTGGGACAGCTTCCACTGCTCTTAGCGAGGGCCGACGGTTTGGCTTCGACCGAGTAGTACCGGTCAGACTTGAGTACCCCTGCCTCACCGAGCGATGGTGCACCCCTGGCCCCGCATGGTGAGACGACCGAGTCAAACGTGTCCGAATCCGTGCGGGCCGCGAATTCGGCTGCGTCGTCCCCGTTGCGTGCCAGCAGGTCGTCGAACTCGTCCTTCCCGTCCGAATCTAGCTTATCGTACCGCTTGAGTGCAGCCCCGAGTTCGTCGCTGTCGACCGAATCGCTCTCGTATGCTCTGGTAAACCGCCGCTGAGTGGCAGCGTCGTCCATCCGGATGAGCACGTCAGCGGCGTCACGGTTGCCGTCGGCGAGGTCGTTCAGCGCGCGGCGGCCCTTCGGCCCGGTGTTCTCGAAGAGGTCAGCGGCCTTAAGCGACGCATCGTCGATGTCGGTGTTGCCCAGATAGTCCGACCCGTCGCTGTCGAGGCGGTCGAACTGCTCGGTGACCTGCTGGCGGCGTGGCCCGGGCATGTCGTCGAGCTTCGCGCTCATGCGCCCGGTCGGCACGTCGGCGTCCGGCACCGCGTTGTCGACTTTCCCGGCCCGTCGCAGCGCCGTCGGTTTGACGCCGTTTGGCACCCGGTCGGGCGTCGCCGAGTCGGCCGCGTCGACCAGCCGTCTGAGTTTCGAGGAGCTACTCAGTCCCTTCTGGAGGACGCTCGACCCGCCCGAGAGGAACGCTGGCGCGACGGTCCCGGTCGTGTAGCCCAACGACCAGCCGCCGCCGAACTCCTCGTAGTACTGCTCGTGGGGGTCGAACGGGTTCCGCGTCTCGTGTTGCTCGCGGAGCTGGCGGGCCATCATCGCCGGGAGCTTGGTCAGTATCGCGCGATTGTTGTAGATGGTAGTCGCCAGCTGAGCCATCTGGCTCGCGTAGCCGACGGGGTCGCTGACCATCTCGGCGATGCCCGCGACGCTCTCACCGACCACTGTCGACGCGCCCGAGGAAAAGCCCATCCAGGCGACGAAGCCGCCCTTGCCGGGACTGGCCGGGAAGCTGGCGTACGAGTCGGCCGCCTGCCCAAACGTGTCCGGCCCGCTGAGTTCCTTGCGCTTGCTGTTACCGTGGACATCCGTGGCTCTGGCGTCGACGGTCACCGGCGTGAAGAAGCCGGCCGCGCCGGTGAAAATGGCGTCCAGCGCGTCCCGCTCGACCTCGATGCTGGCGCCGAAGGTTATCGTCTCCGCACCATTGCCCAAGTCGGACCACTGCGAGCTTCCGGCCTTGTAGAACTCGATTCGGGAGACACCGCTCTGGTCAGTGACGGAGACCATGACGGAGTAACTGGTGCGCTGGGCGTTGTTGGCGCTGACATCCAGTGGTTCGATGAGCGGCGCTTTGTGGTCGTGGATGGTGGGGTCGTAGCCGAACGAGTCCTCGTAGTTGTCGTCGCTACCGTCGTTGTCGGAGTCGGCGACTGTCGGGCTGGTTCCGAGGCGGCGCTCCTCGTGGTCGTCCAGCAGGTCGCCGTCGGTGTCGGTCGAGAGCGGGTCCGAACTGACGTTCTGCTCCCAGAGGACGCTCCGCGCGTTCCCACCGTTCTGGCGGGCGCTGACGAACTGTTCGGCCGTCGAAGTGGAGCGCGCGAGGTAGGTGTTCCACCCGCGGTTCTCCTCTGGGTCGGTGAGTTCGTCCCCGTCGCTGTTGACCTCGGTCGGGTCAGAGTTGGCGACCGCAATGCTCGTCGTGACCGTCCCATTGTCGGCTTCGGTCTGGTAGATGACCTCCTCACCGTCGGGAATGCCGTCGCCGTCGGTGTCGGCGTCGTACGGGTCCGTCGAGAACGTACTCGCCGAACTGGTCGGCAGCGTCCAGGTCTGGTTTTCGACGGTGTCGCGGATGCCGTCACCGTCGCTGTCGAAGGTCTCCCGTGGAACGACCTCCGCACGCATGTTGATACCGTCAGCGGAGAGACTGATGTTCGCAGGCCCCTCTGCGAGCGTCGAGACGTTGACGACCGTCTGGACGGTGCCGACGGTCCCGATGGAGAGGTCTTTCGAGACAGTGGTCCCGCTCGTGCCCGTCACCTTGACGTTCGCTGCCGGATTGACGTTCGTCTGTTCGGTCTGGTAGACGATGGCGAGGTCGTCCGTGCCACCGCTCAGTTCGTACGTGACGTTGGCGGACCCCGTGTCACCGCTTACGTTGCTGGAGGAGTTCTCGTCGGGGTCGCCCGGGACACTGATTGTGATGTTCTGGTCGAGAGCGAGCGACTCGTTTTTCGGGTCGGTCGCGCGACCGGAGAGAATCTCCCAGTCGGTGAGCTGGCCCGGCGTGAGCGGGCTTTTCGCCGCCTCGTCGTTGAACTTCGGCGTGATGGTGAACGTCGCGTTGGTCAGTCCACCACGGAATGCGCCGCCGTCCGTGTTGTCGGCGGTCCAGGCCCAATCTGGCGTCGTCCCGTAGTTGTCGCCGGGGTCATCTTTGAGCGTCCAGCTCCCGTTACCGACCGGGAGGCCGTAGAATTCGAACGAGACGGCGGCGCCGGACCCGTCTCGCGGTTTGTCCTGCACCATAACCAGACTCAGTCCGTTCGGTCCGGACCAGAAGAACAGCCGGCTGGTGTCGCTTTTCGCGACCGGAAGCGGGGAGTTGATTTCGGCGTCCCCGTAGTCGTAGAAGTTCTCGATGGTCTGCCCGTTACTCAGGGGGACCACCTCGTAGGTATCACTCCCCTGTTCGACGGTTATTTTACGCGTTGTGGGTTCCCCGCCCAGCACGACGGTCGAGTTGCCCGTCAGGTTACAGGCGTTCCGGCACTGGAACGAGTCGGTGGCGTTGAGGTCGATGGGGTCGCCGATGTCGAGGTTGGTCGCGCTGACCCACTCGTCGGTGTCCAGAACCGTAAAATACGAGAAGTGCTCGACAGTGGCTTTCGCCGTGCCGTTCTCGATGGTCGTCTCAACCTTGCTCCAGGTATCCGCTGAAGAGCCGTTCCATGTGTAGATAGAGAGGTTCTCGTGCTCGGATTCGGAGACCGAGGCGTCGACCGGTAGTTCGACTGTAGCGTTCTCGAAGGCCGTGCGGTTCTCGAGTCGAATCGTCGGGCCGGCGCTGGCCGACGTGTTCTCGAAGAACTCTGGTTTGGCCTCCATCGTGACGTTGGCGCCCGACCCGTTCGTCCGCAGCGTCACGCTCGCGCCGGTCGACTCGCTCTCCATCGATGTCTCGAAGGTCTCGTTGCCGTCGAGGACGCCGTCGCTGTCCGTATCGTTGTCCAGTGGGTCGGTCCCGAGTTGGAGTTCTTCGTCGTCGTCGTCGAGCCCGTCGGCGTCCGTGTCCGGCAGCGTCGGGTCCGTGCCCAGGTCGACCTCGCGGCTGTCAGTCAGCGAATCGCCGTCGGTGTCTTCGCGGTCCACCAGGGTCCCGCGTCGGGCCTCCTCGCCGTTGGTCAGTCCGTCGCCGTCGAGGTCGCCCGCGGCGTCGTTCGTCCCGTCACTGTCCGTGTCGTTATCGAGCGGGTCGAACTGCTCGTTACGGGCCTCGAACCCGTCTCCGAGTCCGTCGCCGTCCGTGTCGCTCTCGTAAGGGTCAGTGCCGATGGTGTACTCCCTGTAGTTCCCGAGCGTGTCCAGGTCGAAGTCCTCCATCCCGTCGATGACGTCGTTGCCAGCTTCCGTGTAGTCCGTCAACCGGGACTCGCTGTCGTTGTTAGCAAGGTCGGTCCCCGTGACGTTGCGCTCGTAGCTATCGGGGAGTCCGTCGTTGTCGATATCGTTGTCGAGGTAGTCGGGCATCCCGTCGTTATCGCTGTCGTTCGTGCCCTCGACGCCGTCCGGGGTGCCGTCGGCGTCGGCGTCGGTGTCGAGCCAGTTGAACTCGGTGTCGAAGTCGACGTTGTGACTGTAGTTTTGGCCATCGAGCGCTTCGGTGTGCGTGTCGATGCCGTCGCCGTCGTCGTCGTCGTCGCGGTAGTCGGGCGTGTCGTCGCCGTCAGTATCGACAGTGCCCTCTCGGAGGTCGGGGATGCGGTCGCCGTCGCTGTCGGCGTCGCGCGCGTCTGTGACGTCGTTGTCGTCCGTATCGACTACCGAGCCGCCGTCGGTCTCGGTCCAGTCGTCGATGCCGTCGCTATCGGTGTCGTTGTCGAAGGCGTTCGTCCCGAGGGCGACCTCTTGGGTGTTGTTCAGCCCGTCGCCGTCGGGGTCTGTCTTGCTCGGATCGACGGCCTGGACGTAGAGCCACTGGCCGTCGCTGACGGTGACTTGCCCGTCGCCAGTGAAGTCGAAGCTTGCAGTGTCGTTCTGTACAGATGCGTTCGCGAGATGAGAGAGTAGCGCCTGGCTGTCGACGACGTCGAAGCTTCCGTCACCGTTAACGTCTTCGAAGCGACCGTCGCCGTTCGGGTCGGTCGGCGTGGCAGAGCCGACGACTGGGTCGGGTGTTACGGCCGTATTGCCCGCACCGGTACCGGCACCGGTGTTACCCGCACCGGTTCCGGTGTTGCCCGCGTTGCCGGCCTGAAAGAGCGCGCCAACTTGAATGGCTGCTGCGACCGGACTGGTGACGAGCAATACAGTCAACACGACTGCCAGCAACGGACGTACTTGCTCGCTTACGAGTTCGACACCCCCACGATTAGTAGTGCGTGCCACCGACATTACAGACTCAGCTATTATTTTTTCTAAAAATTCGATAGTATTTAATACTTCCTGATACGGTTCTAACGACATGGCCAAGCACGTACCGCGCAGTATCGGGGTGGGATTGGTTTGCGTTACACTGCTGGCGAGCGCTCTCGTCGTCTCCGGGGCAGGGACGACTGAGGTGCGGCTCTCGCCGGCCGAAGATAGTGTCGACCCGGGAGCGACTGTCGAGTACGAGGTGGTGGTGGCGGAGGCGAGCGGTGGCGTCGGCTCGTTCAACGCCACGGTGTCGGTAAACGACAGCAGCGTCGCGACGATTGAGAGCGTCACGTACGCCGATAGTCCAGCGTACGCCAGCCAACCGGAGGGCGGCGACTCAGTCCGGCTGGCGGCGACTGGGATGGATACGCTCCAGAGCGGGCCGGTCGAACTCGCGACGGTGACCGTCCGCGCGGAGAATCCGGGGACTGTCGGGCTCTCGGTGCGTGTCGCCGCGCTGGGCGACGAGAACGGCAGTTCCTACTCGGTCACCGGTACGGACGGTCGTGTCCTCACCGTGGAAGGGCAGACGGACGACGGCAATACGGGGGGCAACGACGGCACTGACGACGATAGCGGTGATGACAGCGAGGATGACGGCGACGGGACGCCTACGGCAACTCCGACTGAGACGGCGACGACATCGACCGAGACGGCCGCTGCGTCGGAGACCCCCGATGATGTCTCCACCCAGTCTCCGTCGACGACAGTCACGACGACGGACGCGACTGCGACCGAACCGGGGTCACTGTATCTGGTGCCACTGGTTGTGATTGGCAGTCTCATTGTCGTCATCACAGGCCTCATCTACTATCAGCGGGAGTAGCGCTGTAACACAGCACTTGGAATCCGGACGCTGTTAGGGTGGCTAACTATTGAAGAGGGATACTGGGCGTTTGCTATGTCGTATCGCGACCACGCGAGGGCTGGTTCTACCAGAAACCGCGGTCGGAGGCGCTTTTCGACGGGTATCGACCTGTATTTTCTGCCCGGCAGCAGGCGGACGCGATGGCTACAGACGGAGCGAACAGCGGCCGGCCGAATCCGCGCGCCCGACCGAAACGGCAACTGACGAACCGTCCGAGACACGTTTATTCGTACAGCGAACATATCACTGAGTATGAGTGGCGCCGACGGCACAGACGGTTCGTCGCTCCCGGACTCGCTCCGAACGGTGACGCCACCATCGGGAACCCACCCCGACGCCGAGATGGGCGCCTTCGGGTGGCTGATATTCCTCGGGTTGCTCGTCCTGTTGCTCCCGGTACTCCCGATTCTCGCCGTCATCTGGCTCCTCGATAGAGCCAGAGGGTCGCTGGGGCTGTAGCGACTCATACTGGTGGCTGTACGTTCGTAAAAACAATCGCCACCCTGGGGTGGCGAATTCCTTCAGTTTGTTACAGCCGGCAGTATCAGCTCCCGACGAGCGAGAAGTCGGTCCCCGCGCCGGCCGCGCGGGCGTTCTCGTAGGCGACGTGGGCCGCCGCCACGTCCTGAATCGCCAGTCCCGTCGAGTCGAAAAGCGTGATGTCGTCCCCGGACTCCCGGCCGGGAATCTCGCCGGCGACGATGGCCCCGAGTTCGCCGTAGATGTCGTCGTCCGAAAGCGTCCCCTCGCGCCACGGGACGTTGATTTCGCCCGAGTGGGTACACTGCTCGTAGTCGTCGATGACCAGCTTGGCATCGAGCAGCGTCCGGTCGTCGTGTTCGTGCTTGCCGGCCGCGTCGGCCCCGATGGCGTTGACGTGGGTGTGTTCGCCGAGCCAGTCGCGCTCGACGATGGGCGACTCGACGGGCGTGACGGTCGAGAGCACATCACACGCCGCAGCATCCTCGATGGCGCCCGCGCGAGCGTCGAATCGGTCCGCGAAGTGGTCGACGAAGGCCCGCTGTTTCCCGTCGTTTCGGTCGGCGACGACGACAGTCTCGATGTCCCGCACCGCAGCGATGGCTTCCAGTTGGGTGTAGGACTGGACGCCCGCGCCCACGAGCCCCAGCGAGTCCGCGTCGAGAACGGCGAGATGGTCGGTGGCGACGGCCGCCGCCGCGCCCGTCCGCAGGCGCGTGAGATTCGTCCCGTCCATCACCGCGAGCGGGAAGGCGGTCTCGGGGTCCGAGTAGATGAGCGTCCCCAGCACGGTCGGCAGGTCGTGGTCGGCGGGGTTGTCCGGGTGGACGTTGACCCACTTCACCGCTGCCGCGTCCCACTCGCCCGCGTGGACGTACGCCGGCATCGACCGGAAATCCCCATTGTACTCGGGGAGGTCGATGTAGGATTTCGCCGGCATGATACTGTCACCCCGCGCGTCGGCCGCGAAGGCCGCCGCGACGGCGTCGATGACCGAGGGGAGGTCCGCGTACTCGCTCACGTCGTCGGGACCGAGCAACAGCGTCTGCATGGGTTAGTGTGGAGTGTGCTTGTACTTAAGTTCCGAGCCGGGAGCGGATTCGGGCACCGTGACCCCAGACGTACGTCAGATTGGGGTCGCTGGCTCCCGCCTCCGAGGGGGTATGGAGCATGTCGTCGGAAGCGCGCTCTCGGCCGTTACAGTCCAACACTGATAGTGATTCGTGTAGCGATTTACCGGTACGCACCGACCCCGGGGCCGGTGCTATCCGGAAATAATCTACAATAATCACTATGAGCGGGTATATAAAATCGGTTTGTGTATGAAAAAGTCATCTTGATTGCCGTCGGTCGCCTGTACCGGTTATGGATTGTACCGCCGTCGGCTCGGTCCTTGACCTGTGTCAAAACAAGCGACGCCGTATCGTCCTGGGAGCGCTCACAGAAGAACAACGGTCAGTAGCGCTCAACGACCTTTCGAAGGTCGTCTTCAAGTATACTCATCATACGCCAGTTACGAAGGCGTCTGCGGACGTACTAAGAGAGATTCGCGTCTCGTTGTATCATGCCCACCTCCCGAAGTTGGCCACGGGAGGACTCATAAACTATGACACAGAGGCCAAACTCGTGGAACCGACCGAGCGATTAGCGCAGGTGCAGGGGACCGTGTCTACTATCCTTCGTGCCGATTCCTCGCTCGAAGCACCGATTGAACTGTAGTGTCAGATGTACCACAACCGCCCAAACGGCGAACTCGAACAATGGCTTGAACATCTACTCCGCCCACGACGCCGAACTACAGAGGTACGATGATAGACTCCCATGACGACGAAATTGTGCACCAGGAATTGGACACCGACAGAGAGGAACCGGCTATTGCGATAGTAGAAGTAGTTGCTGACCTCAAGGGAACGCCAGCAGAGGAATTGCCACCGGCCTACCACTACATCAACAGGACGTTATCGAACTTGTATTCGAATCCGCCGAAACCAGAGGCACAGATGACGGTCGAATTTACGTATAGTGGCTACCGAATTACGGTCGAGCAAAGTGGTGCTGCGGAGTTCGTCAACGTCAGGTAATCGCTGTCGATGGAACGAAGACAGCAGAAGGCGTCCGGCGCGCGCAGCGCGCCGGTTCTGACGCCGCGATCGGACTACCGCGCGTCGGAGGCGCGCGACAGGAGCGAGCGGCGATTTTTCCCCACGTTTTTGCACGACTGAGGGCGCGAAGCGCCCGAAGGAGTTGCAAAAAGTGGTCTAAGCCTCGCCCGCTCGGCAGTTCGGAGACGTCGCTCCGCTCGTCTCCTACATCATCCCGCCCATGCCGCCGCCCATACCGCCGGGGGCGCCACCGGGGCCGCCGGGGCCGCCCTCGTCCCCGTCACCGGAGGTCGAGAGGTCGCCCGCAGCGATGATGTCGTCAATCTTGAGCACGAGGTTCGCGGCCTCTGTAGCCGAGGAGATGGCCTGTCGTTTGGCGTGAGCCGGCTCGACGACACCGGTCTCGAGGGTGTCCTCAACGTCGCCGGTGAAGACGTTCAGGCCGGCGCTGACCTGGCCGTCCTCGTGGGCGGCCCGGAGGTCGACCAGCGTGTCGATGCCGTCCAGGCCGGCGTTTTTCGCGAGGGCCCGTGGGATGATTTCGAGCGCGTCGGCGAAGGCCTCGACGGCGAGTTGCTCGCGGCCGGAGACGCTGTCGGCGAAATCACGCAGACGACGGGCGACCTCGACCTCTGGGGCACCGCCGCCGCCCAGGACCTGGCCCTGGGTAACGGTGGCGGCGACGACGTCCAGGGCGTCCTGAACGCCGCGTTCGAGTTCGTCGACGACGTGGTCGGTCGAGCCACGCAGGAGGAGGGTGACGCCGTGGGCGTCCTCGCCGGAGCCCTCGACGTAGAACAGGCCCTCGGCCTCGTCGCGACGGACCGAGCCGTGGCCGAGGTCGTCCTCGCTGGCCGAGTCGAGGTCCGAGACGACGTTGGCGCCCAGGACCTCTTTCAGGAACTCGATGTCGGACTTCTTGGCTCGCTTGATGGCGAGAACCCCCTTCTGGGCGAGGTAGTGCTGGGCCATGTCGTCGATGTTTTTCTGGCAGAGCAGGACGTTGGCGCCGGTTGCCTCGACCTTCTCGACCAGTTCCTCGAGCTGCGCTTCTTCCTTATCGAGGAAGGTCTGGAGCTGGCTCGGGTCGTCGACCGAAAGCTGGGCGTCGACCTGGGTCTCCTCGAGTTCGATGGCGGTGTCCATCAGCATTACTTTCGCGTCGTCGACGTCGGTGGGCATCTCCTCGTGGACGGGGTCCTTGTCGATGACCGCGCCTTCGAGTAGTTCGGACTCCCCGGCGGCGCTGCCGGTCTGGGTCTCGATGTTGAGGTATTCGAGGTCGACGACGTGTTCGCCGGTGTCGGTCTCGACGGTGACCGCGTTGACCGCGTCGACAATAATCTGTGCGAGTAGCTCCTTGTTGAGTTCGGCGCCCTTGCCGGTCATCGAGGTCTCGGCGACCTTCCGGAGGAGTTCCTCGTCGTCGGGCTCGACAGCCGTCGAGATGTCCTCGATGGCGGCCTTGGCCTCGGTCGCGGCCAGGTCGAACCCTTTGATGATGGCCGTCGGGTGGATGTCCTGCTCGAGCAGGTCCTCGGCGTTTTTCAGGAGTTCGCCCGCGATGGCGACGGCGGAGGTGGTGCCGTCACCGGCCTCGTCCTCCTGTGTTTCGGCGACCTCGACAATCATCGAGGCCGTCGGGTTGTCGATGTCCATCTCCTGGAGGATGGTGACGCCGTCGTTCGTAACGGTGACGTCCCCTGTCGAGGAGACGAGCATCTTGTCCATCCCCTTGGGGCCGAGTGTCGAGCGGACGGACTCGGCGACCGCCCGGGCGGCCGAGATGTTGTGTTCCTGTGCAGACTTGTCTTTCATCCGCTGGGAGTCCTCTCCCAGGATTATCATCGGCTGGCCCTGCATCTGGCGTTGGCTCATAAACAGTCGATTGATTGTCTGTGGTTCTATATAAAAGTAGGGGATGTCGGGTCACACTGGGGGACTGTCGACAGTCCGATTCGAGTCCGGAAACCGTACCACTGCAGCCGGACTACCGGAAATCCGTGTGACAGTATCGCACGGTTAGACGGCCGTGGCGATGTCGATTTAAATACCTACTCGATTGTGTCCATCCAGTATCTCCACGTAGGGCTCGACCGGCACGTATAGTTGCGAACGACTCAATAAAGCGGGTCCGGGCCGGGCGGCATCGCGCGCTTGTGGGCGCTGCTCTCGTACATCTCACGGACCTGTTCGACGACGCTGGGGGGGACGCCGATGTGGTCCGCGGTGGCGTCTTTCGGAACGCCGCCGTCGATGTGCAGTGCGAGAACCGAGTCGAGAGTGTCGTAGGTCATCCCCATCTCGCCGGCGTCGGTCTGGCCCGACCACATCTCGGCGCTGGCGGCCTTCTCGGCGAGGTCGTCGGGGACGCCGACGTGTTTTGCCAGCTGGCGGACCTGCTGTTTGTACAGCGCCGCGATGGGATGGCAGTCGACGGCGCCGTCGCCGTATTTCGTGTAGTAACCCACCAGCGCCTCGCTGCGGTTGCCGGTCCCAAGCACCAGTGCGTCCTCGTGGTTGCCGACGAGATAGTTCAACACGGCGCGACAGCGCACCCGCAGGTTCCCCACCGCGAGCTGGTCGCCCTCGGCCTCGGGGTGGGCGTCGAGGAAAGCGTCGACCAGCGGGTTGATTTCGATGACGTCGTACTCGATGCCCAGCAGGTCGTTGGCGACCCGCTCGGCGTCGCTCATGTTGTCTGCCGCGTTGACCTCGCTCGGCATGACCAGCCCGTGGACGGCGTCCCGACCCAGCGCCTCCACGGCCAGATGGGAGACGAGTGTGCTGTCGATACCGCCCGACAGCCCCATCACTGCACGGTCGACTCCTGCCGCGTCCAGTTGCCCCTCGATGAACGCGGTGATGTGCCCGCGGTGTGCCTCGAGTTCGTCCTCGGAGAAGGTCAAATCGAGCGGGTCCATCGCCCGCGTGACGGTGTCGGCATCAGCCATACCGGGGTGTTGGCCGGACGAAACAAATAGCCATCTATCGGTGCAGTATTTTCGGACGCGCGTCCACCAGTCGGCCGGGTTTCGGGCCCAGTGTCCATAGCGGTCGAAACGCTACGTTCAAGTGCGCCGCCCTGTGACGTTTCGAGTGAGCGCCATGCGCCGTTGGTCCAGTGGTAGGACATAGCCTTCCCAAGGCTAGAGCCCGGGTTCAATTCCCGGACGGCGCATTTCTGCGAGGAACGAACGTGACGAGCGAAATCGCCCGCAGGAATTGAACCCTGCCAGTGGCAGCCCGCAGAACCGAGCGAAGCGAGGTGAGCAGGAACCTCTGGCTCCGGTTCAATTCCCGGACGGCGCACTCCCTGCGGTCGTAGGCGCACACTCGGCGCGAGCAATCGAAGCAGTCGTTCGTCCGGATACTATTCTGTGACAACTGCAACGACGACGTGGGTCACGTGTGAGGGGCTGGCACAGCGTGACAGCTGACCCGCACTTTCTTGTGTCGAAGATGCTAACCAGTTAGGTATGAATCGCGGGCACACCGTCCTCGTCTGTGATAACGACGAGGAGCGGGTCGCGGAGACGGCGAGAGGTCTCGAGTCGGTCGAGGTGGGGCTGCGCGTTCGGACGGCGGCCGCCGGCACAGCGGCCGAGTCGGTCGACGGCGTCGACTGTGTCGTCAGCCTGGCCGTCGAACTGCCCGAGCTGGTCACAGAGTTGCGGGCCGAGCGGCCGACGCTCCCGGTGGTCGTGTTCGCCGACGGCGGACCGGAGCGGGTCCGCGAGGTGCTGGGAGACGAGACGCTGGCGTACGTCCGGCCGGGCGGGGACACACAGTACACCGTCCTGGCCCACCGTATCACGTCGATAGCGGGCGACGACAGCCCGATGTCGATGGGGGCGTTCGACCGCTACGGCGAGGTCATCGACGCCCTCGACGACGGGGTGTACGCCCTCGACGACGAGGGGGAGTTCATCTTCGCCAACGAGGCGCTGGCGGAGCTGACGGGGTACGACCTCGCGGAACTGCTTGGCGAACACACCATCGTCATCAAGGACCGCGAGACGGTCGAACTCGCCGAGTCAAAGCTCCGGGAGCTGCTCTCGTCGTCGGGTCGGGACGACATCGAGACGACCTTCGAGCTGGAACTGCGGCGGGCCGACGGGACGACTATCGCCTGTGAAGACCACATGACGGTGCTGTACGGCCCGAGCGGCGAGTTTCGCGGGACGGCGGGCGTCATCCGGGACATCTCAGAACGCAAGCGCCGCGAGGAGCTGCTTTCGGCGCTACAGGAGACCTCCCGAAGCCTGATGCAGGCGCCAAGCCGCGAGGCCGTGGCGGATATCGTCGCCGGTGCGACCGAGCGAGTGCTCGGACTGGATATGGCGGTAGTCCGGCTGTACGACGCCGACGAGCGCGTGCTCCGACCGACGGCGGTGACCGACGCCGTCGTCGAGACGCTGGGCGAGCGGCCGGGGTACGGCCTCGAGGAAGGGCAGGCCGGACGGGTCTTTGCCTCCGGCGAGACGGCCAGCTACGACACCACCCACGAACTCGACGACAGCGGGACGACCGTCGGCTCGGGGCTGTACGTGCCGGTCGGCGTCCACGGAACGCTGAGCGTGCTCTCGACCGAGGAGAACGCCTTCGACGACATCGACCGGCAGGTCGTCGCCCTGCTCGCGACCAACGCCGCTGCGGCCTGCAACCGAGCGAAACGCGAACAGGAGGTCAGGGAGACCAGAGAGCGTATCGCGACCATCCTAGAGCGCATCAACGGCCTCATCGAGAACACCGTCGAGGTGCTGGTCGAGGCGACGACGCGGGAGGCCGTCGAGGCCGGCGTCTGCGGGGAGCTTGCGGCGACGGAACCCTACACGTTCGCCTGGATTGGTCGCCCGGCGGTGCGGGGGAACCGCCTCGACGTCAGCGAGTGGGCCGGTGGCGCCGACATCCAGCTCGGCGCTGGCGTCCCGACGGCGCTGGCCGACGGGACGAGCGAAATCGTCGACGACCTCGGCGGTATCGACGCCGAGTGGGTCGAGCGGGCCCGCGAAGCCGGCGTCGAGTCGATGATGGCCATCCCGCTCGCCTACACCGACTCGACGTACGGCGTGTTGTTCGTCTGTTCGGACCGTCCCGACGCGTTCGACGACCGCGAGCAGGTCGTCCTGGAGGCGCTCGGACGGGCCGTCGCCAACGCCATCAACGCAATCGAGAGCGGGAAGATACTGTCGGCCGATAAGGTCATCGAACTGGAGTTCACCGTCACCGACCGGGACCTGCTGTTGAGTCGGGTCTCGGCGGCGACGGACGCGACGCTCACCTCCGTCGGGACCGTGACCCAGGACGACGGCTCGCTGCGGGTGTATCTCGACGCTGCGGGCGGCGACAGCGAGGCCGTCCTGGCCGCGTTCGAAGACGACGAGGCCGTCAGCAGCGCCACGCTGGTGGCCGAACACGAGGGGTCGGCGCTGTTCGAGATAACGATGGGCGAGTCGCTGCTGGCGACGCTGGTTGACCACGGCGCGGTACCCAAGGGGGTAACCGGCGAGAACGGCGTCGCCCGCTACACCATCGAACTCCCCTACGAGAGCGACGCCCGCGAGCTGTTCTCGCTGGTCGAGGACAACTACGACGGCACCGACCTCGTGGGCTATCACGAACACGAACGGCCGGTCCGGACCCAACAGGAGTTCCAGGCGTCGCTCTCCGAGCGCTTTACCGACCGCCAGGAGACGGCGCTACGGACCGCGTATCTGGGCGGCTTCTTCGACTGGCCCCGCGAGGTCGACGGCGACGAACTCGCCGGGGCCATGGACATCTCACGGCCCACCTACCACCAGCATCTGCGAGCCGCCCAGCAGAAGGTGTACGAAGAGTTGTTCGAGTAAAGCGAGGCGCTTCGCGATGCTCAGCGCCTCGGAAACAGCGAGCGGCGAAGCCGCGAGTAGAGCGAGCCGTGGGGCGCGAGGAACTGGCCGAGAAGCTCGACCGGCTGAAATCGCTCTGGAAGCTCGACCACTCGAACTTCGCCGATGTCGCCGACGAGAAGGAGGGGCTGGTGTCAGTGAAGGTCGTCGAGCAGTTCACCCGCGACGCTATCGACGAGGCCGACGAGGAGTTCGGGCTGGTCGAGGGCGACATCGTCATGTTTCGGGACGCCTCCGGCGCGGGAAAATCCACCGCCCAGCGGCTCTCTGCTGTCAATCCCCGGCTCGTCCTCCGGGACGGAAACCTCTCGGATATCGCCGACGAGGTGCTGTTCGACCACGACATCCCGGTCGCGCCGGCCGAGATGGTGCCCGTCCAGGAAGTCGACGAACTCGCCGTCGCCAAGGAACAGGCCGTCGAGGACGCCATCGAAGACTGGGCGGAGCGGGCCGAGGACCGGCAGAAAGCGCAGAAGGCGGAGATGGTCGACCAGATTATCAGCGAACATCGGGCCGACCGGCCGGCGAGCGAGAACTGACTGCCGAGCTCAGGGCATTCCGCCGGGACCGGGACCGCCGCCCATTCCCATCCCGAACGCGCCCAGCAGGCTGGAGACGAGTCCGTAGACGACCAGACCCAGGCCCGCGACGACGAGCGCGAGCCCGGCGGCGAGAATGATGTTCTGCCACGCGACGAGACAGATACCGGCGAGCAGCACGACGATGCCGGCGGTGCCGACGGCACCGAGTTTGTCGAACATACCCGTCATGGGCGGGTCGGCGGAAAAAGTCCGTCGGTTATGCCGACGTATCCGCTGTTTCTAATTGCCGCAACTGTACAATATCAAAGATGACATATTGTGGGACATTCACGGATGGGGCGGTCCACATCCGAACTCTACTGGCGGGGAAGTACTCGGTGCGCTGATTCTTCTAGCCATCGCTATAGCGTTTGCGGCACCGCCGACTGGAGCGCCTGGATAACCGGGCAGCACAGTATTTTTCACCCGTAAAATAAAACCTTCTTCCAGAAACTAGCCTACTGCGATAATGGAAATCAACGACCATATCCACGTTCGGTCCCTGTGGAAAACTGTCGTACTGTTGCTCGCCGTGGTTGTCCTCGCCAGCCCTGACGCGCCGGTCCCCCTCCTGTTCCTGTACGGGGTGGTGGTCGTCGCCGCTCTCCTGCTCCCGGTTCGGCATGTCGGCCGGACGGCGATACTGCGGACGATCGGTGGGATGTCCCTGCTGGTTGGTGCGTAGGCGGTACTGGGGACCGACCTCGCGTTCACGTACACTCTCGGATTCGTCTTGCTTGCTGTTATCGCAATAGCGATTCCGCAGGTCTATCCGGAGCAGCGTACGGACGCGTAGTGAAACACCGGCCCCGACCTGGACTCGCTTTCCGGGCGTCGGATCGCTGAAGCGCAGAGACAGAGTTGTGATGTGAGAGACTCAGCCCTCGAACTCGGTATCGATGGACTGGGCGGCAGCGACCATCTCCGAGACGGCGTCCTGGCGCTGCAGCAGCGTCATCGTGTTGCCCTCGACGTCGAAGGTGCCGTCCATGACCGACGCGGAAACGTCGAGTTCGCCCGACAACAGGGCCGCCCAGGCGTCGTAGTGGCCACGCATCGCGAAGTCGTAGTCGGCGTCCCCGTCGACGAGTTCGGCGTCGGTACAGGCGCCGTCGGCGAGCGTGACGCGGAACCGAACGGGGTCGCCGTCGTAGCGGTCGTCGGCCAGTATCTCGAACAGAAAGGTCGCCTCGAAGTCGGCGGCAGCGGCGGCGAAGTCCGCCCGGTCGTTGATGCGGTCGCGCCAGGTGTCGGCCCACGCAGCGGCGTCGGCCGGCAGTGTCAGTGTCATTGCCGACCGTTCTGCTGGCCGGGTCTTGGGCCTTGCCACTTCCCGGCGCTCTCGGCGCGCTCAATCGTACAAAACTTAACCCTCCCGGGACCGAACACCCGCATATGGGCGACAATGAGGGCCGGAAGGACCTGCGGATGCCTGACGACAGCGAGGTGTTCGCCGTCGTCACCAACATGCTCGGGGCGAATCGTGTGCGAGTCCGCTGTATGGACGGGGTGGAACGCACAGCCCGGATTCCGGGCAAGATGCAAAAGCGCATCTGGATTCGCGAGGACGACGTGGTTCTCGTCGAGCCGTGGGACTGGCAGGACGAGAAAGCCGACATCACCTGGCGCTACGAGAAACAGGACGCAGACCAGCTCCGCGAGGAGGGCCACATCAAGGAGTAGCGTCGCATGCACCGCGCCACAGCGTCGACGGGGGCCGAGACGTGACCGACAGCGAGGCCGAGTTCGGACTGCTCGAAACCGAGGACGTCGACGGTGTCGGCGACGAGTGGGAGGAGATAGACGTCAGCGACACCGACGCCGACCGCATCGCCCGCAAGCGGGACCGGGAGTTCAGCCAGTTCCGCGAGCGAATCAAGGACGCCGACCAGTTCAAGGTCGAGGCCAGCGTCTTCGACGACGCCACCTACGGCGCGCTGTATAAGCTCGTCCAGGACGGCCACATCGACGCGTTCGGGGGCCCCATCTCGACGGGCAAGGAGGCCAACGTCTACACCGCGCTCTCGGGTAGCGAGGCGCGTAGCGCCTCGGGACAGTCGAGTAGCGCGGAGCGAAGCTCCGCGGACCAATCGAGCGGGCGGAGCCCGCGAGACGACGGCGAGGGGACGGAGCCGCGAGGCCACGAGGTCGCAGTCAAGGTCTACCGCATCAACGCCTCCGACTTCAAGGATATGCGGGGGTATCTCGACGGCGACCCCCGCTTCGAGGGTATCGGCTCCGACAAGAAGAAAGTCGTCACCGCCTGGGTCCGCAAGGAGTCCTCGAACCTCAAGCGCGCTCGCCGGGCCGGGGTGCGCACGCCGAAACCAATCGCGGTCGAGCGCAACGTCCTCGTGATGGAGTATCTGGGCACCGAAGAAGGCAGAGCCAAGCGGCTCAGCGAGGTCCACATCGAGAACCCCGACACCGCCTACGAGGTCGTCACGGAGTACCTCCGGCGGCTCTACGACGCCGGCCTCGTCCACGGAGACCTCTCGGAGTACAACATCGTCTTCCACGAGGGCCAACTGTACATCATCGACCTCGGGCAGGCGGTGACGGTCCATCACCCCAAC
Organism: Halobacteriales archaeon QS_6_64_34; assembly: GCA_003020925.1. GTDB lineage: Archaea > Halobacteriota > Halobacteria > Halobacteriales > Haloarculaceae > Haloarcula. The sequence goes on along the minus strand of PXRT01000010.1, from coordinate 171,512 downwards.
GCCGAGGAGTTCCTCGAACGGGACTGTCGCAACGTCGCGAACTTCTTCGCCCGACAGGGCGTCGAGACGTCGCCCGAAGACCTGCTCGCGTACGTCCGCGAGTACGCGACCCCGGACGACGACGAGGACACCGCGCCCGGCAGCGACGACGACGCCGTGCCACAGGGCCGGCTGGAAGACCGCAGAGAGTAGGAGCAAAACTGGCCAGCCACGCGGCTTTCTCAAGGTTTAATGCGCGGCCTGCGATACGGGCTCACATGAGTACGGCAACGAAAATCGTCCTGGGAACCATCGCTGTCGCCGCACTGCTTTCGGTCGCCATCGTCGCGAACCTCGTCGTGTTCTCGGCGTAGATGTTCAGCGAGCGCGACTGGGGGACCTCTCGTCGGAACTCGCTCGCGGCCAGACCGGCTTCGCCGCCGCTGCGGAGCTGGCCTGCAGCGCCGCCAAACACGGGCTGGAACTCCCCACACCGTTCGCGGCGCTGGATACGGCCGCCTACGAGGACCACGGCGCCGACTACGCCGTCCGGTGGGCCGAGAAGACCTTCGAACAGCTTGATTAGAGTCGCTCGAGTACCGCGTCGGCATCGTAGTTGAGCGTCAACTGGCGCGAGCGGCCCCGTCCCTCCACGTCGGTGTAGTCGGCGTCGATGATGCCGAGCTGGTCGAGCTTGTTGATTATCTCGGAGTAGCGCGTGTAGCCCAGCCCGCTTTTGTCGTCAAAGGCGTCGTAGATGTCGCCGGCCTGTTTGCCGTCGTGGTCGGCGATGACCTCCACCAGCGCCCGCTCGGAGTCCGAGAGTTCCCGCAGGCGCCGCGAGAGGTGGACGTACTTCGATGTGTCGTAAGCCGACTCGACGTCCTCCAGTTCGACGTTGCGGGAGGCGCGCATCTCGGCGTTCATCCCGGCCCGCCGCAGGAGGTCGATGCCCACGCGCAGGTCGCCGCCCTGCTCGGCGGTGAGTTCGGCGACGCGGTCGAGCACCGTGGGCCCGACGACGCCCTCGTTGAAGCCGCGCTCGACGCGCTCGTCGAGGATGTCGACGATTTCGGCCTGGCCGTACTTGTTGAAGTAGACCTCTTCGGGGCGGAACACCGACTGCACCCGGGTGTCGAGTTCCTCGATGACGTCGAGTTCGAGGTCCGAGGAGACACAGATGACGCCGACGCGGGCGCCCGAGTGCGCCTCGTGGGCGCGCAACAGGGAGTACAGCGTGTCGCTCGCTTCGGACTCGTAGAAGAGATAGTTCACGTCGTCAAGCGCCACGACGAGCACCTCGTCTTCCGCGACGAGCTTGTCGGTAATCTGGGAGAAGAGCTTCTTGAAGGAGATGCCCGAGGAGGGCGGTTCGTAGTCGAAGATTTCGGCGAAGAGCCGCGAGAAGACGGCATAGCGCGTCGAGTCGACCTGGCAGTTGACCCGCACCGCCTGGACGTCGGTCTGGGCGGTCAGCTCGTCGAAGAGAATCTGGGTCGCGGTGGTCTTGCCGGTGCCGGGCGGGCCCCGGGCGATGACGTTCAGGGGGCGAGAGCCACGGACAGCGGGCCGTAGGGCGTACTTTAGCGTCTCCATCTGACTCTCGCGGTGTTTGAACGTCTCCGGCAGCCAGTCTATCTCGAAGACGTGTTCGTCCCTGAAGACGGACTCGTCCCAGCCGAGCATGTCCTCCTCAGGATTGTCACTCATCACTTTCACCGAGCTTCGCTGCCCACTTAACCATTTGCCACCGATAGTGAAAGTGGAACTTCGGTCCCCATCGGCGGCGACCGCATTTTCGAGGAACCTCCCTGCGGTCGGTTCCTCGCACTACTCGAACTTCTCTAGCAACCCGGCGTAGAACCCGTCGCCGTCCTCGGCGAGTTTCTCGACGATGAGTTCGGGGGTCGAGCGGGCCAGTTCCCCTTTGACGGGCGACCGATTGACGCGCAACTCGCCGTCGACCAGCCCCTCGGCCCGGATGCCGTCAACGGAGAGGTCCGCATCCGCAGCGGCGACGATATCCTCGGCGAGGTGGGAAACGAAGACGCCGGCGACCTCCCGCTCGGCCAGCGATTCCAGGATACCGGCGATGATGGTCGCGGCCGCGCCGGGCTCCGTAATCGATTCGAGTTCGTCCACGAGCACGAGCACGGGCCGGTCAGCGGAGACATCGGTGACGAGGTCGCCGAAGTCCCGCAGCGTCGTCTCGAAGGCGCCAGCGTCGAGCGTTCCCTGGGTCTTGGCGTGGTAGTGGAGTTCCGAAATCCGCCCGACACGGGCCGACTCGGCGGGGACGGGCAACCCCATGTGGGCCAGGATAGTCACGAGCGCGACCAGGTCGAGCGTCGAGGTCTTGCCCCCGCTGTTGACCCCCGAGAGGACGGTGACGCCGTCGACGGCGTAGTCGACTGGTTCGACCTCGGCGAAGGGCACGTCCAGCAGCGGCGACCGACCGCCCGCGATGGCAAAACCGGGCTCGTCGGTCAGTTCCGCCGTCGTACAGTCGAAGTCGGCGGCGAAACGGGCGACTGCAAGCTCCACGTCGAGTTCCAGGGCCGCATCGACCAGCGCCTCGGCGGCGGGCCGCATCGCCGCCAGCTCGTCCGCAATCGCGCGTTTTTGCTCGGTCGCCCGGCGGTCCCGCGTCGCGGTCAGCTCCTCGCGCAACCGGGAGACGACCCGCTCCTCGTGTTCGACCGGATAGGTGGGCTCGTCGGGGAACGCCCGGCGGGCCATCGACTCCGTCTCGCACAGGGCGAGCGCCTCGACGAGATGGTCCCGCGCCCGCTCGACGGCGGCGGCGTACTCGTCGGCCAGCTCCCTGTCCAGCAGCGAGTCCACGCCCGCGCCCCGCTCGACCAGCGACAGCAGGTCCGTCCCCTCGATGGTGACGTCCCGTTCCTCGATGGCCTCCCGCAGGTGGTCGTTGGCCACGCTCTCGGCGGCCGAGACGGCCGCATCGAGGTCGTCGACCGCCGTCGAGAGCCGGTCGAGTTCCGCGTCGCCACGGACCGACCCGTCCGCATCGAGCTGGTCTATGGCGTCGGCGAGGGCGTCGAGGTCACAGTCCGGGTCGAGGGCGGCCGCGCGGTGGACCGCGATGGCAGCCCGCACCGCGTCGCGGTTCCGGGCGAAAAATGTGAGGACGCGTTCGGGGACGACAGAGGCCGGCTCCCCGAGTGCGTCGGGCTCGACGCGTACGTCCCCCTCGACGTCGACGCCGGCAAAGGCCTCGTCCAGCACGACCACGGTCGCGTACGAGCGTCCGAGTTCGGCCAGCTGGCGGGCGTCGTCGACGAGTTCGACGCTCACCTCCGGAATCGCCGACTGCGCCTCGGCGTACGTTTCGGCGTCGCCGGTCGCCAGACAGCGGTCCCGGACCCGCACGTCGCCGGGCTCGACCAGCGGCTCGACGCCGGCGAGCGCCTCGCGGACCTCGGGCGTGGGCTCGCGGGCGAGCGCCCGCTCGGTGAAGGCCCGGACTTCGTCGATGCGACTTCGGGCGCCGCTCGGGTAGAGGGTTTCCAGGCGCTTGGCGCCGTAGTCGGTGACGGTGCGCTCCTGGAGCAGGGCAAGAGCCGCCTCGTACAGCTCTCCGGCCCGCGGCGTGGCGGCGAAGCCGCCGGGGTCGTCGTGTTCGGCCCGAATCGCGCCGCGAGCGATGTGGGCGGCCCGCCCCTCGCTGATGCCGGGGGCCCGGGAGAGCGCGGCCACGTCGCCCTCGCTCAGGGCCCGCTCGGGGTCGTCGAGTTCGCGCAACGCCTCGGCCGTCTTCGCCCCGACGCCCGGTACCGATTCGAGCTCCATCTGTCGACCCATTCGCGGCCGACGAGAAAAAACCTCCCGTGGTACCCTGATATGAACGTCGGGTCGTCGCCGTCGGAAGACGACGCCGAGGTCAGTCGTCGCCGACGGCCCGCTCGTCGCTCGCCGCGCCTGCGGCGTCGGCCGCGACTGCGAGCCGCTCGGCGATGTCGCTGTAGGCCGCGGCGACGGCCGACGTCGGGGCCGTCTCGACGACCGGCTCGTCACCGATGACCTCGGGTGCCTCGGGCACCGCACCCAGCAGTTCGGCTCCCAGTTCGTCGGCGGTCGACGTCGCTGCGGCCGCGTCCGGGGTCCGGGTGACGACGACGCCCAGCACGTCGCCGTCGACTTTCCCGACCATCGCCCGGCTCTTTGCCGTGTCCGTCACCGCCATCTCGTCGGGCGTCGTCACGAGCACCACGTCGTCGGCCAGCCCGCAAGCCACCATCGTCTCGTGGTCCACGCCCGCGCCGGTGTCGACGATGACGACCTCAAAGCCCGTCCGCAGCCGCTTGATTATCCGGCGGAGCCCGGCCGGGTCGGCCTCCCGGAAGCTCTCGATATCGTCGGCGCCCGGCAGGACGGCAAATTCGCCGTCGGTGTGTATCGCCTCCGAAAGCGCCGCGTCCCCGGCCAGGACGTCGTGGACCGTCGGTTCGTGATCGACGCCGACGACCCGCCCGAGGTTCGTCATCGCGAGGTCGGCGTCGACCACCACGACGTCGTACCCCTGTGTGGCCAGCTCCGTGGCCGTGTTGACGGCTGTCGTCGTCTTTCCTACGCCCCCTTTGCCGCTAGCGACCGCATAACAGTGACCCCGCATCTATCCTGTTTGTTTCAGGCTATACAGATAAAAATCCCGCGTATGACGCGTGCAAGACAACGGGGCACAAAGCGGGGTAGCCGACGCGAAGGCGTTTTGCCCGTCCATCCAGTACCACGCCGTATGTCCGCTGTTTCCGAGACCGTCGCCGCCGTTCGCGAGGACCTCGCCGAGCGAGACGGCCTCCTCGTCGCGTTCTCCGGCGGCGTCGACTCCAGCGTGGTGGCCGCGCTGGCCCACGACGCGCTGGGCGAGGACGCCGTCGCCTGTACCGCCAAGTCCGAGACGCTCCCGGCGGCGGAACTCGGCGACGCGGTGCGGGTCGCCGAGGAAATCGGCATCCGGCACGAGCTGGTGGAGTTCTCCGAACTCAGTAATCCCGAGTTCGTCGAGAACGACGACCAGCGCTGCTATCACTGCCGCTCGATGCGCTTGGGCGCGATGTACGACCGCGCCCGCGAACTCGGTATCGACGTGGTCTGTGACGGCACCAACGCCTCCGACGTCGGCGAGGGTCACCGGCCGGGGCTGCGCGCCGTCGAGGAACTGGACGCTTACTCCCCGCTGCTGGAACACGGCATCGAGAAAGAGCAGGTCAGAGCGGTTGCCCGCGAGTACGACCTCTCCGTGGCCGACAAACCCTCGATGGCCTGTCTCTCCTCGCGCATTCCGACGGGCCTGGAGGTGACCGAGGAACGCCTCTCCCGCGTTGAGAAGGCCGAACGACTGCTGCGAACGTGGGGCTTCGAGCAGTTCCGGGTCCGGGACCACGACGGCCTGGCGCGTATCGAAGTGGGCGAGGACGAACTCGACGCGGCTTTGGACCCCGACTTCGTCCGGGCCGCCCGGGACCACATCGGCGACTGTGGCTTCGACCACGTGACGCTGGATTTGCACGGATATCGAACTGGGAGCGTGAGTCCCGAAGATGGGGAGAGCGGCGAGGACGTGGTCGCGGACGTCTTCGACGCCGATTACCCGAGTGTGGAGTGATTGCAACAGAATCGAAGACGAAATAGAAGCTACGAGCTCCGGATTGAGACCGTTCGCGTTCTCCAAGGCTCTGCAAACCGAAATTTGTAGCGGGTTCGCTGACTCACTAATGGACGCGGACAATACTCAGAGATAGTGATACTGTCATCGTAAACGACCGATACGCTATCACAGTTCTTCGTTATCGGTACAAGAAGCGGTTTTTTTCCGTCAGCGCGCGATCAAGCGCCTCGACAGTCTCCGCCACTTCTGTCGCGTACTGGCCATCTGCACCCGATTGGGTGAGTTCTTGCGCGTAGTCTCTGAGAAAGTCAGAGGCTGTAGCGATGGTCAGTCGCGATACGGGGACTGTATTCTGCTCAGTCATAGTATAGACTATCCGTGTACGAACTTTTTGCTTTGGCCATCGGATATCTCCTCGACTTCTGGGAGTGTTGTGAGCCACTGCGCGACGGTACTAGAGCGGCGTGACACGCTTGACTGAGATAAGTTCGTCTCAGCGGACACTCTGTCCTTCAACTCCTGATACGATAGTTCTCCATCGCGCTCGATAGTCTCGAACACACGCTGAATTATCTCGACGTTCCTGATCGCATCTATCAGTAGCCTCTCAGCGGCCTCTTCGTCGCCCCGCTCGTGGAGTCTGAGATATTTTGTACCAGTGTTTGTGAGCCCCCACCGACGCACTTCGCGCCCGTTGACGCGCTTCGGGGTGTCCTTGTGAACGAATCCCAGTATCCATCCAGCAGTCCCGTACAAATTCGCATGTCTCGAATCAAAGCTCGCTACTTCGCTGTGGATTGCTTGGGTAGACCCGTCCGTATCTTCGATTGCTTTCAGGAACAGACGAAGTGTCTGAAAGCTGTTTGCGAGCGGGACCTCGTTTGATGGAACTATCCCTTGCTGTTCCGGTTCTTCGATGGCTTCCCAGAATTCATCGTCCGTTTCGTAGCTACCTAGATTTTTTGTCACACCGATCTGATGCTGTACCATTGTCACCGCGAGACGTTCACCGTCAACGAGATGTATCTGAAGCTCCTCGGCTGCCGCAGAGGCAGGCTCAGTAAACGAACTGGAGGTGATATACGTCCCCGTTTGATACTTCGCTTGATCCAGTGCACCGCTGAACCGTTGGATATGCCTATTTCCAACGGTGGTGCCCTCATTGTAACGTTTGACCTGCGCACCGAACGATGCTACAAAGACATCCTCGTCAATGGCGCCTTCAATATCGATACCCTCGTCTTGGCGAAAGGCGGTCACACGTAGCGATTCAGTATTTAACCGACGGGCAAGGACCATTTTACATAGAATCTCGAATAGCTCCGGAGAAGTATCGTACATCTGGTCGCGAAGATGTTCTCGCATAGAAGCGAACTTCATGCGTACAGTCTACCTTTCTTACCGTATAAAATCAGGTGGTGGAAACGGCTCCGCAGGCACGGCTGCCATACATGTCAGATACCGCTCAAGAATTGTATAATATGAATGTTGTAGCAGACGTGTTCGACCAGCAACACCTAGTAGTCAGTCACGCCACGGCGTCGCGCCGAACCGAACTAACGCGGGGTCGCCGTCGAGTCCGACCTCGGTGACCGAGCAGTTCGGCGGCGAGAACCGGGACAGCGAGGCCAGCGGGTCCCGGCCGGACACCAAAGCCCTGACGAGTTTGATGACGCCCCCGTGTGTGACGACGACCGCCGTCTCGCCGTCGACCACGGCGTCCGTAACGCCCTGCCAGGTGCGTTCGACGCGGTCGATAAAGGCCCCGACGGACTCGCCGTTCAGCGGGTCTCGCCGTGGCGGGCGAGCAGCAGCGTCGTCATTCGCTCGACCCCCGACGGGCGAGCGCCAGCCCGCCCTCGAAAATCAGCAGGAGGGCCACGGCGACGCCGGCGGCGGCAGCCACCGGCAGGCCGAACTGGTCGACGAGCCGGAACAGGGTCGGGTCCGGCGTCGAGAGGTAGCCGACGACGATGGCGACCGTCCAGACGGGCAGGCGAACCCGGCGGAGGCCACGCCACAGCTTCGCGCTGCCGTAGTAGTTCTTGTTGAGATAGGCGGTTAGCTCGAAGGCGAGGATGAGGCCGCCACCGACCAGGATGGAGGGCGCAAAGCCGATTGCCGCGACCGGCTCCGTAAGCGAACTCGGCAACGCGCCGTAGTAACCCGTCGGCACCGGGAGCGGGCTGAGGACGTAGCCGACGAGGGCAAAGAGGAGGTAGACGTAGGGCCGTCGGTTCGCCAGGTCCTCGCCCGTCGGGACGGGCGACCTGGTGCCGGTCCACTTCAGCAGCAGCAGGGTCCCCTCGAAGAGGCCTATCATCGTCACCGCGACCATCAGCGGTGCCATCCCGGTCGGGTCCGGACTGAAGACGAACGCGATGCCGGCGAAGGCAGCCCAGAAGTAGAGGCGACGCTGGACGAGCCACCGCCGGGTCGTGATGCCCATCATGATGGCCAGCATCACGAACAGCGGAATCTGAAAGACGATGGCGAAAAAGCCAAGCATCAGGATGATGAGGTTGAACGTCTCGCCAAGCCCGAAGGCGAGGTCGGCGGCGCGGTCGGAGTAGGTGATGAAGTAGTCGAACATCGCCCGGAGGACGAGGAAGTACGCGAAGGCGACCCCGACCGCCGCGAGCACCAGGCTCGTCGGCACCGCCGCCAGGTAGTACTGGCGCTCGCTGGGGTACAGCCCCGGGCGCATGAACAGGTACGTCTCGTAGACGAAGACCGGGAGCGCGACGACCAGCCCCACGAGCGAGGCGACTTTCAGCCGCGCGACGATGAGGGCAAGCGGGCTGTAGACGTGGGGACAGTCCGCCCCGGCGGGACCGACCGCCTGGCCGTCGGCCTGGGCGTTGACGGCGATGCGGGCACAGTCCTCTGCCGGCCCGTCGAGGAAGGAGTACCACAGGAAGTTGATGAGTTCGTCCGAGTACGGTAGCGTGAGGACGGCGACGCCGGCCATCACGGCCAGGACGATGAACAGCCGCGTCGCCATCTCCTCGACGTGGTCGGCCAGGGGCATCTCCTCGTCGTCGGGGGCGCCGTCGAAGGACTCGCCGGAGGGGGCCTCCACGGGCTCTGGGGCCCGCTCGCGCTCGGCGGCCTGGCGGGTGGCCGACCCCGCGTCGCCGGCGGGTGTCGGCGCCCCGCGCGGGTCCAGGCTCGGGTAGACGTCGCTCTCCCGGCGTGAGATATTCCCGTCGAAGCCCGAGCGGTCCGCGTCGTTGCCCATCTGGAACGGGTTTGGCAGGAGGTGGTTGTAAACTTTCTTTTCGAGCGAAGCAGGGGCGCGCGCGTGCCATGAACAAATTGATAACGGTCAGTCGGCTACCCTCACGGGAGATGTCGAGCGCTATCGACGAGGACACCGTCCGCACGGTCCAGAGTGGCCGTGAGACGCTGGGTGCGATGCTCTCGGCCGCCCAGTCGAACCTCCAGAAGGTGTTTATCGTCTTCGTCGTCGGCATGATCGGGACCATTATCGCCCTGCAGTACGGGGTCTGGGACCGCCTGCGAGCGGACCTGCTGTACTCCCAGATGGACCTGACGACGGCCCAGGCGACGAATATCGTCGCCGTCACCCCCTTCGACGTGATTCTCCTGCAAGTGAAAATCGGGGCCGTCGTCGGGATTCTCATGTCGGTGCCGCTGCTGATTTTCTTCGGCCGCGACGGGCTCCGCCAGCGGGGCTGGTGGCCCGCCGAACACATCCCCGCCTGGAAGGGGGCGCTGCTGGTCACCACGGCGCTGGCGCTGTTCGCGCTGGGCGTGGCCTACGCCTACGAGCTGTTCTTCCCCATCATGTTCAACTTCCTCGCCGGCAACGCACTCGGTGCCGGCTTTACCCCGCAGTACTCCATCGTCAAGTGGTTCCAGTTCGTCTTCCTGCTGGCCGTCTCCTTTGGCCTGGCGGCCCAGCTCCCGCTGCTGATGACCGTCCTCTCGTATACCGGTATCGTCCCCTACGAGAGCTTTCGCGAGAAGTGGCGACACGCGGTCGTCGGCATCGTCGCCTTCGGCGCGCTGTTCTCCCCGCCGGACCCCTTTACCCAGCTCATGTGGGCCCTGCCGCTGTGTGTCCTCTATGGCATCAGCCTCGCGCTCGCGAAGCTGGCAGTGACGGTCAAACGCTCCGGAGACCTCATCAGCACCCGTCGGGTCGCTCGCCAGCGGTGGAACACCGTTCTGGGAGCCGCCGTCCTGAGTGGCGGCGCGGTGTATCTCCTGTTGACGACCTCGGCCTTTCGCTACCTCCGGGCCATCGACACCGCCGCCGCGCCGTATTCGGGGCGCCTGGAAGGGAACCTCGCCCGGCCCGATGGCTTCGGGCTCTCAACCACGGAGACCGCAGTCGCTATCGGCGCCGTCGTCGGGCTCGTGGGCGCGGCGTTCGTGCTGTACTACCACGTCCTACAGGCGTTAGAGGAGAGCGCCGTCCCCGCCGGCCGACGCCACGGCGACCCGACGGCCATCGACATCGGTGCCCTCGACGCGTCGGCCGTCGAGGTCGCACCCGAAGAAGCGTTCGAGGTCATGACCGAAGAGGAGGCCCTTGGTCACGCCGACAGCGCGCTCTCGGCCGGCGACGAGGGGAAAGCCCAGGCGGTTCTCGACCGTTGGGATGCCGTCCACGAGGACGACGGCCCGGTCCCGGAGAGCGGTCCGGAAGACGGGGCTGACGGCCCAGCGGCGGACGGTGTGACCGACGAGGACGGCAACGTCTTTGCCTCCACGACGGCCGGCGTGGCAGACGCCTTCACCGAGGAGGAGACCACCGAGGACGACATCGGCGGCTACTACTACGACATCCGCTTCATCCTCGACTCGCTGCTGTCGAAGGCGTTCTGGATAATGGGCCTGTTCGGGGCCGTGCTGGCCGGCGCCTTCCTCTTTCTGTACCAGGGCGGTATCGGGACCATCCGGAGCACTTTCGTCTCCCGGCTCCCGGAGGGGATGCAGGCGGGCGTCAGCATCGTCACGCTCCACCCGGTCGAACACCTCGTGTTCATCGTGAAGTTCTCGACCATCGTCGCCGCCGTCTCCGCGCTCCCGCTCGTGGCCTACTTCGCCTGGCCGGCGATGCGGGACCGCGGGCTGGTCGTCGGCGACCGGAATATACTGCTGGTCTGGGGACTCTCGCTCTTTGGCGCGCTCACCGTCGGTAGCCTCATCGGCTTCCTCTATGTCGCGCCGGTGACCATCTCCGCTATCGCCCGCGACCAGTTGCAGGCCAACATGATAATCTCCTATAAGATAAGCAACTTCGGCTGGCTCGTGTTCTTCCTCACGGTCGGTATCGGGTTGCTCGCGGAGATTCCCATCACGATGTTCCTGTTCCACCGGGGCGGCATCGTCCCTTTCAGCCTGATGTACGAGCGCTGGCGCGAGGTCGTCGTCGGCATCATCACCCTCTCGGCGGTGCTCTCCCCGAGGGGCATCTTCACGATGTTCCTAGTCGGTGTCCCCGTCTCGCTGGCGTACCTGCTCGGTCTGGCAATCCTATGGGTGTACACGCTGGGCGGGCGCCGGACGCCGGAGCGGCAGGGCGAGCCGGCCGACTGAGCGTGGCCGTCAATCGATACCTCCACAACCGAGCTAACGGTTCCAGTGGAGAGATCTCACAGGAGATCCACGAACAGCTAACGGAACTGAACACCCAACAGAAGCAACTCGCACAGCATCTCGATGGGATCAAAGGGCAACTCACGGACGTTCGGAAAGCCGTCACCGGCGAGGTAGCTGGACCCGAAACGGAGGCTCTTGCGGACGACATCTTCGGTTCGAGAACGACCGTATGAACCGCTTTCTCGGACGGGTCAAGGGGACGAAGTCAGCGGGGACGCACGAAACACGGCATCCACACGACGTCCTCATCGCCGTCCCGGCGACCGTCGCGTTCCTGGCCTCGGCCTGCTGTGGCTGTACTCTCTCGGCGGTCGGCGGGTTCCCGGCAGGCCCGAGCCGGCCGACCAGCAGCGTCGTCCGTCGTCCCGGGCGGCCGTCGAGCACGGTTCCGCCAGCGATCACTCCTTCTCGTCGGCTCGGGGGTCAGTCGCTGTGATCTTCAACCCCCACTCTCGCCACGAGAGCCGCGGCGATTCGCGCATCGCCTCGGGGAAGGACTCCTCGGTCTGACCGTAGTTCAGCAGCGCGACGAGCCCAACACCACCCAGGGTGTTGCCCGCCAGCACCGGAAGCAGGAACTCGAAGACGACAGTCGACACTGACGAGACACCGTGCAGGAGGAGGAACGTCGCATCGGCCGTCGAGACGACGACGTGATACAGCCCCGTCGCGGGAATGACCAACATGAGGAGGTAAACGAGCAGGAGCCGAGCGACCGATTCGCGAGCCGCGTGTTCGAGCCACACCATTCCTGCGACGATGCCCCCGGCAATGACCGCTCGCGAAAAGAGGCTCAGCGGCGTTTTTGCCACCGCTTCTTCGCCGAACGTGAGCCCCGCCTCGACGGCCGGGGGACTCAGCACGGTACCGAAGACGACGAACGCGGTCCCGGCGACCACGCCAACGATGTTTGCGGCGAGGACGAGTCCCCACACGCGTAGCAGTGCCGGAACACTCGCCAGTCGGGTCAACACAAGCGATACCGGTGTAATCGTCTGTTCCGTGAACAACTGATACCGACCGATGACGATATAGAGGAATCCAACGGGGTACAGCAAATGGTCGACCGGCGTTATCTCCGCACCCGTCGTTGCCCCCGCGAGGGCGGCGTGGGCGACGAACGTGAGGGTGATGGCAAACCCGGCCGCAACACCGCTGAGTGTCAGTATCCGCAGCGAGGAGTTGATCTCCTCGCTACCGGTTGCCAGCACTCGCTGGAATATTTCGTCCGTCGAAAAACGATCGGCGACGATCTCGCCCTCCGAAGGCGCCCCGCTTTCCGCGTGTTCGGCGCCGTCAGTATCCTTCGCTGACATATATGGAACCACGGGAGTGATCAGCAAAGTAGTTGTGTCTGTCCATGCTTGGAGATACCTCGTACTCCGAGAACGGAGTGGAGCGCTCGGTTTTCTCACAACAGCCGGTGGTGATGCGCCAGGAGTTCTCGACACACCGCCGGACTGCGCTGACTGACGAACGGTGAGCTTTTAATCACCTGCTGTGGATATTCCTACGAGAATACTATGCGAGCGTTTAGACAGTCGGCACGGACCACCCTCGTTCAGGTAATAGATAATAGAATCTCTCGAAGGTGAGCAACTAATGCCCAAAATAAGCGTCGAGGTGCCCGCCGAACTGCTCGCGGACCTCGATGACCACGTCGGCGAGGAGGGGAAGTTCGTCAACCGTAGCGAGGCGATTCGGGCCTCAATCCGGAAGACACTCGACCTGCTCGACGACATCGACGAGCGACAAGGGCGCCTCGATAACGAGCAGTAGCGGCGAGGACCCGCTGCGGATAGGCCTGGTCGCACTCTTCGTCACCTCGCTGGTAGTCGCTCATACTGGTGGCTGTAACAAACTGAAGTAATTCGCCACCCCGGGGTGGCGAATATCTTTACGAACTTACAGCCACCAGTATCAGCTCACCGCTTCGAAGCTGCTTGCCTTCTCCTTGCCCGTCTCTCTGCCCGTCGTCGCCTTCGCCCGCGGCCGGGAGCAGGCCGGCCGACCGACGCCGTGGCAAGCGAGGGTTCGACTGAAAAGAGACCCCTCGAAAGCGATGGGGCGACCGACGGAATCCTTTCGCCGCGCTCAGTCTCTTACCGGCTGTCCGAAGGCAAAACGTGGTTTCACGTCGTCGATACGCACCTCGACCGTCTCGCCCTCCTCGACGCCGCTGACGAAGACGGTAAAGTCATCGACCTTCGCGATGCCGTCGCCTTCCTCGCCCATGTCGTCGATGGTCACCTCGACCACGTCGCCCTCGCGAACCGGCGCCGTGAGGCGGTGTTTCGCGACGAGATACAGCTCCGAGGACGAGTCCCGGGAGGCGTCCGGGCGGACCTCGCGGACGTACTCGAACTCCGGTTCGATGTCGGCTTTCAGGTCCTGCAAATCCTGGCCGTCGAACACCTTCGCGGCGAAATCGCCGCCCGAATCGAGCAGGTCGGTCGCTACCTCGAAGGCCTGCCGGACCAGATGGACCGAACGGGCGTGGTCCAGGTCGTAGTCGCCGCTCATGTTCGGCGCCATGTCCGACAGCACCACGTCGACGGGGCCGCCCCGGGCGTCCGAGCGGCCGCCGACGGCGTCACGGACTGTCTGTTTCGTCGATTCCTCGGTCATGTCGCCACGGACGTACTCGACGGTCGGCTCCGGGTCCTCCAGGTGCTCGATACGCTGGCGGTCGACGCCGACGACGGTGCCCCGCTCGCCGACCCGCTCGGCGGCGACCTGCAGCCAGCCGCCCGGCGCCGCACCGAGGTCGACGACGGTGCGTCCCTCGGCGAGCAACCCGGCCGTCTCGTCCAGCTGCTGGAGCTTGTACGCCGACCGGGCGCGGTACCCCTGTTGTTTGGCCTTGTTGTAGTATTCGTCTTTGCCACTCATTTCCAGTCCTTACTTTACCGACGAGGTTAGGCGTGTTGTTTTCCGGTATCACTCTCGCCGACGGCGACCGAGCGGAGCACCGCCCGTCGGCTCCGCCGGTGGCACGTCTTCCCGTCTCCTTCGCCGTTCATGTCACCTATCTTATTTTTCCGTCCGGATACGAGCGGGGCCTGCACGTGCAACGACCGGCTGTCCCGTGCCACCAACAGTGTCAGCCGATTTCGGTCGGTCGATGCCCGCGCGCACGCGAGTCAAATGAAGGACTTTTTAATGCATGGGGGCGTAGCCCGGCCCAAGATGTTCAACGCCATCGTGAGTGCGGACACGCTCAAGTCGGCTCTCGACTCAGTGAGCGTGCTGGTGGACGAGTGCAAAATCCACCTCGAAGACGACGGGCTGGAGATTCGTGCGGTGGACCCGGCCAACGTCGGCATGGTCGACCTGCGACTCGACGCGGCGGCCTTCGAGTCCTACGAGACCGACGGCGGCCTCATCGGCGTCAACCTCTCCCGGCTCGAAGATATCGCCGGGATGGCCGACGCCGGCCAGCTCGTCCATCTGGAACTCGACGAGGAGACGCGCAAGCTCCACATCGCCATCGACGGCCTGGAGTACACGCTCGCACTCATCGACCCGGACTCAATCCGCCAGGAACCGGACCTCCCGGACCTCGACCTCTCGTCGCATATCGTCATCGAAGGGAAGGATATCAACCGGTCCGTGACGGCCGCCGACATGGTCAGCGACCACATCGCACTCGGTGTCGACGCCACCGACGAACTGTTCTACGTCGACGCCCAGGGCGACACCGACGACGTCCACCTCGAACTCACCGGAGAGGACCTCATCGACCTCACGCCCGGTGACGCCCACTCCCTGTTCTCGCTCGACTACCTGAAGAACATGAACAAGGCAATCCCGAAAGACGCCGAGGTCGAGATGGAACTCGGCGAGGAGTTCCCGGTCAAGATGCATTTCGACTTCGCCGAGGGCCAGGGCCGGGTCACCTACATGCTCGCGCCGCGCATCCAGAGCGAGTAACCGCAACGACGAGGCTCGGACCTTTTCCGCCGCCATCCGGAACGATGGCGTATGCCCGCCGTACGCGCTGGCCTGTCACCGCATCGAGGCCACGCTCGAGCGGGTCGACAGCGACCGTCTGGGAACGCTCTGTGTGGCTGCGGGGCGGGCGCTCCGGGGTCCGACGCCCGTCTGACGCATCGTTTTGTGGGATGGGGCCGTACGGGGGCGTATGGAGAACCTCGGAGACGCGTACGGCGGCCGCCGCTGGGAGGGGCGGGACCCACGTCGCGTCTACGCCGGGGCCGCACTCGGCGGGCTGGGTGCCCTGGCGGTCGTGCTGGGCCTGCTGGTCGTGACGACGCCCGTCGGCGGGTGGCTGGGCGCGAGCGACCTCCGGGCCGCCGAGAAGCTCGCCGGGACGCTCGGTGGACTGGGCATCCCGGCGATGTTTCTCGGCGTCGTCGCCGTCCTCCCGTCCTCGCGGCGCGAACAGGTCGGCGTCCTCGTCGGCGCCGTGTGCTGTCTCGTCGGTATCGCCCTCTTCCAGGTGGCCTACCCCGAGCGGTGGACGACCGGCGCGGAGACGCTCGCCTTCGAGACGGCGATGGCCTACTTCCTCGGGGCCGCCCTGGCGTTTTGGTTCGTCTTCACCGCGATGGCCAGTTTCCGCACCCGGAACAACCCACAGGGGATGGTCCGACTGGAGCTGACCCGTCGGGGCGAGTCCAAGACGGTGACCGTCTCCCGCGAGGAGTACCAGCGCTACGCCGAGGCGATTCGCAGCGACGGGGGCAAGAACACACAGGTGATTCGCGAACTCGAATCCCGCGCGGGGCTCCGGGCCGACGACGATACCGACCGCGACAGCTGACGAGTCCTTTTTATTGCCGACGGCGAAACGACTGACAATGGCAAACTCGAACGCGAAGGGCGACCGTCGCGAGCGGGAGCTGGTCAACGCCCTCGACGAGGCCGGCTTCGCGGTGATGCGTGCGCCCGCCAGTGGCAGCGCGACCGAGCGGGAACTCCCCGACGTGCTGACAGGCAACGGGAAGACGTTCTACGCCATCGAGGCCAAATCCAGCGCCGGGGACCCCATCTATCTGGACGGCGAGGAGATAGCGGCGCTGCTCTTTTTCGCGCGGAACTTCGGCGCGAAACCGCGAGTCGCCGCTCGCTTCGACCGCGAGGACTGGTTTTTCTTCCATCCGGGCGACCTCTACACGACCGACGGGGGCAACTACCGCGTCAAGAAGGAGACGGCACTGGCCGAGGGCACCGACTTCGACGAGTTCGTCGGCAACACCCGCAAAGTGACGCTCGACGAGGTGGCCAAGGAGGGCGGCCCGGACCAGGCGGTGCTCGATGTCCTCTCGGCGTTCGAGCGGGGCGACCTCCCGAAAGAGGAGGCGGCAGAGATGTTGGACTAGGGAAGGGCCGTCACGCCACCAGCGACTCGTCCGTCCGGTCCAGCCGCGACTGCGGGAACGCGTAGCGGCGGGACGACGACCGCCGGGTATCGCTCAGATAGGTCGCCTCGACCACCCGGTCTCCGGCCGGATAGCCGTCGTTTCGCTCGTAGGCGGCCACGGTCTCGCCGGTCGCTTCGATGACGTATTCGTCGGCCCGCTCGTCGAGAACGCTGGCGACGACGAGGCGATTGCCCGTCTCGCGGTCGACGACGACGTCACCGGGGACGAGCGCGCAGCGTCGGCAGCGGTGGGGCGGGCCGTCGTCTCGGGGGACGAACGTGACACTGCCACAGACGTCACAGCGGGCCCGCTCGCGGCCCGGCGGGGCGACGCTGCGGGCAGTTATCTCGATGGCGACCCGGCGCAGGTGTTTGCACTGCTCGCCGCGAATCCGGTGGTCCGGGCAGCTGCAGCTGTGCTCGCGCAGGTCGACGCGGTAGGTGTGGCCGCTCTCGGTGGTGACGGCGTAGGTGTCGTCCTCGCGGCGGTCGACGAGCATCCGCTCGGTCCACGCCCGGGCGGCCCGCGAATCGAGCCGCTCGGGGTCTGGTGCCAGTGCAGTCGGCTCGCTGTCGTCCGAAGGGGTAATCAGTGTCATAGCGGACGGACACGGCTGTTTTTCTCGGTGTGTCCAGTCGAAACGTAGGGTCCGAACGACCCTAAATCTCTCGGCGGTCCCGCCGCTTCGACACCCTTTTGCCCGCCCCGGCGATATCGCGGGACATGGAAATCGAGCGGGAGGCCATCGTGCAAGTCGTCATCTCGGCCATCGCCCTCGTGACGTTCGTCGCGGCGACGGTCTTCGTCGCGATGACCTACTCCGCCGACGGCGCGCTCACCGCACAGGGCGGCACCGCGCTGGTCGGCGCTATCGGACTGTTCGTCATCGTGATGCTCGGCGCCGGCATCTGGCTGGAACGCCGGCAGTTCTAGGCCTCGGCCGCCTCGTCTTCGCCGTCCTCGTCGCGCCAGTCTTCCAGTTTCTCGTCCTCGGCGTCGTCTATCTTCTGCTCGTAGTAGGCCATCGGATGGGAGATTCGCTCACAGAGGTCGTCCATGTTGACGCAGTCGCCGTAGGACTGCATGGTCGAACACGCCGGCGTGGAGTATTCGGTGGGACTCGTCTCCCCGCGGATGTGGTCGACCTGGTAGCGGGTCGCCTCCTCGCCGAAGCCGGGGTTGACGTTGAACAGGTCGACGATTTCGTCGGTCGTCATCCCGATACTCGTGAGGAAGGCGGCGATGGCAAAGCGGGAGTGGTGTTCGAGGTGTTCGCCCTGCTGGACCTTATCGAGCAACGCCTGCATACACGGCGGGAACAGTTCGGGAACGACGGTGTCGATTTCGCGGGTCAGGTCGAGTTCGGCGAGCACCTCGTTCAACCGCTCGACCGCCTCGTCGAGTTCGTCGGCGATGGCGTCGGGCACCTGGAAGGGCAGTCCCTCGGCGACCCGGTGCCGGATGGCCTGTTTCAACAGGACGTGTAGCTCGTTGTCGGCGATTCGGACCTCGCCGTCGGCCAGGGGCCGGTTGACCAGCCGCCAGCGGTCCCCGCGCTGGTCGGCCGCCAGGTCGAGGTACGTCCCCACCTCGACCCAGTACCCGTCCTCGGCGTCGCTGACGGCGCCCGCGAGGTCGAACTCCGCCAGCAGCTGGTCGAGACTCACCCGCTCCGTGCTGGTGGATTTGAACTCCGTCGTCGCGGCGAACTCCTCGCTGAATCGCGCCTGGGCCGTCTCGGCCTCGGCCCGGGCGTACTTGCGGGTACAGACGTGCGTATCGACCAGCGAGACGAGGACGCGAGCGACGGGATAGGAGAGGAGTTCGACGCGGGTGCGCCGGTGTGGGTCGCCGACCGTCCCGTCGGTGATGGCGTGTTCGACCCGCTCTACGGCCCGCTGGGTGACCGCCTCGTCCGTCGCGACGACCTCGCCCAGGTCGACCGCCGCCGTTTCGACGGCCTCGCGGGCGGCGGCCAGGAACGGGTAGCGCGCGTGGAGCGGCTGCATGGACTCCGCTTGCGTGCCGGGCCGAATAAAATTGCCGTCCCGCCGTCAGCGGTCGAGCGGGATGAGACACAACCCGCTGGCCAGCACTACCAGGTCGATACCCCGGCTGCCGAAGTACTCGGCGGGTTCCGAGGAACTTCACTGCGCTCAGTTCCTGCTACGTCTCGCGGGTCGTCTCTCCCCGCTCGCAATTTCCGATATCCTCGCTACGCTCGGATATCGCTATGTCCCGTGCTGCCAGGAATCCATATACTCCGCCTGCGTCTCCGTCAGCCCGTCGAACTCGACGCCCTCGGCGTCTAACTTGATTTCCGCGACCTCCTTATCCAGCCTGTCGGGCACGTCGTGGACGCCGGCCGCGTAGGCCTCGCCGTCGTCTCGCGGCCCTCGGCCGCTCGACTGGTCCGAGGCGCTTCGCGCCTCGCTATTCTCGACCAGTTCGCGGACCACGACGGCCTGGATGCCGAAGCTCTGGTCCATCACCTCCACGGGGTGACCCAGCGCGATAGGGGTCGCCAGATTGACCAGTCGACCCTCGGCGAGCACGTTCAGCCGGCGGCCGTCGGCCAGTTCGTAGGCCTGGACGCCGTCCCGTGCTTCGTAGCTGTCGACCGCCAAATCCGAGAGCGCGTCGAGGTCGATTTCGACGTCGAAGTGACCGGCGTTGGCGAGCAACACGCCGTCCTGCATCGCCTCGAAGTGCTCCTCGACGATGACGTCGCGGTTGCCGGTGGTCGTGATGAACACGTCGCCCTCGGCGGCGGCCTCGGCCATCGGCATGACGTCGTACCCCTCCATGTGGGCCTCCAGCGCGCGGCGGGGTTCGACCTCCGTGACGACTACGTCGGCGTTCTGGCCGCTTGCCTTCTTCGCGACGCCCTTGCCGCAGTGACCGTAGCCGGCGACCACGACGGTTTTCCCGGCCCACGAGAGGTTCGTCGTCATCGCGATGGACGCAAGCGAGGACTCGCCGGTGCCGTGGACGTTGTCGAAGAGGCGCTTCATCGGCGTGTCGTTGACGGCGAAAACGGGGTATCTGAGTTCACCGTCGGCGTCCATCGACCGCAGGCGGTGGACGCCGGTGGTCGTCTCCTCGGCGCCGCCGACGATGGTGTCGATGAGTTCGGGGTAGTCCTCGTGGATGGCCGCGACGAGGTCCATCCCGTCGTCGACCGTAATCGTTGGCTCGTGGTCGATGACGGCCTCAATGGCGGCGTAGTACTCCTCGTCGTCAACGCCGCGTTCGGCGTAGGACGTGACGCCGTCGACGGCGTCCAGCGCGGCGCTGACGTCGTCGTGTGTCGAGAGCGGGTTACAGCCGGTGATGGCGACCTCCGCGCCGCCGGCGGCCAGAATCTCGGCCAGAATCGCCGTCTTCGCTTCGACGTGCATCGCCATACCGATGCGTTCGCCCGCGAAGGGCTGGTCGGCCTCGAACTCCTCGCGCAGGGCGTTACAGATGGGCATGTGCTGGGCTGCCCAGTCCATCTTCCGTCGGCCCGACTCCCGGGCCGCGTCGACGTCCCCGAGTCGCGCAGAAATGGGCGCTGTCATGCCCGAACGGAGGCACAGCGTTCGTAAAACGCTACCGAAGCCGCGTAGTCAGTTGCCACGAGCCTGTTTCGACTGCCCGCCACTGTCGTCATCGTCGTCAGCGTCGTCGCTATCCGGGCCGGCGTCTGCGGGCGGCCCGCGCTCGTCGTCATCCGCAGGCGGGCCGGCCCATTCGGGGGCGTTGCCGGGGTTGTTCCCGGTCACGAACTCGGCGACTTGCTGGCCGATATCGGTCGCGTTGCTCGAGAGCAGCGAGCCGACGAACGACGAGACGTGCTGGCCGAAGCGCTCGTTTTCGGCCTCACCAGCGACGGTCAGGTCGGCCGTCGTCGAACCGGTCGCGTCGCCAGCGGTCGCGGTCACCTCGACGGGGACGTTCTCCTCGGGCTCGGGGAGTGTCACCGTCCCGTTCGCGTCGGTCGTGTAGTCCTCGCCGGCGCCCTCGTACGTGCCGTTGTCGAGGACGTCGACGGATACGGTGGCGTTTTCGACGGCGGTGCCGTTGTCGGTCACTGTCACGGTCGGCTCGTCGTCTGCCTGGTCGACCGCAACGTCGAGTGCGTCGTTTCCGGCGCTGTCGGCCGCGACGGTCGCTGCCCCCGGACCCAGCGCGAACAGGACCAACCCGGCTGTGGCCATAACTGTGAACAATCTGGTATGCATCACACACTGACCCTGGGAAGATATCTGATTAAACCCCCCATCCCGTTCAGTTCGTTCACCCGGTTTGTGACTGCGATACTGCACACTCACAGACGGTTAAAGCGTTTATAACGGTATCTGAGCGTTTATCTCATATGTCCAGCTGTAGCAAACCGACGAAATACGCCACCCCAGGTGGTGAATTCGGGACGAGCGGACAGCCCACAGTGTCACTCGCTCGCCCGCTCGACAAGCGCCCCGGCGTGCTCGGCCGCTCGCTCGCGGACCGCCGCCGCGTCGAAGACAGTGACCTCGCGGTCCCGCATGAGCACCGTGCCGTCACAGACCGTGTGACAGACGTCGCTGCCGCGAACGGCGTAGGACAGCTGCGAGACGAGGTCGTGGGCGGGCGTCAAATGGGCCGCCTCGAGGTCGACGACCGCGAGGTCGGCGTTCGCGCCGGCCGCAATGTGGCCGGAGTCAAAGCCCAGCAGGGCGGCGCCGTTCGCGGTCGCCAGCTCGACGGCCGTCTCGGCCGGGACGGCGCTCGCGTCGTCGGCGGCGAGTTTGCCCACCATCGCGGCGTCGCGCAGCTCGTCGAACATATCGAGGTCGTTGTTCGAGGCCGCCCCGTCCGTGCCCAGGCCGACGGTGACGCCGGCGTCGAGCATCGCCTGGACCGGCGCCATCCCGCTTGCCAGTTTCATGTTCGAGGCCGGGCAGTGGACCGCGCCCGTTCCGGTCTCGGCCAGCAGGTCGATTTCGGTCTCGTCGACGTGGACGCAGTGGGCGAGGAGGGTGTCCTCGCCGAGCAAGCCAACGTCGTCGGCGTACTCCAGCGGTCGAACGCCGTGCTCGTCGACGAGCAGGTCGACCTCGTCGGTCGTCTCGTTGGCGTGCAGATGGATTGGCAGGCCGGCCTCGACGGCCTCGGGGACGTACTCCCGCAGATACGCCTCCCCGACGGTCGTGAGGCTGTGGGGCTGGAACGTCGTCCGGATTCGCCCGTCGGCCGCGCCGTCGAGTTCTAGGGCCGTGTCGAGACTCGCCTGCATATCGGCGCGGGCACCGTCGTCGTCCTTCCCGACGGTGACGGCGGTGTGACCGAGGACGGCCCGCAGGCCCGCGTCCTCGACGGCGCCGGCTATCTCCTCGACGTGGAAGTACATATCCGACAGCGCCGTGGTCCCGGACCGAATCATCTCGACCAGTCCGAGTTCGGCGCCGACGCGGACGTCATCGGGCGTGAGTTCGGCCTCCACGGGCCAGATGTCCTCCTGGAGCCACGCATCGAGGGGCTTGTCGTCGGCGTACCCCCGCAGGAGCGTCATCGCGACGTGCGTGTGAGCGTTGACGAGCCCGGGGATGACGAGGCCGCCGCTCGCGTCGAGTTCGTCGTCGCCGGCCAGTTCGCCGGGGTCGTCGACAGCAAGGATGTCGCCGCTGTCCTGGTCGACGAGCACGTCGGCGCGCTCGACCGTCATATCGGGCCGCAGTACCTGTCCGCCGGCAACGAGGAGGTCGGTCATGGCTCTGGGTTGGGAACCGCCAGTAATAGTTCGGCCGACTTCTGCCCCGGTCGACGGCCGCCGCTTCCGTCAGCGTCTTTCCGCTCGACCACCTTCGTCCGGTATCTGATGGGTGTCACCGACCGGGTCCGTGGGGTCGTTAGCAACTCGCGGGCCGGCAACCCCGCCCGCCTGCTGGCGGCCGTCGCGACGGGCTGGTTTCTCGTACTGGGGATGCGCTTTGTCGTTCCCGCCGTGTTACCGACCATCCGCGCCGAGTTCGGTATCTCGAACACGCGGGCCGGCATCGCGGTCACCGTCCTCTGGCTCACCTACGCGGCGATGCAGTTCCCCGCCGGCGTCTACGTCGACCGGGTCGGCGAGCGGGTCCTGCTCGTCGGGTCGGCGCTGCTGTCCGGTATCGGACTGCTGGGCTATCTCGTTGCGCCGACGTACGCCCTGTTCGTGTTCGCCACCGCCGGGTTCGGCCTCGGGACCGGATTGTACGGCCCACCGCGTGGAACCCTGCTCTCGCGGACCTTCGACGACAGCGAGGGCGTGGCCTTCGGGACGGTGATGGCCGCCGGCTCCATCGGCTCGGCGGTGCTCCCACTTATCGCCGCCGTCGTCACGACTCGGTACGGCTGGCGAATCGGGCTGGCGGCCGTCACCCCGCTCTTCTTGCTTGTCGCCGTTGCGCTCTGGCTCAGCATCTCCGACCGGGAGACCGCGACCGACGACCGCTCGCTGCGGGCCGACCTCCGGACGGTCCGTTCCGGCCTCCGCGACCGTCGGCTGGCCCTGGCCGTCGCCGGCGCGATGGTGATGTTGCTCGTCTTCCAGGCCGTGACGGCCTTCCTGACGACGTATCTCGTCACCACGCGAGGGAGTACGCAGGGGACCGCCGGCGCCCTGCTGTCGGGGCTGTTCGTCGGCGGCGCCATCTCACAGGCGGCGACCGGTCGGCTCGCCGACCGCTACGGCACGCCGACCGTGCTGGTCGGGGTCGCGGTCGGCAGTGCCATTCCGCTCTCCCTCCTGCCGCTGCTTTCCGGCCGGCTCCCGCTGGGACTGGCAGCAGCGGCCATCGGGGTCCGGATGAGTTCGGGCCCGCTGACAAACGCCTACATCGTCGACCTGCTCCCGGATGCCGTCGAGGGTACCGGCTGGGGGCTCCTGCGGACGGGCTTCTTTTCGGTGGGCGCGACGGGGTCGACGCTCGTGGGCCTCTTTGCCGACCGGGGCCTCTTCGACCTCTCCTTCTACGTGATGGCCGGGCTGACGCTGGTCGCTGGCGGGCTGTTTCTGTTGTTGCCCGAGCGGGACTAACACGGGACTCGAAACAGCCTACGACGGCACGGACGAGCGTATCGGCACCGAACGGGCGGGCTCGTGTCGGCGTGGCGAGAGGGAAAGACAGTAGGCCCGCCGCCGTGACCATCCGGACATGCGAATTGCCGTCCCCAACAAGGGCCGCCTGCACGACCCAGCCGAGGACCTGCTGGAACGGGCCGGCCTCCACATCGTCGACGGAGCCGACCGCCAACTGTACGCCGACACCGTCGACCCGGAAGTGACGGTGCTGTACGCCCGCGCCGCCGACATCCCGGAGTACGTCGCCGACGGCGCGGCCGACGTCGGCATCACCGGGCTGGACCAGGTCAAAGAGTCCGAGGTCGACAATCTCGTGGAGCTGCTGGACCTCGAGTTCGGGAGCTGTCGACTCGTCCTGGCCGCCCCGGAAGCGGGCGACATCGAGACCGTCTACGACCTGGACGGCGGCACCGTCGCCACGGAGTTTCCCAACATCGCCCGGACCTACTTCGCGGACCTCGACGTCTCCGTCGAACTCACCGAGGTCTCGGGCGCGACCGAACTCACGCCCCACGTCGACATCGCCGACGCCATCATCGACATCACCTCCACGGGGACGACGCTGCGGATGAACAGACTGGGGATTATCGACGAGGTGCTCGCCTCCTCGGTGCGGCTCTTTGCCCGCGAGGACGTGGCCGACGGCGAGAAGGTCAAGCAGGTCCGGACGGCGCTGCACTCGGTGCTGTCGGCGGAGGGCAAACGCTACCTGATGATGAACGTCCCCGAGGACGCGCTGGACGACGTAAAAGACGTGCTTCCGGGGATGGGCGGACCGACGGTGATGGACATCGCCGGCAGCGACGACGTCGCGGTACACGCCGTCGTCGACGACAGCCGCGTCTTCGAGGTCATCAACGACCTCAAGCAGGTCGGGGCGAGCGACGTGCTGGTGACGGAAATCGAGCGGCTGATTGAATAGTACCTTTTTACGTTACCGGGTATCCTCGGGCCGCTACGCGGCCCTGCGGGTACCCGGTTCGCAAAAATCTACGCTAAAAAGGCCGGAATCTCGGCCGTCGGCCTCGATTCCCGTGAAACCGCTCGCCACGGGCAAGCGGTATGCTCACAGCGACGGCCTGCCCTTCCCCGAGTCGCCACATGGAGGCGGCTCCCGGCCGTACAGCCGGTGTTTGCTGTCGCTCGTTCCCGAAACAGGCGCCCCAGCTACCGATTGTAGCCCACTCGGGCAAGCTATCGTGTCAGCTATCGCCGTAACACTCTTTGACTCATATATCCAGATATACGACATGGTCAAGACGATTCGTGTCTCCGAGGCGTACCACGAGTGGCTCTCCGCGCACAAGCGGGAAGACGAGACGATGGAGGAGACGCTCCGTCGGATGACGCGGGGACCGCACCCGGAGGACGTGGCCGGTCTCCTCTCGGAAGGCGAAGCGGACGAGGCCAAAGAGGCCGTCGAGAGGCTCCGAGAGCGGGAGGAAAGTCGGTTCGGGGATGCCCGGACAGCTTTCGACAGCGAATGATTATCGACTCATCGTATCTGTTCGACCTGATGGCGGAGCGACCGGACGCCTTCGCGAAAGGAACGGAACTAGTCGAACGGGGGGAGATGCAGTGGCTGCCGACGCCGGTGGTCGCCGAAGTGTACTACGGCGTCGCGACGGCTCGCAGCGACACAAGCGAGGATGACGTCCGTAATCGATTGCTCGCATATCCGCGAGTCGAGGTCGACGAGGAGATCGCCCGAACGGCCGGGGAGCTACTGGCGAGCGCCGACGACGCTGTCGGTGGCAACGCCGGCGTCGGCGCCAACGACGCGTACATCGCCGCGATGGCCGAAGTGCTGGATGATACCGTACTCACGGACAACGTCGCGGACTTCCAGTCGCTGGGTGTCCCCGTGGAATCGTACTGACTGGGGGTGGTAGACGCTGAACTCGGTGAGCCAGACGACCACGAGGATGGGAATCGAGCGCTCGCGTGGACCAGCGCGTGGGCCAGTCCGGCAAACGAGACGATGGCGCGGTCGTTGTCTCCATCTAGATGAGACCGAAGATGTTGTTGAGTGCGAAGCCGAGCACGGCTGCAAAGGCCAGATGCAGCGCCACGAGCGGCGCCGTCGAACTCGTCGAGAGACGGTAGGAGAGGCTGATTGCGATACCGTCGGCGACGAGCGTGGCGACGACGACCACCAGGACGCCTAGACTGGGCGAGACCAGTCCCGAGGCGACGCCCCACTGCTGGAGCAACATCGAGACGATAGCGGGGACGATGGCCGCTTTGGCCGCCAGCTGTGTCGGCGTGTCGCCGATGAAAAAGGTCGCCGCCAGATGGAGGGTGACGGCGTAGAACAGCCACGTCAACAGGAGCGTGACGATGACTGCGAAGACGCCGCCGCCCGTCAGACTCGGCGTCCCGGCCTGGAGCATACCCGCAGTTGGGCGTGCCAGCGTTTGTGCGTTGTGCTACGCGGCGGGAACCGCCGTCGGCGCG
Organism: Halobacteriales archaeon QS_6_64_34; assembly: GCA_003020925.1. Lineage (GTDB taxonomy): Archaea > Halobacteriota > Halobacteria > Halobacteriales > Haloarculaceae > Haloarcula. The sequence continues at coordinate 145,339 of PXRT01000010.1, read as the reverse complement.
GGCCCGCTCAGTCCAGCAGTCCGAGCTCCTCGAGCCGGGAGACGATTTTGTCGACGGCTTCCTTGGCGTCGTCGGGCTCTTTCCCGCCGGTGATGACCAGCTTGCCCGAGCCAAACAGTAGCGCGACCACGTCGGGCTCGTCGAGCCGGTAGACGAGGCCGGGGAACTGCTCGGGCTCGTACTCGATGTTCTCAAGCCCCAGCCCGATAGCGATAGCGTTGAGGTTCAGATTCCGACCCAGGTCCGCCGAGGTGACGATGTTCTGGACGACGATTTCGGGGTCGTCGTCGACCTGAATCTGTAGCTCGCGGAGCTTATCGAAGACGATGCGCAGGCTCTGGTGGACATCGTCCGTCGACTTCGCGCCGGTACAGACGATTTTGCCCGAACGGAAGATTAGCGCCGCGGATTTGGGGTTCTGCGTGCGGTAGACGAGTCCGGGGAACTGCTCAGGGTCGTAGTCGGCACCCTCGAGGTCCATCGCCACGCTCTGAAGGTCGAGCTCCTGGCCGATACCGGTCGAGGCGACGACGTTTTCGATGTTGATGGTCTCCTTGGGGTCAACCATATCTCGACTTAAAACACGTATTTAAGCCTTATAAAGGTTCATGGCATGGACTGGCAGTCACCGGGCCGAAGCTATCAGCTTCTCGACTATAAACCGTTTTAAATACGGCGGGTCGGCCGCAACAGGACCGCTCGGCCCCCGCCGAGTGACCGCCTGACCAGCCAACGTGTTCGGTTCCCGTCACGCGGTTCCCGGGCGAGCGAGGGGCGACCGGCACGCTGATACCGCCGTGGGGACAGTGCTCGGGTGTGTACGTCCTCGAACTCGGCGGCCAGGACGACCCCTTCGCGCGCCGCGAGGCCGCGAGCGCCGCGAGCGACGTCGCTCCCCTCGCGCCCGGCCTCGCCACCGCCCGGGGCGTCACCGACCGCGTCCGCCACCTCGCCTACACCCACCGGGCCTGCGAACTCGTCGGCACCGGCGACCCCGACATCGAGAGCGCACGGACACTGCTGTCAGCGGCCGCTATCGACCGCGAGGGGACCGTGGCGGTCCGGGCTGTCGACGTCCGGGCCAGTACGGGCATCGACACCCAGCGGGCCGAGCGCGCGCTGGGCGGCGTGCTCACCGACTGCGGCTTCGCCGTCGACCTCGACGCGCCCGACCACACCCTCTATGCGTACTTCTCGGACCCCGATGGCGACGCGGAGACCGACGACGCGGGCGAGCCCCGCTGTGCGCTCGGGTGGCTGGCCGTCGACTCGCTGCGGGATTTCGGCGGCCGCCAGCCCACCGACCGACCCTTCTTCCAGCCCGGCAGTATGGCGCCCCTGGAGGCGCGCGCGCTGGTCAACATCGCCGGCGCCCGGCCCGACGCCACCGTCGTCGACCCGATGTGTGGCACCGGCGGCCTCCTGCTGGAGGCCGGCCTCGTCGGGGCCGACATCGTCGGCGGCGACGCACAGGAAAAGATGGTTCGGGGCACCCGGGAGAACCTCGGGTACGTCCTCGACGGCCCGGGCCACCCCGACCCGAGCGAGTATCCGGACCCGGGCGGCTGGGACCGCTTTCGGGCTGACGCCGCGCGCCTGCCGCTGGCCGATGACGCCGCCGACGCCGTCGTCTTCGACGCCCCCTACGGCCGCCAGTCCCGCATCGAGGGCGACCTCGCCCCCCTCGTGGCCGGCGCGCTCGAGGAATCGCGCCGAATCGCCCCCCGCTGTGTGCTGGTCGCCGACCGCGACTGGAGCCACCTCGCCCGCGAGGCCGGCTGGACCGTCGCCGACCGGTTCGAGCGCCGTGTCCATCGGTCATTGGTCAGGCACGTCCACGTGCTAACGTAACAGGACACCGTTCGGTAGGTCTCCGTACCGGAGTGACCGTCCGTCCAGTTTTCCTGGACGACCGTCCACTATTGCGGAATGGTAACAATGTTTAAGCATCCCGAATGGGCATATATACACAACTATGCCACGGTGGTCAGACCCCGCCCCCTGTGACGACGAGGAACAGCTCTTCGAATGCCCGGGCTGCGGTAAACGGCTCTGTACCGACCTCTCGGCGGTATCCTGTGACCGCTGCGGGATAGAGATGCAGAACCTGAGCGTCCCGCGGCCGGAGTAGTCCCGTCTCGGTTCGGTTCCCAGCGTCGACGTAGCTGTCACTCGCTATTTTTTGGCCGTGTGAACCCGGTTGAGAGCGTTATCCGGATTGTTCGACGAGGTCGAAAACCGCGTCCGAGTTCCCGTCCATCCGTGACAGTATCGAGCGCACGCGCTCCCGGATGGCTGTGTCGGGCGCCACGAGCACCATCCCCTCGTCGGGCTGGCCGTAGACGAGACTCGCGCCCCCGGAGAGCATGAGCACACCGGGGAGTGCCGCGAGGTCCTCCTCGCCCTCGACGTCGACGAGCGTCGTCCCGCCGTCGAGGCCGGCACGCATCGCCTCAAGCAGGTCGCGAGTGAGCGTACCGGCGGGATTGTCGACCGCGACGGTTCGGTCAAAGCCCATGATGGCATCGGTCACCTCGCTGTCGACCGCCGAGCGTTTTGTCCGCTCGTCGACTACGGCGAGGTCGGGGACCCGTCCGGCTTCCAGCAGGTGATACGTGACCATATCACCGACGGCCACGAGCGGGTCGCCGGCGTCGGCCAGCAGCGCCGCTGGGTCGGTGTAGAGCGGTCCCATCGGCTCCGTAAGTTCGTCCCGGAGGTCGCGGGGGAGGGCCAGCAAAACGTCGGCCACGTTAGCGGACTTTCAGCGCGTACTGGCCCGGCTTGGTCACTTCCATCTCGGCGGCGATATCCGACTCTTCGGGGTGGGCGATGACGACGTAGCCGGCCCAGTCCTCGGTGAGGGAGGTGCCGCCACAGGCCTCACACTGGCTCTCGATTTCGGCGCCCTGGACGCGGTGACAGTCCCGACAGACTAATCTATCGGCCATCAGCTATCACCGGCTTCGGCGGCGCCCTCGCGTTTCTTGCGCTCTTCTTTGAGCCAGCCGTGTTTGCCCAGCCCGACCTGCTTTGCCGTGAGGCCGATTTTGGAGTCCCGGGGGTTGCGCTCGTCGATGCTCTTGGTGACGATGCGGGCCCGGACGGCGTCGCCGACGCCGAGCGTGCGGTTGGACTCGCGGGAGGCCAGTTGCTGGTTCTCCTCGTCGTAGGCCAGATACTCGTCGGATATCTGGGAGACGTGCAGCAGGCCGTCGACCGGTCCGATGCCGACGAAGGCACCGAAGTTGACGACCTCGACGACCTCCCCGTCGACGACTTCCTGCATCTGTGGGTCGAAGGTCAGGGCGTCGAACTCGGCCTCGTAGTAGACGCCGGGTTTGTTCGGCAGAACCGCGCCGTCACCGATGTCGTGGACCTCGATGACGGAGACGACGCTGCCGACGTCCTCGTCCATCCGTCCCTCCAGTTTGTCCTGCAGGAGCTTCTTGACCATCCCCGGACTGACGTCGGCGAGATGGCGCGGCGGCACTTCGACTGTATCGCGTAGGCGTACCCGTTTGTACATATTATGGTTGAGTGATACCCAGTTTGTTCCGGCCCCTTAAACTAATTACTGGAATCCCCGCGTCGAGCAGGCGGCGTTTGAGGGGGTTATCGTTCGTTACGGCGTGTGTCACGTCATCTCGGTGTGCGAGTTCGACGACGGCGTCGTCGGCGTAGTCGGCCTCGGTTTCGGCGAGCGTGCACCGGTCGAGCAGGTCCCGGCCGACAGCGGCTGCAGTGGCCTCAGTCCCGGCGCCGTCAGCCAGTTTGTCGAGTTCGTCGCGGACGGCCTCGGGGACCAGGTACTCCCCCGGGGCAGTCAGCAGGCGCTCTACTTCCTCGAAGAGCCGGACCTCGCTTTCGACCGGCATCATGAGTGCGTTCGTATCGAGCACTATCATCCACGCAGTGTGCCGACGCCGATGAGCCGCCATCGGGTGCCGACGCGGCGGTTGATGGCTATCTTCGCGCCCGGCTCGGCACACACCGGCCGCTTGAGCGCGACCTCACACTCCTCGTCGCGGGCGCTGGTGACGGAGCCGACGGTGGTCGCGGTTCCGATGGTGAGCATCAACGGCTCGCCGGTCGATATCTCCTCGACCTCGCCGCCGTCGTCGCCGACGATGCGTTCGAGCAGGTCGACATCCATCGTGAACTGCTCGTGGGTCGGCGGCAGGCTACCGGGCGGGCCGGCGACCTGGCCGGCGAGGGCGTCGCCCTTCGTAATCGAAGGGTCGAGGCCCGTCCCGACGCCGAGCAGGCCACCCGGAGTGACCTCGTCGACGAAGTCCCCGCCGGACTGCAGCGAGCGCACGTCCGTCTCGACCGGGCGCCACTCCGTCTTGCCGCCCTCATCGACCTCGCGGCCGGGGCGGAGTTCGAGTTCGTCGTCGACGTCCAGTTCGCCGGCGACCAGCGAGCCACCGAGCACGCCGCCCAGCAAGTCCTCGTAGGTCGTGCCCGGGCGGTTGATGTCGAACGAGCGCGCGGCCATCATGCGGGCGTCCGCGTCGGGGTCGCGCTCCGGGGTGGGAATCTCCCGTTCGATGGCGTCGATGAGCAGGTCGATGTTGGCCTCCTGTTGGGCACTGATGGGGACGACCGGCGCCTCCTCGGCGACGGTGCCCTCAACGAACTCCTGTATCTGCTCGTAGTTCTCCATCGCCCGCTCCTCGTCGACGAGGTCGACCTTGTTCTGGGCGATGACGATGTTGTCGATGCCGATGATATCCAGCGCGGAGAGGTGCTCCTCCGTCTGGGCCTGTGGAACGGGTTCGGTGGCCGAGACCACGAGCACGGCGCCGTCCATGATGGCCGCGCCGGACAGCATCGTCGCCATCAGCGTCTCGTGACCGGGGGCGTCGACGAACGACACCGTCCGGAGGTGGTCGGTGTCGACGTCGTGGTCCGCACAGCGTTTGGAGACGGTGAACGCCTCGGGCTCGTCCTCCTCGGGACAGCGACGGAAGGTGGCGTCGGCGTAGCCGAGCCGGATAGAGATTCCGCGCTTCATCTCTTCGGAGTGCTGGTCGGTCCATTCGCCGGACAGCGCCTGTACCAGGGTGGTTTTCCCGTGGTCAACGTGGCCGACGAGTCCGATGTTCACCTCCGGTTGGTTGTTTGATGTCATCTCGGGAGTAATCTTGGTGGAGATTCGCCACGTGTGACTGATAAACCTACTGTTTCGACCCGCAGTCGGGCCGACTGCTCGCGGCCAGCTCCCGCCGGGAGGGCGGCCAACACAGCCCGGCGAGCGCACGGCTTTTGTCGAACCAGTGCCTTCCTTCGGGGCGTGCGTGAGTTCGGGTTCGAGCTGGCGTTGTGTGTGGCCCTCGAGGGCGGCGAGCGGCTGGTGAGTCGCCAACTGGGCGGTCACGTCCACGGCCGGCGCATCCTCGATACCGTCGTCGTCGAGGGCGATATCCCGGCGCGGGCCGCCATCACCCCCGAGCGAATCCCGGCGGCGGCCATCGAGGCCGACGTGGGGACGGGCCGGGCCCGCTACTGGAAGAACGCCTTCGATTGCCACCCCGAGCGGGCCGAGCGAGCCGTCGAACTCGCCGTCGAGCGGGGCTTTTTCGAGCGTGAACGGCGCGGCGGCCGGACCTACGTTCGCCAGACCGCCCGCTATCCGGACTGGGTAGAGTGTCTCACCGCCGTCGAGAACAAGCCCGACCTCGACAGACCGGGCGACCTCGAAACCCAGTTACGGACCGACGTGTCGCTGGCGCTGGTCGACGAGGTGGTGCTGGCGACGGCCGATTACGTCACCCGCGCCCACCTCAACCGCATCCCCGAGGAAGTCGGCGTCTGGCGGTTCGACCCCGACAGCGGCGAGCGCGAGGTAGTCCGGGAGCCGACCCGACTCCCGACCGACGGGCCCGGCATCGAGCGCATCGAGGGCCACCCCAGCCGAACCGACGTGCGTCCGGTGACTGCGGGCGAGATTGCGGGCGCCCGGACCAGGCTGGCCGAACGCGCCTACGCGAAGGGGTGGCGTACATTCGACTATCCGGCGTGTGCCGAGTGTTCGCCCGATGACGCGGGCCTGCCACAGTGTGCGTGGAAGGGGCGGCCCGTCCGGGCAAGCGAGGAGTGTGGCAGCGAGTGTGGCGGGTACGAGGCGAGCGAGCCGGCGTCGGTCGACACCGACGCGCTCAGGACCGAGCGCTCGCCGTGGGAGTCGGACCCCGACGGGTTCGGGCGCCGTCAGTCGGGGCTGGACCGGTTCCGGTGAGAGCGGCGGCTACTCCGCCTCGACGGCGTCGGCGTGGCCGGTCCGAGCCCGGTAGTTGGCCGCAGCGGCGATGGCGATGCCGAACGCGAGGCCGATAGCGAGTACGGCGCTTCCGAGCGCCGCGCCACCCGCCTCCGCGATGCCACGCCGTTCCATTGGGCACAGTACACATGCATCGTACAAAGGTGTCCGGGGCACCTCAGTTCGTGAGCGGGGCTCACAGCGAGAAGCGCTCGCCGTCGACGGCGATGTCGTCGTCGAAGGCCCGGTCGGCCGGAACGAAGTGGGCCGTGTGGACGATGCGGTAGTCCGCAGCTTCGATGTCGGCGGCAAAGTCCCGAGCGCCCGAGAGCGTCATGTGTTTCGTGCCGAAGGTCCGGGGGACGCCCTCGTCATCGTGGTGGGCGCCGCCCTTCGGGTGGAACTCGCAGGCCTCTGCGTGAACCAGCCCCTCGACCAGCGCCAGGTCGGCGCCCGACAAGGCCTCCCGGGAGCGGTCGGGCACCTCGTAGCAGGTGTCCCCCGACATCGCGAGGACGGCACCGCTATCGGGCTCCTCGATGCGCAGGCCGTAACACAACAGCGGCGGGTGAGTCACGGGGACGAGCGTCACCTCGAAGCCGGCTACCTCGAAGGGCTCGGAGGGCGTGTGTGGGTGGACCGAGACGGTGTCGAGGTAGTCATAGCGGCTCCCGATGGCTTCGGCGACGCTCTCGCCGGTGACGGGGTCGGTCTCGTCGGCCGCGTGTACCGGCAGGTCGTCGAACAGCCGGTAGGCGTTGCCCAGGCCGTCCAGATGGTCGAAGTGGACGTGGGTAACGACGGCGGCGTCGGGCAACGGGACCCCCGCTCGCAGAAACTGGTGGCGGAAATCGGGGCTGACGTCGACGAGCAGCGACTCGCCGGTCGTATCGTTCGTGACGTACACCGAGAATCGCGACCGCTCGACGCCGTCGGTGGCGTCCACGCCCCGGTCGGCCAGGCGCTCGCGCAGTGCCGCGTCCGGGTCGCGGGCGCGCTCACACGTGTCACAGTCACAAGCGATGGTCGGTGTGCCGGTCGTGTCGCCGGTGCCCAGGAGCGTGACCTCCATCGACTACAGTTCCGCTCGGAAGCCCCCTAAGTCCCGCGTTTCGGCACTACGTGTCCGTCGCCAGCTCGCCCAACCGAGACGATAAACCACGCCTCCCTTCGGTCGGTCTCGCTAGTCGTGTGAGTGGTCGTGACCGCCGTCGGAGGCCGCGTCCGCGCTCTCGTCGGTGAAGTCCCCGCCCGCGACCAGCGCGTCGTGGTCGCCGTCAATCATGTCCATGTTCTTCAGGTTGTCGCGCTCCTCGAAGTCCTTGATGGCGTCCTCGAGGTCGTCCTGTGTGAGCGTGGTGCGCTCCTCGGTCAGCGCCTCCAGGACGGCTTCGCGCAACACCATCCGGAGGTCGCTGCCGGTCAGGCCCTCGGTGAGTTCGGCCAGCGTGTCCGGGTCGAAGTCGGTGATGTCCATCTGCCGGGTGACGATGCGGAGGATGTCCGCGCGCATCCCACGGTCGGGCTTGGGGAAGTTGACGATTTCGTCGAAGCGGCGCCAGGCCGCCGCGTCGAGCTGGTCGGGGTGGTTCGTCGCGCCGATGAGCAACACCTCGTCCTGAATAAGGGAGATTTCGTCGATGCTCTTCAACAGCGTGTTGACCGCGCGCTTGATGGCGGCGTGTTCGTCCGAGGAGCGCGTCTTGGCGACGAAGTCGAACTCGTCCATAAAGAGGATACACGGCGAGAGTCGCTTTGCCACCTCGAAGACCTTCTCGACGTTCTTGGCCGTCTCGCCGAGATACTGGCTCGTAATCATCGACAGTTTCACCTCGACGAAGGGGAGGTCGAGGTCGTGGGCCAGCGCGCGGGCGACGCTCGTCTTCCCGGTGCCCGGCGGGCCGACAAAGAGGAGCTTGCCGATTTCCCGCAACCCGATACGGGCCAGGTAGTCGCGGTGTTCGATGGCCTTGACGATTTTCTGTATCTCGCCCTCCTGGTCGGGGGTGAGGACGAGGTCCTGCAGCGTCGTCTCCACCTCGGCCGGGGCGCGGACGTCCACGAGGTCGAGCATCTCCTCGTCGTCCTCGTCCTCGCTGTCGAAGGCGTCCTCGAGCATCGCGTCGATGAAGGCGCGGTCGGCACGTGCGGGTCGATTCCTCTCGCGGGCGGCGTCGTGGTCGACGTCGTACTCGTCGCCGTACTCGGCCGCGAGCACCGGGTTCGCCTCGATGGTGGCCGCGTCGGCCCGCTCCAAGAACCACTCCTCGGCGATATCGCGGTCGGTCAGGGAAATGGTTCCCGAGAAGTCGTCTCGGTCGGTGAACATCAACCCGGAGACGGCGCTCCAGGGCCGCTCTACGCCGGTAGCTTCCCGCGCGGTCGACGTCGTCGCCGACAGCGGCCGCTCGATGTCGCCGTCGCTCCAGAACACCGCCCGGTAGGCCGGCGGCAGGTCATCAGGGTCGAGGTCCCGCCGCTCGCTGTAGATAGTCGTCGTCAGCAGAAACTCCACGACGTCCAGTTCCGGATTGCTCATTCCCACGCAGATTACCTCGGGACGGGCATAAGTGACTCGAAGCGTGTCGCCGGCCCGGGCCAGAAAATTACTAGATACCTACAGTAACTGCTGAAGTTATATGACAGCCTGGACCGGCTACAAACACACCGGTCCCGCCCGGCTTCGATGGCGACATTGAGACCGAGTGAGGCGGGTCGACAACCCGTCCTCCGTGGCCGGGAGTTTGTGAGGCTTTAACACGAGCGCGGTCGTCGGGGCGGCCATGAAAACACCGGTTATTGTCGGCGCCGTCCGGACCCCCCAGGGAAAAGAGGACGGGGCGCTCTCGGCTGTGCGCAGCGAGGACCTCTCGATTCCGCTCGTGAACGAACTGTTAGACCGCACGGGTCTCGACCCCGACGCCGTCGACGACTTGCTGTGGGGGTGTGCTCAGCAACGCGGCGAGCAGGGCAATAACATGGCGAGAGTGGTCTCGCTGCTGTCGGACCTGGGGGAAAGCGTCCCCGGTTCGACAGTCAACCGCTGGTGTGCCTCCTCGGCGGAGGCGCTGATGCGGGCCGCCGACGCAGTCGCCGCCGGCCAGCGCGAGGTGCTGGTCGCTGGCGGCGTCGAGTCGATGTCGCGGGTCCCGATGGGCGAGAACACCCACAACATCCACCCGGGACTAGCCGAGGAGTACAACATCGGCGAGCTCCAGATGGGGATGACCGCCGAGAAAGTGGCCAAAGAGCACGACGTGAGCCGGGAGCGCCAGGACGAGTACGCGCTCCGGAGCCACGAGCGGGCCGCCGACGCGACCGATTCGGGCCGCTTCGACGACGAACTCGTCCCCATCGAAACCGGCGTTGCGTCGGAGACACAACGAGCAGACGGCGAAGCCGTCAAGGCCGAGAGAACCGTCACCGAGGACGAGGGCATCCGCCGGGACACCTCCCTGGCAACGCTCGCGGGCCTCCCGACGGTGTTCGAATCCGACGGGACAGTCACCCCCGGAAACGCCTCACAGGTCTCTGACGGTGCTGCGGGACTCCTGGTCACCAGCCGTGAGTTCGCCGAGGACAACGGGCTGGACGTCCTCGCCGAAATCGGGGCCCACGAGGTCGTCGGCGTCGACCCGACGGTGATGGGTATCGGTCCCGTACCCGCCGTCCGGGCGCTGGCCGAGCGGACCGGCCGAGACCCCGGGGAGTACGACCTCGTGGAACTCAACGAGGCCTTTGCCGCCCAGACCGTCTACTGCCAGCGCGAACTGGGTTTCGACGACGAGAGTTTCAACGTCAACGGCGGCGCCATCGCCATCGGCCACCCGCTCGGGGCCTCGGGCGCGCGGCTCCCGGTGACGCTGGTCCACGAGATGAACCGCCGAAACGCAGAACTGGGACTGGCGACCGAATGCGTCGGCTTCGGTCAGGGCGCGGCCATCGAGTTCCATCGTGGGTGAGAGGGCCGCTCAGGTCCCGTCTTGTCGGCTGGCGCGCTACTCCGACTCCAGATCGAACTGCTCGTGTTCGCTCGCCGTGTTGAGCACGACGGAGGTGTTGGACTCGTTGATTTCGGGGTCGGTGAGCAGCTCCTTTATCTGGGCGTTCATCCCGTCGGTGTCGGTGAACTTGCCGACGGCGATGATGTCGTAGTCGCCGGTGACCTCGTACACCGATATCATCTGCTTGTGCTCTTTGAGGCTCTCGGTCACTTCGGGGAGCGAGGACCCCTCCACTTTGAGCTGGATGATGGCTGTGACGTCGTACCCCAGCGCGTCGTAGTCGACCTTGGGGGTGTAGCCGTTGATGATGCCCTCGTCCTCGAGGTCCGAGAGGTGATTCGAGACGGTGGTGACCGACACGTCGAGGTCCTCACCGAGGCTGCGAAGGCTGGCACGGCCATCCCCCAAAAGGGCATTCACTAACTTGCGGTCGAGATTTTCATACGTCATTACATCCACTCACGGTAGCGGGGGTTTAGAATTTTACGAATGTCCAAATGCACCCGAGCAGGCCGAAATCCTTGCGCATAACGGCAGGGTTTTAGTAGTAGCAGTGTTCCTTCCCGGTGTCCAAGCATGACAAGCGAACTTTCCGCTGAGGCAGAAGAGGTACTCGACGAAATCGAAGAGAAGAACGTCGACTTCCTCCGCCTTCAGTTCACAGACATTCTCGGTACAATCAAGAACGTCTCGATCACGGCCGAACAGGCCGAAAAAGCATTCACGGAGGGCATCTACTTCGACGGCTCCTCTATCAACGGCTTCGTCCGCATCCAGGAGTCCGACATGCGTCTGGACCCGGACCCGTCGACCTTTGCCGTCCTGCCGTGGCGCGAAGACGTCGAAGGTGGGTCCAGCGCTCGACTCATCTGTGACGTCATCGACACCTCGACCGGCGAGCCCTTCGAGGGCGACCCGCGACGCGTTCTCAAAAACGCCGTCGACCGTGCCGAGGAGATGGGCTTTGAAGTCAATGCCGCTCCCGAGCCGGAGTTCTTCCTGTTCAAGGAGGACGAGGACGGCAACGCCACGACGGAGTTCGGTGACAAGGGTGGGTACTTCGACCTCGCGCCGAAGGACCTCGCCAGCGACGTGCGCCGTGACATCATCTACGGCCTCGAGGACATGGGCTTCGACATCGAAGCGTCCCACCACGAGGTCGCCCAGGGCCAACACGAAATCAACTTCACCTACGACGACGCCCTGACCACGGCCGACAACGTCGCCACCTTCCGGTCGGTCGTTCGCGCCATCGCGGCCCAGCACGACCTGCACGCGACGTTCATGCCAAAGCCCGTCCCGCGCATCAACGGCTCGGGTATGCACACCCACATGTCGCTGTTCAAGGACGGCGAGAACGCCTTCTACGACGAGGACGGTCAGTTCGGCCTCTCGGATACGGCCCAGTCCTACATCGCGGGCATCCTCGACCACGCACCCGCCATCGCGGCGGTCACCAACCCGACGGTGAACTCCTACAAGCGACTGGTCCCCGGCTACGAGGCGCCCGTCTACGTCGCCTGGTCCGACCGGAACCGCTCGGCGCTCATCCGCAAGCCGGCCGCCCGCACGCCGGCCGCCGCGCGAATCGAGGCCCGCTTCCCCGACCCGTCCTGTAACCCGTATCTCGCCTTCGCGGCGCTCATCCACGCCGGGCTGGACGGCATCGAGCGCGACCTCGACTGTCAGGACCCGATTCGGGAGAACATCTACGAGTTCGACGAGGCAAAGCGCGAGGAGTACGGCATCTCCACGCTGCCCGAGAACCTCGGCGAGGCCATCGAAGAACTCGAATCGGACGAAGTCATCAGCAACGCGCTGGGCGAGCACGTCTTCGAGAACTTCGTCGAGGCCAAGACCCAGGAGCACACGGAGTATCTGGTTTCCGTCTCCGAGTGGGAAATCGAGCGGTACCTCGAGAAGTTCTAACTGCCGTTACCACGCCCGCTTTTTTCGGCGACGCGCTCACCGACCAGCGGCAGCGCCAGCACCATCCCCATGCCGACGGCCGCGAGAACGCCGACCACGACGTCCGGCGGGGTCAGGTGTACGATAACTGCAGCGAGCGTGCCAAGTGAGACGGCCCCGAGTACGGCCGTGGCGGCGCCGCCACGGCGGGTCGGTGCCGGCATCCCATCGAGCGCCCACATCGTGAGGAGCCCGCCGACGGCGAGCCCGACGGCCCCGGCGGTGTCGCGGGTGAGACCGCCGACGGCGACGCCGACAGCGGCCACGACCGTCGTGAACGCGAACAGCCGCGTCGGCGTCCGGAGCTTCGCGAGCGCGACCCAGAGGACGGCGGTAGCGATGGTGGTACCGACGACCACGTCGATCAGATAGTGTACGCCCAGTACGAGCCGCGCGAGCGAGATGACTGCGACGACGGCCCCGGCGACCGCGTAACGCTGTCGCGCCCGGCCGACCCGCAGCGCCCACGCGAACCCGCCCCAGACGAGCACCGCCGTCGTCGCGTGCCCGCTCGGGAAACCGTAACCGCGACCGGTGACGACCGACTCATAGAAGGGGCGGACTGGCCAGGGAAGCCCGGCGGCCGCAGCCACTATCTCGTCGGCGGGCGGTCGCGGGAACGCGAAGATGCTCTTCAGCGTGAGGGTGACGGCGGCGGCGGTGACGACCAGTCCGACGACCATCGCCGCCCGCTCGCGGCTCAGTCCACGCCCGACGACGGGCGTGGCCGAGCCCAGCCAGTAGGCCAGCACGCTCGCCGTCGAGACGAACCAGAAGTCACCGAGTTGAGTGATGACCGCGAAGCCGACGACGACGGCGGTGGGAAGCTCCGTGAGGAACTCCGCGACGCCGACGCCGCGACTCATCCACGCCAGTTGCGCACCGTATCGAGCGCGATACCCGGCAGGCCGGTGACGCGGATGCCCAGGCCGACGACGACCATCACGACGTAGAGCCCAAGCGTCGACAGCCAGACGACGAGCATCGCCAGCACCGCCCAGATGCTCCGGAGATAGTAGAACGCGCCCAGCGTCATAACGGTCCCGTACAGCAAGACGAGATAGGGGCCCCAGCCCCGGGCGTGGCCCCGCCGCATCCGCCGGCGGACGTACTGCTTGAGGTCGCTTTCGACGTCATCACGGTGGAGCGTCCGGTCCTCCACGTCGTCACGGAACGCCTCGAACTCCTCGCGTAGCTGTTCGAGTTCTTCGTCGGCCAGGTCGTCGACCCCCCCGGCCTCCGTGGGCGGGGCCGTCTCGCTGTCGGCATCTTCGGTCATCGCTTTGTCGGACAGTCGAAGGGACTCCTGTTGTAATTGCCGGTCCGCTCCGCCACTCAAGACGGCGTTTAGTACGGCACCAAGCAGCAGGAGCTGGCCAGCAAAGTAGAACCACGTCACCAGTAGCAACACCCCACCGATGACGCCGTAGAGCTGGAATCCGCCGGCGACAGAGGTATAGAGGCTGAAGAGCGTCGCCAGTAGCGTCCACCCGACGGCCGCAAACACCGTGCCCGGAAGCACCGCCCGGACCGTCGTCTCCGTGTCGGGAAAGAGATAGTACAGCGGGAGGAAGGCGACGACGAGGATTGGGGCGAGTACCAGCCCGCCCAGCGCGACGCTGGCGCCGAAGAGGGCACCCAGCGAGCCGACGACGGTGAACCCGACGAGTGCGAGCCCGATACCGCCCAGCGCCGCGCCCGCGTCGACGACGCTGTTCAGAAACGAGTCGGTATCCCCGGTCCCGTAGATGCGCGAAAACGCCGTATCGACGCCCCGGAACACCTTCAGCGCCCCCCAGACCATCACGACGAGACTGGCAATCGTCGCCCCGCCCCGCCCGCTCGCGTTCGTCAGCGCCCCCTCAAGCAACGGCGCCGCCTGTGGCGCCAGCGCCTCGCCGACGGCCGCGACGACCTCGTCCGCGAAGGCCGAACCGCCGAAGAAAGTCGCGACGGCCAGCCCCAGGAGTAATAGCGGCAACAGCGAGACGAACATGTAGTAGGCGATACTGGCAGCGAGAAAGGAGACCTGCTGGGTCCGGACGGCACCGACGAAGTCCCGACCCACGGCGACGGTGTAGTTCCGGTTCACAGTCGAGTGTTGAACGGCCACCACATATAGCTCCGCGACGGCAGCGGTATCCCGGCGTTCCGTACCCTACCGCGTAGGTATTATGGTTCGCCATCCCGACCTCCGTCTATGGAGACGGCGATACGGACGGGGACGATGCAGGTGACCGCGCTGTGTCTCGTCGCCGCCGGCACGCTGCTCGCACTCGGTCTCGCCGGGATTCCGGCCTCCCCGGCGCTCCTCCTCTTCTTGCTCGCACTGTCGGCCGGGCTGTACTACACCCGCCCCGACGCCGACGGGGGGCGGGTGCTGGGTATCGATGTCGACAGCCTGCTGTCGACGCTGTGGCTGGCCCCGGCGCTTGCGGCACTGGCCGTTCTGCTAGAGCCGGCCGCGTCGGCCGAGGAACTCCAGGCGCTTGGCGGTCTCGTCGGGTTGGCCGGGATGCTGAACTACTTCCTCCGGCCGGTGTATCTACTAGCCTACTCGCTCCTCGAGGCGGTCCGGGAACGGCGCAGCAGGTCGACCGAGCGCTGACGGTCGGTCGACGCGTTCCGCTGCCGACGTGATTGTCCTCAATGACTTCTCGGATAAGTTTAGTTATATGGGTCTACTGCTGCGTTGAGGCGCTTGATGCCGTCGAGTGTGTCGAAGTCGTCATCGAAAGAGTACAAGTGCTCGATGTTCTCTCGTTTCATGTACGCGGCGATAGTTGCGTCTCCGAACGACAGGCTGTCGCAGGTCTGGAACAGCGTCAGGGCGCTGGTGAAGTCCTTCTGTGCCGCGTGGAGTATCTCGAAGCCAGCGGACTGGTTCAGTCGTTCGTACGTCTCTACAGCCTTTTCGTGACGTCTCCGGTTGTGTATCCAGTTCAGCGTTTCGAGTGCGATGTAGTTGGTCACTCGGGCGGTCGGCAGGTCGCCGTGATCCATCCCACGGACGATCTCCATGGCGGTGTCGTGGTGCTCATCATCGGCGTCTGCCGTTCCTACGAGAACGCCAGTATCGACAACAGCGACCGCCATCAGTTGTGCTCTGTGAACGCGGGGTCGTCCTCATGGCCGGCGAGGTCGTGCGTCTCAGACCCTCCGCCACCCATCGAGACCGGCTCGAAGTCGTCGAAAGCACCGTAGCGTTGCTTCACGACTTCAACGGAGAGGTTCCCCTCTTCGTCGGTGTCCCACCGAAGTTTGTCGCCGGGCTCGATGTCGAGACGCCGGCGAAGGGACGCCGGAATCGTCACCATTCCCCGGTCGCTGACCTTCGTTTCCTCGGGAGCTTCTTCGGTTGCCATACCTGACAGTACAACCTCTCTCGTGATACATGTTGCGTTACATGCGTCCCACTCGCCGAGCAGCTGGGCCTCCTGGTCGCCGTCGACGTCGATGTCGTCCCAGCCAGGGAGTTCGTCGGTGTTGCTCATAGATAACGAGCCATCTCAAGCGGAGAATTTGAGGATTACTCCGCAGTCACCTCGCGAATCTCGACCACGTCGGCGTCGGTCTTGACCGTCGTTCCGCCATAGTGGGTACGCGAGGCCGAAAAGCCCGCCGCACGGAGTTTCCCGATGAACGTGTCCATCGCCTCGGCCCCCCGGCCCCACCGCTTGCAGAGGCGATGGTGGTCGTAGTGGGTCGGCGTGTCGAGTTCGCTCGCGAGCGTGTCACACAGCTCGCGGGCCTTCTCTGCAGTGCCCATCTCCTCGGTGACCCACTGGGTGACCGACCGGACGAAGTCGGGCTCACAGCTCCGGGCCAGCCAGATGGGGCCGGCGGCCTGGACGTGTTCCCCGCAGTGGGGGCAGGCCTCCGGGGCGTCAGCGATGAGGCCCCGTTCGGACTCGCGCCAGAGACAGCGCTGGCAGTAGTAGACGTGGCCCAGGTCGTCGATGCAGTCGTTGGCGACTGTCGCGCCGTGGTCGAACTCCAGGTAGGTCCGAACGTAGTGACTGCTCGCGTGGCTCAGGATTGGTCGGGCGGCGATGTCGTAGCGGGCGGCGGTCCTGACCATCGCCGACAGCAGGACCCGCAGCCCCATCTCGGCGTGGAACTCCGTGTTCCGGGGGACCGCGCCGTAGCTCCGGACGCCGCTCTCGAAGTGGGCGCCACACAGCGGCGCGGTGTCGGTGGCGGTGACACAGAGCAGGTGTTTGGTCCCCTGAACCGCCGCGTCGGCGAACGGAATCGGCGTGCCGAAGGGGTCCAGGTCGACCACGTCGAACGCCTCGCTGTGCATGAGGACGTTAGCGTTCTCGTGGTGGACCTCGCCCGCCAGGTCGTTCGCCTCGAGGTTCTCTCGGCAGAGCGCGACCGCCTCGTCGTCGACGTCACACAGGCTCGTCTCCCAGCCGTCGGCCGCCGCTCGGACCCCGCGGATGCCGCTGGCCGCCGTGGCGTCGAGATACGACTCCACACCCGGCGTCCGCTCGCGGTAGGCCCGCAGCGTCGCCACGGTCAGGTCCCGGTTCAGCTCCTGGACGGGATTGAAAAACACCCCACTTCCCTTCCCCGCCTCTGGCTGCTCGGGGACCGTGACTGTCACCTGGCCTTCACTGACGCGCATATCCGAGCCTGGCCGCGACGGCCGTTAAGTCGTTCGAAGGCCCGCTAGTGTCGAAAGAATGAACGAACCGCGAGCGGTGAGTGACTCGTCCCCTTCCTGAAGCCGACGCTGTTTTGTCGGGGCTATCCGTAGCGGGTGTGTGACCGCCGTCGAGGAGTGGGTAGCCCGATTAGCGGACGCCGGGGAGCTTTCCCCCGACGCAGTGACGGCTATCGTCGACGTCCACGGCGACCGGGGGCGCCGAGCCATCGAGGCCGTCGGCGAGAGCCGTGTGAAGGGGTATCGGGATTTCACCGTCGTCGTCGGCTACGAGGACGAGTATATCGTCGAGGACGGCCAGTGTGACTGTGCCGACGCCGAGTACAACCTGGACCGCGAGGACCCCGAGCAGCTGTGCTGGCACGCCATCGCCGTCCGAATCGCCGACGCCATCGGCGCCGTCGACCACCACGACATGTGGTACTCGGACGTTCGGGACTTTCTCTAGGACCCCACTTTTTACTGCGGGGGTTCGCGCGATGAAACGCGCTTTGGGGCCACCGCGACCGAAAACTGCGCCGCCGCCCCCTTCTGTCCTCACGCCACCGGCCGCCCGGCGCCGTAGGTTACGGTCCCCTCGAAGGCAACCTGTGCGAGGGCGCGGTCGCCGAGGTCGAGGTCCAAAAGCGTGGCCGAGCGGTCGTGGTAGCCGACCATCACGTCGAAATCGTTCGATAGCGGGCGAACGCCGAAGCGGCCGTCCGTGTCGAGGCTAAACTGTTCGAGCCGGCCGTCCCGGACGGCGTAGCTGGTCGTCCCGTGGGCGGCGGGCCAGGTTCGCGGGCGTGGGATTTCCACCGTCAGGACGTGGTCGCCGTCCTCGACGACGCTGGTCGTCCGGCGGCCCGCTTCGTCGTGGTGGCTGATGCGGGCGACCGTCTTTGGGAGCCCCCACACTTCGTCGCCCAGCGCGCGGGCGGGCTCCGTGGTGACCGGCAGCGAGTGGACGTAGCCGCCGTAGTCGCCGGTCGCCAGCGGGGCCAGCGGGCGGGACGGCCGTGGCGTCGACGCGAGTACCACGGCGAGTTCGTCGTAGGGGCCCATCGCGTCGTCGCCGATACGGTGGTACTCGACGGCCATCACGGTGACAACGCCCCGGTTCGGGGTGACGCGGACCGGCTCGAGCCCGCCGGGGAGCAACTCGGCGACGGCGTCGCTGTCGGCGGGGAGCACGAGACCCGTCACCGTCGCCGCCGTCTCCAGTGGCACCGTCACTGTCTGGCCCGTCGAGAGCGTGACGCGGCTCATCAGAGCCACCTGTTCAGCCGGGTGCTCAAGCGCCCGAACCCGAGCTGAATCGGGTCGGCGACCCGTGGCGGCAGCCACTCGGTCCACTGGGCGAACTGCGCGAGCCGGCCGACCGGATAGCGAGCGTCGGGGTCGTCGTCCGTCGCCGCGTCGAGAATCGTCGCCGCGACGGCCTCGGGCGAGGCGGCCAGCGGCCCGCTTTCGAGTCCCCAGCCCTCTTCGAGCGCCTCGTAGGTCGCGCCGTAGTCGGGCGTGCGCTCCTCGGGGAGCTTCGAGCGCGCGTTCTCCGCGAAGTCGGTCTCGACCCACGCCGGCTCGACGAGCGCGACGTGGACGGCTGGATTGCCGGCCAGTTCCATCCGGAGCGAGTCAGTCATCGCCGACAGCGCGGCTTTCCCGCCGCAGTAGGCCCCCATCCCCGGATACGCGCTCCGCCCGAGCACGCTGGAGACGTTGACGATGCGGCCCCCGGTCCGGCGCATCTCCGGCAGGACCGCGGTCGCGAGCCGATGTGGGCCGTGGGCGAGGACGTCGAAGACGTCGCGAGCGGTCTCAGTCTCGATGTCTTCCACTGGCCCGGGCGCGGCGTAGCCGGCGTTGTTGACCAGACAGTCGATGCCGTCGGCCGCCTCGCGAATCTCGTCGACGACGGCCTGACACTGCTCGTCGCTGGTCACGTCGAGTGCCCGCGTCCGACAGCGCTCGCTCACCCGGTCGGGCAGCGGCGTCGCCACGTCGGTCGCGTAGACGGTCCAGCCCTCCTCTGTGAAGGTCAGCGCCGTTTCGGCTCCGATGCCGCCGCCGGCGCCAGTTATCAGTACTACCCGGTCGGCGTCGGATGTCATACTTGCGGTCACTCCCGGCCGATACAAGAATCCAACCCCGTCGCGGATTCGCACTCCATATAGCCTTCCGCTACCGCTGGTCGACGCAGTAGTCCACGTAGTTCCGCAGAATCCGCAGTCCGGTCTCGCCGGACTTCTCCGGGTGGAACTGGGTCCCGAAGACGTTGCCCGCTTCGTTGGCGACGATGGAGGCGAAGTCGGTCCCGTAGTCGGTGGTGGCGACGACCGCCCGCTCGTCGTCGGGGACGGCGTAGTAGGAGTGGACGAAGTAGGCGTACTCCCCGTCGACGGAACCGCCGGTCCCGTCTGCCCGTGGGGCCTTCGACTCCACGCTGTCGATACCCTCGACCAGCGGGTGGTCTCGCCGGACGTCGAGTTCGTTCCAGCCCATATGTGGGACCGTCCGGTCACGGGAAAAGCGGATGTTCTTGCCGGGGATGAGGTCCAGCCCTTCGGCGTCGCCCTGGCCCGCGTGGTCGGCCTCCTCGCTCGTCGTCAGCAGCATCTGCATGCCCAGGCAGATGCCAAAGAGGGGCGTGCCGGCTTCCGCCTCCTCCTCTAACACGTCGCGGAAGGGGCCGGCGTTGTCCATCCCCTCGGAGAAGGCCCCGACACCGGGCAGGACGATACCGTCGGCGGCCGCGATGTCCCCGGGGTCCGAGGAGAGGGTCACGCCCGCTCCCGCGCGTTCGAGGCCACGGGTCACGCTCCGGAGATTCCCCAGCCCGTAGTCGACGACGACCACCTCTGCGGTGGTCTGTCTGGCGTTCATACGCCATGTTACGCCAAGGCCGGCTAAGTGACTTCCCCTTCGGACAGGTCTTGCGGCTAGCAGTCGGTGGGTGTGTTTCGGGTGTAGCGCTGAACTCGGGAGGCTCGCTGTGCGCTCACTCCGTTCGCGTGCTTACGTCGCCTGCCTTCGTTCAGCCCGCCGCCCCTTTCAGTCCACCCGTTGCCGGTTTGCCAAACAGCGCTGGGTGGGACTGAGCGGAGCCTGCGGCTACGCGAGGGTCAGAAGACGCGTAGCGTCTTCGGGGACTTTCTGGCTGTTCGTACACCGGAGACTCGCCAACGCCTTTACTCCAGTAGCCGAAACTAATAGTCGCCTAGCCGCTTCTGCCCGCTCTCGCTGTCGGTGAACGCCACGGCCTTCTCCAGCGTCGACCGGAACGTCTCCTTCTGGCTGGGGTCGTACAGCGTCGCGGCCGGATGGACGCATATCATCACCGGCTGGGGGGTCCCGCCGACGGTCATATCCGTCACGTCGCCGGCCTCGCCCGTGACGGCTACGTCCCGCTCCAGCAGGTGCTCGCCGGGGACCTTCCCCAGCGTGACGACGAGTTCGGGGTCGACGCGCTCGATTTCGGTTTCGAGGTAGCCCCGGCAGTTCGCCAGTTCCGCCGTATGCGGGTCGCGATTGTCCGGCGGGCGACAGCGCACACAGTTGGTGATGCGAACGTCGCCCCGGTCCAGCCCGACCTCGTGAAGCGTCTCGTCGAGGACGTCACCGCTGCGGCCGACGAAGGGCTCGCCCCGCTCGTCCTCGTTGGCGCCGGGGGCCTCGCCGACGAACAGCAGGTCGGCCTCGGCCGGACCGACGCCGTTGACGATTTGCGAGCGCGACGCACACAGCGCCTCGCAGCGCTGGCAGTCGGTCACGGTGAGTCCGTCCATGTTGCTCATGCCCGTCGGTTGGGGCTGGACGGTATCAATACCTCGGAAACGCCAACTGCTCGCCCACAGCCCGTGCCGCCAGCCGGGCCACCCGGAGCGGCTCCGGCCGGCCGCCGGCGGGCGTGTACGCTCGCACGACCTCGTCGGCCTCGTCCGGGTCGAGGCCGACGCTACGGACGAACACCGTCTCGTCGTTGACCGACAGTTCGCGGCGGTCGGGCTGGGCGCGGTAGGTCGACAGGCGCTCTTTGACGGCCGCGTCGCTGTCGAAGCCATCACGAATCGCGTCGCCGAGGCCGGGCGAGGCCTCGAACGCTATCGACAGCGTCGGCAGGCCGGTGTGGTCGCCGATGGCGTGGAGGTCAAAGAGGTTGAACCACGCCGGTGCGATGCCGGCCAGAAACACGTAGCCCAGGTCTTCCCGTCCCAGCCGGTCGAACAATTCACAGACGGCGGCCGTCGCGTCGCTCCCGCCGACGGTGCAGGTCCCGAACTCGAAGCCATCGACCGCCCGGTCCGCGCGGACGACAGCGCCGGCGAGATGACTCAGTTGGTCGCGGTCCGACGTTGCGATACCCAGTGCGCGCCGCCCCGGTTTCACGTATTGGTCTTTTCGTCCTCCTTGATGTCTTTTAGCCGGTCGAGCAGTTCGTCGTTCGACGCGGTGAACTCGAATTCGACGTCCCCTTGATGGGCGTCCCCCTCAGTGTCGAGCCCATCGTCGTCGTCGAAATCCGTATCGTACTCCTGGTTCTCTTGTTCCGACTCGTCGTAGCTCCCGAACCCCATTGCATGTACAACTATGAGGTTCATGGTGAAAAATCACTCGGCGAATCCGCCCGACGGCATCCACGTGTGCGCACGCATCACGCACGCGAAAGTAAGGACCGATTATATCGAGTGGACCGATTATCCCGACTCGGGGGCCTCGACGTTCCGGTTGCCGCCGTGGGCGTCGGCGCCAACGCTTGGCGCGGCCCAGCGGACGGCGTTGTCGAGTACCTGCTGGATATCCTCGCGGTGGTAGATGGGGTAGGTCTCGTGGCCGGGGCGGAAATAAAAGAGCTTCCCCCGACCGCGCCGGTAACAACACCCCGAACGGAACACTTCGCCGCCCTCGAACCACGAGGTGAAGACGAGGCGGGCCGGTTCCGGGATGCCGAACGGTTCGCCGTAGGTCTCGGTCGCCTCGATGACGATGGCGTCACCCAGCCCGTCGGCGATGAGGTGGCCGGGGTCCGTAATCCAGAGCCGCTCGCGCTCGTCGCCCTCGCGCCAGGTCAGGTCACAGGGCGTCCCGAGCAGGCGGGTGAAGGGTTTCGAGGCGTGCGCCGAGTGGAGGACGATGAGGCCCATCCCTTCCTGGACGCGCTCGACGACCCGGTCGACGATAGCGTCCTCGACCTCGTGGTGGGCGGCGTGCCCCCACCAGAGCAGGACGTCGGTCTCCGCGAGTACGGCCTCGGTCAGGCCGTGTTCGGGTTCCCGGAGTGTCGCCGTCCGCGTGTCGTGACCCCGCTCGTCCAGTGCCGTCGCGATGGTCGCGTGGATGCCGTCGGGGTAGACCTCGGCGACGGCGTCGTCCTCGCGCTCGTGAATGTATTCGTTCCAGACCGTGACTGATGGCATGGACGTGCTTGGATTGGGGTGTGGCTAAAGGTAGTGCTTGCTCGTGGTGCCAGCATTGGACTCTTTTGTAGCGCTTGGACGCCCTAGCAACAGTCTCTGTGACAGCACCGCTACTTTTCTGTAACACTTGGAAGCCCTCATCCCTAGCAACAGTCTGTGACAGCACCGCTACTTTTCTGTAACACTTGGAAGCCCTCACCCGCTCGGCACGGCTGTGCGGGATATCCTCGCTTCGCTCGGATAGTGCCCGCGCACCCGTGCCGAGCGCGTTCGCCCTTCCAGTCCGCCAGGATACCGCAGGCCGACCTGCCCTTCCCCGGCTCAGCCGATGAAACGGCTTCGCGGCCGGGAGTGCGCTCCGTCGCACGACTCGGGGGAGGGCAGGCAATCCCTGGTGGACTGAAAGGGCGAGCAGTCGAGGGCTTTCGGTGAGTGAGTAACTGCAGGAACTGGGAAAGCCGAGGGCTTTCTATCTGTTCGCAGCGCCGTCCGCGCCTCTCTCAAGTGGCACGTTCCGAACGTACTCACCACAGTTTCTCGCAGCAAGGGCTAGACACTCAAGCGGGACCCGCCACTGAGCATAGCCATGGAGGTCCACAACGTCACCGCCGACGCAGAGACGTTCACCTGTAACGCCTACCTCGCGCTGGGCGAGCGGACAACGCTGGTCGACGCGGGGGCCTGGGGAGCCGTCGTCGACGCCATCCGCGACCACACCGACCACCTCGATGCGGTCGTTTTGACCCACCAGCACGGCGACCACGTCCAGCAACTGGACGCCGTCCTGGACGCCTTCGACGCGGAGGTGTACGCCTACGCCGAGCACCCCCGCCGGGACCACGCGCTGGCGGACGGCGACGAACTCCTCGTGGGCGATGAGACCTGCGAGGTGGTGTACACGCCGGGACACGCCGACGACCACATCTCGCTGGTCTCCGAGAAGTCGCTCTTCTCGGGCGACGTGGTCGTCCACGACGACGGCGCCTTCGAGGGGGGCTCCTTCGGTCGGACCGACCGGCCGGGCCAGTCCCGCGAGCGGGAGATACAGTGCATCCAGGACCTGCTCGACCGGATGCCCGACGGCGTCGAGGGGATGTACTCGGGCCACGGCGGCGTCTTCCACGGGGACGTCCGCAGTATCGTCGAGACGGCCCTGGAGCGAGCACAGCGGCGCGAGCCAAAATATCCCGACGAGTAGCGTGCCGATATCGCCGTAAGTTTCTACTCGGTTCGTGGATAGTACATGGCATGCATCGGCGGACACTCGCCGGGTTGGGGCTGGCCGTTGCCGGGCTCGTCCTCGCCGGCATCCAGCTCGTTCATGCCATACAGCAGACGGACATCCCGGTCGCCATTGCGGTCGACGCACTCCCGTTCGTCGCGATGGGCCTGGCGCTGGTCTATGCGGGCTACTGGCTGGCCCGCGACGACGCCTTCGAGACGACGGCGGCGCGGGTCGTCATCTGGGGCGCCGGCGCGACGGTCGCCTTCGTCGCCGTGGCCGCCCTCATCCTCTTTAGCCAGCAGGTCACGATGGGCTCGCTGGACCGGGCCACCTACCTCACGGTCGATATCCTCACCGTCGGCGCGCTCACCGGCGTGCTCGTGGGACTGTACGACGCCCGGAGCCGGAACCGGCGCCACGAACTCGAAATCGAGCGCGACCGCGTCGAGGCCTTCGGCCGGAAGGCCGCCGACGTGAACAACTACGGCCGGGCCATCGCGTCGGCGGGGAGCGACGACGCCATCGCCGCCTATATCACCGAGGCCATCAGCTCCCTGACGGGCATCGACGAGACCGCCGTGTTGCGGCTCCGGGACGAGGAGGTCGAACTGCTCTCGAATACGGTCAGAGCCGTGAGCGCGGAGCGGGTCGCGGAGCTGGCCCGCGCGGTTCGGGAGGACCCACGCGGCGACGTGATTGCCCACGCCGACAGCCCGCCGGTCGACGTAGGCGAGACGGTCAGTGATGTGCTGACGGCTGTCGTCACCGGGCGCGGCGAGACCACGACGGTCGTGGTCGCTGTCGATACGGGCGGGACGGTCACCGACGAACAGGACCGGAAGCTCCTGGAGCTGGTCGTGGCACACGCAACGGTCAGGCTGGAGAAGCTGGTCGCACAGCCGGCCTAGCGGGCGATAAGAGTGCCGGGAGAATCAGGCGCTGCGGGTCTCTTTGGCCTTCGGGCGGAGGTTGCCGTAGCCACACTTCCGGCACTGCTTGGCGCGCTGTGGGTTGCGGGCGTTACATCGCATGCAAATCTGCTTATTCAGAATCCGGTCTGACGCGTTCTCGAAACTGGCCATGAACGTGGGTTCCCCGTCCGGGCGTTTAAGCTTTGAGTTTCGTATTGAAGATTACGTGGTCAACACTGTGTCGGAAACATTAGACGTACCACACGCAATGGTACCGTATGTACGACCGCATCGCCGACCTGGAACTCACCGTTCGGGACTGCACCTTCGAACTGCACGAACGAGCGACCTCCAGCGGCTTCGACCGGGCGACGACCACTATCGCCCTCTCCGGCGCAGGCGAGACGGGCCGGGGCGAGGACGTGACCTACACCAACGAGGCCCACCACGCACTCGCCGACCACGACGTCGACCTCGCGGGCGAGTACACCGTCGATTCGGTCTCCGATGCTCTCGCCGACGCCGATATCCGGCCCGAACCACCGGACGAGGAGCGCTTTCGCCACTACCGGCGCTGGGGGTTCGAGAGTGCGGCGCTGGATCTAGCGCTCAAACAGGCCGATACCAGCCTGGGCGAGGCACTCGGCCAAGCGTACGACCCCGTCGACTTCGTGGTCTCGACGCGCCTCTCGAACCCGGGCGGCGACCAGCCGCCGACGACCGACCGCCTCAACGCCTTACTCGAGATTCACGACGACCTCGCGTTCAAACTGGACCCGACGCCCGACTGGGACGACGCCCTGCTCGCCTCGCTCTCCGACTACGATATCCGGGTCCTGGACCTGAAGGGGCTCTACGAGGGGACCGAGGTCGACGTCGAGCCGGACGCCGACTTCTATCGCCGGGTCGCCGACGCCGTGCCCGACGCCTTCCTTGAGGACCCGAAGCTCACCGAGGAGACCCGGCCGGTCTTTGAGGGCCGCGAGGCGCGGGTCACCTGGGATATGCCTATCACCGGCGTCGAGAGCATCGAGGCGCTGCCCTTCGAGCCCGACTGGCTGAACATGAAGCCGTCCCGGTGTGGCTCCGTTCAGTCCGTCCTCGACACCATAGCCTACTGCGAGCGCGAGGGCATCCAGCTGTACGGCGGCGGCCAGTTCGAACTTGGCGTCGGCCGCCAGCACATCCAGGCGCTGGCGTCGCTGTGCTACCCCGACGCGCCCAACGACGTCGCGCCGGGTGGGTACAACGACCCCGAGGCGGCCGTCGGTCTGCCGGCCAGCCCGCTCGCGCCGCCGGCCGACCCGCAGGGCATCGGCGTCGGCTTTGGCCCTGAGAATTGATGGAATAACTACATTATCGCCGGCGTGGTACTCTCATACATGTACTGTCCAACTTGTGCCAGGAGGATAGACGACGAACTCGAGGCCCACACCCGTCGCGCGTGTCCGTCCTGCGAAGCGGGGCTGCTCGAACCCATGGCGGGGCGGGTCGCCGGTCACTCCTCGACGAGATAGTCGTCCTGTACGTCGACGACTTCGGCCGAGTCCACACACCGGGCGTACCGTTCGAGGGGTTCCTCGTTGAGTTCGAGGAAGGTGTGGCCCCAGGAGAACTTCGAGAGGATGTCCTCGGCGTGCTCGCGCCCGCCCAGGAGACAGAGCGCGCCGGCGAAGGCCTCGACGGTGGTGAGCTGGAACGGGGTCCCGTAGTTGACGGGGTTGGCCGCGACGAGGAAGGGGAGGGACCGATGGACGCCCTGGAGGTCGAACGCCTCCCGCCGGGCGGTCTCCCAGGAGCAGTCCAGTGCGACCAGCCGCTCGTGGCGGGCGCCGTCGCCGGCCGTCGGCGCGTCGGCCGGCGAGAGGGCCTGCTCGGCGAAGGGGTTGAGGACGATGCCCGGCGGTGTCGAGCGGGTCGCCCGGTGGAGCTCGGCCAGGTCGAACCGGGCGAGCTTCCGGGCGCTGCACTTTTCGGGGTCGTCGTCGCCCTCGTAGCGGACGTGCAGTTCCACGGCGGCCATACGACAGCGGCGAGCAAAAGCCACTCGGTACGGTCCGGGACGGCAGGGTCGTTTTGTCGCTCGATTTGGCAACCACCCTTAAGTACCGACAGTTCGATTACCGCCTTGTGCTATCCGAGGGGGCCGAGATACCGGGGTTCGAACTGCCGGCGCTCGTCGACGGCGAGAAGCGACGCGTCGCGCTCGATGCGTATCTGGGCGACGACGTCGTCATCATCGTGTTCTACCCGGCCGATTTCAACCCCGCCTGCGACGAGGAGTCCTGTGACCTGGACGAACTCGACCTCTTTACGATGCAGAAGGACGTGACCATCCTCGGTATCAGCCCGGACTCGGTGTACAGCCACCGGGCGTTCGCAGCGAAATACGACCTCAAGGTCCCGCTGCTCTCCGACACCGACGGCGAGGTCGCCCAGCGGTACGGTATCGAGTTCGTCGACGACATCGGCCAGTCGCTCATAGAGCGGGCCGTCGCCGTCGTCGACCACGACGGCACCGTCACCTACAGCTGGAGTACCGACGATATGACCGAACTCCCCCGTGTCGAGGAGATAAAGGACGCGCTGGCCGAGACGGGCGGCGACGACACCGCCTTCGCCCGCTACCGGGTCGGTTACGCCCACTACACCGAGGGCCGCCGGGCCTTCACCTCGGCGATGGAGAGCTTCCAGAACACGGAGTGGGTGATGGCCCAACACGACTTCCAGCGGGCCCGCGAGGAGTTCGAGGCGGCCGCCGACCGGTTCGACACCGCCGTCCGCTTCGTTGACGACGAGTCGCTGGTCCCCGTCTACGAGGGGGCAAACGAGAAGGCCACCGCGCTGTGGCAGGCCGCCGACTGGCTGACTCGGTCGGCCAGCGCCTACGCCAGTGGCAGCGGTAGCGAGGGCCAGGAACTGCGCGACGACGCCGAGATTCCGATGTCGACGGTCCGGGAGTACCGAGAACCCCCGGACCCCGACGACGAGTGGCCGCCAGACGTCGGGGACTTAGAGAAGGCAGCGACCGACGACGATGACAGCATTTTGCCGACCGAATCGGACGTCGACGACGCCGCTCTGGCGGTCGACATCGACGAGGGGACGCCCGACGACGAGGCGACGACGGCCCTGGACACGGCCGAGCCCGAGGACGTCGAGGCCACGGCGTCGAGCGACGACACCGCCACGGCGAGTGGTGCGGACAGCGAGGACGACATCGACGACGACGAACTGGCCGAGATTCAGGCCGAACTCGCCGCCAACAACCCGGAGTCCGAGCCCTCTGTGGACGAACTGAGCGAGGAGTCGACCGCCATCGTCGAGGCGCCGCCGATGGCGGAGGCCGAGGAGACGACGGACGACGAGGCCGACGCGACGGCTACTGACGTGTCGAGCGATTCGGACACGGACGGTCGGACTGTCGAGGAGTCGGCTATCGAAGCCGGCGGGGGGAGTGTCGCCGACACACCGACTGACGAATCGGTAGCCGCCGGCGACGCGGCCGACGAGACGGCCCAGGAGACAGCTGCCGCCAGTGACGAGGTCGACGACACAAATACGAGTCGAGGGGAGACGGAGACACAGGAGGAGGAGACGGACGACGGCGGACCGGAACTCCAGCTCGAACTGGCCGAGCCAGAGCCCGACCCTATCGACGCTGACGACCCACCGGCCTCTCGGACCGACGAGGAGTCCGGCTCCGATGAGTGAGCCGCCGACGGCACCGGTCGACCGGGCGCGGGCCTACTATCGCGCGCTGGACCGGGGCGACTACGAGCTGCTGGCGGCCCTGCTCGCAGCCGAGTTCGTCCACGACCGGCCCGACCGGACTATCGAGGGCCGAGAGCGGTTCGTCCGGTTCATGCGCGAGGAGCGACCACAGACCGACACGACCCACCCCATCGATGCGGTGTTCGAGGCCGACGGTACTGTCGCAGTGCGCGGGCGCTTGCTCGACGCCGACGGCGACCATATCGTGGGCTTTGTCGACATCTTCGCGTTCACCGACGGGGGAATCGCCCGAGTCGAGACCTACACACGATGACGGGGACAAGACATATACTGGGTCGCTCGTGACAGTAGGTACTTCATACCGTGTGTATAGACACCATACAACGACCCGGCGACCGGCCTGGTTAGAGTTAGGAGCCGTGTAGTAATACTTCACAAACGGAAGTTATAGGTCCATGGCAAACGGGTTCGCGCCGAGTCAGGAGGCAATGGGTAAGACGCGTATCGGTCGGTTTCAGCCGCGCTCGGGGGCGAAAGCACTCGTGACCAGCGACCGGGCGGTGCTGGTCGTACAGGAGCGCCACGCCGACGGCACGCCGTTCTGGACGCTCCCCGGCGGCGGTGTCCACACGCACGAGTGCCCGACAGAGGGGTTGCGCCGGGAACTCGCCGAGGAACTCGACTGCCGCGCGCGAATCGACGAGCCCGTCTCGACGTTCTGGTACGCCCACGACAGTCTGGACGCAACGGTGTCGGTGTATGGGGTCTATGACTGCTCGCTGCTCACCGAGCCGGTGCCCAACTACGACGAAGGCGTCTTCGACGCTCGGTGGGTCGAGCCCGACGAACTCCCGCCGGCGACGCTCCCGCAAGTCCGCTATCTCTGTCAGGACGCGGTCGCGCCCGCGCTGGCTGGCGACTAGCGCCGCCGGTCGGCGCTCTACTCGCGGTCGCCCGACCCGACGGCGCTCTCGCTGATGGGCGCCGACCCCTCGATGGTCTCCTGGCCGCCCATGTAGGGTCGGAGCGCCTCGGGGACGGTGACGGTGCCGTCGTCGTTCTGGTAGTACTCCAGGATTGCGACCATGACCCGTGGAACGGCCAGTCCGGAGCCGTTGAGCGTGTGGAGGTAGTCGGCCGATTCGTGGCGCTCGGGTCGGTAGCGAAGCCCCGCGCGGCGGGCCTGGAAATCCTCGAAGTTCGACACCGAGGAGACCTCGAGCCAGCGCCCGCCCACGTCCGGGCCGTCGTCCATGTCGTCACCGGGCGCCCACACCTCGATGTCGTACTTCTTGGCCTGTGTAAAGCCCATGTCACCGGTACACATATCGAGCACGCGGTAGGGAAGCCCGAGTTCCCCGAGCACGGCGGCGGCTTCCTCGAGCAGCCCCTCCAGGCGGTCGTAGCTGTCCTCGGGCCGGACGAAGTTGACGAGTTCGACCTTGTGGAACTGGTGGACCCGGACGTAGCCACGGGTCTCGGTGCCGTGTTCGCCGGCCTCCCGCCGGAAGTTCGGCGAGAACGCCTGGTGTTTGACCGGCAGGTCGTCGTCCAGCAGAATCTCGTCGCGGTACATGTTCGTCACGGGGACCTCCGCCGTCGGCAGCAACCAGAGGTCGTCCTCGTCGATGTCGTCGTCCTGGCGGGCCCCGACGCGATAGGCGTCCTCGTCGAACTTCGGGAGCTGGCCGGTCCCCTCCATCGACGCGGAGTTGACGGGGATGGGGGGAAGCACGTCCGAATACCCCTGCTCGCGGTGGATGTCGAGCATGAACTGGACGAGTGCGTACTCTAAGCGCGCGCCCTCGCCCTTGATGAACTGGAAGCCGCCGCCGCTGACCTTCGCGCCCCGCTCGAAATCGAGGATGTCGAGTTCCTCGCCGAGGTCGTAGTGGGGCACCACGTCGTCGGGCAGCTCGTGCAGGTCCGAAAAGCCCTCGCGGTAGCGCTCGACGTTGTCACTCTCGTCCTCGCCCGTCGGCACGGACTCGTGGGGGACGTTCGGAATCTCCAGCAGCGCGTCTTCGAGCTTCGATTCCAGTTCGTCCGCGCGCTCCTCGACGCTCTGGAGTTCCGCTTTGAGTTCGCTGGAGCGGGAAATGGCCTCCTGGGCTTGCTCCTCTTTGCCCTCCTGTTTCAGCTTGCCGATTTTCGAGGAGACCTCGTTGCGCTCCTGGCGCAACCCGTCGCCTTTCGCCTTCAGTTCGCGCCACTCCTCGTCGATGGCCAGAATCTCGTCGAGGTCGACGCCCGTGACGCCCTTGCGTTCGATGGCATCCCGGACCGTCTCGGGGTGCTCCCGGACGAACTGTCTCGATAACATGCTTGGCGGTTCTCGACGGGCGAAATTAGGCGTGTCGGTCCTGGCAGGAGTGGGTATGTACCGGCCGACGCTCTCGCCGGACGGCTGGCGGGACACAATCGTTTTCCACGCAGACGGCGACGGTTTAGCTTCTGCGGTGAGGGCGCTAATCCCCCTTCCTCCACGGAGCGACCGGAGGGAGCGGAGTAGGGAGGGGATACAGCGCCCGCACGAGTCACTTGCA
>PXRT01000010.1:92521-114593 GCA_003020925.1 Halobacteriales archaeon QS_6_64_34 | reverse complement strand
CCAGGTAGGAGTGGGACACTCCGAACCACCTGTAAAGGGAAGCCGCCTGCGGAGTCTGGAGCCGCTGTGTCCACGTCGGATGCAAGCTCCGACACAGAAACAGGAAGCCCCACCCTCAACAAGCGAGGGGCGAGTAGCCCCGAGCGCGGTAGGGTGGGGTAGTTCACTATGGCAATTGGTGACGTGTACGACGCCGAGGACTGCGCGGACGTCCACTACGTCGACACCGGGATGTACGATGTTCCGGAGTATGGCTCGGTGTACGTCGTCGACACCGAGCGGCCGGCGCTGGTCGACACCGGCATCGGCGCCAACTACGAGACCATCCTCGAGGCGATGGATGCGGTTGGCGTCGCGCACGAGGACCTCGAAGTCATCGCTATCACGCACGTCCACCTCGACCACGCGGGCGGCGCGGGCTATCTGGTCGAGGAGTGCCCCAACGCGACCGTCTACGTCCACGAAATCGGCGCGCCTCATCTGGCCGACCCGACGCGACTCTGGGAAGGGACCAAGCAGGCCGTCGGCGACCAGGTGCAGTACTACGCCGAGCCCAGACCGGTCCCCGAGGAGCGCATCGTCGAACTCACCGACGGCGACAGCATCGACCTGGGTGACCACCGTCTCGAGGCCCACCACGCGCCGGGGCATGCGCCCCATCAGGTCGTCTTCCACGACCCGGCTATCGACGGCGTGTTCACCGCCGACGCCGCCGGGCTGTTCACCCCCTCGGTGGACGCGGTCAACGTGACGAGCCCGCCGGTGAACTTCGACCTCGATAGGGCGCTTTCGGATATCGAGACGATTCGGGACCTCGACCCGGAGACGCTGCTGTACGGCCACTTCGGCGCGGAGCCGACGGGTGACCGTCTCGACGAGTACGCCGGGAAACTGGACGCGTGGGTCAGTGCCGTCCGCGAGAAACGCGCCGAACTCGAAGACGACAACGCTGTCGTCTCCCATTTCGTCGAGACGGTCGACACACCCGAGGTCTGGGGCGAGCACAAGGCCCGCGAGGAGGTCGCACTGAACGTGCGGGGCGTGCTCGTGATGTTAGACCGGGACGGGTGACGGGGCTGTCACACGGTCGCTCTAACGCTGTATAATTGGTTTTATACGTCGGAGCACCGTTCCCGGTAGTGTAGATGGCCGCTACCCAGCTACTGTTGCTCGTCGCGGGCATCATCGCTATCGGCGTCATCGCGCAGTTGCTCTCGAGTCGGTTGCAGGTCCCCAGCATCATCTTCTACATCGCTGCCGGGCTCGTGCTGGGTGAGCCCGGACTGGAGCTTCTCACCGCCGAGACCTTCGGGAGCGGCCTCCAGACAATCGTCGGCATCGCCGTCGCCATCATCGTCTTCGAGGGGGCCTTCCACCTCAAAATCGAGCGCATCAAGGAGGCGCCCCAGGCCGCAGTTCGCCTGGTGACTATCGGCGCGCTCATCGCGCTGGTGGGAACCGCCGCCGCCGTCAAATTCGCCTTCGGCGTCCCGTGGAACCTCGCACTGACTATCGGCGCGTTGCTGGTCGCGACCGGCCCGACCGTCGTCACGCCGATTCTCGACGTCGTTCCGGTCCGTGACCGCGTGGCGGCCGCACTGGAGACCGAGGGAATCGTCAACGACGTCACTGCGGCGATTCTCGCTATCGTCTTCTTCAAGACGGTCAACCCCGAGGCCGTCGCTGAAGGGTTTCTGAACGCGTTTTTCAGACGGCTCGGAACGGGACTGCTCGTGGGGATTATCGTCGCCGCTACCCTCTATTACCTGATTCGCTACATCGACCTCTCGCCCGACAGCGCGCCCCGGAACGCGCGATTGCTGGTGCTTGCCGGCGCGCTGTTGGCCTACGCCATCGCGAACTGGCAGGCGACCGAGGCTGGCGTCGCCGCCGTCGCCGTGGCCGGGTTCTTGCTTGGGAACGCCGATATCCCCTACGAGGCCGATATCGAGGACTTCAAGGGTGATATCACGTTACTCGTACTGTCGTTCGTTTTCATCGCCCTGGCAGCGCTGCTGGAGATAGAGATACTCCTCAATCTGGGACTCCCGGGACTGGCCGTCGTGGTCGTCGTCGCGCTGGTCCTCCGGCCGATTCTCGTGTTCATCTCGACGATAGGCAACCGGTTCACGCGAGAGGAGCGCGTGTTCATGAGCTTCGTCGGCCCGCGCGGTATCATCCCGGCCTCGGTCGCGACGCTCTTTGCAGTCGAGCTCCGAATCGCCGCCGAAGAGCTGAACAACCCCGTGCTGGCCGAGCAAGCGGGCATCTTGCTGGGCGTCGTCTTCCTGACGATTCTGCTGACGGCTGTCTTCGAGGGCGGTCTCGCCCGACACCTCGCGGAAAAACTTGACGTGATACCAATGCGAGTAATCATCGTCGGCGGCGGACAGGTGGGCCGCGCGCTCGCCACGCGCCTCGAAGACCGGGGCGAGAACGTCGTCATCATCGAGAAGGACGTACAGGTGGTCGAACAGACCCGGAACGCCGGGTTCAGCGTGAACAAAGGCGATGGAACGGACACGGAGATACTCCGCTCGGCCGGAGCGGAGAACGCAAAGACCGTCGTGGCCGCGACCGGCGACGACGACGTGAACCTGCTCGTCGCGCAACTGGCCAGCTCGAAGTTCGACGTCGAGCGGATAATCGCCCGGGCGAACAACCCGGACAACGTCGAGGCCTTCGAGGACCTCGGTGTGCGGACCATCTCCTCGGCGATGGCGACGGCGTGGGCCATCGACAACCAGATAGAGCGCCCCGCCATCGCCCACTGGATGACCGACGTGGGCCGCACCGGTGATGTCCAGGAGGTCGAGGTCAAGAACCCCGACATGCTGGGTAAGCCAGTCAGCGAGGTCGGGCCGATGCTGCCCGAGGCCTGTCTCATCGCCCTGGTCAGCGGTGGGAGCCACAAGGACGCCAAAGTCCCCACCGCTGATTACGTCCTGCAGGAGGGCGATATGATTACGCTGCTGGGACGAAAGGAGTCGGTGCGTGACGGTATGAAGTTGACCTTGAAGACGTAGCGGACCATCCGGGAGCTTCGGGACATCGACGCCATCGACGAGGACGAGGGCATCGGGACCGTCGCTGACTGGGTCGTCGAGCGAATCGACGAGAAAGAGAAGCTCCCGGCTCGCGAGCGGTCCGCCGACAGGCCGCGAAGGTCTGTCGGAAGAACGGCTACGAGGTCCGCAACGACGAGTGGCTCGTTATCTGACACGGTAATTAGGCTGGAACCATCGACCCTCCTTCGCTAGCTGGATTCGTTAAAAAGCCGGGGTGGCTAAAGCCCTGAAAGCTGGTGGGTGACCTACAAGGTGTTGACATCCTCCTCCGCGTGAACGCGGAGGAATCCCATGCGTGGGGATATTAGGGTCTACAGTCCACCACCTCTGTCTGCGGTTGGAATCCGCAGGAGAGGTCGTACAGGTAGACTGCTGGCTGTGCCAACCAGCCGGTACACCTATCTTCGTCCAAACTGGCCGAAGACTCGGCGTTACTTTCGTTTATATCGAGACGAATGTTCTCCGCCCCATTCACATCCGCATTGAACGCATCACCGTGTTCCTCGCATACGTACAGGCCACGTTCAA
Source organism: Halobacteriales archaeon QS_6_64_34 (assembly GCA_003020925.1). GTDB lineage: Archaea > Halobacteriota > Halobacteria > Halobacteriales > Haloarculaceae > Haloarcula. Next base: position 110,997 of record PXRT01000010.1, on the reverse strand, counting down.
CACGCTGATTCTCGTCGGTTTTCCCGCACACGCAGCACATCCTCGACGTACCCTGCTCGTCCACTTTTTCAACGTCAATCCCTTCGACTTTCGCCTTGTACGTGAGGATGTTGCTGAAGCGGTTAAACGCCCAGCCATGCAAGTCGAGGTTTCCGTGCCGACCCCAGTTTTTCGCCACACCGTCTTTATCTTCACGCACTCCTTCCAAGTCTCCGATGCTGATACGGCCAACCTCTTTTTCCACACATCGTTCAACGATGTGCTTGGCGAGGCTGTGGAAGAAGTGAGCCCGCCGTTCCGACCATTTTGCGTGGAGTCGCGTGGCACGCTCACCACCTGCATCGTCGCATTTAGCGATTTCTTTCGGGAAGTAGTATCCGTCTTGTTTCAGTCTGTTCCCCGGATACAGGTCGGCCTTATCGGTGCTGTAGGCGACAGCGGCGAAATTGCAGATGCCAAGGTCGATACCAGCAGTTTCACTGCCGGGTGGGTCTGACGTTTCAATTTCGTCTTTGCAGACGATGTGAAGCGTCCACCGACCTTTCGCATTGTCGTACACAGCTCGGACTTGCTGGACATTTTCCACGGTTACGTCTGGCCGAGTTTCGTATTCGACCAGCATGTACTCCCGCGCTCGTGGGTGTTCTTTGTGATTCGCGCCTTTCGACAAACGAATCTTGTTGTGTTTCTGGTCGTGTTTGAAGCCTTTCTGCTTCCACGTTACCGTGCTACGTGGGTGTTCTTCGTGAACTCTGTTGCCGTCTTGGTCGTAGTAGTTGCGTTTGCGGTAGCCTGGCGGGTTATCCCTGTCGTCGTCAGACTTGTACCATGAGGTGAAACTTTCAGCGAGTTCCTCCAGAACTCGTTGACTGGACTGGCTATGCAGTCCGTTGTATTTGGTATGGTCTTTCAATTCATGTTTCAAGTCTTTGTGGTCGGGAATTTCGCCGGTTTCGTCCCACTGTTGCCGAGCGTAATAGTTGGCGACGTTCCAGAGTTTCGATGCGCTCCACCCGTGGTGGTCGAGCGAGTCTGCGACCTGTGAATGGTTGCAGATTTTCGCTTGGTGTGTGCGGTGGATTTCCAGCATCGTGGAACGCCCGTATAACTGGTTATACTCATCTATTTTGTAAAAGTTCCGGTGTAACGTTGAATATCCAGTCATGATGTAGCCGGTGGATTAAATAGTAGAGTGTCGGCTTCATCACCCGCCTGTTCAGTCCTTGGTTCCGACTTGCGGTCGGAACACTCGTCCCTCACGGGAAGGCGGGTGTATTCGCCTTGATTCTGTATAAGAAGCCTCTAAGGCGTCGGTCGGTGATCGGTCGGCGGTCGCATTTTGAGCAACGATGGGGAGAGGGTTCCCATCGCCAGTGTTGATGACGAAGTCGACTTTCTCGCCACCGCTCCCCCAGAAGTGAACTGGGGGATTGCCCCCTTAATAGTGGAATGCGAGGCGCTTCAAGTGGTCAAAGACGACGGCCGCGGTGAGCCGCCGCTCTGCGTCCGGTTCGAGCATCCCGGAGAAGTCCAGATCTGCGAGTGCCCCCACCAGTAGCGGATCGCGCAGGTACAACCGGACGCTCCGCCGGCGCTGGTACTCGTACTGGTAGGAGGGAGTTAGGATGAAAAAGTCCTCGAGAATGTCAATGTATCGCTGGAGCGTGCGTCGATCGCACTCTAAGACGCCGCTCAGGTCTTTCAACCCGAGGGTCGTGCCCGAATTCCTGGCCGCGACTGCGCACAGGGCGTACAAGTCGCTCCGACCCTCGAACTGCTGGTACCTCGGGATGTCCCTGTAGATGGTGGACTCCAGACGGTGTGTTGTCGATGGAAGATGACCAAAACGTCGTGACCCCCTCCAAGGAGCACTCCGCCCTGATGGCAGTAGTCCCGGAGGAGTTGGTATCGCGGTCGAAGTCCGTCTATCAGGGATTGCTGTCTCCTCAGACGGAACATGTGCCGGGTGGCGAGACAGACGAGCCTAGCTAGCGGTACCGAAGAGGACTCGGCCCAGATATGCGGTATGTCGCGAAATTACGAACCTTTTTTTATTCAAGTCGTCTTATTGCAACACATGTACACCGAGGCCGAACTCCGCGTGCTGGCGGCTGCGAGAGGAGAGCCATCGGTCTCGGCCCTCGCCGAGGATCTCAGACGGAGTGTGAACTACATCTCTGAACTCGTCGACCGGATGGAAGAGAGCGGGCTCGTTCACACCACTCGGTCGGGGAAGACCAAACACGTCCACCGATCGAGCGCGAAGGCCATCGAGTTGTACGATCAGTTCGTTCAGCGGTATCCCCACATCCCCTTTCCGGAGCTGCTCGGGGGCGCGACGCTCCGCGTGTTGTACCACCTCGACGGCCCGGCATCGCCGACCGAACTCGCCGAGAAATCAGGCGTTCATCGCAGCACGGTTTATCGGTCGCTCTCACCGCTTCAGCACCGCGGCATCGTTTACCGCGACGACGGAAAGTTCGTGCTCAACGACGAGTTCGAGGAACTGGCCACGCTGGCTCGTGAATTCGCACACCACCGGAACCGGAACCGGATCGAAGAACACACCGACACCTACACGATCCTCTGGGAGTCGCTCGACGAATTCCTCGTCCAGACCGACGAGCCGATCGGGACGAGCGCGTTCCACGTGACCGGCCCAGAGCGGTTCCAAGCCCACGACCTCCCGCTGATGGCCCGAGAACGTCGGTACTACCTGTACTCCGAGTCCACGGACGGGATCTCGCCCGAGGAGCTGTGCTGTCATGTGCTGGTCATCGCCGACGACACGCGTTCGCGGTCGTACTGTCTCCTGCTGCTTGGTGAAGTAGATGTTGACCGAGACGAACTGCTCGACGTCGCGGCGAGGTACGATGTCGTGGACGACGTGGAGGCACTGCTAGAGTACCTCGATACCGAAGGGGAGACACGAACGGAGAGCCTCCCAACATGGGATGAATTCCGCGACCTCGCCGACGAGTACGGGGTGACAGTATGAGAGAGCGATTCGACAGCGAGTACATCCACTCGGAGTTGGAGCGGATCGGCGACCATCTCGAAACGCTGCTGACGGTCTACCTGATCGGTGGTGGCTCGATGGCGTTTCGCGACCTCAAGGAGACGACCAAGGACATCGACCTCGTCGTCACCGACGGGGATGCACTCCAACAGTTGCAGGTGGCATTGCTCGACTGTGGCTACGAAGTAGTCAAGGATCCGAGTGAAGAGTACCACGAACTCGGCGCACAGCGGATCCTCGAGAACGCCGACGGATGCCGGATCGACGTGTTCAACCGAAAGGTAGTCGACAAACTCGTTCTCTCCGAAGGGATGCGCGAGCGGAGTGTGATCCATCTGGAAGCAGGAGAGTTGGCCGTCGCCCTCGTCAGCGCCGAAGACATTTTTCTATTCAAATCCGTCGCAGGGCGCACAGACGACATCGACGACATATTCATGCTGGTTCAGACGGGGCTGGACTTCGACATTGTCGAAGCGGAGTTGGAGCAGCAGATCGACCTGCTCGGGCAGGAACTGTTCGTCTCGCACGTGAACGAGGCGTTGGTGTCTCTCGACGAACGGCACAACATCACGACGCCACTCTCCGAACCCGTGAACGAGGTCACGGAACGCGTGTACCGAGAACTCGAAGTCTTCCACGCGTTCGATGACGCGATTCCCCGCTCGGAGTTGTACGATCGAGTCGCCCTCTCGCCGGATGAAGTAGACGAGGCCATCCGAAGCCTCGAGAGCAAGAGTGCCGTCGCCGTCGAAGGCGACCAGATTGTCGAGAAGTCAGCTACCCTCTGATCGGGCTGGAAGGATCGGCTGGGACGCGAGGTGTCGCCGCTCATGAAGCCATCGGGAGGGCTCTCTGCGACCACCGCCAGAGTGCTATGGTTCACATTTGGAATAAACGCTGAAACTTCATCAGATGCCGCTATCAGTTCTATGCCGGCATTTAATCCGCTCGAACGACACTGTATGAACTATGCCCGACGGCAGCGATCCCGGGCGCGTCGAGAGATACACCGACCGGCAGATTGAACGCGTCCGCCAGACCGTCCACGAACCAAACCGTTCGGACATCTTGCAGACCATATGCAAGGGAAAGCGGGGCAACATCCCCAGCCCGAAACCCAACCAGCGGACGAAGCCGTCGTGGAGCAGGGCCACCGTCCGTAACAACGCTCGTGACCTCCGGATCCTCACCGGCCAACTGCAGGGCCTCGAAGAGGTCAACCCCTACGACAATATATGCGTTAGTCGATAATTAGGCCTTTAAAAGAAAACTAGCCAGCTCCAGTGAACAGTTGGATTTGAACCAACGGACTCTTGACTGACCAGTCAGTTAGTTCTAACAATGAGCGATGGCGACGCCGCCGAGGAGATAATGTGTGCGACCTATCGTGCGCTCTGTTCGCACGGCTACGCGGACCTGACGATGCGGGATATCGCAGACGAGTCCTCCAAGAGCAAGGCCGCCCTCCACTACCACTACGACAGCAAGCACGACCTGTTGTGTTCGTTTCTCGACTACCTCTACGAGCGGTTCGTCGAGCGGACGGCCGACCTCGGGGCCGAGGACCCCCTGGAGGAACTGCTGGCGCTCATCGACGTGGTCCTCCAGAAATCCGAAGACGAGCCCGAAGCCTTCGAGACGGCGCTGCTGGAGATACGGGCACAGGCGCCCTACGAGCCCGGCTTCCGTGAGCGGCTGAGCCGGTTCGAGACGCATCTCGTCGAGTCGTTCGTCGCGGTGCTTACGACCGGGCGCGAGGACGGCACGTTCGTGGCCGAGGGCGAGCCCGAGGACACCGCCCGCTTCCTGGTCACCGTGTTGACCGGGGCCGCGACCGAGCGGGTCACGGTGGGCCACTCCGTCGAGTGTACCCGACAGATGCTGCGCTCGTACGTCCGGCGGACCCTGCTCGCCGAGCCGGAGGCACTCGAGGCATGAACCCGCGCGAGCGTTTGAGCGCCCTCGCTCAGCGGCTCGGCGGGCTGTTCAAGAGCAAAGAGGAACTGGAACTGACCAGCGGTCCCATCGGCAAGCCCCTGCTCTTTCTCTCCTTTCCCATCGTCATCACGAACCTCCTGCAGGTGGCGTACAACCTCGCCGACACCTTCTGGCTCGGCCAGTACAGCACGACCGCGCTGGCGGCCATCTCGTTTGCCTTCCCGATGATATTCCTGCTCATCTCGCTGGGGATGGGGCTGTCGGTGGCGGGCAGCGTCCTCGTCGCCCAGCACACCGGGGCCGAAGAGCCCCGAAAGGCCGAGTACGCCGCCTCGCAGACGCTGACCTTCGCCGTCGCCGGCTCACTGGTTCTGGGCGGGGTGGGCTACGTCTTCGTCGAGGACTTCCTGCGGCTACTGGGGGCCTCGGGAGCGGTGCTGCCGGGCGCGACGGGCTACCTCCAGGTGGTCTCGCTGGGACTGACGACGATGTTTGGCTTCTTCGTGTTCATCTCGCTGATGCGCGGGTCGGGCGACACCGTCACGCCGATGCTCGTCATGCTCGGGACCGTCGTGTTGAACATCGTCATCGACCCGTTCCTCATCTTCGGCTGGGGGCCTCTGCCCGAACTCGGTGTGGTCGGGGCCGCCGTCGCGACGGTCTTCTCGCGGGGGCTGGCCTTCGCCCTCGGCATCGCCATCATGCTGCGCGGTGACCGCGGCATCCGGGTCAACCCACGCGATATGGTGCCCGATTTCACCTACCTGAAGAAGCTGCTCGCCATCGGCGTCCCCGCCTCCGTCGAGGGGACCGGTCGGGCGCTGTCGGTCAACGCGATGCTCTTTATCGTCGGAACGTTCTCTGTCACCGTCGTCGCGGCCTTCGGCGTCGGTATCCGCGTGTTCTCGCTGGTCTTCATGCCCGCCATCGCGATGGACCGGGGCGTCGAGACGATGACCGGCCAGAATCTCGGGGCCGACCGCCCCGACCGGGCGGGGCGGGCCAACCACTTCGCGGCGAAGGTCTCCTTTGTCCTCCTCTCGCTCCTGGGCGTCGTCACCATCTTCGCCGCGCCGGCGGTCGTGAGCGTGTTCAGCGACGACCCCGAGGTGGTCCGCGTCGGCGCCGAGTTCCTCCAGTGGGTCGCGCCCACCTTCGGCTTTATCGGCATCGTCCGGGCGTACTCCGGCGGGTTCCGCGGGGCCGGAAAGACGCTCACGGCGGCGGCGCTGGCGGTGACGATGCTGGGCGTCATCCGTTTGCCGGTCGCGTGGGTCATGTCACGGCCCGTCGCCCTGCCGGCCCCGGCAGGCGACCTGCTGTTTGCCGTCTCCGCAACGGTCGGAAGCGCCGTCGTCGACGCGCTGGCGTTCTCGCTGGCCGAGCAGGGTATCTGGCTCGCCTTCGGCGTCTCGAACGTCGTCGCCGCCGCGCTCGCGTTCGCGTGGTTCAGGCGGGGCACCTGGCGCGACGCCGACCCGCGACCCGACCCCGGCGCGGCCGTGGCGGACGACTAGACGAGCAGCCCCGCCTCCAGGGCCGCGACGAGTATCGTCACCGTCAGGACGCTCGCGACCGTCGTGACGAAGACGGTCGCGCTGGTGAACTCGCCGGGCGCAATCCTCTCGCCCGCGCCGCTGAAGGCGCCGACGAGGATGATGGTCGTCACGCCGGTCGGCGTCGCCAGCAACAGGACGACCGCGCGGGCGACGGTGGTGTCGCCGACGCCGACCAGTAACACCGCCGCGCTCGCGACCAGCGGCGCGAGCAGCAGTCGCAGGGCGCCCGCCGCCCCCACGGGTTTGAGCGTCCCCTCGATGTCGACGCCGGAAAGCTGGATGCCCAGAATCAACAGCATCACCGGAATCGAGGCGTTGCCCGCAAGCTCCAGGGTCTCCATCAGCGTGGAGTCGACCGGCGGCACGACACCCGCGTAGCGGGTCGCTCTCGCCGCCCCTGGCCGCGATGTAGATGCCGACGGTGTACATCATGACGGCCTCGATGGCGGTGACCAGCACCGCGACGCTGCGCCCGGTGGGCCCGAAGACGAAATCCGCGAGCGGGATGCCGTAGTTGCCGGTGTTGGGGAAGATGGTGACGAGGACGAACGCGCCCAGCATCGGCTCGCGCTGGCCCGAGAGCCGGCCCACCGCCTCCCCGACGGCGAGCATGGTCCCCCCGCCCAGCTCCGACGTTGCGAGGCTGTGGATGACCAGCGCCGGCGCGAGCACGTAGACGGTGATGGTGTTCAGGGCGTCGGCCTCGACGTCTTTGAACCGACCCAGCGCGTAGCCCACTGCGGCGACGGCGACGATAGGGAGAATCGCCGTCGCGAAGATGCCAAGCAGCGACACTGGTGGGGTGTCTCTGGGCGAGGGCCAGAACAGTTTCGGCTCCGGCACGTTCCAGCGGTGTGGGAACCGTCAGCATGCGGCGAATGGACGGCGACGACATCGAACGGACGCTCTCGAGGGAGAGCGGCGGCCAGGCCGGACTGGTGGGGAAAGCCCGCCGGCAGCGACGCGACGGCCGGCCGGGCCTGTCCCCCCATGTACTCCTCGCGCCAGTAGGAGGGTCTGGCCCGCCGGTCGACCCCGCCGAGCGCGATGGTGACGGCAAATATAAGCGCGAACGTCCCGACGACAAGCCACCACGGCAAGACCGAGATGCCGGTGCCGCCGGTCGGGTCACCGACAGGGATGCTACTCGCCACATGGAAGAACAGTCCGTAGAACACCATCCACCACGCGATGTACGCTATTCGGGAGTCGAAAAACGGCCGCTTCTCGTCGGCTGACCGGCTGTCGCCGATGTACTGGGCGTATCCCAGTCCCAGCCCCCCGAGCAGCGTCGTCAGCAGTATCGCAGCGACGCGAGTGGCGCCAGCAAGTGCGCTCGTCTGGGTCAGTATCACCGCGAGAACGCCCAGCGCGGCTCCGAGGAGTCCGACGACCGTGTGTCGTTCGACCCGCATACACGTCAGATAGTTGCCCCGAATAATGAATTTTGTCGTGGGCTCGGAGCGCCAGTCTCATACGGTTTATTGTAGATTATTTCCGGATTGTGCCGACCCCGGGGTCGGCACATACCGATAAATCGCTACAATAATCCGTATCACTGGACGCCATCGGTCGTCCACCCTCGACCTCGGTTGGGTGTCAAAACGCAAAGAGAGTATCGAGGTTCCTTCGGTACCTCGCTTACATCATGCCGCCCATGCCGCCACCCATGCCGCCCATGCCGCCGCCGGGCATACCGCCGGCGCCGCCGGGGCCGCCGGGGCCGCCTTCCTCGTCGTCGTCGTCGCCGGAGCCACCCTTGAGGTCGCCCGCAGCGATGACGTCGTCGATGCGCAGAATCATCACGGCCGCCTCGGTGGCGGACTCGATGGCCTGGGTCTTGACGCTGAGCGGTTCGACGACGCCGTCTTCCTCCATGTCGACGACATCGCCGGTGTAGGCGTCCAGCCCGAAGGTCACGTCGCCGGCGTCGTGCTTGCTGCGCAGGTCCACGAGGGAGTCGATTGGGTCGTGGCCCGCGTTCTCGGCGAGGGTGCGCGGGATGACGTCGATGGCGTCGGCGAAGGCCTCGACGGCGAGTTGCTCGCGGCCGCCGACGGAGTCGGCGTGGTCACGCAGACCGAGCGCGAGCTGGGTCTCGGGGGCACCGCCGCCGGGGAGGACCTTGCCGTCCTCCAGCGTGGCGGCGACGACGCCAAGCGAGTCCTCGATGGCGCGCTCGACCTCGTCGACGACGTGTTCGGTGCCACCGCGCAGGATGAGGGTGACGGCCCTGGCGTCCTCGACGTCCTCGACGAAGATGCGCTCGTCGCCGGCGATGTCCTTCTGGGCGACCGAGCCCGCGAAGCCGAGGTCCTCGGCGGTGGTGTCGCTGATGTTCGAGACGATGCGGGCGCCCGTCGACCGGGAGAGCGCCTCGATGTCGGACTTCTTGGCGCGTCGGACGGCGAGGATGCCCTCCTGTGCGAGGTAGTGCTGGGCCATGTCGTCGATGCCTTTCTGGCAGATGACGACGTCGGCGCCGGTCGCGGCAATCTGGTCGACGTACTCCTTGAGCTGTTTCTCCTCCTGGTCGAGGAACTCCTGGAGCTGGTCGGGGTCCGTGACCGACACTTCGGTGTCGAGTTCGGTCTCGGGGACCTCGATAGCGGTGTCGAGCAGCGCGATGTCGGCGTCCTCGACGGCGAAGGGCATGTTGTCGTGGACACGCTCCTTGTCGATGATGACGCCCTCGACGAGTTCGGACTCGTCGGTGGCGCCACCGACCACGGTCTCTATCTGGATGTTGTCGGTGTCGACGCTGTCCTCGTCGGCGACGGACTGGACCGCGCGGACGACGAGTTCGCCCAGCAGGTCCTTCGAGGACTCGGCGCCCTTGCCGGTCATCGCCGTGCCGGCCACTTTTTCGAGGGTCTCGGTGTCGTCGGCGTCGACGTCGATGGCGTTCTCCTCGAGAATCTCCTTTGCCTTCTCGGCGGCCTGGCGGTAGCCCTGGGCGAGAATGGTGGCGTGGATGTCCTGGTCGAGCAGCTCCTCGGCCTTCGACAGCAGTTCACCCGCGATGACGACCGCCGTCGTCGTGCCGTCCCCGACCTCGTCCTCCTGGGTCTGGGCGACCTCGACGATCATGTTGGCGGCCGGGTGCTCGATGTCCATCTCGTCTAAGATGGTGACGCCGTCGTTCGTGACGACGACCGACCCGGAGTTGTCGACGAGCATCTTGTCCATGCCCTTCGGACCGAGTGTGGTCCGAACGGCCTCGGCGACGGCTGTGCCCGCCGTGATGTTCATCGACTGGGCGTCCTTCCCAGAGGTGCGCTGGGACTCCTCGGAAAGTACTATCATGGGCTGATTGCCCATCTGCTGTTGAGCCATAGTCACACGATGATTGAAAGTGATTCTATATAAAGATTGTGGTGGCAGCTTGCCAACCGCGACACTGCAGGGCCACACAACAGTGTGAGAGGGGTTGTCGTGGGCTATTTATATAGGCGTACAGCGGCTGAATCGGACTGCTGGTCGGAGAGATACAACCGGTAGCACTGTCCCGCAGTCAACGAGGGGCAGACTGAAAACGGCGCTCGTTCACGCCCGGACGCCGGCCCTAATAGCCCATCCCGAAGCGGCGGTGGCGCAGTTCCGGCGTCACCTGGATGCGGTCGATATCCTGGCCGGTTCGGTACCAGACGAACGCCGCCCGAGTGAAGAGTTCGCGACACTCGATGCGGACCTCGCGAGGGTTGCCATCGGTGCGTTCGTGGATGTCCTCGATGGCTTCGCGGGTAAAGAGGTCCGGCGCCTGGCCGTCGTAGGGCTCGTCACGGAAATACGCCAGCGAACGGGCGACGTACTCCGCGATGTCGTCGGGCGAGAAGGGGTCGATGTACTCGTAGTAGCGCAGCCGCGAGTCGAGCGTGCCCCGAATCTCGGCGACGCGGCGCTTGCCCTCGGGGGTGCCGGTGAGAAAGAGGCGGACGCCGACGTCGCCGGCCACCTGCAGCGGCGACAGCAGGTCCGCCGTCAGCACCTCTATCTCGTCGACGACCAGCAGCAGCGTCTTGCCGTCCTCGCGCACGCGGCCGACGATTTCGTGAACGGCGTCTTTGACCTCCGCCGTCGCCCACGGGACGCCGTTGCGGACCTGGGAGTAGCGGCTGAGGTCGATTGAGTACCCCCCGGCGTAGGCCGCCTCCACAATCGTCCGGAACAGCGACCGAGCGGTCGTCTCACGGGGGTTGTCCAGATGCGTGACGAGGAAGTCCTCGTGCTTGTCGAGGTCCCGCAGGACGATTTCCCGGAAGGCCGATTTCCCGGTGCCGTAGGGACTGACCAGGCCGATATGCTGGTCCTGTAGCAGCCAGGACGTGACCTGGTTCAGCATCTCCGTGTCGTGGCGGACGTAGAGCGGTTCGGGCATGTGGTCCAGCCCCGCCTCCTCAGTGAACGGGAGGTCGGTCACGTCGTCGGGGTCGCCGCCCAGCCCCTCGCCGAAGGCCAGCAGCCGGCTCTCGACCTCCTGTAGCTGGTCGAGCAAAATCCCTTCGTCTGTCGAAGTCGAGCGGGCGTCCTCCTCGGCGCGGAGCGTCTCCAGTCGGTTCATCACCTCGGTGACTGACTGGCCGCGCTCCGTCTCGGTGGACCCGCCGGAGCCGTCGGTATCCTTTGCCACGGTTGTCTTCCAGAGTGATTGACCGCTCTAACCTTTATGTGTTACGCCGATTCGTGAAAAAACGCCGACGAGACGCTGAACTGTCAGTTCGGTCGCGTGGTCGGCAGTCCAAACCGTGGCTGCCGGGGCCGTCCGTGTCCGCTGGCAGCGGTTACCCGGTGAACTGGTGGTACTCCAGCCCCTTGTGTTTCATCTCGTTGTGCTTGCGTTCGAGAAACGAGTAGACCGAGCCATGTGGCGCCCCGTCCAGCAGCATCTCGGCGGCCTCCCGTACCGCGTCGACCTGTTCCGGGCCGCCGATGATACCCAGCGTCGAGCCGTAGATGACCACGGCGGCGCCGGTCAGTTCCTGCATCAGCTCGCGTGTCCGGCCGCCCTCGCCGATGAGCCGGCCCTTCTGGCGGCGGAGGTCGTTCTTGTTCCGCGCGGCGGCCTCGATATCTATCATCTCGAACATCATCATGTCGTCGTCCAGCAGCGCCAGCGCGTCCTCGGGCTTGAACCCGCGCCCGATGGCCTTCACGATGTCGGGGCCCTTCAGCGCCGTCACGGGGTCGCCGACGGTGTCGATTTTGACCGTCCCGTCCTCGGAGTCGATGTCGAGTCGCACCTCCGCGCGCTCCTCTATCTCGCGCATCGTCGCACCGCCCTCGCCTATCAACACACCGATACGGTCCTGCGGAATCTTCACGTGTTTCATAAGTATGCTTGGCGGTAGGGGGTTCCGACTGTTTAATACTTCGGCGTCTAGCATTGGTATACTGCGACTCGCTGCGCGCTTCACTCACTCCGTTCGTTGCAGTGCTTGCTTCGCCTCGGACGTCGAGCGGTCGGCCCCTTTCAGTCCCGCCCATGCCGGCTGGGTAATCAGTGCGGGTGGGACTGAAAGGGGCGTTGTCGGCGCGGTCGCTACAGCAGTCGCGCGAGTCGGTCCATTCCGAGAACGACCACGACCGGAACGGCCAGAGCCAGCGCGGCGATGATAAGCAACGTCGAAACGACGCTTATCATCGGGTCGACGAAGTTACGCAGCGCCGTCCATTCGAGCACGGGAAGCGTCTGGGTCCCGAAGTCGGAGAGAAACAGCGCGATAAGGAACTCGTGGAGACTGAGAATCGCCGCGACGAAGGCGGCAGCGACCACGCCGGCTCGGATTTGTGGAAAGACAATTTCCCGGAAGGCCTGCCAGCGCGTCGCGCCGAGGTCGCGGGCGGCCTCGTGAGCGCGCCAGTCGACGCGGGCCAACACCGCGCGGACGACGACGTAGACGAACGGGACGGTAACCAGCGTATGCCCGAGGACGAGCGCCGGATAGCTTCCCCGGATGCCAAGCCGGGCGAAATACACCGAGAGGGCAAGCGCGAGCACGATGACCGGCGTCGGCAACGGGAGTACGAGCAGTGTCGTGATTGCTTCCCGGAGCCGGCCCTCGGGCAGTGTCCGCGTGCCGTACGCGCCCGCAGTGCCGAGCGCCGTCGCCAGGAGTGCTGTCCCCGCAGCGACGATAACACTGTTAACAAAGGCCGTCTGCCACTTGGCTTCCGCGAAGAAAAACGCCCGGTAATACCGCAGGGACAGCTGTTCGGGCGGGAACACCACGTCCGGCGTCGCGGAGACTGAGGTGCCGATAACCACCACCACCGGGAGCACGATGAACCCGAGTAACAGCCAGACACCGGTCCGGTACAGCGCTGTGCCGAGGCGCCGCCGCGTCACAGCAGTCCCTCCGTGGCGTCGGCCGGGCCGAACCGACGGACGAGTGCGACGGCCACGCCGGCGGCGAGGACAACGACGACGACGGCCTCGACGCCGAGTGCGGCCGCCCGCGGCCAGTCGAACGTGGTGTTGACAAAGCGGCTAGCCTCGCTGGCGACGGTCCGCTGGCTCGGCGAGCCGAGGATGCTTGGCGCGGCGAACGCGACCGTGCTCCAGGCGAAGGCGGTGATACCCCCCGCGAGCAGTCCGGGGACGGCCTGTGGGACGACTATCTCGACGACAGAGCGCGGTCGGGACGCTCCGAGGTCACGGGCCGCCTCAACGAGCGACCAGTCGAGTGTCGTCAACACGGCATAAACCGGGAGGACGACGTACGGCAACATCGAGTACACCAGCCCGATGACGACACCCACGTCGTTGCCCAGCAGCGCCACCGGCTCGCGGGCGAGCCCGGCCCCGACGAGTAGGTTGTTGAACGTTCCCCTGGGCGCGAGCAACGGCACCCACGCGTACACCTTGATGACGACCGATATGAGCAATTCGACGAGGACGGCCCCGAGCAACAGTGCCCGGAGCCGGCCGTCGGCCCGCCAGGCGGCATACGCGTAGACGAACCCGAGAACGAGCGCGATGGCGGTGACGACTGCACCGAGTTGGAGACTGAACAGCATCCGCCCCTGGAGATAGCTGTCGGTCAGCAGCCCGACGTAGTTGTCGAGTGTCCACGTGCCGGGCCGGTAGAGCCCGTCGGTCGTGGGCTCGTAGAGACTCATCCGCAGGAGATAGAGGAGGGCACCGGCGAAGACAACCAGCTCGAACGCGACGACGGGGAGGACCAGCAGTCCCGCCCGCTCGCGGGTCGCCGACAGCGCTTCCCGGAGCCGGACGGCGGCCGTCATCTGAGACGGTCACCCTCGCTGTCGAAGTAGCGCAGGTCCGACGGCGTCCACCGGAGTTCGGCGGACGCGCCAGGGTCAAGTCCGGGGTCCGCCCGAGCGCTGTACTCGACGAACGGGGTGGCGTCGCCGATATCGACGTAGTAACGGACCGTCGACCCGCGATAGAGGACATCCGCCACCTCACCGCGGGTTCGCCGGCTGCCGTCGCCGTCCGGCTGGAGCCCCTCCGTGGCCCGTCCTGTCGCCGCCACGAGGTCGGCGTCTTCCGGGCGCAACGAGACGGCTACCGGGCCGTCCACGGCACCGGCGTCCATCCCGTCGGGCAGCGGGAGCGAGCCAAGCGGGGTCTCGACGACTGCGGGGTCACCGGTGACCGACCCCTCGACGACAGTGACCTCGCCGAGGAACTCCTCGACGAAGCGGGTGGCAGGGTCGTCGTAGACGGTCCGTGGTGTCCCGACCTGGACCAGTCGCCCATCGCGCATGATACCGATACGGTCGGCCAGTGTGAACGCCTCGTCCTGGTCGTGGGTGACGTGTACCATCGTCGTCGCCACACGCTCGTGTATCCGTTTTAGCTCCAGTTGCATCCGCTGGCGGAGCCGCTTGTCCAGATTCGATAGCGGCTCATCAAGCAGCAACACGCCGGGGTCGACCGCCAGCGCCCGGGCCAGTGCGACCCGTTGCTTCTGGCCGCCGCTGAGTTCGGCCGGTCGCTTCTCGGCGTGTGCTGTCATATCGACCGTCGCGAGCAGGTCACGCGCTCGCTCGCGACGAGTCGCCGCATCGACACCGGCCATTCGCGGACCGAACGCGACGTTTTCCAGCACAGACCGGCGCGGAAACAGTGCCCAGTCCTGAAACACCATCGCCGTGTCGCGCTCGGCTGCTGGCCGGTCGGTCACGTCCGCCCCGCCGAGTTCGATGTGGCCGCCAGTGGGGTCGGTCAGTCCCCCCATCATCCGGAGTGTCGTCGTCTTCCCACATCCCGAGGGGCCGAGCAGGCAGAACAGCTCGCCGGGTTCGACGGTGAGGTCGACGCCGTCGACAGCCGTCGTCTCGCCGTACGCCTTGTGCAAGCCCGAGAGGACAATGGGGTCGGCGGACATCTATGCGGTGGTAATCTCGGTAAAGCGGTCCGACAGCTCGCTTTGATACGCCGACAGGCGCTCCGAGTCGCCCAGGACGAAGAACGATTCCATCCCCTCGTTTGACTCCGGATAGGCGCCCTGTACCCGGTCGGCGTAACTGCCCGCGACTTCCCTGTTTGCGGGCACGTAGTAGCCGCTGTTGTGCCACTCCGTCTGGACCTCGGTCCGGAGCATGAAATCGAGGAACCGCTCGGCCTCGTCGCGCCTGTCGGTGTTGGTGACACAGAAGTTGGTGAAATAGCCCGGCGACATCTCGGGCAGCACCATCCCGTAGTTCTTGTCCGGCCGGTTGTCGATACCGGCCAGTCCGGACGCGTAGTAGAAGGCACCGTAATCGATGGTTCCACCACCCAGTGCCGACCAGACATCGGCACCACCTCGGTACCAAGTCGTGACGTTCTCGGCGAGGTCCTCCAGCGTCGAAAACATCGCATCGTGCATCTCTGGGTCGTAGATTTCGCCGACGCCCGCTGTCTCATCGGTCAACAGCGCAGCGATAAGCAGCGGGTTCTTCCAGTACCCGCCGTTCATCCCCGCCGGGGCGTCGACCTCCATGAACTCCGACCACGTGGTCGCATGGGGGTCCCCTTCCCTGTAGACGATGCCGAGGACGCCACCCTCGCCCGGGACACCGTACTCGTCGGTGCGGTACTCCCGGAAAAACGGCCAGATCTTCTCGGCGTTGGGGATGTTGTCGTACCGAACGGGGGTCAGAAGCGCCTCGTTGCGGGCGGTCAGATAGTTGAATCCGGACAGACCGATAACGTCGTACGGCGGCCCGTCATCGCCCTGGCTGGCCGACTGCAGCTGACTGACCCGGTTGCTCCAGGCTTTCTGAACGTTGACGGTCGTTCCGGTTTCCTCCTCGTATGCCCCGGCAACAGTCTCTTCGAAGACGTTGCCGTAGGCACCGCCGTACACAGAGACAGTAATCGAATCGGCACCGTCACCGCCGGTGAGACAGCCGGAGAGGGCGGCGACGGAACCGCCAACGGCACCCAGCATGGCCCGTCTGCTGACAGAGCCTCCGGTCTCAGCCACCGCCTGCCGCCCTTCGTCGTTAGACATGAGTAGCAGTGTGTTGGCTTGAACAAACCTAAACCTCACGTCCGAGCCGCTCTCTTGCCGGGTCGTGGCCGGGGCGACTGACAGTCACAACCGTGCCTTCCGCCGGCGCTACTTTCCGGGAACGCCAACGACGGAGTCGCCGGCGACATCCTGCCAGTTCCCGGTCCAGAACCGGCCCGTGTTCACCGCAGCTTTGAGATAGAAGTCGCCCACGAGCGCGATGAAGATAGCGGGCAGCCCAAGCCCCAGGCCGGGCGATACAGACAGCCCGAGCAGCGGCACAGTGACGGCAAACGAGGCGGGCAGGGCGACCATTGCGACGGGGAGGCGGAAACAGTAACCCCCGAGTATCGTCCCGTAGAGGGGCCAGCGGGTGTCGCCGGCACCGCGCAGGCTGCCACGCATCGTTCGCGAGACGGAGAACCCGGCGACGAGCAGGCCGAAAACGCGGACGAACTGGGTGGCCAGCCCGGGATACTGGGTGCCAAAGAGCGAGACGATAGGGCGCGCGAAGGCGACAATAACGGCGGCGACGACGAGCTGGACGGCCAGGGCCACCCGCAGGCTCTGCCAGCCGTACTCGGTCGCCGACTCCGCATCGCCCGCCCCGAGGTGCTGGCCGACGAGCGTCGAGGCCGCCGTGGAGTACCCCCAGGCGGGCATGAGTGCGAGGAGCATCACACGCCGACCGATAGCGTAGGCCGCGAGTGTCGGCGTCCCGAGCGCGCCCAGAATAAAGAGGAAGGGAAAGCGTCCGAACGTCTGGAGCAGGCGCATCCCCGACAGCGGCAGCGCTACCCGAACTATCTCCCGGAGCAAGGAGACGTCGAGCTGTGGGCCCCGGAGGGGTAATCGCACGGCGTAGCGGCCCGAGGCCAGCAGACCAAGGAAGATAGCGGCCGCGAGGGTGTTGGCGATGGCGGTACCCCAGGCCGCGCCGGCGATGCCCAGTTCGGGGAACGGCCCGGGGCCGAAGATGAGGGCGGCGTTGAGCGCGACGTTCGTCGGCAGCGTGAGCAGACGGACGTACATCGGGGTCCGGGTGTCCGCGCTGCCGGCCAGCGCCCGCGAGGCGACCATGCTCCAGAACCGCGGCGCCATCGACAGCATGACGATAGAGAGGTAGGTCCCACCGTAGCCGACCGTCGTCGGGTCGTCCGAGAGCGCGCCAACGAGTATCTCGGGGTAGAGCCACGAGACCAGCGTCAGGGGACAAGAGAGAAGAAGTGCCAGCCACAGCGACTGCTTGACCGCCAGGTCCGCCCGGTCGGGCTGGTCGCTTCCCTGAAGCCGCGAGACGACGCTAATCGTCCCCGAGGAAATCGCAAGCGAGAGCCCGAAGCCAAGGAAGTAGTACTGAAAGCCCAGTTCCAGGCCGGCGATGGCCGCGTCACCGAGCGCGATACCGACCATCAGAAAGTCCACGAGCCGGAGGAGGATACGCAGTCCGGCGGTGACCATCACCGGCGCGGCCAAATCCGTCGCTTCGGTGGCCTTCCGGCGGTCGACGAGGCCGACCCGGGAAAGCAGCGCGGGGACGGCGCGGACGAGTCGGGAGAGCAGCGACCCGAGACGACGGCGGACCATCTACTCGTACTGGGGCTGTGACCACCGAGTGGCTTTCGGCTGTGACACTACGGAATCAGCTGCTCGCCGTCGTCGTCGTAGACCGCGATGGCCTCGACGGGACAGGCCCGCGCGGCGAACTTCGCGTCGAACTCGGCGTCGTCGGGCACCTCCTGGACGAAGACGTCCTCGTCGGTCTCCTCGCCGTCGACGAGGACGGCTTTGCCGGCGCCCTCGTCGCGTTCGAACCCGTCCCACTCCGCGACACACTGGAACATGCCGATACACGTCTCGCGGTCGTATTCGACGTACATGGCCGGGCGTTTGCCCCTCACTGCCAAAGGCGTTGCCGTCAGCCCTGCTCGTCGTACCGCTTGAGGAGTTCCCGGAGCCACCAGAGCTTCAGGCCGACCGAGAGCGCCGTCCCCACCGCCATCCCCGCCGGGCGGCGCCGCCAGGCGGCGACGAGCGCAAGCAGGAACCCCGTCGCGGCGACAGTGTTACACACGTTCGGATAGCCCAGTCCGACGGTGCGGTTGTCCTGTCGCAACCACCACCGCTCGGCCAGCACGGCCCGGGTCATCCAGGCCTCCTCGTCGTCGGGCGGCGAGAACAGTAACGGATTGACCAGTATCCAGACGAGCGTCGCGGCGAGTAGCCGCGGGTCACGCCGGTAGATGGCCAGTACCAGCACGGCCCCGCCTGGTACCCGCGTCCACCCACTCTTTGGGTTGCTGTGGCGGGCCCAGAACCGGTCGACCACGCGGTCGCGTAGCGTCCGTGGCACGTGTTGGCGTACACCGACCAGGCACAAAAATCTCCGCGCCGCGTCGGGTGGTGTTTAGTTAGGCGATTCAGACTGTCACCAGCCAGAAAGCCCCCGACCGCTCGACTACTGCGACTCGCTGCGCGCTTCACTCACTCCGTTCG
>PXRT01000010.1:0-92503 GCA_003020925.1 Halobacteriales archaeon QS_6_64_34 | reverse complement strand
CGCAGGCCGAAGGCCGAGGAGCGCAGCGAGCCCCCCGACCGAAGCCAGCCGGGGCTTTCTGGCTCTCTTCCGCGTTTTCTACTAAACTAAACACTACCCCGCGTCGCGAACGAGGGTTTAAATCACGCGACGCCCCACCCACAGCCAATGGACGTTGCGGACCTGCCGGGCGTGCCCGATTGGCTCCCGGACCATCTTCGCGCGGACGGCATAGCGCAGCTCTACCCGCCACAGGCCGAGGCTGTCGACGCCGGGGTCACCGAGGGCGAGAACATCGTCGCGGCCATCCCCACCGCGAGCGGCAAGACCCTCATCGCCGAACTGGCGATGCTGTCGGCCGTCGCTCGTGGCGGGAAGGCCCTCTACATCGTGCCCCTGCGGGCGCTGGCCAGCGAGAAGCAGGCCGAGTTCGAGCAGTTCGAGCAGTACGGGCTCGATATCGGGGTCTCGACGGGCAACTACGAGTCCGACGGCGGCTGGCTCGGCGACACGGACATCGTCGTCGCCACCAGCGAGAAGGTCGACTCACTCGTTCGAAACGACGCCCCGTGGCTGGAGGACCTGACCTGTGTCGTCAGCGACGAGGTGCATCTGGTCGACGACGGCCAGCGCGGTCCCACACTCGAGGTGACTCTCGCCAAGCTCCGGCGGTTGAACCCGGACCTCCAGACCGTCGCGCTCTCGGCCACAATCGGCAACGCCGGCGAACTCGCCGGCTGGCTCGACGCCGAACTCGTGGACTCGGACTGGCGACCCATCGAACTCCAGAGGGGCGTCCACTACGGGCAGGCCCTGCATCTCGAGGACGGCAGCCAGCAGCGTCTCGCGGTCCGGAACAACGAGAAGCCCACGGCCGCCATCGTCCGGGACACGCTCCAGGACGGGACCGACGAGGACGGGACCGTCGAGGAAGGGGGCTCGACGCTCGTCTTCGTCAACTCCCGGCGCAACGCCGAGGCCGCCGCCGGGCGACTGGCGAGTGCCGTCCGCCCGCATCTGAGCGCCGACGAGCAGTCCCAGCTGGAAGGTATCGCCGCCGAAATCCGTGACGTCAGCGACACCGAGACCAGCGACGACCTGGCCGACGCCGTCGAAGACGGCGCCGCGTTCCACCACGCCGGGCTGGCTCGCGGGCACCGCGAACTCATCGAGCAGGCGTTCCAGGACCGCCTCGTGAAGGTCGTCTGTGCGACGCCGACGCTCGCGGCCGGTGTGAACACCCCCTCCCGGCGCGTCGTGGTCCGGGACTGGCGCCGCTACGACGGCAGCGCGGGCGGGATGGCGCCCCTCTCCGTGCTCGAAGTGCACCAGATGATGGGGCGGGCCGGCCGCCCCGGGCTCGACCCCTACGGCGAGGCCGTTCTGGTCGCCAGCAGCCACGACGAACTGGACGAGCTGTTCGAGCGGTACGTCTGGGCGGACCCCGAACCCGTGCGCTCGAAGCTGGCCGCCGAACCCGCGCTGCGGACCCACATCCTCGCGACCGTCTCCTCGGGCTTTGCCCGCTCGCGGACAGGACTGCTCGAGTTCCTCGAACGGACACTGTATGCCAGCCAGACCGACGAGAGCGGGCGGCTGGAGCGGGTCGTCGACGACGTGTTGACGTATCTGGAGCACAACGGGTTCTTGGAGGTCGATGCCGGAGAGCTGGATGCGACCTCCCTCGGCCACACCGTCTCGCGGCTCTATCTGGACCCGATGAGCGCCGCCGAAATCGTCGACGGCCTGGAGTACTGGGCGCGCCACGCGGGCGAGTCGGCGCCAGAGGACGGCCCGGATGCGCCGGCGGACGCGACCGCCGACGGTGCGTTCACCACCGCGAGCGAACTCGCCCAGGAGCGCGAGGCGAGTGCCGAGGTGGACCCCGACGACATCTCGGCGCTCGGGCTCTACCACCTCGTCTCGCGCACCCCCGACATGTACCAGCTCTATCTCCGGTCGGGCGACCGCGAGGAGTACGAGATGGAGCTGTACGAACGGGAGGACGAACTCCTGGGGCCCACACCCTCCGAGTTCGAGGACGAGCGCTTCGAGGACTGGCTCTCGGCGCTCAAGACGGCCCGGTTGCTCGAAGACTGGGCCAGCGAAGTCGACGAGGAGACCATCACCGAGCGCTACGGCGTCGGTCCGGGCGACATCCGTGGAAAAGTCGAGACGGCCCAGTGGCTGCTGGGGGCCGCCGAGTCACTGGCCGGCGAGGTAGACTCCGATACCGCCCGCGCAATCAGCGAGGCCCGCATCCGCGTCGAACACGGCGTTCGGGAGGAACTGGTCGACCTCGCTGGGGTTCGGGGTGTCGGTCGCAAGCGCGCCCGCCGGCTGTTCGAGGCCGGCATCGCCGACCGCGCCGAGCTGCGCGACGCCGCCAAACCGGTCGTACTGGCCGCGCTACGCGGTCGCCCCAAGACCGCCGAGAACGTCCTCGAGAACGCCGGCCACCGGGACCCCTCGATGACGGGCGTCGAACCCGACCCCGACGTCGAAGTCCGCGAGGAATCGCCACGCGACGGGGCGGAAGAGTACGAGGACGAGTCCGAAGACGACCAGTCCAGCCTGGGGGACTTCTGATGGAGGTAATCGAGGGGCGGGCCGACATCGACGACGTCGGCGCCTTCGTCGCCGAACTCGACGCGCTCGGCGAGGCCCACGGCGTGACGATACAGGCGTTCGACGCCCGTTACGTCGTGGACCGCCAGCATCTGGAGCGGGCGGTTGACCTCGCCGCTCGCGCCCGCGAGCGCTCGACAACCATCGCCGACGACTTCGGCGTCGAGATACTGTTGTACGCGGCCGGTCGCCGCCAGATAAACCGTGCGCTGGAGATGGGTGTGAGCGAGGGCGACTGTCCGATAGTCGCCGTGGTCGTCGGCGACAACGTGGCCGACCAGCGGGAGGCCACGGGACGTGCGAACGGCGACGACGGAGCCGCAAGCGAAGACGACGAAGCGGCCGCCGCGACAGCCCTGCGCGAGCAACTCACCCCCGCAGAGACGCTCGGCGACTACGACGACGAACTGGTCCTGGACTTTTTCGACGTGGGCGACACCGAACTCGCCGCCACCGAGGGGACACTGGCCGACGCGGTCCGCGAGCGGGTGGCGCTGCTGGTCGTAGAAAGATAGACATCAACAGCGCGGTGCGGGCGTTCTGTGCGGGGGACGCCGGTCAGTTGTCGTCCGGGAGGTCGTCGATGAGAACGACGGCTTCGCCGTCGATGACGACCGTCTCGTCCTCTTTGACGCGGGTCGTGAGGCGGTACTGCTCGTCGCCGAGGTCCTCGACGATTTCGCATTCGGCGGTGACGCGGTCGCCGATGCGGACGGGGTTGTGGAACTCCAGGTCCTGGGAGAGATAGATTGTCAGTCCGGGCAGGCGCGCGAGGGCGGCACTGATGAGGCTCCCGACGAGTGTCCCGTGGACGATGCGGCCACGGAAGCGGGTCCCGTCGGCGAACTCGTCGTCGAGATGGAGCGGGTTCGTGTCGCCGCTGGCGGCGGCGAACTGTCTGACGTCGTTGTCGGAGATGGTCTTGGTGAACTCGATTCGGTCGCCGACGCCCATCTCGCCCGCGTGGTCCTCCGAGATTGTTACGTGCCACTCCGGGAGGTTTTCGTCCGGTTCGATGCGTTCGGCGGGTGACGGAAGCTCCTCGTCCGGGTTGACCCCGAACGCGGCAAACGCCGCGCGGTTGGCCGCGACGACGCTGTTGAACATGTGAGAAGAGGTCTCAGTCCACGTATCGAGCAGTGGGTTCCGAAGCGATTCAGAACTCATTGATAAGTCTTCTTTCGTGGTCGGGCTATTAAACCTTGGTGCCAAATTTCGCTCTACCGGCACGAGACGGCTTCTATCGTCCGTCAACGCCGATATTGATTTTTGTTAACCGATGCAGCGAGGGCGAACGGGGCACTCGACGTCGCTGCTGCCCGGATACCACTCAGTACCATTCAATGGTAACAGATGGTAAGAGACGGGAAGTTTTAAGTAATTGAGGGGAGAAGTAGCTATTACGATGGCCGACGAGGACGACGGTCTGATGTGGCCCCCGATGTTCAAGGGGATGCAGCAGGCAAGCGAGAGCGCGATGAAACAGCAGCGACAGATGATGAAACAGTTGTTCGCCAGCGGCGGCATGCCGAGTTTCGACATGAACCAGCTGGGCGCGATGAGTCAGATGGCGACGTTCAAGACGCGCGTCCAGAGCGGTGGCCGAATCAGCATCCCCGACGCTGAGCGCGAGGCGCTCGGTATCGAGGAAGGTGATATCGTCCAGACCGTCGTCCTCCCGGTCACGAACAACACGGAGTAATACACCAATGGTAGACTACACCACCCCCGTCACGACCGCCTTCGAGATGCAGCGTGCGACGATTGAGCAGAGCCAGAAGGCCTTAGAGCAGACCGTCAGCTTCCAGCAGAACGTCAACGAGGCGTTCATCGACAGCCTCGACACCCAGGAGTCGGCACAGCGCCGCAGTGTCGAGCTCTCGAAGACCGCCTTCCACAGCTACCTCGACGCCGTCGAGGCCACCGTCCCCGGCACCGCCGGCACCGTCGACGAACTCCGCGCGACCGTCGACGAGCAGTACGACTTCTTACTCGAGAACCACGCCGAGGTCTTCGACAACGTCGAGAGCGAGCTGCTCGAGGGCGTCGAGGCCTACGACGAGATGACCGAAGACTACGTCAGCGCCGTCGACGAGCAGGTTTCGATGCTCGTCGAGGCCCACGAGGAACTGGAGTCCCAGTCCGTCGAGGTCGTCGAGCAGTTCGGCGAGCAACTCGAGGAGGTCCAGGAGCAAGTCGAAGAGATTCAGGAGCAGGTCGAGGAAGTGCAGGCCCAGGCCGCCGACGCCGTCGAGGCGTAACTACCCGGCCGTTTTTTGTGCGCAACCACGCGAGTTACTAGTACACCAATGAGCGATACAAACCAGATGCAAGAGGAGTGGGCAGAGATGGTCGAGGAGATGAACACGGCGGTCGCCGACTCCATGGAGCAGAACATGAAGGCACAGGCCGCCTTCGTCGAGTCGTGGGCCGACGCGGTCGAGGACTCTATCCCCGAGGAAGACGAACTCAGCGAGGGCCTCCAGGGGTACAACCAGGCCTACGAGGAGTGGGTCGACGCCGCCGAACAGATGGTCGAGCGCTCGACGGCCGCCACACAGGGCGAGGACGTCGACCCGGCCGAGTTCCGTGACATCTGGCTCAAGTCCGCCAACGAGGCGTTCAAGCAGGTGATGGGCACGTCGGCCTTTGCGGCCGCCAACGGGCAGCTCGTCGAGTCGATGATGGAGATGCAACAGGAGACCGAGGAACTCTCCCAGGACGCGCTCGCCCAGATGGGGTTCCCGACCCGGGAGAACATCGACGAGGTCGCCGAGCGACTCGTCGAACTCGAACGCCGCCAGCACGCGGTCGAACAGAAGCTCGACCGCATCATCGAGCAACTGGAGTAACATGTCCAGCAACAACAGCCCCTTCGCGGCCGCACTCGACTGGCAGCGCAAGTCCCTCGAGGCGATGACCGAGACCGTCGAGAAATCGTCGGTCGCCGACGAGCGGCTCGAACTGATGGAGTCCGTCGAGGTCGGCCAGACGCCCAGCGAGGTCGTCTACGAGGAGAACAAGCTCGAACTGCTCCACTACGACGCCGAGACCGCCGGCATCGAGGTCGCCGAGGAGGACAGGGAAGCGGTTCCCATCCTCATCGTCTACGCGCTCATCAACCGCCCGTACATACTGGACCTCCAGGAGGAGCGCTCGGTGGTGCGCCGCCTGCTCGAAGCCGGCCACGACGTCTACCTCATCGACTGGAACGAGCCCTCGCGGCTCGACCAGCATCTCACGCTTGATGACTACGTCAACCGCTACATCGGCAACTGCGTCGACGTGGTCCGGGAGCGCTCGGGCCAGGACGCTATCAACCTGCTCGGCTACTGCATGGGCGGGACGATGTCGGTGATGTACACCGCGTTGCACAGGGAGAAGGTCAACGCGCTCGGCCTCATGGCCGCCGGCCTCTGTTTCGACCGGACCGGCGGTGTCCTCGAAGAGTGGGGCGCGGGCGAATACTACTCGCCGTCGGACGTAACCGAGACGTTCGGCAACGTCCCCGCCGAGATGCTCGACGTGGGCTTTGCGCTGATGGACCCCGTCGAGAACTACGTCTCGAAGTACATCCGCTTTGCCGAGAACATCGAGAACGAGTCGTTCGTCGAGAACTTCGGCCGGATGGAGAAGTGGCTCGGCGACGGTATCGACGTCGCCGGCGAGACCTACGTCCAGTTTCTGGAGGACATCTACCAGGACAACAAGCTCTGCAAGAACGAGCTGGAACTCAACGGCAAGCACGTCGACATCGAGAACATCGACATGCCAGTCCTCCAGCTGATGGGCGAGTACGACCACCTCGTCCCCACGGACGCCTCGAAGCCGTTCAACGACGTGATTCCGAGCGACGACACGACAATCATGGAGTTCTCGACGGGTCACATCGGCCTCTCGGTCTCCTCGTCGACTCACGCGGAGCTGTGGCCCGACGTGGCTGAGTGGTACAGCGAGCGCAACCACACCGACGAGGTCGAGGACGACGAAACCGCGACCGTCTCCGGTATCGGCCCGACCTACGCGGACCGACTCCAGGACGCCGGCATCGAGACGGTCGAGGACCTGACCGACTACGACGCCGCCGAACTGGCCGAAATCACCAACGCGTCGCCGTCGGAGGCTCAGGACTGGCTCGACCAGGTCTGATACGGATTATTGTAGCAATTTACCGGTATGTGCCGACCCCGAGGTCGGCACAATCCGGAAATAATCTACAATAAACCGTATGAGGACCGCTTTCTTTTCTATCGCCCGGCCGGTAGCCGGAATCGGAACTCATTCCTTTGAGGGTATCGAACGCGTCGAGACCGCCGAGGCGGCCGTGGACTACGTCGTGTCAGCTATCGAGTAGTCGCCGCCCGAAGGCGCCGGCAACCAGAAACACGAGGCCGACGAGTCGAACGCGGCGTTTCGCCCCCGGTTTCGGGTCGAACTCCACACGCAGAAACAGTCGGTAGCTCCAGCGACCCGCCCGGAGCAAGAGCCCGGGAACCAGGAGGTGGACGAGGCCCGCGAGCGCGATTGCGGCCCAGAGCAGTCGGGGCGGGACGTCGATACGGACCATCACTCGAGCCAGTCGAGGAAGCTGCCATCGAGCAGCGTCTCTTTTTGCTGACGGATGTAGGCGGCCTGCATTCCCCAGATAGCCTCGGCGAGCGGGACGTTCTCCTCGACGCGCTGGCGGACGTAGTCGTGTTTCCAGCGGGCCGGCGTCTGCCGGCGGTCGGCCCGCTCGCGCAGCGGCCGGAGATACTCGTGGGCGGCCTCCGTCGAGAGCCCGCGCCCCTCCAGCCCCTCACGGGCGTGTTCGAACAGCTCGCCGTAGATTTCGTCGGTCGACGTGGTCGTCGCGCCGTCGGCCGTAATCCACTCCATATCGGCCTGGAGCCCGTCGCGGGTGGCCCCGTAGAAGTTCTCCTTTGCGGTCTCCCAATCCTGGGACTTGATGGGGTGTTCGAATCGGACCAGACTCTCCATCAGCCCGGCGACCAGCGCCTCGAAGGCGATGGCGTCGTCGACGGTCGG
Organism: Halobacteriales archaeon QS_6_64_34; assembly: GCA_003020925.1. GTDB lineage: Archaea > Halobacteriota > Halobacteria > Halobacteriales > Haloarculaceae > Haloarcula. The sequence goes on along the minus strand of PXRT01000010.1, from coordinate 84,868 downwards.
CTGGGCCGGCAGGGGCCGGAACTCGATACGAGCGTTGGCGGCCGAGCGGGTAGGCCCCTCGAAGACGGGTCGGACCCACCGCCAGTACGAGCCGTGTTTGTGTCGGAAGTGGACGAAGTCGTCGTCAAAGCGGGTGCCCGACTGGAGCTCCCGGGGGACGATGCAGTCGTCCTCGACGATGTCGTCGATGGCGTCCTCGACTGTCTCGAAGTCGGGCGGGAAACACACCTTCGGCCGCGTCGAATCGCCCTCGGGCGGATTGAGGACGGACTCGAAGACGCCGATGCGGTTCTCCATGTAGGCGTCGGCGACGATGTCGTCGTCTGGCGCGTCGTCGTAGAGGTCCGGCGGGAAGAAGGGCGAGTTGACGCTCAGCGCCAGCACCGGCGCGGCGATACGCAGCGCGTAGCTGAAATACTCCGGGAGGTCGGGCGCGTGGGGAATCTGATAGTGGGGCTGGATGGAGGTGATGAGCGACTCGGGCATGACCGTTTCGGCTCGCAGCGAGACGTGAGGGGCGTCGATTTCGAACGCCGACGGGTAGGCCGTGTTGGCCATCGTGTGATAACGCACCGCGTCGGTCATGTTGGTCCCGATGCGCACCCCGTTTTCCTCGACACAATCACAGAGGTAGTCCCGGGCCGTCTCGCCGTTGGGCGGCACCGTCCACATCCCGTCTGAGACCAGCCGGATTCCCTCGCTGTGGACCCGCTGTTGGGCCGGCAGCAAGGACGCTTTCAGCTCGTCGCGCTGGGCGGCCAGCCCGTGAGAGTTCAGCGGCTGCGGACTCGTCTGCATCTCCGCGTTGTGGAGCCCGAGTTCCTTCTCGAAGCCGATAAGCTCGAGCAGCTGGCGTGGCACCCGCCGCAACGCGTCGGTCCGGTCGTCGACGGCGTACAGCTCCAGCTCCATCCCCACGATGGCCTCGGTGTTGTCGAAGGTGCCCGACCGAATCTCCTCCTTGAGCTGCGTGGCCTCCGCGCGTGCCCGGTCGTGGAACGTCTCGCTGTCCACGTCGAGAGCCCGACCGACCGCCGCTGCCAGTTCGGATGCCGACATACGCCGGGATTCTCGGCGGGAGGCCAAAAACGTGGTCCAGTCGACGGAGTTACACCAGCGATGTAACCGAGATTGCGTTCACACGAGAACTCACAGCGGAGACAGCGCGGAAGCCCACCGGCTTTAGCCATGGGAGGAAGCGCGTACGCTCCATGCCACAACCCACCGATACCTGCATTGCTGACTCCCCCAACGCAATCAAAAATATTAATAAAAGTCAGGTGTTACTGTGATGCGCATGGCGTGGGAAATAACTCGCACAGTTCGGGTGCGACTTGACGTGCCTGACGACCGCAAGAGTGACCTCCACGCCACCAACTCCAAATTCCAGTATTGCGCGAATCACACGGCAGACTGGGCGTGGCGCTATCCCAATGAGGACTGCGTGACCAGCAAGAGCGAAGCCGAAGCCGCCATCTACGACGACCTCCGTGAAGAAACCGACTACTTGCACGCCAACCTCGTTCAGAAAGCCATCAAACGTGCCACTGACGACATTAGCAATTGTGTGGATAGACTTGCAGACGGCGAGAACACCAGCAAGCCGGAGTACGACACGTTCAGCATCGTCTACGACAAGCGAGCCGCCACCTACTACCGCGACAAAGTAAGCCTCGCCACAATCAACGGCAGAGTCGAATGCGCGTACGACCTGCCCGACAACCCGGACGACACGCCACACGGCGAATACCTACTGAACGACGACTACGACTTTGCAACCAGTACCGTCCACTACGATAGCGAATCCGACGAATTCTACCTCCACGCGGCAATGGAACGGGAACTCGACGTTGCTCGCCCTGAGAAAGCCGAGCATTCGAGAGTGCTTGGCGTGGACTGCAACGTTGACGACCACATCGCCGTGACCTCAACAGGCAGATTCGTCGGCAACGCCGACTACCTCAACCACAACCGCCGAGAGTTCGAGAAACGGCGTGCCAGCCTCCAACAGACGGGAACGCCACGCGCCCATCTGACCTACCACCGTATCGGTGACAGGTTTGGACGCTGGAGTGAGGACTATCTGCACCGATGCTCGAAGGCAGTTGTCGAAGAAGCCAATCAACAGAACTGTTCGCATATCGCGTTCGAGGACTTGGAGCAGATTCGTGACCGTATCAGTGACGGCAAGAAATTCCAGCAGTGGGCGTTCCGTGAACTGCAACAGCAAACGAAACACAAAGCGGAGCTGGCTGGCATCGTGGTTGAGACAGTCGAACCGTCCTACACCAGCCAGCAATGCTCGAAGTGTGGCACGACGCTTGATGAAAACCGTGATGAGCAACACTTCGCGTGTCTAGACTGTTCGTACACGGCAAATGCCGACTACAACGCCGCCAAGAATATCGCTCGAAAACTCGCGCTCAAACTCCAGCGAGGGCAGAAGTCCCCCGCTGGAGGGGCGTTCTGTCAGTACGCCCTAAAGTCGGGGGTGATGACCGTGAACGCTACTGAAGTGGCGTCCGACCAATACGTATCGGCAGAACGGGAGTCCACCGACAAGCCAACGGCTTCAGCCGTTGGTAGCTGACAGTAGCTCGCCGACATCGCTGCGCGCCTCGTCCAGCGGGTCCGACCTCTCGGTTTCCAGCGCACCCTCGACGGCGTCGCGGGCCGCCGGCAGCGGCTCCGTGCTCTCGATGTAGGCCGCTAGGGCGAAGGTTCGCTCGCCGACGCCGGCCAGGGCTATCGCGTCGCTGCGGGAGAGCCGGCCGGCGAGCCAGTCGGCGACGATATCACGCCCCGTCGGACCGACCGGCGAGACCTGCTCGCCCAAGAGATGCAGCGTCTTGGCGGCGGTCACGGCCGGCACGTCGGCGACGTGGCCGCAGTCGTCGACCGCACGGCCGCCCGCGTACGCGTCGACGACCGTCGCCGCCGCGTCGGGGTCACAGGGGAGCCGGTCGTCGAAGGGCGCCAATCGCTCGGCCAGGGAGTCGTCGGTGTCGTCGACGGCCGCCACGCCCCGCTCGCGCTGGCGGTCGGTCACTTCGATGCCGGCGGCGATATCGGCGAGCCCCATTGATATCTTCTTCTACCCGATGGAATTTAATAGTGGTGTTTGTCCGGCCGACGAGCCGCGCGTGCGGGGGAACTACCTACCGGTAACCGGTAGGTGATTTCGAGTGAAATCGGTCCGGGAGCGCCGCTGCCGCCGGTTTTTTAACCCACCTGGCGGCCGTAGCGTCGAGTATGTCCACGATAACTGCGGGTTGTCCAGAATGCGACGGGTCGCTGAAGCAGGACGGGTGCGAGACGGTGTGTGCCCACTGTGGCCTGGTCGTCGGCGAAGACACCATCGACCGGGGTCCCGAGTGGCGCAGCTTCGAAGACGACGAGACCGACAGCGCCCGGACCGGCGCGCCGCTGACCCGGTCCCGCCACGACCGGGGCCTGTCGACCGAAATCGGGCGGTCGACCCGTCTCAAGGGTCGCAAGCGCCGACAGATGGCGCGGCTGCGCCGGCAACACCGCCGGGCGCAGGTCAGCTCCAAGCGCGAGCGAAACCAGGTGTACGCCTTCACGGAGATACGACGCATCGTCGGCTCGCTGGGGCTGTCGGCGGCCATCCGCGACCGGGCCTGTGTCCTGTTCGAATCGGCACAGACGGCGGACCTGCTCCAGGGTCGCTCGCTGGAGGGGTTCGCTGCGGCGACGGTGTATGCGACCTGTCGCACCGAGGGGGTCGCCCGGACCGTGGAGGAGCTGTGTCGGGCCGCCCGCGCGGACCCCGCCGAACTCCGGGCAGCCTACGACGCCCTGAACCGCGAACTCGGGTTGCCGACCGGACCCATCGACCCGCGCGAGTACGTCCCGCGCTTTGCGACCGCGCTTGACCTCTCCGACGAGATTCGAAATCGAGCCGAACAGCTCGTCGACAAAGCGCGGGAGCGCGGGCTCGTCGGCGGCAGAAATCCGGCCGGCGTCGCCGCCGCGTGTCTCTACACCGCCACGCGAGAACGGGACGTCGAGCTGACCCAGGCCGAGGCCGCAGACGTGGCCGACGTGACGCCGGTGACGCTGCGGAGCACCTACACGGAGCTACAGGAGTAGACGGCGGCCGCGAGATTTTCGAAGGCCGTCGCCGCTGCGGAGTCGGGCGCGGTCCGGTCGACGGGGTGGCCGTGGCGCTGGGCCGTCGCCAGCGCGTCGCTCTCGGGGACCGAGACGACCGGTGCTCCGAACCGGTCGGCGACAGCGGCAGTCGCCGGGTCCGTCCCAGTCCGGTTGAGGACCACCCGGCAGAGCCCGGCGTCCAGTTCTCTCGCGAGTTCACGAACCCGGAGCGCGTCGGCCAGCGCCGCCGGCGTGTCGGTCGTCACCAGTACGGCCGCGTCGGCGACGGCGAGTGGCAGGCCCACGTCCGCGCGCAACCCGGCGGGCGAGTCCACCACGACCCAGCGATGGGTCCGGTCGAGCGTTTCGAGCGTGTCGGCCAGTTGCGTCGGGTCGACCGCACGGGCGCCCGCGAGCGTGCGACCACAGGGGACCATCGTCACCGGGCCGTCCGCTCGTACGGCTTCCGCCGGAGTCGCCCGGCCAGCAAGCACGTCGTGGAGGTCCGGTCCGTGGCCCGCCGGCAGGTCCGCCATGGCGAGGTCGCCGTCGACGACACAGCCGTCTAATTGGGCCGCCAGGTTGTACGCGACCGTCGACTTGCCGACGCCGCCCTTGCCGCCGGTGACGGCTAGAATCATGCCAGTGTCGCCAACGTCTCGGCGGGTATCGTCGCCCCCGCGCGCCGGTCGGCGAGTCGGCGCGCCCGCCGGGCGAGGAGTCTGAGCTGTGTCTCGTCCCCGGCGTCGGCGAGCGCCCGTACTTCCGACAGCCCGCCAGCCTTCCGGACTGCCCGCGTCGCCTCGGGAAGGGTTTCCGCGTCTGCAAGCGCCTCGGCGGTGTCAGCTCGGCGTTCCATCTCGGCCAGCCACGGACCGAGGGCCGGCGGGAGGTGGGCAGTGGAGCCGTCCTCGGGGTCGGGCGAGCGAGGGACAGCGTCGTCCTCGCCTGGAGCACCGTCGTCCCCGACTGCGACGTTCGGGGTCGAGTGCCGGACATGCTCGGTGGTCGGGATAGCGTCGCCCGGCGGCGACGGGTCACCCAGCTCGCGGACCACATCGGCGGGACGGTCCGAGCGCGCCCCCACCGAGTCAGCCCCGGGGACCCCGACGGCATCGGCGAGTTCGGCCGGCTGTCCCTCGGGCCGGGCCGGCGTCGCATAGCCCAGCGCGTGTGACCCGGGGGCGAGGACACCCGAAAACCCGGTCTCCGTCCAGCCGGCCTCGGGCAGTCCCTCACATCGTGGGGGCCACACCGGGCCGTCGAGGCAGTTCCGAACGGTCACCCGCGTCGGGACGTCGAGGTCCCGCAGGTGGACGGTGACCAGCGTCACCCCGTCGTGGTGGCTGGCCGAGCAGTCGAACGTAACCATGCCGGGTGGTGGTCGCCTGCTCGGGTTTAAAATTCAGCACCGGACGACCGGGGCATCGAGCCAGTCGGCGGCGGCCGCCGGACTCCGGAATCGGTCGGTTTCGACGACGACCGGGGCGTCAGTGCGTGCGAGCCTGAGGATTGCTAGTCCGGCCGGGACCGGCGGCGCGTCGAACGGGTCTTCGGGTGACTCGTCGCTCGGGAGACCTGGGACGGTATCGAGCGCAGCCGCGTAGTCGTCGGCGACGCGGTCGAGGAGTTCACGCCGCGCGTCGCGGCGGCGGTTCGCCAGCCGGTCGGCCAGCCGCCGGCACTCGGCCTGTCGGTCCCGGTACTCGCGGGCTCTCTCGCGTCGCTGCCGGCGGCTCTGTCGGGCGGCGGTGCGCTCGGTCTCCCGTTCCGCGAGCGTCCCCGCAGTCTCGGTCAGGCGCTGTTCGACCGCCTCGGTCTCGGCGCCCAGGGTCTCGCGGGCCTCCAGTCGGCCGCGCGTCGCCGCGACCCGCTCACGAAGGTCGGCGACGGTGGCGTCGTCGACCGGTTCGCGCGCCCGGGGCAGGGTCGGCTCGGCCCGCTCGAGGTCGGCGAGTTGTTCCCGTAGCTCGACGATGGCGTCGTCGTGAGCCGTCCCGTGGCCCCGCGAGCGGGCGGCCACGGCGAGGGCCGTCTCCGTCCGGAGGCCCATCGCCGGGTGAATACGTCCACAGTAGTTATACACCGGACCGGGCGAGGCGGCGTCGACGACTGGCAGGGGCCGGGCGCCCCGGACCGCTGTGGCCACGTCCCCGCCCGCGACCGGGTGAGAGCGCAAGTCGACGACCTGGCCCTCGTATGTCGTCCCGCAGACGCGGAGTTTCACAGCTCCTCACCCCGTAGCTGCTCGGCCGTCGGGAGGTCCCGACCGCTGGCGAACTGCCGGTACGGCGTCGACGCGACCTCCCGGTCCTCGTAGGCCCGGGCCGCCTCCCGGACGTGTGCCGGGACGTCCTCGGGCTCGAACGGCCGAACGCGCTCCAGCTGGACGTCAAGGCCGTGTTTCTCGCGGAGGCGCAGCGCCTGGAACGCACCGAACTCCGTCGCCGACAGCAACGCGGCCCGGCCGAACTGGCGGACGACCGACTCCTCGTGGGCCCGACAGACGTTTCGCAGGTCACGGCGCGCCCCTCGCGTGTAGGTGACGACCAGCAGCACGGGAAGAAATATCGTCTCTTTCCTGATTAAATTTTGTGTCTTTTCTATTGCAACAACTTCCGGCGTCGGGCCGTCCACGTCCCGTCCTCATGTTCGACGATAGCGTCGAACAGCGAGGCGAGCGCGTCGACAGTCCGGGTGTCGTGGGCAGCGGGGTCGAGATGGAAGTGAGCCCTGGCGTCGGCCGCATGCAGGTGGCCGGTGAGGGCATTGAGGAACTCGTAGGCCGTCTCGGTATCCACGTACTGGAGTAAGACGGTCAGCGAGTCAAAACAGACGACGGTGTCCGCGTGGGTCGAGAGCGCCTGACTGAGCGTGATTCCCAGTCCGGTGAGGTCGTCCGGCGTCGACACCGTCTTGACGGTCACGTCGTCGGCTCCAGCAGTGTCAGTCGGCATGTCGCCGACAGCGACGACCGACAGCGACCCCGACGCGCCGGTCGCTCGGAAGCGCTCGACACAGTCCGACGGCGGGCGGCTGTAGGTGACACAGAGGACGGTCGTCTCAGGCGTCGTCGCCGAAAACAGGTCGGCACAGCTGTCCTCGGGCGCCATCGACGGGAGACACACCAGCGCCGAAGTAGCGTCGCCGACCGCCTCGCGAAGCGAACTCATCGGGTGGTCTCTCGTCACCCGACAGTAAAACCCCATCGCCGTCATGGTGGCGCTGCTGGCGGTCGAGCCAGGCCATCTTCGCGGTCGTGACGACCCTGGGGATTGTGTACTTCTGGGGCCTTGGGCCGGCGTGACACGGCGGAACGGGCAACGAAACCCTTTACTCCGTGACGGGCCCAGATTGGGTTACGGGATCGTGGGGTAGCTTGGTAACCTTCGGCCCTTGGGTGGCCGTGCCCCTAGTTCAAATCTGGGCGATCCCACTCCCTTATCAAAGAATAAGCAAGAAAATCCGGTAGCTCCTCGCGAATTCGGCGACGTGCCCGTGAGTTCCAGACCTCGATGCGACTCCGCGCTGAAGAACCCGAACAGGTCCACGAGACAATCAACTGACTCGTTTCAGCCCCACCGTATCATATCACCAATATATTTACCGCCAGTAGCGATGCTGACCGGTAGCTACGAGCGAGTTGACCGACCGACGCCATGTAATTAAAATGATAACATGTTTCCGCGTCGGTCCCCTCGCCAGCACCATGGTAGACGTGCTCGGCCACCTCGGGATGGCGCTGCTCTGGCTCGCACCTGTCTGGCACTTCATCAACCACCGCCGGACGGCGGCGCTGGTCGCCGGCGGCGGCTTCTGGTTCGGGATGCTCCCGGACATCGACCTCCAGTTGTCGGCTCTGGAGGGGATTCACCACCACGGCGTCTTCCACACGGTCCTGGCCGTCGCGGTGTTCGCGGCGGTCCTCGGACCGCTGGTCGGGCTCGTGTTCAAATCCATCGGGACGCGAACGGACCCGACGTGGTTCTACGATAAGGCACGGGAGCGTGCGGTGGCCATCGGCGTTATCACCGTCTTCGTCACGGGGATTTCCCACCTCTTTGCCGACATACTGTCGGCGCCCGACGTCTCGACGCGAATCGAACCCCTCTGGCCGGTCGTGGAAGGGCCGGTCGTCATGATGGACGTGCTCTGGTACCAGTCGTGGTGGGCGACCTGGGGGCTGTTCGTCCTCGGCGTCACGGCCAACGGGCTGGCGTGGTATCTGACGGACGGCCGGGACGAGTCGACGGCGGGAACGGCCGCCGAGTGACTGCCGACCCGGCACACCACTTCCACCCCGGCATACCAACCTTCTTAGGTCATCCCGCACAAACCCTGTACACTCAGATGGCGACCGCCGAGAACACCGAACTCATCGACCGCTTCGAGGAGTTCTACCGCAACTACTACCGCAACGAAATCGGTGAACTCGCCCAGAAATATCCCAACGACCAGAAGTCACTGTATATCGACTGGGACGACCTCTACCGCTTCGACCCGGACCTGGCCGACGATTACCGCACGAAACCCAGCCAACTCCAGGAGTTCGCCGAGGAGGCCCTGCGGCTGTACGACCTTCCCGTCGACGTCTCGCTCGGCCAGGCCCACGTCCGGGTTCGGAACCTCCCCGAGTCCGAGGACATCCGGGCGATTCGCCACGAACATCACGGCAACCTCATCGCCGTCCGTGGTATCGTCCGCAAGGCGACGGACGTCCGGCCCAAGGTGACCGAAGCGGCCTTCGAGTGCCAGCGCTGTGGTACCCTCACCCGGATTCCCCAAGCCGCCGGCGACTTTCAGGAACCCCACGAGTGCCAGGGGTGTGAACGCCAGGGGCCCTTCCGGCTCAACACCGACCGGTCACAGTTCATCGACGCCCAGAAGATTCGGGTCCAGGAATCGCCCGAGGGCTTGCGGGGCGGCGAGACGCCACAGGCAATCGACGTCAGCATCGAGGACGACATCACCGGGAAGGTGACCGCCGGCGACCACGTCCGCGCGACCGGCGTCCTCAAACTCGACCAGCAGGGCTCGGACCAGGACAAGTCCCCGATGTTCGACATCTACATGGACGGTGTCTCCATCGTCATCGAGGACGAGCAGTTCGAGGACATGGAGATTACCGACGCCGACAAGAAAGAACTCGTCGAACTCTCCAACGAACCGGACATCTACGAGGAGATGGTCGGCGCCATCGCACCCTCCATCTACGGCTACGAGAAGGAGAAACTCGCGATGATGCTCCAGCTCTTTTCGGGGGTGACCAAGGAGCTTCCCGACGGGTCGCGAATCCGTGGCGACCTCCATATGTTGCTGATAGGGGACCCGGGTACGGGGAAGTGCCAGAAATTTGATACGAAGGTGGTTATGGGAGATGGGACAGAGAGACAATTAGGAGAGCTTGTCGAGTCACAGTTAGACAACCCCGAAGAAATCGACGACGGCGTGTATCAGGAGGCTGATTTCGCAGTCCAGACTGTCGGTGATAATGGGTCGGTGACAACCGGCACAGCCACGAAAGTCTGGAAGCGAGAGGCACCAGAAACGCTATACGAAATTCAGACACAGAGCGGCCGTAGCGTGACTGTCACCCCGTCTCATCCACTGTTTATACAGTCTGATCTCTCGCTTTCGGCGAGACGAGCCGACGAGCTTTCCGAAGGAGAGTTCCTCGCTGTTCCTGGGCGGTTGCGTGGTGAGTGGGACAACACGCTAGATGTCGCTCACAGGTCCGTCGACCAACCGAACGCGAACACGTTAAACACCCCCGAGAGAGTGACTACTTCCCTGTCTCGATTGCTCGGGTACGTCATCGCTGAGGGATATATTACGGAGGCCGAATCGAATGGCTGTGTGACAGTCACCAATGCAGACGAAGAGATAATCGAGGACACGATGGCGTGTCTCGAATCGTTAGGTCTGCGTGTGATGAGACGAACCCACCACACCAACGACTCTGTCGAACTTGTTTGCTGTGCCTCCGCTGAACTGGTGGATTTCTTCCGCGGAATCGAACCAGCAATGCTGGAGTTGTCCGCTGCACAGCGAGTACCGGAGTGTCTCTTTCGGGCAACACCGGCAAACAAGCGCGCGTTCCTCCGAGCGTACGTCGACAGTGAAGGAACGGTGTCACAGAAAGAACGTGAAATTGCAGTTGGTTCGATGAGTCGGGAACTTCTCGAAGGCGTCCAGACGCTGCTTTTGACGTTCGGGATTACGAGCCATCTCGAAGCCAGAAGTGGGGGTAGCTATCGGCTTCGCATCAGCGGCGAAGACTTCGTGGCCTATCTCGACCAGGTTGGGTTCGTGACGGCGCGCAAAACAGATGCGTCAGCGGCCTTCGACGGCACTTCACGGAATACCAACACGGAAATAATTCCTGGCCTCTCGACAGACCTCCGGCGGATACGGGAAGCACTCGAACTCTCACAGTTCGACTGCGGCGTCCCTCGGACGGCGTACCAACACTACGAGCGCGGTGACAGAAACCCCGGACGTGAGAGTCTACTAAACGTCGTCGAGACGTTCGAACAGCGATTGCAGTGGCTCCGAGACGCCAGAGAGCGCGTTGAAAACGGTGAATGGGACGACGTAGAAGAGATCCGTACGGAACTGAACATCTCGCAAGCCGACCTGGCAGCGGACATGGAAGTTACCCAGACGGCAGTCAGCTACTACGAGCGAAACGACGCGATACCGGATGGAGGCGCGATATCGGGAGCTAAAGAGACTGTCTTGCAAAGGATAGACCGTGGCCTTTCGGTCTCGACTGATGTACAGCGGCTCCGAACGCTCGCGACTGCTGATGTCGCGTGGGACCCTATCGAATCAATCGAAAAAACAGAGACGGACGAGGAGTGGGTCTACGACCTCGAAATCGAGGGAACCCACAGCTACATCTCGAACGGCGTGGTTTCGCACAACTCGCAGATGCTTTCGTACATTCAGAATATCGCACCCCGTTCGGTGTACACCTCTGGCAAGGGGTCTTCGAGTGCGGGTCTCTGCGTGACCGGAGACACCCGAATTCATACCGAAGACGGGTTCCGCGAGATACGCGAACTCGCGGTAGACGCACATCCCGAACCGGTCGCCGAAGAGACGAGCAAATCGAAGAGTATCGGGCTACAAACGTTCGACCGGGCATCGGGTTCAATTACTGAGCGCCAGTCCTCACACATCTGGCGGATGCCGGAGAAGCCATGCTGGAACATCGAAACGGCACACGGAAAATCGCTTACGGCTTCCGAGAACACGCCGGTGCTGACGTGTGGCGAAGATGGACTGGCGTGGGTCACGGTAGCTGATGTCGAACCGGGACAGCACGTCGCCGTTCCGAAGTACGGCGAATTCGACCGAGAAGTGGTTCCTGTCCGGGACTTCTTGGAGCTTACGACCGAAAAAATAAAACTCGCCGACTCGTCGGTCGAACGACTCCGGGAGGGGCTTCGTGACCGGTTCGGGCATTTGCGAGCGGCTGCGTCGGCCCTCGACCTTTCGGAGAACTTTATTTACGACTCTCTCAGAAATCGCCACGTCCCGCTCTCGAAGCTCGATACGATTCTCGACGCCGTTGGGCTGTCGCGTACGGATGTCGATTTCGACCGGCTCATGATTCGCCACGGTGACAGTATCGCCGTCCCTGAGACGTTCGACGACGACCTGATGTACTTGCTCGGTCTCGTCTTCGGTGACGGCGACATCTCGCTGGACCGACGCGACGGCAACCGTGGCATGGTCCGCATCTCCAACGGAGACGAGGCACTCTTAGAGCATGCACAGGACATCTTCGCCGCAAAGTTCGACAAGCGGCCCGATATCGAGCGCCAGGAGGATCGTGTCCCATGCATCCGAGTCGGCAGTGCGACTATCGCACGGCTCTTTTCGAACGCTGGGATGGAGACACCGAAAGCCGGTCTGGAACTCGCACCCGAACTGACGACTGCGGCACATGCCGACGCCTTCGTTCGGGGACTCGTGGACGCCGACGGCTCCGTCTCGGTCCGCGAGAACGGCGGTTCGAGCGTCCTCGTCTCGACCATCAGCGAGACGCTGGCCGAACAGTTGCAGTTGATTCTGGAGACGTATGGCATCCGCGCACGTCGTCGTGAACGTGACCGCCGCGGGACGTACGAGCTCGCCGACGGGCGAACAATCGAGTCCAAGCACGTCCAGCACTTCCTCGAACTCCACGGAGCCGATATCGACCGGTACGCAGCGGAGATAGGGTTCGATGTCGAGGCAAAGCAGCGCGCGCCACAGGACGTTACCGACGATGCGGCCCGTCGCGGGGAGACAGTTCCCGTCGGTTCGGCGCTGATGGCGACCGACGGGGCTGGTGGTGAGTATCACTCGAACATCTCCCGTGGCGACAATTCGGGACGGGAGCGTGCACAGGAGATACTCGACCATGTCGACCTCGGTGATACCGAAGCGCCGGTGCGTGAGGCTGTCGAGGCCGACCTCCGATGGGACCGCGTCGTCGAGGTGACAGACGCAGGTGAACGGGAGGTGTTCGACCTGACGGTCCCGGAAACGCACAACTTCGTCGGGAACGGTCTCGTGACTCACAACACTGCTGCGGCTGTTCGCGATGACTTCGGCGACGGCCAGCAGTGGACCTTAGAGGCCGGCGCCCTTGTACTCGCCGACCAGGGTATCGCGGCCATTGATGAACTGGACAAGATGAGCTGTGTCACCGGCGACACGCTCGTTCACGGTGCGGACGGCATCGCTCGGATTCGAGACCTCGCACACGACGCGGCCGAGACGGGGGCCGTCGAATCGCTGTCGAACGGGCGGACCATCAGGGAGTTCGGCGACCTCCGTGTCTGGACGATGACCGACGGCGGTCGGCTCGTCACCCGTCCTGTGACCGCCATCCACGAGTACGACGCGCCGGACGACCTCACGCGGGTCACACTGGAGACGGGCGAGCGACTCACCGCGACGGCGGACCACCCGTTTTTCGTCCGGGAGGATGGCGAGCGAGTCGAACGCCACGCGGCCGACCTCGACAGCGGGGACTGGGTGTACGTTCCCGAGGAACTGCGCGAGCGGGCCGCCGACGGCGGCGAGACGGTCCGCGTTCCCGGCAAACAGTACGCCGACGCGGTTCTCGATGCGGGCATGAACCTAGAGACCTACGACGGGAAACGGCTCCCGGAATCGGTCACGCGGTCGTCCCGCGCCTCGAAAGCGGCGTTCCTCCGGGCACTCGCCGACAGCGAAGGAAGCGTCGACGAGCGTCACGTCCGCATCCACTCCTCCAGCTACGAACTGCTGCTCGGTGCGAAACAGCTTCTGATGGAGTTCGGAATCTCCTCGCAGCTACAGACGCGCGAACGCGCCGAGGGACGGGACGTGTACGCGCTCACGATTACCGCTGCGGAGTCGCTGTCGGCCTTTACCCGGCACGTGGGCTTCACGCTCGACCGAAAACAGCGCGCCCTCGAGGCCGCTGTCGAACGTGTTTCGGGCGACCGGACGATACTCGACGTCGTTCCGTCCTGTGGCGACCTGCTGGCCGACTGTCGGGAGTCGCTTCGTCTGTACCAGTCCGAGTGCGGGCTCGACGACGCGGCGTACTGCAGTTTCGAGAACGAGGACGCGAACATCTCGTTCCGATGCGGCCGGACCGTCCTCGAAGCGTTCGAGACGCGGCGACACGAGGCGGCAGCGGACACTGAGCGTCTCGACGGAGCCGACTGGTCGACACTCGAATCGCTCCGTGAGCGCTACCACGTCACCCAGTCGGAACTGGCTGAGGGGACCGACTACAGCCAACCGCAGATATCCCGACTATGGGGGTCAGACGGCGCCCTCAGAGCTGTCATCGAGGGGCGCCTCTCCGATATCGTCGGGTCGGTCGCGTCGACCGACCTCGGTGCGCTCCGCGAACTCGTCCATGGGGACGTAAAGTGGCGCCGCGTCGACAGCGTCGAGACGGTCCAGTCGGGAGTCGACGACGACCGAATCGACGCGATTCGCGGGCAACTCACCGAGCGTCTCGACGAAATCGAGGCCCGTCAGACCCCGAGCGTCTACGACCTCACCGTCGCGGGGACACACAACTTCGTCGCGAACGGAATGGTCGTACACAACTCCGAAGACCGGTCGGCGATGCACGAGGCCCTCGAACAGCAGCGTATCAGCATCTCTAAAGCCGGAATCAACGCGACGCTGAAATCACGCTGTTCGCTGCTGGGGGCGGCAAACCCCAAGTACGGTCGCTTCGACCAGTACGAGCCCATCGGCGAGCAGATAAACCTCGAACCCGCGCTCATCTCGCGGTTCGACCTCATCTTCACCGTCACCGACGAGCCCGACGAGGAGGCCGACCGCAACCTCGCCGAGCACATCGTCCAGACCAACTACGCCGGCGAACTCCACACCCACCGGACGAACAACCCGACCTCGAACTTCTCCGAGGAGGAGGTCGACACCGTCACCGACGAGGTGGCCCCGACCATCGAACCGGAGATTCTGCGCAAGTACATCGCCTACGCCAAGCGGAACTGCTTCCCGACGCTGACCGAGGAGGCAAAGGAGACCATCGAAGACTTCTACGTCGACCTGCGGATGAGAGGCCAGGACGAGGACGCCCCCGTCCCCGTGACGGCCCGGAAACTCGAAGCGCTCGTCCGGCTCGCGGAGGCCTCGGCGCGCATCCGCCTCTCCGACACCGTCGAGGAGGAGGACGCCGACCGGGCGGTCGATATCGCGCTGTACTGTATGAAACAAATCGGCATCGACCCCGAGACCGGCGAGTTCGACGCCGACGTCGTCGAGACGGGACAATCAAAGAGCCAACGTGACCGAATCAAGGATATCAAACAGATAGTCAAAGATATCGAGCAGGAATACGATGAAGGCGCACCTGTCGATGTTATTATAGAAAGGGCGGAGGAGGCCGGCGTTGAGAAACAGAAAGCCGAGCACGAGATTGAGAAATTGAAAACCAAAGGCGAACTGTACGAGCCAAGTCACGACCACCTCCGGACTACCTGATGGACCGAATCAGCGCGCTGCGGAACGTCGAGGACGCCCTGGCGGCCTTCGAGGCCGGCGACTGTTCGCTGTCGGAACTGGAGGCCGACGTGCGGGCCGTCCTCAGAACGTACGCGGCCGACTTCGAGGGGGACCTGCAGGCCTACCGGGCCAGCGGCGCCGGGTCGACCGACGGGCTGGTCGTCCTCGCGGCCTCGGCGTCGGAGGCCCGCGACCGGGTCGCCGAACTGGTCGAGGCGCCCGGCGACTTTACCGTCTCGCCGGTCGAGTGAGAGAGCCGTCGACAGTTAATCAGACGGCCCAGCGTAGACGGAGTTCTAGGCGTCCGATTCCAGGTCCGAGAGCAGCGAGTCGTAGCTCCGTGCGAACACCGGCTGTTGCTTGATGGAGGTGCCGGCCACCTTGAACACCGGAATCGCCAGCGGGCCCTCGGCGCCCTCGACCACGACGCCGTCGGTGGCCGTCTCGTCGCTCCACTCGGCGTCGAGTTCGCGGATGAGCACCTCGCCGAAGTAGCTGCCAAGCTCCGTCGAGACGCTGGTGAACACGCGGTCGTCGAAGGAGTCGTCGCTGCCGAAGTCGGCGTCGTCGAACCGGTCGTCGTCCCACTCCTCGCTGACCAGCGCGTCAAGTCGCGCCAGCGAGTCGGGCGTGTAGTCGAGGTCGTACTCGGTCCAGAAGGAGACCAGTTCGTCGGCCGCCTCGGCGTAGGTCGCCCGCAGGCCGTCACCGGCCATCGGGTTAGTCCCGTCGGGGGCCACAGCGCTACTGTCGGACCCACCGCCACCGCTGTCTGCCTCGGGGGCAGTACCGCCATCGCGGTCAGTACTGTCCGGGGCACCGTCGGACTCGGACGGCGGGGTCACAGACCCGTCTTCGGCCGAGGGGGCATCGTCGACCGTCGGGCCCGTCTCGGCGGCCGTGTCGTCAAACAGCGATTCGGACGACGCCGGCTCGGGCTCCGCCTCCTCGATGAGCGAGTCGGAGTCGTCGGCTGGCTGACTGTCGTCACTCGGTCCGTCGGCCGGCTGGTCCTCCACGCCCAGGTCCGGGCCTTCCGCCGCCGCGTCGGCGCCATCCGCAGTGTCCTCGTCGGTCTCGGCGTCGGCATCCGTGACCGACGTGTCAGCGTCGCTGTCGGCCGAGACACCGTCGAGACCGACTGCAACGGCGGCGCGGTCGGCGACAGCGGCAAACACCGCACCAGTGAGTATCGAGCGTTCGGCGACGTCGAAAACGGCGACGGTGGTGGTGCCGTCGGGGCCGGTGATGGTGACCCCCCAGTCCGGGTTGCGGGTCCACTCGCCGTCGTACGTCCGGACGAGTACCTCGCCGAGATAACAGCCAAAGCGAACGGTGTCAGTGGCGTAGGCTCCCGGCGTGTCCGAGGTGGCCAGTTCCTCGTCGTAGCCCGCGTCGATGGCGTCGTCGAACTTCGCGAGGGAGTCGAGCGAGAAGTCGAGCACCTCGACCTCGCCGGCGACGCCCGCTGCCCGCTCGCGGAGTTCGGCCTCGTCGAGGTCGTGGGTATCGACTACGTCAGGCTGTGTCGTCGCGTTGCCGTCATCGTCGTCGGCGTCGTCGCCGCCGACCGCGCGCCGTATACTGTCGAACAGCCCCATGCACACCGCAAGACCGTGTGACTACAAGAAGGTGGGGGCCCGAATATCAATGCTCGTCACGCAGCTCCATCTCGGCGACGATATCGTACGGGTCGCTGCCCCTTCGAATCCCGTCGAGCAGCTGGAACGCCTCGTCGGGCGCGAGGAAGTGGCTCGTCACGGCGCGACCGAGTGCCGTCGGTTCGAGCCCGTCGATAAAGTCGTATTCGAGGAGCTTCCCGAGCGCGTGTTTCGTGGGCACCTCGCCGACCATGCGGTCGTTGAGCCGCTTTGCCTGGGCGCCGGCGACGGTGACGTTTGCCAGCGTCTCCTCGACGGCGGCGCCCTCGTCGTAGCGGGTGATGACGGGCTCCATCTCGCCTTTCAGCAGCTTGAACGCCACCTCGTCCTCGGTCATCTCCATGCTGTTGTGGTAGGTGCAGTCGGGCTCGACCAGCACGTAGACGGTCCCCTTGTCGTGGTAGTCGGGCCGACCTGCCCGGCCGAGCATCTGGCTGAACTCCTGGACGGTGAGCCACTCGATACCCATCGCCAGCGAGTCGAAGATGACCTGGGAGGCGGGGAAGTCCACCCCGGCCGCGAGGGCGGCCGTGGTGACCACCGCCGCGAGTTCCTGGTCGGCGAACTGCTTTTCGACCTGCTTTCGCTTCCGGTTGTCGAGCCCGGCGTGATACGGCGCCGAGGCGTAGTGTAGCTTGCGGGATATCTGGTGACAGCGCCGCCGGGAGTTGGTGAAGACGATGGTCTGGCCGCGATACCCCTTGCTCGATTTCGCGTCGAAGGCCCGCTTGACCAGCTTTTTCTCGGTCTCTATCTTCTCGCGGCCGTCGGCGAAGGTGACGTGGCGCTCGATTGGGACCGGCCGCTCCTCGAACTCAATGAGCGTCGCCCGGAGCTTCTGTGCGAGCTGTGTTGGGTTGCCGACCGTCGCCGAGAGGTATATCCACTGGGTCTCCGTGTTGGCTTGCTCGCGGGCGTCGCCCGCTCGCTCGTGCCGGGACGCCTCCGTTGTCCCGCGTTCGCAGTAGTACTTTAACCGCGAGATGAGCCCGTCGAGCCGGTGGCCACGCTCGTCCTCGCCCAGCGTGTGGACCTCGTCGATGACGACCGTCCCGACGTTGCCGAGGTCCTTGCCGGTCCGGAGCGCGTGGTCGATACCCTCGTAGGTGCCGACGATGATGTCCGCGTCGGGGTCGAATCGGCCCCCCTCGTCGGCGATGCGGCTCGCGCCCACGCGCAGCGAGACCGTCACCATGTCGCCGTAGCGGTCCTTGAAGTCGTTGTACTTTTGGTTGGCAAGCGCCACGAGGGGGACCAGAAAGAGCATCTTGCCCTCGCCGTTGAGGACCCTATCGAGCCCGGCCATCTCGCCGACCAGCGTCTTGCCGGTCGCGGTCGCCGAGACGACGAGCTGGTCTTTGCCCTCCGTGGCGCCGTGTTCGACGGCCAGACTCTGGACCGGTAGCAAGGTCTCGAAGCGCGATTCGAGGTGTTGCTGGATGCCCGGATGGAGCCCCAGTGAGTCCACGCGGACGGGGTCGACGTCCTCCGTAGTCGCGGATATCTCGTCGAACTTCGTCAGGTCGGGGTCCAGCTGGCCCGACAGCAGGCTCGTGATGCGGTCTAAATCCTGCACTTCGAGCAGTAGCTCCTCTAAGCGTTCGCGGGCGTCGCCCGTAATCTGGCCGTCGAAGGCGAGCTGTCGGTCCAGTTCCCCGCTCGCACACTCCGGACAGATGAACTCGCCGTCGGCCTCGATTGCCGTCTCGCTCGTAATCGGTGAGTACCGCCCAGCAGAGGCACAGAACCGGCAGGTCCGGACGACCTTCGCCTCGAGCTGGTAGCCGTCGAGCATCTCCTGGATGCGGTCGCGAGCGATGGGACCGGTCTGTTCGGAGATGCGGATGCGGGTCGCTCGTCGAGCCAGCTCCACGAATTGGTCGGGTGAGCGCAACTGCTCGCCGGAGCCGTCCTCGATGCGGAGCCGGCGGGGCCGTGGCCCGGCGTCGGTCTCTTTCAGTTCGAGGACGCCTCTGAACAGTCGCCCGCCGTCGCGCTGGCCGACGACGCGGACATCCTCGCCGTGTTCGTGGAGGAACAGCGTCTCGACCTTCGCAGCCTGCTTCGACACGGCTGCTAGTACAGTTGGGGAGCTACTTTACTGACTCGGGACGGGCGCGGTCCGGGAAGAGGTGTCAGGGTCGTACCTGGTTATTAATACGGGCGGAGCGTTCTGGCTGTCCAGCATCGATATTGTCCGAGGGCCGTCCGTCGTCGATACTGCCCGAGACACGACCCCACTTTACCACACCGCGTTTATCACTATCCGTCGCCAACGAACAGCTATGCGACGGTTCCGCATCGGGAGCGTCTTCGGCATCCCAATCCAGCTCGACCTGACCTTCCTGCTCGTCCTCCCGCTGTTCGCGTGGATAATCGGGACACAGGTCGAGCGGACGACCGGCGCCCTGAACCGCTGGCTTGGGACGGGGCTGGACCCCGCGCTGTTGACGGGTGGGAGCCTGGTCTGGGTGCTCGGTGTCGTCGCCGCCGTTGGCCTCTTTACCGGCGTCGTCCTGCACGAACTGGGCCACTCGGTGGTGGCGATTCGCTACGGCTTCCCCATCGACTCTATCACACTGTGGCTCTTTGGCGGCGTCGCCCAGCTGACCGAGATGCCCGAGGACTGGAAACAGGAACTCGCCATCGCCGTCGCCGGCCCCATCGTCAGCCTCGGCCTGGGCGCCCTCTCGTATGCCGCCTTCGTCGTCCTGCCGGGGACCGAGTCGAGCGTCGTCGAGTCCGCCCGCTTCGTCTTCGCCTATCTGGCCGTGATGAACGTCGCGCTTGCGGCGTTCAACATGCTGCCGGGCTTCCCGATGGACGGCGGGCGAGTGCTCCGGGCGCTGCTGGCCCGGACCCGACCCTACGCCCGAGCGACTCAGATAGCGGCGGAGGTCGGCAAGTGGTTTGCCATCCTGCTCGGTCTCTTTGGCCTGTTCGTCCTGGGGAACATATTCCTCGCCGGGCTGGCCTTCTTCATCTACATCGGGGCCGCCGGAGAGGCCCGCAAGACGACGATGCGGGCCGACCTGGAGGGCGTCCAGGTGCGAGACGTGATGACGCCGGCGGCCCACGTCACCACGGTCACGCCCGACGTGTCGGTCCGCGAACTCATCGAGACGATGTTCCGCGAGCGCCACACCGGCTATCCGGTCGAGAGCAACGGGGAAGTGGTCGGGCTGGTCACACTGGAGGACGCCCGGGCCGTCAGGGAGGTCGAACGCGACGCCTACACCGTCGGCGACGTGATGACCACCGAACTCGTCAGCGTCGCGCCCGAGACGGACGTGATGGACGCGCTGAACGAACTGCAGGACAACTCCGTGGGCCGGCTGGTCGTCACCGACGCCGACGGCGAATTTCGCGGGCTGCTCACCCGCTCGGACGTGATGACCGCCCTGTCTATCCTGCGGTCCAGCGAGGACGCCAGCCTCGGGCGGCGCCGGCTCCGGCCGGAATCCTGACCGACTCGATAGCGATGGGGGAAGGCCCTTATTCCCGTCCGTCGCATGTACGGACATGATAGACGAAACGGTCAGGGAGATAGAGGAGATGCAGACCCAGAGTTCCTCTATCGTCGCCGTCAAGGCCGCCCAGGCGCTGCGCGAGCTGACTGAGCGGGAATGTCACACCGTCGAGGACTTCAACCGCGTCGTCGAACGCAACTCCTCTGCGCTGCAGCGGGCCAACCGCTCGCATGCCCCCCTCTATACGACACAGCACCGCATCGTCGAGGCCGTCAAAGAGGCCGACGCCGACACCGTCGAGGAAGCCAAGCAGGCACTGGTCGTTGCCATCGAGGACATAGTCGAGGAGGTCGAATCGAGCAAGCAACGCGCCGCCGAGCGCGCCGCCACCCTCGTCGACGACGGCGACGTCTTGCTGACCCACGAGAACTCCTCGACCGTAATGGCGACGTTCGACGAGGTCGTGGGCGCGGGCAAGGAGGTCGGGGCCTACGTCACCGAGTCCCGGCCCCGCTTTCTGGGTCGGAAGACGGCCCGACAGCTCGCCGAGCGCGACGGCGTCGACACGACGCTCATCACCGACGGCGCCGCCGGCCACTACCTCGAGGAGGTCGACCGCGTGGTCATCGGGATGAACTGCCTCATCGACGACGTGGTGTACAACCGCATCGGCACCCACTCGGTCGTCGCCTCGGCGGCCAGCCACGGCGTCCCCGTGACCGTCGTCGGCTCGTCTTCGAAGTTCATCGGCAGCGGCTTCACCTTCGAGAACACCTACCGCCCGGCCAGCGAGGTGATGCTCGAACCTACCGAGGGGTTCGAGGTCGCCAACCCCGGTTACGACGCGACGCCGACTCGGCTCATCGACTCCGTGGTCACCGAGAACGCCGTCATTGAGTTCTGAGCCGCCAATTATCGACGCATCGAGGCCGCCTGTCCCGTCGTCTAAGCCATCGACCGGGTCGGGACCCCGTGGCGGCTCAACGTCGTACACGACATCGTCGACCGGCGCATGGAGGAAGCGGCGCCGGTGGCGGTGGGCGTGTCACTCCGGGCTCGCGTCGGCGCAGTGAGCGCGGCAGCTACAGTTTCCGGAACACGCGAATCGTATCCCGGTCGGTCGGCTCCCGAATCAGCTGGGCCAGCCCCAGCTCGGAGAAGACCGCTTTCCAGTTGCGGTGATACAGCGGGAACTCGTCGTCGACGTAGCTGACGGCCGTCTCGTCCCGGCCCCGCTGGGGGCTGTTGCCCTCGTTTTCGGCAGTGATGAGCAGGTCGCTCGTAATGCGGACGAGTTCCTCGAACACCCAGGTGTCGTCGGGGTGGATATGCTGGAGCGTCTCGACGGTGTAGACGACGTCGAAGGCGTCGTCATCGAATTCCCCGACGAGGTCCTCGATGGCGCCGGCGTGAAACTCGCCGGTCCCGGCGAGGGCGGGGTACTGCTCTCGGAGCACGTCGAATGCGTCCGCGTTGATGTCGATGCCGGTGAGGTTCTCATAGCCCGCGCGTCGGAGCTGTCCGAGGTGGCGCCCGGAGCCACAGCCTACCTCCAGAATCGCGGCGTCCTCGGTGACGTAGTGGCCCAGCACGTCCCGGAGCGTCTCGCTGACCTCGTTGGGGCCGATATCGGCGTAGTACGCCGGTGAGTACTTGCCCGACCGCTCGGCCCAGTCCCGGCGGACGTCATCGGGGTCCATACCGTCGGGAAGGGCGCTGTGGCTCAAATGGATGACGGTCACTGACGAGTGGCTGAGTGAAGCGGGACATCGGTCTCGTTGGCGTACCGATAGGTCCGTCAGAGACATAACTGCTGTCCACGGCCGAACCTGTAGGCAACGGAAAATATCGGGTCTACCTGAACGGATTTCACGCCGGAGTCCACTGGACCATTCATGGGGGACCCTCCATCGCCGGACCCGGACGTCCGTCGCGCCCTCGAACTGGCCGACGGGTATCTCGACGA
This sequence comes from Halobacteriales archaeon QS_6_64_34, assembly GCA_003020925.1. Taxonomy (GTDB): domain Archaea; phylum Halobacteriota; class Halobacteria; order Halobacteriales; family Haloarculaceae; genus Haloarcula. The sequence goes on along the minus strand of PXRT01000010.1, from coordinate 62,621 downwards.
GGCCGAGGACCTGCTGTGGACCGCCGCCACGGAGAGCAGTGTCGACGACGTCAGCGTCCCTATCGAGGAGTTGACACAGGACGTCTGGGACCTGCAGGCCAGGCTCGAAACGCTCAGGGAGGAGTTCGACGAGTGATACTGGTGGCTGTACCAAACTGAAGTATTTCGCCACCCCGGGGTGGCGAATATCTTTCCGAACGTACAGCCACCAGTATGAGTACCCCCGACGAACACAGCCCCCACCGACTCACGGCTCCGTATACCAGTACGCCCACAGAATCAGGACGCCCTGGAGGGGTAGCCGCCCCCACCGGACGAGTTCGGAGGGGTCGCCCCCGCCGGGCATCCCCGTAACTACGACCCCGCTGGTCGCCATGTAGACGTTCGCGGGAAAGATAGCGACGAGCAAGGCGATGGTCGCCCACGCCGCCTGCTGTCGGGTCCGTGGCCACAAGAGCCCGAGTCCCACGGCAACCTCGGCGACCCCTGACAGATAGACCAGCGCGAGCGGCGCGGGCAGAAACGGGGGGATAATCTGGACGTACAGCCCCGGGACGACGAAATGCAGGAGTCCCGCGACGACGTAGGCCGGGCCCATGACGTACAACAGCGGCCGTTTGAGTGGGGCCAGGGCAATACGCATCTGTCGTCCCTAAACGTACCGTAGTGAAGCAGTTTGGGGTATCTCACGGGGTAGTGTTTAATTTAGTAGAAAACGCGGGAGAGAGCCAGAAAGCCCCGGCTGGCTTCGGTCGGGGGGCTCGCTGCGCTCCTCGGCCTTCGGCCTGCGGTGCTTATGTCGCCCGCCTTCCCGAAGCGCACTGCAACGAACGGAGTGAGTGAAGCGCGCAGCGAGTCGCAGTAGTCGAGCGGTCGGGGGCTTTCTGGCTGGTGACAGTCTGAATCGCCTAACTAAATATCACCTCTCACGGATCGTCTGCTAAGCAGTTCCAGCACTCGAAGAGGTATCCTGCTGAAACGAGGTCCGGGTGCGGGAATTGAACCCACGTCTCAGCCACCACAAGGCTGAAGGATACCACTACCCCAACCCGGACACGCTGGCTGAAGCGTTTTTAGCTATCCCGCTGGCACAGAAATACGTTACGAAACGGACCCCCCATGGTGTGCGCCGCCATCGCATGTCAACAGCCTCGGGGTCTAACGGCTTAGAAAAGGTTTCAATTCACGTCTGAGCCATTCGAGGTGGCGAATATTTTCACGAACTTACAGCCGGCAGTATCAGCACAGCACCCGCTCGACGTCGAGCGGGGTGGCGCGCCGGACGACCGCTTCCACCGGGTCGGCCGAGCCGGCCAGGTTGTCCGAGTCACCGTCGAGGACGGTCAGCGCCGCCCGGCGACCGGGGGCGATACGACCACAGTCGAGGCCGGCGATGTCGGCGCCGGCCGTCGTCGCCATCCCTAGAACCTCCCGAGCACTCACGTCGAAGTGGGTCGCCGTGTAGGCCATCTCGCGGAATACGTTGGGCGGGTTCAGCATCACGTTGTCCGTCCCAAGCGCGACCGTCGTGTGGTCGAGGAGTTCCCGAATCGGCGGTCGGCCGACGTCGAGGACGGCGTTCGCTCGCGGGCAGGCCACGATTGGGACCGACTGGTCGGCGACCCTGTCGAGGTGGGCTTGCCGGGCGTGAACCATGTGAACCAGCAGGTCGGGCTCCAGGTCGAGCGCGGGGTGGATATCCGAGTCGTCGGGCTCGCCGGCGTGGATAGCGAAGGGGACGCCACGTTCGGCACAGGCGGCCCGTTCGTCGGTGAAATCGGCGTCGTTGGCGCCCGAGGCGCCGTAGCCGTCGGCGACGTCGAGGACGGCCGGGTCGCCGCTCCCGAAGATGAACGGCTCGATATCGAGCGGGTCGGCCGCGTCGCACAGTGCACGAGCGCCAGCGGGCCCGAACTCCCGGAAGTCGAGACAGGATATCGTGCCGGTCCGATGCATGTAGCGAAGCGTCCGGCACATTGCCGTCACGAGGTCGGCGCGGTCGGCGGCTTGCAACCGGCGGTGTTTCAGGCTCTCGGGCGGGACCACCGCCTCCTCGAGCGACAGTCCGACGGCCGCGTCCTTGGCGACGCTGTCCCCGAGGTGGGTGTGTGCGTTGACAAAGGCCGGCAGAATGATGTCAGTCGAGTCGGTCGCCGTCTCCTCGATAGCCTCGATACGGCCGTCCTCGACGACGACGCGACCGCGAACGGGCTCGAACGAGTTCCCCACGAGAACGGTCCCAGCTAGTTCCTCCATACTGGGGGTCCGGTGTGCGGGAAGATAGGGTTTTGTACGTACGACCCGCGCCCAACAGAGGGCGCACAAGATTTTACCCGGTCACCGGTGAACAGTCCGGCACGGCTACCGACGAGTCCGTCCTCGTCGCGGGAGAGACAGTGTATGGACCTGACACGGCGACGACTGCTCGGTGCCCTCGGCGTCGGACCGGTCGCGCTCGCGGGCTGTTGTGCAGCCCCGGATTACGAGGTCCGTCTCCGTCCGACGGCCGAGACGGAGATTACAGCCGTCGGAGACGAGTGGACCATCGACGGCGCGGTCAGGGCCACGTTCTACCTCGGGAGCGAGCGAACAGTCGAGAGCGTCCGCGCTGTCGTGTTCGACGAGCACGGCGACCAGGGACGCGAGCACGACCTCGGCGACGTGCGCAGCGAGGACGCGACCGATACCGGTGAGCGGTGTGGCGGCCGCCGGCTGGACGTCCCGCTGGAACTCACCACGGCGGCGTTCCCGTACAGAATCGAGCTACAGACGCCCACCGAGGCTGCATGCGAGAACGGCGTTCGGTTTTCCGCCGTCGAACTAATCGAGGAGTACGACCCGGGCCAAACGGGGTCCGTCGGCGACTACTGGTCCTACGAGGAGATTCAATGCGGGGAGACACCTACTGGAATCGGGAGCACACCGCAGGCGACACGCGACCGGGAGACCGCCACCGATAGCTGAAAAGACGACAGCGGTCCGGACGCACGAACTGCCCGGACGGCGGCGTCAACGGGGTGATGCCGGCCACTCAGCCGGCCTCGACTACAGGTGATACCGGCCACTCAGCCGGCATCGACACTACTGACCCGCCGGAGGACACAGACAGCAGCGACGCCAAAGAGGCGGTTCAGTCCGACGAGCACCGCGAGGGCGGGGACGAGCGTGTTGCGAATCGCGTCGACGCTGTAGGTGATGGGTTTGAGGCGGCCGAACCGTCCCGGGACGCTTTTACTCCGCCAAAGCGTACGGACTCCCAAGCGTGGCCATCACGGACAAGATATACGTCAAGAACCACCGCCAGCTCGCCTCCCAGCTGGAGACGAGCTTCCCGAAAGGTGCGTTCAAGGGGGCGACGCTTGACATCCTCTTTCAGGGCGAAGGGCTGGCGAAACTCGACGACACCTCCCGCGAGCGGGTGCTCGATTTCGCCGAGGACTTCATGGACTGTGACTGCCAGGCCGCCCCCCACTGTGGCTGTCCCGAGCGGAAGTTCATCACCTACCTGCTGGAGCTGTGCGAGCAGGGGCTGGGTCCCGACGCCATCGTCGACGTGATGAGCGACGACTACATGCTGTATGCCTACCCTGGCGACGTCCTCTCCTTTCTGGACAACAGCGTCCGCACGCTCGAGGCTATCGAGACGCTCGCGGGCGTCGACGGCAACCGCGAGATAGAGCGCGAGGCCGGCGAGCGCCGCAATCACCTGGTCAGGTAATGTCGGCGCGCGGCTCCGCCCCGGCGGTACCGTCCGATAGCGCCGAGGGGCCGTCCGCAGCACGCTTCATACGGTCGGTTGTAGCAATTTACCGGTCAAGATCGACCCCGGGGTCGATGTTCGCCGGAAATAATCTACAACCGACCGTATCAGCCACTCCCCACAGGTCACCGGAACAGAAGTAATCAGGTCCGTCCTCGACCGACAGTAGGGGACACCGGGCCGGGAGAAACTAGTACTCGTCGTCGAAACTGCCGATTCGGTAGGAGGCGTCCTCCTCGTCGCCCTCGTCTAAGTCTTCCAGCAGGATGACCTCGTCCTGGTCCATCTCGTCGAGCTGGGTGCGCAGCTTCGTGACGTAGCGCTTGTGTTCCTCGAGTTGCTCGCGCAGATGCTCGGCCTCCAGTTCGAGGCGCTCGTGCTCGCGGACGAAGCTCTTCGGTACTTCGACTTTCGGCGGGAAGCTCTCGGTGTTAGTCTCCTCGGCTCTCGCGGCCTCTATCTCGTGGTCCGGCGCCACCGTCACCTGCCCGTCGTGGTCTACGAGCGTGTCGACGTAGTCGCGAAAGACCGCCGAGAGGGATATGTCGCGCTCCTCCGCTATCTCGCGGAGCGTCTCGAACTTGTCCTCGCTGACCCGGAACGAGATAGTCTTGTTTTTGTTCCCCATCGTTGTGTCCTACTCGTCTCTCATCGTATTTAATGGTTTGTCAGACGCTCGCACGCTACTGTCGGTTGAGCCATCGGTATCGAGGCCGAAACTCAGTGGTCGGTAGCTGGTAACAAGTAGCATCTGGCCCCTGGGCGGACAGTTCAGTATGACCGACTCTTCGTCGGAGCCGGGCGCCGGCGACGCCCGCATCGAACTCGTCGAGTACGCACCCGAGGGCGACGACCGCCCCGAGGGTCACCTCAATCAGCCTGGGGCGACACACGTGGGGCTGGAAGTCGACGACCTCGATTCGGTGTACGAATCGCTCCCCGGAGACGTCGAGCCTATCGCGGAGCCCCAGACCACCGAGAGCGGGACCCGAATCTGCTTTCTCCGGGACCCGGACGATACGCTCGTGGAACTGCTCGAACTCTAGTCCGCGCTGGCTTCAGCGGCGTCTTCCATGCTCTCGAGGGCGCCGACCACGGACTGTCGGTACGGCTCGACGTCGTCGCCGTACTCCTCGTGAGCCATCGCGATGTACTCGTCGATGTCCGGGTCCTCCGGGTCGGCGTCGGTGAACCGGCGGATGCGCTCAAGGGTGCGCTCGGCCGCTTCGACGACCCAGCGGTCGCGGGTGACCTCGTCGACTTCCGAGATGGACTCCGGTCGGACGGAGACGTTCACGTCGCCCTCGTCGGTCTCGTAGGTCCGGGGTTTGCCCACGACGGCGACGTAGGCCGGCGGCTCCAGCTCGCGCAGCATCGAGGCCGCGTCGGGCTGGTACTGCCCGGCGTACATGAAGAACGTGTCGCCGTTCGGGTCGACGACGCGTCCCTGCCAGTACTCGCTGTCCTCGCCGACGTCCTCCGTTTCGGTGAGCGTCCCGACGAGGAACACGCGGTTCGCTCGCTGGCCGGTCGGCAACAGCGAGTAGACCGGCGCGCGGTCGTCGTCGGATTCCTTGAACGTGTAGCTGGCGTCGTTGAACTCGCGGGCGAAGACGCGTCGGGCGACTTCGCGGGTGGGTGTGCTCGCCATTTATATCGACCTCGCTTTGATGAGTAGTTCGTCCGCATCCACTGGCCCGCTCAGTCGCTCCTGCTCGTCCGCCAGGACGTAGCGACCGAAGGTCGGGCCGGTGACCCTGTAGTAGCGTCCGAGGATATCGGCGCGCATCTCGTCTGCGACGACGGTCGTATCGAGTGCGTCCATCGCCATCTCCTTTGCCCCTTCGAGGGTGATGCCGGTGAGTCGCTCGGTGGCCGCCTCGTCGAAGATGACTTCGGTGACCTCCTCGCCGTCGTCTAAGACGCCCTTGATTCGGAGGTCGAACTCCCCTTCGACCTCGCCGTGCTCGCTACAGCGGCCGTTCTGGAGGACGCGGGTGCACTCTTCCTCGGGACAGCGCTTGATGAGCCCCGAGCCCGACTGGATGTCCACCAGTGCGCCCTCGACCTCGACGCTGTCGTCGCCGACCTCGATGTTCTCGTCTAGCTCCTCGATAGTCGTCGTCCGGTTGAGCTTGACCGAGAACCGGCCCTGGTACTCGTCGGTGACGACGTTGCGGAGGCTGTAGGATTTGCCCTCCTCCAGTTCGGGCAGATCGGATTTGGACCACTTGGTGAACTTGATAGTCCCCGTCTCGTCGCCCAGCAGCCCGACCTGGGCCACGGCGTCGGCTCGTGGGTCCCACAGCTCGACGACGGTCGCACGGATGTCGACCCACTCTTCGGGGGCGTCGACGTCCGCGAGGTCGACCTGTTCGTTACCGCCGCTGCCGCCGCCGAGCTGGTCGCGGTCCATCCCGGCATCGTCCAGGTAGGTGTTGACGACGCTCCGGCGGGCCTCGGTGGCGGGCACCTTGTACTCGTTGACCAGCGTATCGAGTCGCTCAGCGACGTCGTCGACGTCGATGTCGAGCTGGTCCGAAAACTGCTCGTGTATCTCTTCGGCGTGGATACGCAAATCTGTCTCTGACATTGGCTTTCACTGTCTCCGCTTTGTTTTCGGTGGGAGACATCTGTCCCTTGGTCGCCTTCGGTTATAAACTCTCGTTTGGCGTGGTGAAAGTGAAACTCGGGGACGGACTCCGGGCGGTGTGTTCCCATCGGGAAGATTGATTTGCCGCCGGCCGGTAGCGTCTGTATGGCCGACGACGACGCCCGTCTCGGACGCTTTATCAGCGGGAGCCTCCGGTCGGTCGGGAACCAGCTCTCGGAGGCCAAACGAGCCTTCAGCGACGGGAAACGGGCCGCGATGGCCGGACTGCCACGGGACGAGGACGGCCGCGCCCGCATCGTCTGTCGTCGCCACGCCGACCGCCGGGCCGTCTCGCTGGACGAGCAGGCACGGCCGGAATGTTTCGACCCCGACCACCCCGACTGCCGGGGCTGTATCGAGGACATCGACGAGGGCACCATCGAGACCTGGTGACAGTGTTTGCCGTCGATAGCGAGGGGCCGACCACCGGGAGGACCCTCGAAGTGGAACGGCTCACTTCGTTCGCCGTTTCGCCTCGGAGGGCCGCACTTTGCGCGCGCTCCTTAGCTCCGCATCGCTCCACCGTCGACCGGCAGCGCGGTCCCGGTGACGTACGACGCCCGGGCCGAGGAGAGATACGCCACCACGTCGCCGAGTTCTTCGGGCTGGCCGACCCGGCCGAGCGGGGCGTCGGACCACGCCGCGATGCCCTCCTCGTAGGAGTCGTACTCGCCGCGTTCGACGGCGGCCTCGACGAGTTCCTCGATGCGCGGCGTCTCGTGGGCGCCCGGTAGGACGGCGTTGACCCGTACCTCGGGGGCGAACTCGCGGGCCTGGGTCTTCATCAGGCCGATGACCGCCCGCCTGACCGAGTTCGAGAGCACGAGGTCGTCGATGACCTCCCGGACCGACCGGGAGGTGATGTTGACGACGGTGCCGGCGTCGGAGGCCTTGAGATAGGGGTAGGCCGCCCGGGTCGTCCAGACGACGCTCATCACCAGCAGGTCGTAGGCGCCGTACCACTCGCGCTCGGTGGTCTCGATGAACGGGCCGGGTGCGGGCCCGCCGGCGCTCGTGACGACGTGGTCAAGCCCACCGAAGGTCTCGATGGTCTCCTCGACGAGCGCCTCGATTTCGTCGGGGTCGGTGATGTCGGCCTCGACGGCCAGGACGTCGCCGTCGCCAAGCTCTTCGAGTGTCTCGCGTGTCTCCTCGACGTGGGCCGGTGTCGTTCCACAGACCGCTACGTTCGCGTCTTCGCGAGCGAACTGCTCGGCGCTCGCTCGTCCGAGTCCACTCGTCGCGGCCGTACACAGGACAGCGTTGCCCGCCAGTTCGAGGTTCATACCCCAATCAACGGGAGAGTCGGCAAAAACCCTAGCTGCCCCAGAAGTTGTCGCGGCTGCCCAGCCGCTCGTCGTCCGGGTCGTCATCGTCGCCCTGATAGCCGCTCTCGCCGTCGGCCTCGTCGTCGTCCTCTTCCAGTTCTAGCCGCTCGAGTTCGTCCGCTCGCGCGTGGTTCGACCGCACCTTCGTTATCTGGACCTTCGACCTGGCCGGCGGCAGGACGCCGTCAACCATGACGATGAACCCGTCCTCGGTCCGACCGACGCCGGCGCCGCTCTCGTGGATGTCGTCGACCTCGACGACGACCTCTTGCCCGGGTTTGACGGGCTGGCTCTTCAGGTCCGAGATGGGCTGGTTGTAGTGGTTACACCACTCGGCACCACCTCGGTCACCGTAGTGCGTACAGCCCATCCCCTCGATGCGTTCTGTAAAGCTAGGGCAGTCGTCGGCGAGCGGACAGTCGGGCATGTCTCGCCGTACAGCGGCCGCCGGCAAAACGCTTGCGACCTGCCAGACGGGACGGAAACGACACCGAAATGGGCGGCCAGCCGACGAGGAGTGCGTCCGGAACCGCGCTCGCATCGGCAAGCTCCACGACATCCGCGGGGTCTCCGACGCCACCGACGAACAGGCCGCGACGATAGAGGAGGTCTCCCGGACCGTACAGCGGCTGACGGAGTGAGCGCGGTCGAATCTCGTCGACGCCGCCGTTCGTGTTTCGCCTTTTCAGGGTGGTGTTTAGTTAGGCGATTCAGACTGTCACCGGCCAGAAAGCCGCCGACCGCTCGACGTCCGAGGCGAAGCAAGCACTGCAACGAACGGAGTGAGTGAAGCGCGCAGCGAGTCGCAGTAGTCGAGCGGTCGGGGGCTTTCTGACTCTCTTCCGCGTTTTCTACTAAACTAAACACGACTCTTTTCAGTGAGGTACGTTTTTCAAGGAGCGGTTCGCGCAGAGCGCGAACCCGACGCAGAAAAAGGTCGACGGGCACGGTGGGATTCGAACCCACGACCGTCGGATTAGAAGTCCGACGCTCTATCCGGGCTGAGCTACGTGCCCACACGGGGACAAAACGGGGCACCGTCAAAAACCGTGCGAATCGGGCGGCTACAGTAGGCATTAATTTTCCAGTACGGATTCGTGGGTGGACTTCGCTTCAGTGGTGGACGGTACTGACAGCTAACCGATGACTCCGTGCCTAACCGTATCATAGTGATTATTGTAGATTATGGACGGTAGCACCGACCCCGGGGTTGGTGCGTACCGGTAAATCGCTACACGAATCACTATCAGTCCCCAGGAGAGCCGACGTTCCGAAATTCGAATCGCGCACCACCGTTCGCACTCTCCGTCACAGCCACCGACCACTCGTGGGCGTCGGCGATAGTGCGCACGATTGACATCCCGAGGCCGGTACCCTCCTCGGCCGTACTGTGGCCGTGGTCGAGGACGGAGTCGCGGTCGTCGGCGGGGATGCCGACGCCGTCGTCGGCGACGAAGAAGCCGTCCTCAAGCGGGCTGACGGTGACGGTGAGGGGACCGTCATCGCCGAGTGTCGTACCGTCCCCGACTGCGGCGTCGGCGCCGGTCCCGTCGGGGCGGCCGTGTTCGACCGAGTTCCGAAAGAGATTCTCGAAGACGTGGAAGAGGTAGTCCTCGTCGGCGAGAATGATGTCGTTCTCGGGCACCCGGAGGGTGGCGCCGCCGGTGTCGACGTGGGCCCAGGCGGTGTGGGCGGCGCGGGCGACGTTGACCCGTTCGACCTCGAGGCTGTCGCGGTCGACGGCAGTCAGTTCCCGCAGGTCCTCGACCATCTCGCCCATCCGGCGGATGGCGCGGTCGATGTCGTCGAGCCGGGAGAGGTCGCCGGTCTCGCGGGCGAGTTCGACGTAGCCCGAGGCGACCTGAATTGGGTTGCGCAGGTCGTGTGAGACGTACTGGCCGAACTGTTCGAGGCGTTCGTTCTGGCGTTCGAGCTGTGCGGTGCGGACCTCAAGCTGGCCGCGCTGGCGGTGCTCCTCGGTGATGTCGCGGCCGACGACGACGGCGCCGGCGTCCTCGCCCATGGAGTTTGCTATCGTCGAGACGCCGATATCGTAGAAGCGCTGCTCGCCGTCTATCTCGCAGGTGAGGATGGTGTCGTCCCCGAGGGCGTCGCCGGCGACGGCCCGCTCGTAGCAGGACAGCAGCGTCGGCCGGGGGGCGAAGGCCGCCGAGACGGGTTCGGGCGGCGCGTCGGCGTCGGGGAACCGGCCCAGCAGTCGGTTCCCCGGCGGGTTCGTGTAGCGAATCGTCCCCTCGCTGTCGACGATGTAGACGGCGTCGTCCATGCTCTCGATGACGGCCTGGCGGGCCAGTGGCTGGATGTCGAAGAGGAAGTCGTTGACGTACGACCAGGCGGCTGGGATGGCAGCGAGGGTCGCGCCGTAAGTGATGAGCTGGACGTTGGGCCACGGGTTCAGCACCGGAATCAGGGCCGTGTGTTCCGAGAGAAAGAGCAGGGAGAGGAGGAACTCGATGGAGCCAATGGCGGTCATCACGAGCAACGGGGGGCGGTAGCTGGCGAAGGTGCGTTTCCACGTATCGACGATGATGACGTGGGCGGTGGCGACGACGCCAAAGATGTAGACACAGTTGAGCCAGAACAGCGGGCCCAGCGTGAGTTCGAGCAGGAGAAGCGGTCCCATCGGGTCGAGTGCGAGCGCCGACCAGTACAGCTCGGCAGGATTCAGGAGGACAAGGCCGACGAGAGCGAGGCCGACAGCGACGATGGGGGCCAGCAGTCGCCCGTCGAGCAGTTCGCGGCGGTCGGTGTACTGGGCGGCAAAAACCCAGAACGCCATCGCGAACAGCGGGCTCATCGCGTGGCGGGCGATGAACCACGGGCGCTTGCCCGCCACCGTCGGCACCAGCAGCTGCCCGACGTACAGCGTCGACCAGACGGCCAGCGTGACCATCAAGAGCGTGTAGGTCCGCGCGCCCCGTGTCGTCCGCTGTTGCCAGGTCACCCACGCGATGACCAGCGCGAGCGCCGTCGAGAGCACCCCGAGTACCACGGCGGGGTGGGTGAGTGCGCCCATACTCCATTATGTTTCAAGTCGTATGAGTTAGTTACGACTTCCGGATGCTGTCACCTGTCGTCGGTATTCGAGTGCCGTGTAGTAGCCGACCGTCCGCCAGAACCCGTCACGGGCCACCCGCCGGCCTGAGGTTTCGACGAGCACCTGGGGACAGGTGGCGGTCGCGTACGCCCGGCCCAGCCGGCGGCTGAAGGTCACGTCCTCGTTGGGGCCGCTGTCGAAGCCGCCGACGTCGAAGTACGCCGACCGCGAGACGAAGACGTTGAAACCCGGGAACACAGGGGGCGACAGTCCGGGCAGTCCGTAATTGAAGAGGCGTTCGAACGGGACGGTCCGCCAGTCGCCGGTGATGCGACACCGGCTGTTGGCGCCGGCGAGGTCGTGCTCGCGGACGAACGCGAGCATGGTCTCGACGTAGCCCTTGAGCAGTCTGGTGTCGGCGTCGATGAAGGCGAGCCACCGACCGCCCGCGTGGCGGGCGCCCCGGTGCCTGGCGTCGCCCTGGCCCGTGGCCGGGCCGCCAATTACGCGAGCGCCGTGGTCGCGGGCGACGGCGCGGGTGGCGTCGTTGCTGTCGCCGTCGACGACGAGACACTCGTGGTCGATTGACGCCGCCACCGCCCGAATCGAGGACAGCGTCGCCGGGAGCAGGTCAGCCTCGTTCCGGGCGGGGACGACGAAACTGACCGCCGGGTCACCCGTCGAACTCGACATCCTCGTCGGTAGCGTCGGCGGTCGTAATAGCGATGGCGTCGGGGTCGGCGTCGTCGGCCGTCGTCAGCGCGGGCGCGACCGACTCGATTGGGTCCTCGCGGATGCTCCTGACGGCGCGGGAGACGTACATTACTCCGAGGAGGGGCCGCCCGGCCCTTGACTGTGGTGTTCGGCGTCCTGTAAGCGGGACTCGGCGATGGCGAAGGCGAGCGTGCTCGCGAGCCCCAGCAGTGTGCCGCCGGTGAGGACCACGGCGAGATATTCCAGCGTGCGGCTGCCGAGGAAGAACGCGGAGAGCCCGTGGAGGACGCCACCGATGGCCAGCACGTAGAAGGGGGCGTTGAGATAGCGCCACTCGAAGCTCCCGTTGAGATACTCGTCGGTGACCCGACCCAGACTGGAGGTGATGCCGGCGGCGGCGAACCACTTGACGGCGCCGTTGACCAGCGCCGCGAGCACTTCGACGGCCGAGAGGGGTTTCTCTATGGCCTCGTAGGTGTTGACGCCGCTGACACCGCCGATGGCGAGCAGCGCGGCGGCGACGACGTAGGTGATGATGGTGATGCGGCCGCCGTAGAAGCCGGCGGTCGCGCGGGAGACGGCCTTGTCCAGGATGCGTTCGACGCCAAAGCCCCGCCCGAGGACGTACAGACCGAGCAGCCCCGAGATGATGCCCAGCGCGGACCCGGGATAGCCCAGCGACTCGACGGCGATTGTCACCGGGTAGATGAGCAGGAGGATACCCAGCGGGACGAGGAGGGTGCCTCGCGTCTCGGGGTCGTCGAGCACCTGCTTGATAGTGTAGTACATCGACTCCAGGTCCTGTGCCTGGCGGACGACGACGCGGTGGACGCCGTCGATGCGGATGCGCGAGCGGATGACCGGCACCACGGACTCGTCCTGTGCACCGTCGGTGACGACCAGGGCGCGGACGTCCTCGCTGGCAGCCAGCGAGGCGAGCACGGTGTCGACCTCCTCGCCGACGGCGCGGTTGGCGGCGACGTCGCCGGCGTTGACGCCCGTTACCGCCGCGACCTCGACGGGCTCGTCGTCGATGCCGTCAGCGATGTGAACCCCCTCGAAGAGGACGTTCACGTCCGAGTCCTCCGGGTCGACACTGGCCAGCGCGACCGCTGCGTCGACCACGTTGTCGCGGCCGACGACGGGCGTCTCGACGTCGGTCTTCCGACCGAGGTCGTCGTCGAGGTCCACACACAGCACCAGCAGCATTGGTCGAAGGTATGCCAGCGTCGTTTAACTGTCTTCGGGCGTGTTACGCCACCTCATTCACCGGTGCGACGCTCCACTATCAGCAACACGCCGAGCCCGATGATAAGCAACGTATAGGAGCCGGCAGCCATCAGCGCGGCCTCCTCGTCGGCGTACTCGCCGGTTCGGAAGATGATGGCTTTCCGGACCATCGCGATGACGCCGGTGTAGATGACCAGCCGGACGATGCGGCGTGTCTCGCTCTCCTGGGTGTAGGCGACGACGGTCTGGTACACCTCGACGATGATAAAGAGCAACAGGGCGGTGTCGATGAAGCCGACGACGACCAGCGGGTCGGTGATACGCCCCGAGAGCGCGCTCCTGAATATCTGGAGTCCGAGGTCGAAGACGCCGATGGCAAACAGCAAGACGATGACTAAGGCGGCGACGACCTCGACGTAGCGGATGAGTTCCTCGCTGACCGCCAGAATCCGTTCGTCGGGGGCGCCGTCACGCCGGAGCGAGCCGCCGAGGGGCTTTGACTCCTCGTCGTCCATAGACTGTCTTTGTAGCTGATACGTATCAACGACGTGCCTACCTAGCGTGGCCCGGGTCGGCCGGCCGGGCATCGGCGGCGTAGAGCCCGCCCATGCCGACCCACACCACACCGGCCCGGATGCGCACGCTTTTTCCCGCTGGGCGCTGTCCTAGCCCTATACGATGATTTCCGAGGGCTGTAAACAGTGCGCCAAAGGCGGGAAGATGGTGCTCTTTGTCTATGGCTACTGCGACCAGCGGGACTGTTTTTACTGCCCCCTCGGGGAGAACCGCAAGAACGTCACCCAGATGTACGCCAACGAGCGGCCAATCGAGGACGACAGCGACGTCATCGAGGAGGCAAAGCGCATGAGCGCACTGGGGACCTCCATCACTGGCGGCGAACCACAGGAGGTGCTCGACCGGACCTGTCACTATCTGAAACTACTCAAAGACGAGTTCGGCGAGGACCACCACACGCACCTGTATACGGGTATCACCGGCGGCCGGGAGAACATGCGCCGGCTCTCGGATGCCGGACTGGACGAGATTCGCTTCCACCCGCCCCTGGAGCTATGGGGCGATTTGCACGGCACGGAGTGGGAGGAAATCCTCTACATCGCCCGCGAGGAAGGCCTCACCCCCGCATTCGAGATTCCCGGTATCCGCGCCGAGCCGGAGTTCCTGGAGTTCCTCGACGAGGGGGCCGCCGATTTCTGTAACATCAACGAGTTCGAGATGTCCGACGGGAACTACCGCCGGATGCAGGAGGAGGGGTTCGAACTCAAGGAGGACCACATGAGCGCCGTCGAGGGTTCCCACGACATCCTCGAACAGATGGGCGACCACGAGAAGGTGTACTTCTGTACCAGCGTCTTCAAGGACGCCGCCCAGCATCGCTCGCGGCTCAAACGGATGGCCAGGAACATCCGCCGGGAGTTCGACGACGTCACCGAGGACGGCACGCTCGTCTACGGGAAAGCGTGGGTGAGCGAGGCCCGACTGGACGAACTCGGGGTTCCGGAGGAGTTCTACACCGTCAAGTCCGAACATGTCGAACTCGCCTGGTGGCTCCTAGAGGAGATGGTCGAGGACGGCGACGTGCCGAAAGGCGAACTCGTCGAGCAGTACCCGACCTACGACGGGACCGTGGTCGAACGGACGCCGCTGTCGGGCGGGACGGGCAGTAGTCGAGCCACTGCGGACGACTAAAGCGGCGAGAGGCACTGCCGGCAGTAGCCGACGTCGTCGCGGTTGGTCGTGCCACAGTTCGGACAGGTCCGGACGGGCGAGTCGGGCGACGGAGTCGGTGAGAGCGACAGGGCGGCCTCGTCGCCCGTCTCGACCCGCTGTTGGACCCGCTGGACGAGCGCGTCATCGCGCATCGACTGCAGTCCGTGCCAGAGCCCCAGAAAGAGCAGCGTGGGCGTGACGATGACGAACAGCCCCGCGAGAACGCGAGCGGCGAGTTCGAACTGACCGAGTGCCATGGGGCAGCCATGGCCCCCACAAATGAGAACGCTTCGCTAGTAGTTGTACAGTGACACCACGAAAGGGAGCTTGTTATACATCCACACCGCAATCGGGATGCCGATGATACTCACCGTGAACACGTAGGCGATACCGGTCCAGACGCCGCTGGCCCACCAGCCGACGAAGACGAACCACACGCCACGGACGACCAGCGAGTGCTGGGAGCCGCCCCGCCCGTCCTCGACCAGGTTCTCCCGGCGTTTCAGCGACAGCACCAGCGGCACCTTGTTGATGAGTTTGATACCCAGCGGGATGCCGACGATGGTGACGTTCAACAGCCACGCCGCCGAGAGCCAGAGGCCGGTGAGCCACCAGCCGACGAGGAGGAACCAGACGGCGCGGACGAGGAGCGAGGTCTGTTCACGCATACTGATAGGTAGGGCGTGGGCGAGCATAAACAGCGCGTCCGGGGTAGCACGTCGGAGCGGTTCGGCGACGCCGGCTCATACTGCCGGCTGTAAGTTCGTGAAAATGTTCGCCGGCCCGGGGTGGCGAATTATTTGAGTTTGTTACAGCAACCAGTATCAGCACTGGTCGATGATGTCGTCGGCGTACGGATGGTCGGACCACATATCCAGCACGGCGTTCATCTTCGACTCGACCGTCTCGCAGTCGTCCCGCCAGAGCGCGTTCAGCCCCTCCTGATAGGTCGTGGAGAGTTCGCTCTGTTCGTTCTCGACACCGAGTTCCCCCAGGAACCCGGTCGCGGTCTCGATGGGGAGGGCAAACCCCGTATCTTCGATTCCGGAATCCGCGGGCCCGAACGTCGCGACGCCGACGACTTCCCCGTCGCTGTCGTACACCGGCCCGCCGCTGTTGCCGCTGTTGATGGCGGCGTCGGTCTGAATCGTCTCCACACCGGATTTCAGCGTCCGTCGGGCGCTGACGACGCCGGCGGTCAGCGAGGGTTCGAGCGTGGTGTTGCGCTCCGTGAACAGGGCCTCAGTTCCAATGGCGGGATAGCCGATGACGAACACCTCCGCGCCGCTCCCGAGCCCGGTGGACTCGCCGAGTCGGACCGTCGGAAGCTGGTGTTGCACGTCGACTTTGAGAACGGCGATATCCCGCCCCCAGGTCGTCTCGCCGTCGACCTCATCGTAGACGGAGCCAGTCGTCTCGATGGTCGCGGGCCAGCTATTGGCGCTGAACTCCTCGTCGGGCGTCGCAGTGCCGCTGAGGACGCCGACACTCGTCGACACCGACCGACTACTGGACTTCTGGTCATAATAGGCAGTGAGCTTGTTAGTTAGGACGGTAACCACTTCCTGTAGTTCACTCTCGCTGAGGTCGAAGTCCTGCTCGAACGTCTGCCGGAAGCTCTGTTGTGTCTTCCCCGCCAGCCGGGCGTACAGCTGTTCCTCGGGGCTCTTGTTGACACCGACGACGTGGGCGTTGGTCACGACGTAGCCGTCCGGGTTGACGATGAATCCAGAGCCGCTCGCCCCAGTCGTGAGGCTTTCTTCGGTCGTCTTGGCGCCCCCGGGCTCGTACAGGTCGGTTTGCTTTGCGGCCTCGACGACCGTTCGGTTGTCCTGGCCGTCGACGGTTTGCTCGTAACTAGCCAGGAACTCTCTATTGGTGTTGTAGAAGTCGATGGTGGGGGTGTCACCCGCTGTCGTAACTTCGTAGTAGTACTTGTATGTATCGCCGTCGTCGTGCGTAATCTCGAGGTACTTTTTCGGGGGAACTGTGTAGTACGTCCCATCCAGCACCCGGTCGGACGAATTTTCGGTAAACGTCAGGTCATCTTTGAACTCGAATACCTGGCCTTCCCTTTCCCAGCGTCCGAGAAGTGACGTATCGACACGGTTGTAGAATTTGGGTTCTGGCGTCTCGATAGTCCCGGACACCGTCCAGCGGATGTGTGGAATCGCAGCCTTGTCCCGGAGAACCGTCTGGCGCTCGATGTTCGGTGGGTCCATCGGCGCGGTCGGTGTCGGAGTCACTGTGTCGGTCGACGGTGCAGTTGACGACGCGGTCGGTGTCGAATCGTCGTCTCCTCCGCCTGTACAGCCGCCAAGCCCCACAGTTAGTGCACCCGAAAGCGCGCCAAGTGCCTCGCGACGAGAAAGTCCAGCGTCGAAGCTGTCCATAGCTGATAACTATTCTGTTATCATGTTGTAAATAAGCACCGGGTGCCGGGAATGGCAACAGGGAACTGGTAATGTATCCCGACCTGAGCCGAGTGAGATTCCGGGAGAACCTGCTCACTTCGCTCCCCGTTTCGGTTCGAGGTTCTTCGCTCGGCTCAGAAGCTCGCTACTCCTCAAACACAAACCGCCCGTCCTCCTGCACTTTCTCCCCGTCGACCTCGATGTAACTGTCCTCGCTCATATCCACAATCATGTCGACGTGGACCGCCGAATCGTTCTGTTCGTTCGCCTCGCCGACGGTCTCCTCGTAGGCCCGTCCGATGGCCATGTGGACGGTGTCGCCCATCTTCTCGTCGAACAGCATGTTGTAGGTAAAGCGGTCGATGTCGCGGTTCATCCCGATGCCCAGTTCGCCGAGCCGGCTGGCGCCGTCGTCGGTCGAGAGCACTTCCGACAGCAGGTCCTCGTTCTTCCCGGCGCTGTGCGCTGTGACCTCGCCGTCCTCGAAGCGGAGGAAGACGTCGGTAATCTCCCGGCCCTGGTGGTACAGCGGTTTGTCGAACAGCACCTCGCCCTCGACGCTGTCGGCGACTGGGGCGGTAAAAACCTCGCCGCCGGGGAGGTTCTTCTCGCCGTAGTCGTTGAGCGTCGGGTTGCCGGCGACGGACATGGTCACGTCCGTCGTCTCGCCCGAGACGATGCGCACCTCGTCTGCGGGGTCGAGGCTGTCGACCATCTGTGACTGGTAGTCCCGCACCGCGTCCCAGTCCTTGTTGACGGCGTCCCAGACGAAGTCCTCGTAGGCCTCGGTAGACATCCCCGCCAGCTGGGCGTTGGCAGCGGCGGGATACTGGGTGAGACACCACGGCTTCGAGAGCCGCTCGGAAAGGAGGGGTTGCATGGCCTGCTGGTAGGCAGCGTTGGTCTCGGGGTCGACGTCGCTGGTCTCGGTGACGTTGGCATTGCCTCGGATGGCGATGTAGCAGTCCATCGCCTCGTACAGCGCCTCCATGTGACCGGGCGTCTCGAACTCCTCGCGGTTGCGCAGGAAGGCTCGCTGGTAGCGTTCGCCCAGGCGGTCCTGCACCACGAGCGGGTTCGCCCCGCGGTCGGCGGCGAGTTCGTGGAGCGCGACGACGAGGTCCTCGGCGACGGGGTGGGCGTCGATAACGAGGTCGTCGCCCGCCGAGAGGTCGATGGAGTGGTCGACGACGACGGACGCGTGTTCGCGGATTCGCGGGTCCATACTGCTACGTCCGGCGTCGCCGTCAAACCGTTTTCGGGCTCGGCAGTCGAGAGCGCGTGTGCGAGTGGTGTCTACGACGCAATATTTTTGTAATATAATAAAAAGCAGATGTTATGGTAAGACAGTCCATATCACGCCGCCGGTTCCTGCTTGCCACCGGTGTGGGCGGGCTGGCGGGGTGTAGCGACGACGGCGAAACGGGTGGAGGCGACGACGAGACGGACGCTGACGGAACGGCGACGGGCACCCCGGCCGAAGGGACGGAGGGCGAACAGACGGGCGAGCCCGTCTCCGAGGGCGACTCGGTCACCGTCTCGGGCCGACTAGTCGGGCCGGAGGGCGACCCGGTCACCGTCGGCGAAGCGGTTTCGCTCGGGGACCCAGAGAGGCTGCTCGCCGTCGCGCCGGACGAGAACGGGGTGTTCTCGCTGGAGTTGACCTCGGGGAGCGAATACGTGCTGCAGTACACGCAGGGCGCCGACCGGTACCCGACCGACGGACTGGCCGACCTCTACACGATAGGCCAGCGCACCCCGACGTCCGACGTCGACCTCGGCGACGTGTCGCTCCCGACGGCCTACGAGGTCGACGCCACCATCGAGACGGCGGACGGCGAGGACGTGACAGACGACGCGTCGGTGTCCGTCTCACACACGAACGACGGGACCACGAGCGGGGTCGGCCTCACGAACAATCCGATAGAACTGGTCGGCGAGATAACGCTCAGAGTTCGATACGACGGGACGGTGACCGAGGAGAGCGTCACGGTTACCGGCGCACAGTCGGTGACGGTGACGGTGAACTAGGCGCGAGCCGGCGTGTCACTTCTCGCGGCCGCCCTGCATCCCCTCTTTGAAGCCGAGGATGGAGCGGCGGACCATCAGATACATGAAGAAAAAGAAGCCCAGAACGAGCGCGAGAAGCACCCAGGTAAGCAGTCCGACCTCTATCATTACCGGCGGTTGACGGTCACCGGACAAAGAGGTTTCGGGGTACGACGGCTCCGCCGGACGGGACGGTCACCGCGACCGGGTAACCGTCTCGAACGTCTCGCCGTCGGGCGAACACAGGCGGACGCGGAGCACACCCTCGTCGGCCGCAAGTTCCGCGTGGGCGGGCCGATACCGCCGGGGGTCGGCGTAGCTCCCTGGGTTGACCAGCAGCCGACCGTCCAGCTCGCCGATTTCCGGGCGGTGGGAGTGGCCCACGGCGACGACGTCGGCGTCCTCCTGGCGGGCCAGCATGCCCAGGGCGGTGTCGGAGTGGCGGTGGCCGTGGACGGCCAGGATTCGATGACCCGCCCACTCGACGGTCGCCTCGTCGGGGAGTCGCTCCCGGAGCGCCGGCCGTTCGTTGTTGCCGGCAACAGCGGTGAGGGCAGCGGCCTCGGCCTCGATAGCGTCGTAGACCGCTTCGGTGGTGAAATCGCCAGCGTGGAGAACCTGGTCGGCGGTTCGGACCGAATCCAGGGTGTGACCGGTCAGTC
Source organism: Halobacteriales archaeon QS_6_64_34 (assembly GCA_003020925.1). Lineage (GTDB taxonomy): Archaea > Halobacteriota > Halobacteria > Halobacteriales > Haloarculaceae > Haloarcula. The sequence goes on along the minus strand of PXRT01000010.1, from coordinate 43,025 downwards.
GGTGGGAGTCGGTGCCGTGCGTGTCGGAGATGAGTGTAAGCATGCGTTTTGTTTCGTCTCCACACGTAAATCCAGAACCACTTTCAGCGTCCCTTGTGAGTGGTCGGTAATGGCAGGTAGCAAATCGGTCGTCATGGCCGCACTGGTCGCCAACGGAGCCATCGCGATTCTGAAGTTCTTCGGTTTCCTCCTGACCGGTAGCGCCGCGATGCTGTCGGAGACCTACCACTCGATCTCCGACACCGGGAATCAGGTGTTCCTCCTCATCGGTATCCGCTTTTCGAGCCGGGAGGCCGACCGACAGCATCCCTTTGGCTACGGGAAATCACAGTTCTTCTACAGCTTTCTGGTATCGGTGTTCCTGTTCGGTATCGCGGGCTGGGAGAGCCTGAAACACGGCTATAACGAGATAACGAGCCACGGCGGCCACGGCGGCCCGGAGGCGGGTGAGGCTGTCAACCTCCTCTTTATCAGTTTCACGCCGCCAGCGTGGCTGGACCCGCTCACGGTCAACTACACCGTTCTGCTTGGGGCCTTTGCCTTCGAGACGTGGGCGCTGTACAAGGCCCGCGCGGAGATGCAACGCCAGATGAAGCGCAACGACTGGGACAGTTACCGGGAGGCGTTCCGCAAGACCAGTGACGTGACCACCCTGACCGCCCTGACCGAGGACACCATCGCGCTGGTGGGTATCGTCATCGCACTCGTGGGCCTCGTCCTGGCCCAGCTGACCGACAGCCAGATTTACGACCAGATTTCGGCGGTGCTCATCGGCATCATGCTGATGGGCTTTGCGCTCGCGCTGGCCTGGGAGAACAAGCGGCTGCTGCTGGGCGAGAGCCTGCCGAAAGACGAGGGGAAGCGACTGCGTGATATCATCGCCGCGAACGAGCACGTCGAATCCATCGTCGACTTCCGGACGGTGTATTTCGGCCCCAACGAGGTCATCGTCTCGGCGGATATCGCGTTCCGCGACGGCCTCGAAACGGGGGCAATGGACGACGCGATTACGGCCATCGAGGACGAGCTGAAGGCCGCCAACGGCGACATCCGGACGGTGTACATCGAGCCGGAGGCTACCTGATACGGATTACTGTGGTTGTACCGACCCCGAAGCCGGTACAATCCGGAAATAATCTACGAGAACCCGTATGAGACGGGGAACGCGGTCGTCGTGGTCGCGGCGAGTGGCCCGGTCGCCCACGCTCCTCTTGCTCGGTGGCGTCGCCGTCTACGCCCTGTTCAGGAGTGGCGACGGGAGCGATACGCCTGCGGCAATATCGACGAGGAGGAGTTCGAGCACCGGCGCCAGACGCTGGAACGTGGCGAACGATACGTCGGTAAAGCCGACCGTTTACCCGTACAGCCTAATGTCCTCGGCCCACCACGGCACCGGTACGTGCTCGGTTTCGGTGGTGACCTGCATGTCGAACTCGACAACCGTGCCGTCGGGCCGGCGCTCCCAGTGGTCGACCGCCCTGACGACGCCCGCCGAGTCCACGTAGAGCCGCGACCGGACCGCAATCGAAGGGTCGGTCCCCGACCCCCGGCCCGTGGCGTTGACCGCGACGACGGCCAGGTCTCGGCCGCCGCGACGCACCGTGTCGACCCGCTGATAGCCGTCGTCGAGCAGCACCTGTCGGAGCCGGGCCACGCCGGACCTGGTGGGCACGTATGGCACCGTCGTGTTCGCTCGCTCGCTGGTGTAGCCCCGGTCCGGGTCGTCACTGGCCGCCCGGTAGAGCCGTCCATCGGCCAGGATAGCGTCGTCGACGACCGGGCCGAGTGTTCGTCGGACCCGGACCACGCCGCGCTCGCGGTCGACCCACACGTCCCTGGTGTTCTGTGGGCCAGACCGCACGACGCGGCGGTGGAAGCTTCGGTCGGCCAGCGCCGCGTCGTGGCGCGAACGCAGCCGGTCGATGTCGACGCTCCCGTTCGTCCGGGCCACCTCGACCGCCGACGCGTCCGGCGTGGTGACGGGGACCGGTGTCACCGACGGCTCGTCGGCGCTCGGTCCGAAGCCGAGGCCGCTACAGCCCGCCAGCACGATGAGGATGACGACGACGAGCGAGCGGTGCATATCCCAACGAGGGGCGCCGCAGGCAAGTGGCTGCCGGGAATTCGAACGTGACCTGACGACGTCGGGGTCTTGTCATCGCCAGCAGTCACGGTTCCAAATGGTGGTGTTTAGTTAGGCGATTCAGACTGTCAACAGCCAGAAAGCCCCGGCTGGCTTCGGTCGGGGGGCTCGCTGCGCTCCTCGGCTTTCGGCCTGCGGTGCTTACATCGCCCGCCTTCCCGAAGACGAACGGAGTGAGTGAAGCGCGCAGCGAGTCGCAGTAGTCGAGCGGTCGGGGGCTTTCTGGCTCTCTTCCGCGTTTTCTACTAAACTAAACACTACCTTCCAAGTACACCGAACCCTTTTGCCCGAGAACGGCCAACCCATCCTCAGTGACGACTGACGACGGCTATCTGCGCTTTTTCCCCTACGAGGAGCCCTACGACCACCAGCGCGAGGCGATGGCGACCATCTACGAGGCGTTGGGAGAGGGCGACGACGTGCTGTTCGAGGGGGCCTGTGGGACCGGCAAAACGCTGGCGTCGCTGGTCCCGGCACTGGAACACGCTCGCGGGACGGGTAAGACCGTCGTCATCACGACCAACGTCCACCAGCAGATGCGCCAATTCGTCGAGGACGCCCGCGCCATCACCGACCAGGAACGGCTTCGGGCGGTCGTCTTCCGGGGGAAGGGGTCGATGTGTCACATCGACGTGGACTACGAGGAGTGTCAGGCCCTGCGGGACACGACACGGGAACTCGTCGACACCGAAAGCGACATCGCCCAGCTTGAGAGCCGGGAGGGCGAGTTACTGCAGGCGGGCCAGGAGGGCGACAGCGAGGCGATGGAGGCCCGCAACGCCGTCGTCGAGGAGCTACGCGATTTGCAGGACGAGCGGGCCGAACTCGTGAGCGAGCGCTCGACCTGTGACCACTACTACCGGAACCTCACCGTCGACACGAGCGAGTTCTACGGCTGGCTCTACGACGACGTGCGCACGCCCGACGACGTCTACGAGTACGCCCACCAGCAGGGGCTGTGTGGCTACGAACTCCTCAAGGAGGGGATGGAGGGGGTCGACCTCGTCGTCTGTAACTACCACCACCTGCTGGACCCGACCATCCGCGAGCAGTTCTTCCGCTGGATAGGCCGGGACCCCGAGGACATCATCGCTGTCTTCGACGAGGCCCACAACGTCGAGTCCGCCGCACGCGACCACGCTCGCCGGACGCTCACCGAGAACACGCTCGACCAAGCGATAGAGGAGCTGTCGGGCGTCGAGGACTCGCGGGCCGAGAACGCGGCGAACGTGCTGGGAACCTTCCGGGACGCACTGGTCGAGACCTACGAGGAGAGTTTCGGGGACGGCGCGGCGCGAAGCGCCGCAGGGAACGGAAGCGGGCAGCGCCCGCTGACGCGGGAAGCCGTCGACCAGCACTGGGACGACATCACCATCGCCAACGACGACCGGAAGGACGATTTGACCATCGCGTTCTTCCAGGCCTACAGCGGGCCGGGCTTTCACGAGGAGGTCGACCTCGCACTGGAGTTGGGCCGTGAACTCGACGAGCGCTACGAGGCGGCGTTCAAAGAGGGGAAACTGGACACCCGCAAGGAGTGCCAGACGCTCCAGGCCGCCGGATTCCTCGTCGACTGGCTCTCCGAATCGGACGCGACCGGGCAGTACCCCGTGGTGAGCGTCCGCCGGGGCGAGTCCTCGGGCGACGTCTACGGTCGGGCCGAACTCTACACCTGCATCCCCGAGCAGGTGACCCGCGAGCTGTTCGACGATTTGCACGCCGCCGTGTTGATGAGCGCGACCGTCCGGCCCTTCGACGTGACCGAGGACGTCGTCGGGCTAAACGAGCCGGTGACGATGGCCTACGACGACCAGTTCCCCGAGGAGCGCCGGCGGACCTACGCCGTCTCCGGGCCGGCGCTGTTTTCGAGCGAGCGCGACGACCCCGAGACCCAGCGCACGATAGCCCGAACCCTGGAGGATATCATCCGCTTTACCCCGGGGAACACGCTCGTGTTCTGTCCCTCCTACAGCGAGGCCGAGCGATACCACCAGATGGTCGCCGTCAGCGGCACTCGGTACCTGGACGAACCGGGCAAACAGGCCCGTGGTTTGCGCGAGGCCTTCACCGACGACGACGGCGCCGTCCTCTTTACGTCGCTGTGGGGCACCCTGGGCGAGGGCGTGAGCTACGACGGCGACGACGCCCGGACCGTCGTGGTGCTGGGGGTTCCGTACCCGCATCTCGACGACCGGATGGAAGCGGTCCAGGACGCCTACCAGACTGCGTTCGGCGAGACCGACCACGGACAGCCCGTCGAGGGCGACGACGCCGGCTGGCGCTACGCCATCGAGATTCCCACCGTCCGCAAGACCAGACAGGCTATCGGGCGGGTGATCCGCTCGCCCGAGGACTTCGGCGCCCGCATCCTGCTGGACAAACGCTACACCGAAGCGGCGGAGATGGAGATGCACGACTACGCCGTCCGGGGCCGGTTCCCGCCCGAGGAACGCAGGGAGATGGTCGACATCGACCCCGAGAAGCTGAAGTTCGCGCTGCTGAACTTCTATCAGGACATGGGCGCATACGACGGCCCGCCGCCGAAGCCATAGACTGGGTGAATGAGTGTCGCTCTGGCAGAATGAATGGGTCTCGGGCTCGGACCGCGAAACCGGATAGTTTGAAACCCCCGGGACGCAATCACCGGGCAATGCTAGTCGCCTTCGACTTCGACGGCACCCTCTCGGACTCCGAGATGACCGTGCTGCTGGGCAACCAGAACGGCACCGCCCAGGACATGGCCGACATCACCGGGCGGGCGATGAACAACGAAATCGAGTACGCCGAGAGCCTCCGCCAACGCTGTGAACTCCTGGCTGACCTCCCCGACGAGCAGGCCCGGGCTGCCTTCGACGCGGTCGAGCTACGCCCCGGCGCGGCCGAAGTCATCGCAGCGCTACGCGAGGCGGGCCACTACGTCGCGATTCTGACCGGCGGGTTCGACCGCGGCGTGGAAGCTGCACTGGAAACGGAGGGGGTCGAGGTCGACGCCATCGTCGCCAACCGACTGCCCGTCGTCGACGGGAAGAGCGAGGCGGGAACCGCCTCGGAGGATACGAGCGGGCAAGGCCCGCGAGTGCTCAGCGGGAACGTCCGCGGCCCCCTCATCGAAGGGACGAAAGACGACGCGCTGGAGGTCGCGACCGCCATCGTCGGCACGGACCGCGCGGACACCATCGCCATCGGCGACGGCGCCAACGACTTGCCCATGCTCGAAGTGGCGGGCCTTGCCATCGGGTTCGAGCCCAAGCCCGCTGTCGAGCCCGCCTGTGACGTGACCGTCTCGACGATGGACGAGCTGTACACGCTGCTGGAAAAACGCGACGTACTGTAGCTCATGTTTGTTACAGCCACCGGTATCAGCGGTTGGGCTCTATCGTCCCACAGCCACAAGCCGGGCAGTTGGGACGCTCCCGTTCGAACGTGAGCCGGCAGAACCGACAGACGTAGGATTGGGTACGGCTCTCGAGCACGTCGGTGAGTCGTTCGAGCACAGGCATGGGCGATAGCTCCCGGTGTGTGACACTGTACAGTCCGGTTCGACTTATTGCCAGCCAGGGGGCTCGGATAGCTGTCTCAATTGAGAGCGAGACGACAGCCCACGGGACGGAGTTTACGATTCCCGAACTCGTCGACACGACGCGGCGTTACTCCAGCTCCGAAAGTGCCAGCGCAAGAGCGGCCGCGGTCACAACGGCAATGTGCGTACGTGGGTATTGGCTACCTATGCCATTTGAAACCCCGGACCTCCTGCCCCAATCGGTTGATGTCCCGCAGCGATTCGAGACCGAACGCTTCCATATTCGCCCTCTGACCGTCGAAGATGCCGAGCGAGACTACGCCGCGGTGACCCAAAATCGGGAGCGGCTTCGCGGGACGTTCGGTCCGGCAGACAGGTGGCCGTCGGCGGCTCTGACACTCGAACAGAATCGAATCGACGTGGCTTGGCATCAGAAAGAGTTTCAGCGACGGGATGCGTTCACCTATGCAATTGTCGACCGCGACGAGACGGTCGAACTGGGCTGTCTGTACGTCCAGCCGACCGGTGCACCGGAGTATGAGGCTGCGGTCTACTTTTGGGTCGCCGAGCGGGCCGTTAATCGGGGATTGACCGGGGCTATCGAGACCGCTATCAGGACGTGGATAGCCGAAACGTGGCCGTTCCAGTCGCTGGCGTATCCTGGCCGGGATATTCCGTGGTCGGCGTGGGAGCCGGCCACAGGCTCCCAGGATTGACAACCGGCGGACGTGTGGGCCACCTCCGACCCGAGTGGTGAACTGATGCGACACGGCTGTCCTTATTCGTCCTTAGTCATCCCGGTACTGTGAGTAGATGCACTGACAGTAGGTACTAGCAAAGGTTACTTGAAGAATACCAGTTATTCAAATAATATTGATAGAGAACCAGGAAAATATATCCGGGTGGGTTAAAGACGAAACGTATGGCAACTGAACGCGACTCGGAGATGGCCATCGACGTTCCCGAGGGGACGCCGACATCGCTGCAGTCCGAGGCGGCGATGCACCATCCCTTCGGATGGTATCGGACACAGCGCGAGCACGGCCCTGTTCACTATGACCCCCAGCGGAACGTGTACGATGTCTTTTCTTATACGCATGTGAAGGAGGCGTTACAGGATAGTGAGACGTTCACACGGAAACCACTCTCCGGGAGTCATTCGGACACGCAGACCCCATTCTCGTATTTAGACAACGCGATGGTGTGGTCCGACGGGTCGAAACACAGCGATGCCAAGGCGCAGTTGTTTCAGTACTTCCGTCCGAGTATGCTGGCCGATCTGGAGACATCTATCAGGGAAATCACCGCTGACCAGCTGCACGTTGCGATGGACGACGGGACCAAGTTCGATTTTGTCTCGGAGTTTGCTGTGCCAGTCCCCCTGCGCGTCATCATGGGCGTAGTCGGTATTCCGCAGGCGGACCACGAGCAGATGCTTGCCTGGCTGGAGACGTTTCGGGAGGTGATGAACACGGAATACAGCGACAAAGAGAGCAGGGACGGATCGCTGATGACCGAGACAGTCGAGTACTTCCGTACGCTCGTAACCCGGCGTAGGCGGGACCCGCAAGATGACCTCGTTTCCCGACTGGCTACGGAGACAGAGCTCAGCGACGCGGAAATCGGTTCAAACTGTTTCGACTTCATCCTCGCGGGACAGGGGACGATGTCGGAGCTGCTGGCGAACGCGCTGTTCCTGTTCGACGACCAAGGCCTGCTCGACGAGCAGCCTGACCACGACGTCTCGGATATCCTCGAGGAGGTGTTGCGGTACAGAAGCCCGTTGCAGTCCCGGGCTCGGGTGACGACTCGGCCCGTGACCGTCGGCGAGACAGACATCTCCGCCGGTGAGACCATCATTCTCTGGCTCGGCGCTGCGAACCGGGACCCGGCCCGGTTCGACCGGCCCGAGACGTTCGTCCCGGACCGGGACCCTGAGCATCTGGCCTTCGGCACCGGGGCCCACAGCTGTATCGGAGCGCCCCTCGCCCGGCTGCAGGCCCCCATCGTGCTCGCGACATTCCTCGACTCGGTCACATCAGTTACAATCGACCTCGACGCCGCCGAACCGAAGTGGAAGCCGTCGAAGCTCGGATTCGAGCAGTTACCAGTGGCGGTGACCCCCGTATGATCGCACATTCAGTCGAGACGACGTGCCAGTCCGTCGCAGTGGGACACGCCGATGTGTTGAGGTCTCGGCATAGACTCGGGGCGCTTGTCGGGGGTACGGCTCCTGCGCTGTCAACGGGGCAGCCCTCCGGCTGGAGGAAACGATGATTATCCTGCTATCAGAGGTGCCGGTGGCACCGGAATCCCGCGACGAGGCGGTACGAATCATGAAATCGATGGCTCGCGTCTCCCGGACCGAACCGGGTGTCATCGACTACCGAGTCACGACGGACCTGGAGACACCGAACATCGTGCGGATCATCGAACAGTACGAGGACAGCGACGCCGTCGAGGCCCACGAATCCAGTGACCACCTGGAGGAGTTCCAGCGAGACATCAAACCACACGTCGCGGGCGAACCCGAACTGTATCGGTACGACGTCGCAGCGCAGAGTAAGATGGAGGGGCCGTAACACCCATTTCGCGGTAACGAAGCCATTGACGTCCCACCTTACGGGAAGTCAGCCACCGTCTCGACTGTGTGTGCGAGGCTGTACAAGGACCGCTCGCCGAATCGCTCGCCTATTAGTTGGAGGCCGACCGGAAGTCCATCGACGGTGCCACAGGGGACCGACAACGCTGGATGGCCCGTCTGGTTGGCCCCGCAGGTGTTCACTGGGAGCGTGGCGAGCCGCTCGATACGCTTATCGAGCCCCGCATCGGGGTCGTACGCGATAGCGACTTGCGGAACGGTCGGCATGGCGAGTGCGTCACATTCCTGAAGGCACCTGTCGTACTCCTGACCGAGCGAGAGTGCAAGATTTTTCGCCCGTGCGTACGCGACTGTCTCCCCGTTTGCTCGACACTCCTCGGCGAACAGCAACGATGCAATGACGGCTGGCGAGAGGGCGTCAGTGTGGTCGTCGATTGCCGTTTCGAACGCCTCGTGGCCCCCGGTCCAGTGCCAGCCCGGCGCGGTCGTACCGACGCCGCCGTGCTGGTACGTTGTGGCCGCACCCAATGGGGCAGTGACACCGAGTATTGCGGGGGCGAGTCGGTGCAGCGGCGCGGAGACGCTGCGGACGGAGACGCCCCGCCCGGTGACCGTGTCGAGTGTCCCGTGGACGGCCGCATCGACTTCCGCTTGTGCGGTCGGCCAGCCGAACCCCTGCTCGAGTATACCGATAGTCATGTCGTCGGTGTCGGTTTCGAGCGTCTTTGCATACGAGTCAGCCGAACAGCCCCGTGGCTGGCGGGGATCGAGCCGGGAGCCGTTCTGTCGGTCGTCCCCCGCAATGGTCGCCATGACGCGCGCGTTCGTTCGGACGTCCCGGGAGATGACACCCACGTGGTCGAACCCGAAATCCATCCCGAAAACACCGGTGTACGGCACCAGTCCGTAGGTGGGCTTGCAGCCGACGACCCCACACCACGCGGCGGGAGTCCGAACAGACCCCGCCTGGTCGGTCCCGAGCGCGGTATCACAGTCACCCGCTGCAACCGCCGCCGCCGACCCACTCGACGAGCCCCCAGCGAGTCGGTCGCTGTCGTGGGGGTTCCATGTCGGCCCGGCGTCCTGTAACTCGCCCGCATCTCCCATGGCGAATGCGTCCATATTTTGTTTACCGAGCACCGTCGCGCCAGCGTCGAGGGCCCGGGCGACGACGGTCGCATCTATCTCGGGGACGAACTCGGCGAGCGCGTCGGACCCGGCCGAACACGGGAGCGTCGCAACGGCGATGTTGTCCTTGACCCCCACCGTGAGGTCCGCGAGCGGTCCATCGGAAGCACCTGGTATCCGACAGCGGTGGAGCCACGCATTGAGCGGGTCAGCTTCGTCGTCTGGTTCCCGATGCCCGTGCTGCCGCGGTGAACCGTGGAGCAATTCGAACGTGGGCTCCGGTTCGTTCATAACTTGCTGCAACGTGTCCTGCATTTCCTCGATCAGTGTCCGGTACTGCGCCCGCTCAGCACCGTCGAGGGCTACGTTCCATCGGGCCTCCATTTCGTCAAAGGCGGTCACAGTCGGTCTCCAGGGGGAGGGTTCCTGACTGTTACCCTAATATTCCCTGAGTGCCGCGAGGTTCCTATTACTGCCAGGGGATGCATCATCTTCCTCCGCGAATTTATATTCCTTAAATCCACGCATGGAGTTCCAGGAGAGTCGTACTGGTATTACACTCATGCTACGTATGTGCGCAAATGTTTTGTAAGGGTGTAAGAAATCGATTCCCATGCTGAATTACGGTGGTATACAGCTATGAAAGTGCCGGATAATACAAAAATATCCCAAAATCGAAGGGGGTTCCTCAAATATACGAGTGTCGCAGGTGCCGGGGCGCTGACTGCCCTGAGCGGCTGTGTCGGCGGCTTCTCCGGTGACGGGACTGCCTCGTCGTTGACAGTGTCCAGCTTCGGCGGGGCATTCAAAGAGATTCTCGAAGCGGAGCTGTACGAACCGTTCGAGGAGGAGACCGGAATCAGTATCGAGTCCCAGGCGCAGGGCGGCACTGCAGAGATTATCCCGCGCATCCGGAGTGCTGTCGAGAACGGGAACGCACCGGTCGACGTGCTTACAGTTCCTGTGCCGGGCGTTTTGCGCGGGTTGAATTCCGATCTATGGATGACCCACGAGGAAAGCGAGTTCGAGAATCTCGAGTTCATTTCGGACGACCTGATGAAGTACGACGACGACGGCAATCTCGTCGGAATCGGTTCACAGGCCTGGCTCATCAACCTCGTCCACAACACCGAGGAGACCGACAACGGTCCGACCTCGTGGACCTCGCTCTGGGATTCGACCTACGAGGACCAGATGGCGATGATGACTCCACCTGTCACGGGCTACATGCCCGACATCGCCGCCGCGATCCACTTCGACGGGGCTGACAGCCTGCAGTCGGAGTCCGACATCCGCGACGTGTTCGAGAAGCTCTCCGAGGTGACGCCCCAGGCACAGATGTGGTACACAAACGAGGCGAACTTCCAGTCTAGCCTGGAAAACGGGGAGACCCCGATGGGGATGCTATACAACGACATCACGCTGGTGCTCCAGGACCAGGGTGCGCCCGTCGAGAGCACCTTCGTCGACGAGGGGTCAGTGCTGGGCAGCGGTCGCTGGGTGTCGCCACGGACCTCGGAAAACGGAACGGCGATTACGCAGTTTATCGACTACGCGTCCAGACCCGCGGTTCAGGACAGAGTCTCACGGAATCTCTACACGGTCCCGACCATCGAGGAACAGCATTCCGAACTCGACGCGGAGACGTACCAACGTGTCGCCGGACCCGGACTAGATTCGGCAATCGTTCCGAACTTCGATATGTACGTAGAACGACAAGAGTTCATCAACCAGCTCTGGAACGAGCTTATCATCGATTCCTGAGATGAGTCAGATAATCCTGGACGCCGTAGAGAAGGTGTATCCGGGCGGAGTACACGCAGTCAAAGACGCGTCACTGGTCGTCGAGGACGGCGAGTTTGTCACTATCGTCGGCCCGTCAGGGTGCGGGAAGACCACGACGCTCCGGACATTAGCCGGATTCGAACAGCCCACCAGCGGGACGGTCGGACTCGGCGGCATCGAGGTCAGTGGCGTTCCGCCGAATGAACGGGCCACGGGGATGGTCTTTCAGGACTTCGCGCTGTTTCCCCATATGACCGTCGGCGAGAACATCGCCTTCGGGCTGACTGTCGGGGGCGACTGGCCCGAGGACGAGGTCGACACCCGTATCGAAGAGATGCTTGAACTGGTCGAGCTCAGCGGATTCAGAGACCGGATGCCGGACCAACTCTCCGGTGGCCAGCAACAGCGGATTGCCCTAGCGCGGGCGCTGGCCCCGGAACCGGAGGTCCTACTACTGGACGAGCCGCTGGCGAGTCTCGATAAACAGCTCAGAGAGAGTATGCAGGTCGAACTGCGTCGGATTCAGGAACAGATCGGCATCACGACCATCCTAGTGACGCATAACCAGACCGAGGCGCTGACCATGTCTGACCGCATCGCGGTGATGAACGACGGGCGGTTCGAACAGGTTGGGGCGCCGACCGAGGTGTACCAGCAACCGGCTACCAAGTTCGTCGCCGACTTCATCGGGACGGCCAACGTCTTCGATGGAACGGTCCGCAACGTCAGCGACAGCCGGGTAACCGTCGACTGCGACGGCGTTGAGTTCGAGGCGGCAGCCCCCGACTACGTGGCCGTCGGTGACAGCGTCACTGTGGTGACCCGGCCGGAACACACCGTCGTGGAACCGGGAGACACCCGCACGAACGTCTTCGAGGGAGACGTTTCGGTGAGCCGGTTCCTCGGCGACCACCACGAGTGTCACGTCACCCTGCCGTCGGGCAGCGACGTGGTCGGTGTCGTCGACAGCGATGGGCCGACCGTCTCCGGCGGTGACCGGGTTTCACTCGGTGTCGACGCCAAGGACTGTCTCGTGGTGGTCGAGTGATGGCCCACGAGGCACAGACCGAACCGGCGACCGACAGCGGCCGTCTCCCGCCGATAAAGTATCTGGTAGTGTCGTATCCGGCAATCGCGCTCGTCACTCTGTTCGCGGTCCCACTGCTGTTACTGTTTGTCTTCAGCTTCTTCCGGAACATCAGCGGTGGCTACCTGCGATACGTCGTCACCGCGGAAAATTACGTCCGATTCCTCCAGGAGCCACTGTATCTCGATCGGTTGGTATTCTCACTCCGCATCGCGGCCGTAACCACGCTCGGATCGCTGGTGCTCGGGTATCCTCTCGCGTACCGGCTTGCGACGACCGACAGCAGTCTCCTGCGACGGGCGGTAATGGTACTCGTCGTCTCCAGCCTCTGGCTGACGTTCATCATCCGCGGGTACGCGTGGGCAGTCCTGTTACGGAGTAACGGGCTCTTTCCGATACTCGCGGCGGAGCTGGGGCTCACCGACGCGCCCGTATCGCTGGTCCCCGGTTACTGGGCGCTAGTGGTTAGCATGGTGTACGTGTTCCTGCCGTTCATGGTGTTGACCCTCTACACCAGCATCAAAAATGTCGACCACGAGCTACGTGAGGCAGCGCGAAATCTGGGCGCCGGCCCGATAACCACGTTCCGACATGTGACACTCCCGCTCACGAAAGACGGTATCATCAGCGGCTCACTGCTGGTGTTCGTGCTCTCAATGGGCGTGTACGTCCTCCCGCGTATCCTCGGGAACCCGCCACAATGGACACTGGCGGTCGTCATCGGCAATCAGGTCACTGTTGAGTCGAACGTCCCTTTTGGCGCAACGCTGAGTATCATCCTGATGCTCGTGGTGGTGGCGCTCATCGCCGTCACGGTTCGGCTGGCCGGTGTCGACACGTTCGGCGTCAGCGCCACCGAGGAGGGTGAGCAGGGATGAGCGACGGACGCGAGACCACGCGCTCGAGTACAGGCGAGTACGCTCGTCTAGAGACGAAGCGTGGCAGCGGCCGCGACCGCCTGTATCAACTCCTGCTCAACAGCTACACAAGCCTGGTCATCGGGTTCGTCCTCCTGCCGCTCGTGGTCATCAGCCTCATGTCCTTTACCCCCAGCGAATTCCTCCGGTTCCCGCCGGAGGGGCTGTCGCTACGTTGGTATCGGGAGTTCTTCGACTCGCGAGCGTGGCTAGTCGCTATGCAAAACAGCCTGTTTATCGCTATCGCGGCGGCAGTCGGTGCGACCTCAATCGGCGCGACGGCCGCCTTTGCCCTAGACCGGTACGACTACCGGTTCGAGATGGTGTTGACCGGGCTGTCAATCCTGCCAATCCTGCTCCCGCCGGTCATCATCGGCGTCGCGTTCGTGACGCTGTTCGGACTCCTCGGCGTGGGCGGGGAGCCGTGGACGCTGGCGGTCGCCCACAGTATCTTCTTTTCGCCGTTTCCCTTCGTCCTCGTCTCGCAAGGGCTCGGCGATATCGATCGGTCGTACGAGGAGGCCGCAGCCGACCTCGGCGCGGCGAAGGCGACGGTGATTCGCCGCATCACTGTCCCCCTGCTCCGGGCGAACCTCTTTGCCGGGGCGCTGTTCGCGTTCATCCTCTCGCTCAACGAGTATATCATCAGCTGGCTGATCTCCGGCTTCTCGTTCAAGACCATCCCCATCCAAATTTTCACCAGCCTGCGCTACAGCTATTCGCCGGTCATCGCGGCCGTGAGTCTCCTGTTCATCGTCATGACGGTCGTGGTGATGCTGATGGTCGACCGTTTCGCTGGAGGGATGTGGAAGTGACCCGTCGCTGTCCCGGTAACAACGAACGTAATCCGACAATGCCAAACGATATTACCAAACCGCAGAGTCGACTTCCAGAGACCGCGTTCGGCGGTATCAACACCTTCCTCGGTGCCGACATCGCCGACCCCGAACAGCTCCCAGCAAACACCCATATCGGCGTCATTGGAGTGCCGTTCGACGGGGCCGTTTCGCGTCGGCCCGGCACTCGCTACGGGCCGTCGGCGCTCCGCGCTGCCAGCGCCTGGCAAGATCACTTCGGGGGCCAGTCCGGTGGCACGTACAACGTCGACACAGACCAGCACATCAACTACAACGATCTCGTCATCCGGGACTGCGGTGACGCACCGACTGTCCCCAACGATGTCGAGCGGACCCGCGATCAAGTGGCCGCCTACGTGCAGTCGGTCGCCGAGTCAGCGTTTCCCGTCGTCCTCGGCGGGGACCACTACATCACCTACCCTTCGTTTGCCGGCTTTGCCAACAGCGTCGAGGGGGATGTCGGGCTCATCCATCTCGATGCCCACTCAGATACGATGGACGACGAGACGCTGTACGGCCCCCACTGGCATGGCTCGCCGATGGCCCGTATCGACGACCTGCCACAGGGCGGCTACGAGAACCACGCGATGGTCGGTATCCGCGCCTATGAACGGGCGGGCTTTCCCGATCTGGTCACGGAGACGGGACTTGACGTCAACTACGCACGCGACGTCCGTGAGAACGGCATCCGGACCTGCATCGAGGAGGCCATCGACCACGCCACAACCGGCACGGACCACGTCTACCTCACTGTCGACATTGACGTGGTCGACCCGTCGTTCGCTCCCGGTACGGGAACCCCCGAGCCCGGCGGGCTCACCAGCACCGACCTACTGACGGCGATGGACGCGCTGGGGCGCTGTTCTGCTATCGGCGCGATGGACCTGATGGAGGTGGCCCCCCGGCTTGATCCCACGGACACGACCCAGATGCTCGGGTCGATGGCTATCGCTCGCTTCATCGAGAGTCGGTTCTGCTAATGTCTCCCGATACTACTGCCCCGATTACCGAGGTGGCCGACGGCGTCTACGACCTCACCTTGGCGCGGGATCCAGCCCGGTACCGGGCTTTCCTGTTCGACTGGGACGTACCGACGCTAGTCGACTGTGGCCTTGCGACGACGACTGAGACGTTGCTGACCCGTCTTCAGACGCTCGGAACCCCGCCCGAGCGGCTGGTCATCACCCACGCCGACCACGACCACGTCGGTGGCTTCGATGCTGTCGTCGACCGGTACGCACCCGAGACGTACGTGCCGGCTCAGTCGACGCTCGACACGGTCCACGACCCAGATATCCGCTACGACCACGAAGCGACAGTCGGCCCGTTCACCGCCGTCCACGTGCCCGGCCACTGCGCCGATAACTACGCGCTCGTCGCGTCCGACCGGCCGATAGCGGTGATGGGCGACGCGATGATCGGCGCGGACTGGCGCGGCCTCCCCCCGGGCTACTTCGTGCTGGTTGAGGGCATCTACTCGGACGATCTCGTCGCCGCTGAGCGCAACGCGGAGCGACTGCAGGCCTACGAGTTCGACGTCGGACTCGTGTTTCACGGATCGTCCGTCTTCGAGAACGCCGGGGAGAAGCTCGACGTATTCCTCGATTTCCCCAACAAGGGATCGTGGGACGAGTGAGCGGCCGATTACGTGGTCACGCTGCCCGTCGATTTGACACGGCTGACGATCTCGTTGCCCTCATACTCCGCAAGTTCGGCCTCGACGGCACCCAGCGGCTGGACACCGCCGGGCTGGAGGTACTCGGTCATCTCCAGAGCGGCGTCGTGCAACTGCTGACTGGTGCCTGCCGTACACTCCTCGACGACGCGAAAGACGAAATCACGCTCGTGTGCGCCCTGAGCTGTGTAATGGACACAGACGTTCGTCGTGACACCCGCAATCAGCAGCGTATCAACGTCGAATGTCGACAGCAGATGTGCGAGGTCGGTGTTATGAAAACAGTTGTACCGACGCTTTCGAACGAGATACTCCGCCGGCAGTAACTCTGACTCGGCCACGTCGAGTGTTTCGAGGAATTTCTCGCCGTCAGTCCCGGCAATCGTGTGGTCCTGTTCGACAGAGAGCAACTCCGCTCCGTAGTCGGCGTAGTCCGGGCGGTGGGACTCTTTGGTCCAGATGACGGGCACATCGGCAGCCCGGGCCGCAGCAACCAGCGTGCGGATGTTCTCGACGACACGTTCGGTCGACGCGACTGACGACGACGGGCAGTACACCGCTCCGTCTGGGCTGAGGAAGTCCCGTTGCGGGTCAATAACCAGTAAGGCGGGCGTTTCCCCGATGGGCCCCGGGTCCGGTGGAAGCATACTATCCCCCGCTACGCTGGACAGGTGCAAGTAGGTTGGTCATCGGCCAATTTCTGCCACCTGAGCGTTCGCACACTGCCGGCTGTAAGTTCGTACAGATATTCGCCACCCCGGGATGGCGAATTCCTTCAGTTTGTTACAGCCGGCAGTGTCAGCCGACCGCTGGCCGCGCCTCGATGCTGGCACGATGCGAAAGGGAGCGTCTCGCTCTCGACGACTGTCAGACCCGCCGCTTCGACATTTTTCGGAGATATCCGGGTCCACCGGCAGCCATGTTTTTCGTAGTGAGCCCCGACGTAGCACTCTTGGACACGCACGATAGCAGAAACTGACGCGAGCACCGATACTGGGTCAGTTATCATCATGCCGCCGTAGCCGCCGTCGACGGTGGTGCCATGACCGTGAATCCACTTCGTCGTGGAGTTCCAGATCGGGTCCGCGCCGTGGTCGTGGGCGATGTCGGCGAGCCGTTCGAAGTCTGGCGTCACCAGGGCGGGGTTCCCGATGGTCTCACAGTGGACGTAGGCCGTGACGACGTTATCGCCCACGTCCGCCAGCAGGAACGTGGCCAGGCGCTCCTGTAAACGTCCGGCGAGCGAAGCGAGCCGGTTCTCCCGCAGCGCGCGGACTGACGCGTGCCTGGCACGCGAAAGGAGTAGCGAGGGACCGAAGGTCCCTCGGACCGTGTGAACGGGCGCTTCGCGCCTGTGAACAGACACGCCGCGATTTTTCCCAGGTTTTTGCACGACCGAGGGCGGCGAAGCCGCCCGAGGGGGTTGCAAAAAGTGGTCAATCGAATTTTCTGACGGTCATATCCAGCGTATCGAGGTCCAAGATAGGAGCATAGCCCGAATCGGGGTCGATGTTGACGGATTTCTGGAACTCGGTCTGGGCCTGCCAGCAGCCCGAGTTCAGCGCCAGCACGTCGTGGTATTTCCCCCAACCCAGTTTATGGACGTGGCCGGTGTGGAACACGTCGGGGACCTCCTCCATCACGAGATAGTCGCGGTCTTCGGGTGCGAGTCGGGTGTGGCCGCCGTACTGGGGCGCGACGTGGCGCTTTTTCAGGAGGTGGTACATCGCCTCGTGGGGCTTCTCGTAGCTTGCCTCCTCGTCGGGGAGTTCCGCGATGACCTCGTCCAGCGAGACGCCGTGGTACATCAGGATGGTGACCCCCTCGACGGTGACGAGCGCGGGGTTCGAGTGGACCGAGGCGTCGTGGGCCGACATGATATCGCGCAGTTCCTCGTCGAAGCCGGGCTGGGGCTCGGCGAGGCGAACGGCGTCGTGGTTGCCCGGAATCATCCGAATCTCCATGTCACCGGGCACCTCTTTGAGATACTCGGAGAACTGCTCGTACTGCTCGTAGATGTCGATGATATCGAGCTCCTTGTCCTGCTCGGGGTAGATGCCGACGCCCTCGACCATGTCGCCGGCGATGAGGAGGTATTCGACGTGTTCGGCCTCGGGGGTGTGGAGCCAGTCGGTAAAGCGGTGCCAGGCGTCGGCCATGAACTCCTGGCTGCCGACGTGGATATCGGAGACGAGGGCTGCCTGGACGTGTCTGTCGGCCGTCGACGGCGAGTGAGTCCGGGGGACATCGGGGAAATGCAGCGAGTCGACAAAGAGGATGCCGGCGTCGTCGGCCAGCGTCCCGTCGACGGCGATGACCTCGTCCAAGAGGAGCTGCTGGACGAGGTCTGCAATCGGCCGGTCTTTCATCACGAGACACGGGAAGGTGCCGTTCGTGTCCTCGAGTTCGACCAGCCAGTGGCCGCCCGCCGTCGAGCGGATGTCCGAGACCATCCCGATGAGGGCCGCCTCGCTCCCGCCGCTCATGTTCTGGATGGCGTCGGTCGGGCGATGATTGACGCGGCCACGGAGCTTGCCCGCGAGCTTCTCGTAGCGGTCCCGGAACACCGTCACGAAGTCCTGATACTCCCCGGTCCCCGTCGAGTGGCCCGTCATGTCGTTTGCGACCTCGATGGCTCGCCGGGAAACGTCGACGCCGCGAGACCCCTTCGTTTCGACTGGAACACTGCCCCCGGCGTCGGGCGACTCCGGGGTTCCATCTCCAGTTGAAGCAGGGGGGTCTTCAGTTCCGGCGGGCGGCGGCTCGGCCCCGATCTCTGTTCCTGGGGTCGACCTGGCCTCGGCACGCGATTCCGACCGTTCCAGGACCGAATCGACGTGGTCGGCGGTCAGCTTCAGGGCGTCCTCGGGCATCGTTTCCAGTGCGCGTTCGAGCGCGGCCGCTGACTCCGGGGCGCTGGCCAGTCTGGTCACCGCTTCGGGCTCGGCGTTGTACCCCCGGCTGGCCAGCTCGCTGACGATACGGGCCGGCGTCGAGAGTGGCACACTACCTCTCAGCGCGCCGGTCAGCAAAAGGCTAGCGGACTTCCGGCGTACGACAACGGAACGTTGATTGCTCGGCTCCCGGTAGTCGTAGTACGAATGTCCGGTGACGACGGGCCGTCGTCGAGTGACGACGAGCCACCACGGGTCGTCCAGTACGGGATGGACATCATCGGAAGCGCCGGCGCCGTCATCCTCGTAGGTCTGTTACTCTTTACCGTCAGTGGCGTCTGGCCGCCCCTCGTAGCCATCGAGAGTGCGAGTATGGACCCACACATCGAGAAGGGCGACCTCGTGTTCGTCATGGAAGAAGAGCGCTTCGCGGGGGCGAACGACGAAGCAGGCGTCGTGACCGCACAGGCCGCCGACGGCTACACCAAGTTCCAGCAGCCCGGCGATGTCATCGTCTTCCAACCCAACGGGAACGACAGGCGGACCCCAATCATCCACCGGGCGATGTTCTACGTCGAGAACGGCACGAACTGGTACAGCCGAGCCGACCCGGAGTACGTCGGCGACGCCGACAACTGCGAGGAACTGGCCAACTGCCCGACCGACGACGGCGGCGGGTTCATCACGAAAGGGGACAACAACAACCAGTACGACCAGGTCGGAAACTCGTCCATCAGCGAACCGGTCAAACCGGAGTGGGTCATCGGGACCGCAGAGTACCGGGTTCCGTTGCTTGGCGAAATTCGACTCGGATGGAATCGGGCCACGCGGCCGACCGTCGTGACGGCCGGCTAGGGTCGTACCGGGCCGGCTATCAGTTGTCGAAGCGGGCCTGGACGAACGGCTGCACGTCGTCGATATCGCCGAGTCGGGAATCCGAGAGGAGGACAGCTTCGGTCTCTTCTGTCGGAACCGATAGCGAGATTTCCTTGGTGCGGCCGTAGCGGCCCTTCGAGACGACGACGGCGTTGACGATACCCAGCATGTCGAGTTCGGAGATGAGGTCAGTCACCCGCCGCTGAGTGAGCACGTCGGCGTCTATCTCCGCACAGAGGTTCTTGTAGATGTTGAACACCTCGCCGGTGTTGATGTTGTGGACGCCGTTCTTTTCCAGCAGGATGATAGCGAAGAGGACGATTTTCGACTGCGTCGGGAGGGTACGGACCACCTCGACGACGCGGTCCAGTTCGATTTTCTCCTGGGCCTGTCGGACGTGGTCCTCCTCGACGTCGTCAATCTGGTCGCGCTCGGCGAGTTCGCCGGCGGTTCTGAGGAGGTCGAGTGCCCGCCGGGCGTCCCCGTGTTCCTGTGCGGCAAAGGCCGCACACAGCGGGATGACGTCGTCGGTGAGCGCGTCGCTCTTGAACGCCACGTCGGCCCTGGCCTGGAGGATGTCACGGAGCTGGTTGGCGTCGTAGGGCGGGAAGACGATTTCCTCCTCGCCGAGGCTGGACTTGACCCGCGGGTCCAGGAAGTCGGTGAATTTCAGGTCGTTCGAGATACCCATGATGGAGACCCGGGAGTTCTCCAGCTCGGAGTTCATCCGGGAGAGGTTATAGAGGGTATCGTCGCCCGACTTCTCGACGAGCTTGTCGATTTCGTCGAGCATGATGACGACGACGCGCTCGTGGTAGTCGACGGCGTCGAAAAAGGAGCTGTAGACGCGGTCGGTCGGCCACCCGGTCATGGGGACCTCCTCGAACTCGTCTCTGTCCTCGGCGAGTTCGTCCAGTTTCGCCCCGAGAGCCTCCAGTGAGTCGTGGTCGCTGTCGGCGAGTTCGGCCGGGTCCTCGCGTGCGCGGGACCGGAGCGCCTCTAGTTCGTCGATGCGCTCGTCGATGACCTCGAGGTTCTTGTTGATGAACTTGTTCGCGAGCTGGGCCAGGACGCGGTACTGGGTGTCGGTCACCTCGCAGTTGATGTATTCGACCTCGCAAGGGACCTCGTATTTCTGGGACGTGGTCTCCAGTTCCTCGCTGACGAACTTCGCGCTCGCTGTCTTGCCGGTCCCCGTCTTCCCGTAGATGAGGATGTTCGACGGCGTGTCCCCGCGAAGGGCAGTGACGAGGATGGTCGCCATGTTGTTTATCTGCTCTTCACGGTGGGGGAGTTTGTGGGGCGTGTAGGACGGTCGCAGCACCTCCTTGTTCTCGAAGATGGGCTCGCCCTCGAGGAGGTCGTCGAACAGGCCGCGGGAGGCCTCGTCGGAGCCGTCGCCCGTGCCCGTATCGAGATTGTCGAGAACGACGTCGTCCAGGTCCGGCGCGGAACGGTCGTCCGTCGAACCGAGCGCTGTCGCGTCACCGGCGTCCTCGTCCGGGTTGATAGCCGCCTCCGGGTCGTCGTTTGTGTCAGTCATTCTGTGAAACCGTGACCCCACTATTTCAGGTGGAGTACCGTCTGCGAACCACTAGCTGGGACGTGAGGAGCGTGTTTCGAGTCCTCTGGCGGAGTTTCCACACGCACCGGTGCGTCCAGTTGAACTACATGAACCCGTGGCTGAATAGATATTAAATATTTCGGTCGAACGGGCGTCACAGTTGGAGGGGAAGCGAGGGTCCCTCACCCGCCATAGTAGCTCTGTGTGGTGCATGAGTCGGAGTAGTACCGACAGACAGATTCCGTGTACCGGTGTGTTTCGGCTCGAACTGCGCGGGACAGCGCTACAGTGTGAGCGAGGAGCGGGCGAGCGTGAGTGGCGATCCGCACTGTCAGTAGCGATAGGGAAGAGAGACCGGTGTTTCCGTCGACTCCGTGTGAGCTGGTACCACGATGTCGACTGAACCCCCCAACCCCTTCGTTTCGGGTGGAACGGCCAAGAAGGGTGGGTGGGGGTCAGAGCGGTCTGGAGTTTCCAGCTAGTCAAGAAAAGGTTTATATCCTATACTGTACAACCGAACCCGTACTAGAAAGAAAAGAAAACTCTACTAGCTTCTCCATGGCTAGACTGTTCCTAGAGAGAGTTTCCGTCCCATAATCCCTAGTTTGGCTCGCGACCACTCCTGTTCGTTCACCTCTCGAACGGTCGTCGCGTCGGGGCGGTCCCGGGCCGTTTCCCCGTTCCACCTGAAACGAAGGGGTGGGGGGCTTCCAGTCACGCCCGCTCGATTCGGATACGCTTCCCTCGGACAGTTGACTCGCCGGGACTCCCCGTTTCCTCCGGCCTGTCTGTTCGCCTTGTCGTAGTCCAGACGGGTCGGCCCGATGGGACCGGTTTCGTCACAGTCCGGACCGATGCATCCGTTCTCGCTACAGCGTCGCTACCAGTAACGTACCAGCTCACCCCCCTGTTTCGTCTGGAACAACCGTTCAACCGCGCCGCCGACGTTCCGCAACAATAATGTCAGATTTATTTTATTTGTCTGACGTAGTCTTAAGTGAATTCCCGCATCTCTTGGTGGTAGAAGCCGCCATACCGGCACGTCCGGGCGGCGGGAGGATAGGATGGGACTGCTCACAAATCTCAAAGACAGCATCTCGAGGGCGGCGGCGTCGCTGTTCTCGGAGGAAGACCCAAAGCGCATCGGCATCTACGGACCGCCCAACGCGGGCAAGACGACCCTCGCGAACCGTATCGCACGCGACTGGACCGGCGACGCCGTCGGCCCGGAGAGTCACGTGCCCCACGAGACGCGGCGGGCCCGCCGGAAGGAAAACGTCGAAATCGAGCGCGACGGCAAGAAGGTGACAATCGACATCGTCGACACGCCCGGCGTGACGACGAAAGTCGACTACACCGAGTTCCTCGAACACGACATGGAGAAAGACGACGCGGTGCGTCGCTCCCGCGAGGCCACCGAAGGCGTCGCCGAAGCGATGCACTGGCTCCGCGAGGACGTCGACGGCGTCATCTACGTCTTAGACTCCTCGACGGACCCCTTCACCCAGGTCAACACGATGCTCATCGGTATCATCGAGAGCCAGGACCTCCCGGTCCTGATTCTCGCGAACAAGATAGACCTAGAGGACTCGTCGGTCCAGCGCATCCGCAACGCCTACCCACAGCACGAGACCATCCCGCTGTCGGCCCTGGAAGGGGACAACATGGACGAGGTCTACGACAAGATAGCGGAGTACTTCGGGTGATACAATGGCTGAAGTGAAAGACCCGGACGACGGCGTCCAGATTGACCTCATCAGCGGGGAGCGCATGGACGGGCTCACGTCCATGGAGAAGATTCGGCTCATCCTCGACGGCGTCCGCGATGGGAACATCGTCATCCTCGAAGAGGGCCTCTCGCCCGACGAGGAGTCGCGACTCATCGAGGTCACCATGACCGAGATAAGCCCCGACGAGTTCAACGGCATCGAAATCGAGACCTACCCCAAATCGGAGGCCGCCGACGCGAGCCTGCTCGACCGCATCATGGGCACGGAGTCGACCAAGAAACTCACCGTCATCGGTCCGGCCAACCAGATTGAGACCCTCCACAAGGACAAGAACCTCATCAGCGCGCTCGTCTCACGGAAATAATGCCACATCAGTGTACGAACTGCGGCCGCGGGTTCGAGGATGGCTCCCAGGAGATGCTGTCGGGCTGTCCGAACTGCGGCGGCAACAAGTTCCAGTTCCGGCCGGAGGGGGCCGATAGCTCGCCCCCGTCGGAGGAGCCGCCGGAGCCACCCGAACCGCCGGGCGGAAACAGTACCGTCGCGAAGACGGTCGGCAAAACGGCGGCGACGGTCCGGGACATCGTCGGGAGCGACGAGCCACCGGCCGGTGCCGAGCCGGCCGATACTGGCGACGCCTCGGGCACTGTCAACGCGGGGTCGACCGATGCCGAAGACGCCGCCCAGGCGAGCGCTCGCGGCGACGTCGTCTCACCGGACGAACTGCCGGACCACGCCCCCGAGGGCGACCATCAGTTCGACCCGCCCGCCGCCGACTCGGCGCCGTCAGTCGAACCGCCGGCCGACGATACGCAGGACCGGCCGGACCTCCAGGAACTGCGCGAGGAACTCAACTCGCAGTTCGAGTCGGTCAAGGTCCTCGCTCCGGGGCAGTACGAGCTGAACCTGATGGAGCTGTACGACCGCGAGGAGTACATCGTCGCGCTGCAGGAAGACGGCCGCTACTCCATCCAGGTCCCCGAGCCGATTCAGGAGTAGGCCGCTCCGTCGATTTTCCCGTACTGCTCTTCTAACTTCTCGGCGGCCTCGGTCATCAGCTCCTGCTCGTAGTCGGCGAGGTCCCACTCGATTATCCCCTCAACGCCGTTGGTCCCAAGCCGGACCGGGACGCCGAAAGCGGTGTCCTCGTGGCCGAACTCCCCGTCGAGTTTCACCGACGCCGGGAACACCGCGCCGGTGTCACGAAGGACGGCCTCGACCATGTGGGCGACGCCCCGGGCCGGCCCCCACTCGGTCGCGCCCTTGCGCTCGATGACGTCCATCGCGGACTCCTGGAGGTCGCCCAGGATCTCCTCGCGCTCGTCGGCGGTAAAGTCGGGGTCCCGGCCGTCGACGCGGACCTTCGAGAACACCGGGACCTGTGCGTCGCCGTGTTCGCCCAGGATGGTGGCCTCGACGTTCGTCGTCGGCGCGTCGAAGCGCTCGGCGAGCACGTACCGAAAGCGGGCCGAATCCAGCCGGCCGCCAAAGCCGATAACCTGCTCTCGGGAGCGGTCGCCGGCCTCGTAGAGGTGGCGGTTCAGCAGGTCGACGGGGTTGGACGTGGTCAGCGAGACGTAGTCGTCGTTGTGCTCGTCGAGCGACGACTGGATGTCCTCCATGATGGGGACATTGTCGCCCGCGAGGTCGATGCGGGTCTGGCCGGGCTGGCGCGGGATACCGGCGGTGATGACGACCACGTCGGAGCCGGCGGTGTCGGCGTAGTCGCCCTGTCGAATCCTGGTGTTCGAGTCGTAGGCGATGCCGTGGTTCGTGTCCGCAGCCTGCCCAATGGTGTCAGGCTCCTTGTCAGGGATGTCCACGAAGACGAGTTCGTCGGCGATATCCCGCAGTGCGATGTTGTACCCCGCAGCGGCACCGACGGTTCCGGCCGCACCGACAATGCTTACCTTTGTCATACCGGGTAAGAGTTGTCACCGTGGAGAGGTAAACGCTTCTTTTCCTGGGTGCCAACACAGTGGCCCGACATGTCCCAGTTGCGTCCGCGCTCGGATACCCGCTCTTGCGCCCGCAAGTCCTAATCCGCTCGCCCGTCTCCACTCTCGTATGAGCGATTTCGACAAGGAAGCCGAACGCGAGAAGCTCCGCGAAAAGTACGGCGAGGAGGAGGAAAAGCGCGAGGCAACCGAGCAGATGAGCGAGCTGCTGTTGAAAGGCGCGACGATGACCAACGCCCACTGTACGACCTGTGGCGACCCGATCTTCCGGTACGACGGCCAGGAGTTCTGTCCGACCTGTCAAAAACCGGTCGCCAGAGACCAGCCCGACGAGGAAGCCGACGACGAGACCGGTGACCACATCGAGGTAGCCGACCCCAGCGACGACGCCACGGTCCAGTTCGGCGCCGAGGCCACAGCCGACCAGGACACAGCCGGGCGCCAGGCCACCGACGCCGCCGGCCATTCGCCGGCCGCCGAGGGTGACGCCACACAGACGAGTCCCTCGGTCGACCCCGACCGGACGCCGGACCCGACCGCTGGCGCCCCATCGTCGCCGCCGACAGGGTCGGACGCGTCGGCGTCGACCGACGCGGTGGCGAACACTCCGGACGCGTCGGCATCGACCCCTGACAGCCATGCTCCGAGAGAACGCCGTAGCCAGCCCGACAACTCGGTGACAGCGGAGCTATCAGCAGCGGAGTCGCTGCTGGCCGAGACGGTCCATCGGTTCGCACAGCGGGCCGCCGACACCGACGACCCGCGCACCGCTTGCGAACAGCTCAAAGCGGCCCGCGAGGCCGCCGAAACCCTCGACGCGGTCCGGTTCTAAACGGAAAGCAGCGCGGTGCTGGTCGACGAAGCCAAGCAATGACCAGGAAACTCAGGGCTCGTACGCGCTGCCGACGACCGAGCGAATCCGCTCGGCCGTCACCTCGCCGATGCCGTCGACCCCGCGAAGCTCGTCCTCGGAGGCGGTCATCACCGCCTCGACGCTGCCGAACTCCTCGAGGAGGCTGCGGGCGGTCACCGGCCCGACCTCCGCGACCGAGGCGACGACGTACTCCTGTTGCTCGGCGACGGTTTTTGCCTGTTTCTCGCCGTGGACGCTGACCTCGCGGTCGCCATCGTCCTGTTCGCGGCTCGCGATAGTCTCTAACAGGTCGGCGGTCTCGTTCTGGTCGCCGGTCCGGAGCACGCTCGCCCCGAAGTCGACGGCAAGCGAGGACAGCGCGCCGTTGATGGCGTTCGCGTAGACGTTGCGCTCGCCGTAGAGGTCCCCGCCCTCGATGACGACCACCGGGCGCGCATAGTTGCGCGCGGCGTCGCCGACCTGCTCGAACATCGAGCGGTCACCGCCGGTCAGCGTATCCAGGAAGTCGGTGACGGTCTTGCGCTCGACGACGACCCGGTCCGAGAGGACGTAATCCCCCACTGCGAGCGTTTCCAGGCGCGTCTCGATGCCGTCTCGCGTCGAGAGGTCCCGGGCGATGGTCGAATCCAGTTCGCGCTGGTCGGCGACGATTTCGACCGACGCGTCGTCCCCGCCGGCTTTCGCGACGAGCCCGTCGCCCTCGCCAGCCTCGGCGTCGTCGCTCTCGCTTGCGGCCATGTCCTCCCCGGCGAAGGCGTCCAGCCCGGCCTGGCCGTCGTCGTCAGTGGCACCGTTTGTCGCCGATTCGGCGTCGACAGTCCCGTCCCCGCTTGCCTCTTCGTAGTCCTCCAGCCCGGTCTGGTCCAGTTCGGCCGACAGCTCCCCGGCGACGCTTTTGAGTTCGTTCAGCTCGTTTTGCATCCGCTTCTGGTCGTTGCGGGCTTTCCAGAAGTACGCCTCGTCGCGGGTGTCTTCGGCCAGCAGGACGACGACCCGGCCCTTGGCCTGGCGCCCGGTCCGGCCCTTGCGCTGGATGGCCCTGATAGCGGTCGGCACCGGCTCGTAGAACAGGACGAGGTCGACCTCGGGCACGTCCAGCCCTTCCTCGGCGACGGACGTCGACACCAGCACCTCGAACTCCCCGTTTCGGAACCGCTCTAAGGTCTCCTGCTGTTCGGTCTGTGTCATCCCCTCGCTGCCGTCGGTGTCGCTTTGCCCGACGAACTTCCGGGTGGTGAAGTGGTCCGAGAGGAAATCGACGAGCGTCTCGGCCGTATCGCGCGATTCGGTGAAGACGATGACGCGCTCGCCGTTCTCGATGCCCAGCGTCTCGGCCAGCAGCATTCTGGTCCGGCGGAACTTGGGGTGGAGGTCGTCGTAGCGCTCCGCTTTCCCCATTGCCTCGCGAATCTTGGGCTCGCTGACGAGGCGCTGGTCCGCTTTGGAGGCCCCCGAGGAACGGGCGACCTCCTTCAGGCGCTCGAAGTACCGGCGCAGTGACTCGACGCTCTGGGTCTCGACGTACGTCACTGCAGTTCGGAGCTTGCGAATCTCGGCGAGCAGGCTCATCCCCTGGTACCCCTCGCTCTGGTCGTTGTTCATCAGCTTTCGGAGTTCCGCTTGCATCCCTTGAATGTCGCGCTCGGAGAGGTCCGGCGAGGACTTGTTCGTCACGCCCAGTTCCTTCAGCTGTTCGAGGCGGTCCGCGACCACCTCGTTGATAGCGTCCCGAATCTCGATGACCACCTCGGGAAGCTCGATTCGCGTCCAGTCGAGGTCGGTGTCGTGAGTGTACTCGGCGACGTCGGCGTCGTCCTCGGTCATCACCGCGACCTCCGAGAGCCCGAGGTTCTCACACACCTGGAGGATGGCCTCCTCGTCGTCGCCGGGGGAGGCACTCATCGCCGTCACCAGCGGGTCGGCGGCGTCGGCGTGATAGCGGTCGGCGATGTAGTTGTAGGCGTAGTCGCCGGTCGCGCGGTGACACTCGTCGACGGTCAGATGTGTCACTCGCGCCAGGTCGATGCGGTTGCCCACGAGGTCGTTCTCGACGACCTGCGGGGTCGCGATAATCACGGTGGCGTCCTCGAAGAGGGCGGCACGGTCGTCGGGCCGGACCTCGCCGGTGAAGACGACGATTTCCTCGTCGGGAGTCGTGAGCGCCTCGCGGTAGAACTCGGCGTGCTGCTGGACGAGGGGCTTGGTCGGCGCGAGCAGCAGGGATTTGCCCCCGACCTCATGGAGGCGCCGGGCCGTCACCAGCAGGGAGACGGCCGTCTTCCCCAGTCCAGTCGGGAGACAGACCAGCGTGTGGTCCCCGCTTGCGGTGTCGGCGAGTTCGACCTGATACCGACGGTTCTCCAGCAGGTCGTCGGTGACCAGCGGTTGCTCGACGAACTCCCCGTCAGCGGTGGTCGCCATTGGCGTGGCGTTGGCTCCGCCCGGGGTTAAGGGTTCAGGTAGCGCGGTGAAACTGAAACGGGTCGACAACAGTGGACAATCGTTCAATAAAAAAGTTGTCGGAAAGAGTTTTGCTCGACTCTACTGTACTGCGTGCATGGATCCGGTAACGCCCGTCGAGGCGGTGCTCGTCGTGTTCTTTTCCGCCTCCGGGCTCGCCCTGACCGGGCTGGTGCTGTATCTCCGGGCCTCACAGCTCCCAAGTCGCGGGGTCCGCTCGTTCGTCTGGCTGCTGATGTTGATGGCGGGATGGTCGTTCAGCGCCGCCGCGAAGCTGACCATGCCCCCGGTCGTCGAGCGGTTCCTGGTCGCGCTCGAGCTGCCCATGGGCGTCGCCTTCGCTCTCCTCTTTCTGGTGTTTGCCTCCCAGTACACGGGCCGGCACTGGCACCGCAATCGGGCCCTCACCGCCTACATCGTCGTCTCCCTGCTGGTGCTCGTCGTCGGGCTGTTGACGAACCCGGCCCACGGGCTGTTCTGGGAGGACATCACCCTCTCGAGGGCCGTCTTCGCCCACTACGTCCACGAGGGGCTCGGCCCGCTGTATTTCCTCTATGTCGGCCTCGCGTACTGTCACTTCGCGGCGGCGATGTACGCGCTGGTGAACCTCCACCTCCGGAGCCGCTACAACACTACCGCGATGATGCTCGTCACCGTCGGGGCCGCCCTGCCGCTGCTCGTCAACCTCGTCTCGCTGTTCGACCGGGCGCCGATACCGGGACTGGACTACACTCCCGTCGGGCTGGCCGTCTTCGGCGTCGCGACCACCGTTTCGATGCAACTCGACCTGTTCGACATCATCCCCGTCGCCCGGGACACCGCCGTCGAACAGAGCAGCGAGGGGATGGTCATTCTCGACTCGAAGCGGCGCATCCGCGATTTCAACCCGACGGCCGCGTCGCTGCTCCCGGCGCTGTCGGCTCATCGCGGCGACCAAATCGAGGCGGTCGTCGACGACACGACCGGCCTCTTCGATACGGCGGGGCCGACGACGATTCCGGTCACCGGCGGTGAGGAACTGAGCTATCTCTCCGTCCAGCTCTCCCCGATTCGCGACGGCCCCCACCATCTGGGCTGGACGGCCGTCCTCTCCGACGTGACCGACCAACAGCGCCGGGAACGCCATCTCCAGTTGGTCTCCCGGGTGCTCCGGCACAACATGGCCAACCGCATCAACATCATCATGGGCCACGTCGAGTTGCTCGGCGAGCGCGCCGACGAGCGGGACCGCCGGCATCTCGATGCCATCGACGCCAGCGCGACCGACATCATCGAGACGAGCGCAAAACTCCGGACCATCCAGGAGATAGTCACCAGTGGCCGGCCCGCCCGGCCGACCGACATCTCCGGGACGGTCACAGCCGTCGTCACTCGGTATGCCGGCCGCTACCCCGACGCGACGGTGACGGCAGACTGCCCCGACGAGGTGTTTGCCTGCTGTCCCACCGGGTTCCAGGCGTCGCTCGACAACCTCGTCGAGAACGCCCTCCAGCACAACCCTGACCCCTCGCCGTCGGTCACGGTCACCGTGACGGTCGAGGGCCCGCTGGTCCGCGTCGCCGTCGCCGATGACGGCCCCGGCATCCCGGAGTCGGAACGACGTATCCTCGAAGACGGGGAGACGCCGCTCAACCACAGCGCCGGCGTCGGGCTCTGGCTGGTCTACTGCTTCGTCGAGCGGGCGGGCCACGAACTCCGCTTCGAGCCGTCGCCGTCGGGCGGCAGCGAGGTCCATTTCGCCCTCGATAGGGACACTGATTCGGTCCGGTCCGCCCCCAACACGTAGGGGTGGTAATAAGGGTCCCCCGACGCGTAGTGTGACCTGTCATGCAAGCACACGGTGATTACGGGACCGACTGGGACTGGGTACCCCTCCACGACGCTGTCCGATGGGCCCAGCAGTTCAGCCTCGTCCAGGGCGTCGTCGCGGCGGCCAAGACCGGCTTCGCGATGGCGCTGCTTGGCATCAACACGCTCCTCCCGGCGGCCGCCGTCGGCCTGGTCTCGTTTGCCGTCTACACGGCCAACGACCTGGCCGACCTCGAAGAGGACGCCATCAACTCCCCCGACCATTCGTCGGTCGTCGCGGCCCACCCGGCCGCCGTCGCCGTCCTCGCCGTCGGGACGCTCGCGCTGGGGGCCGGCCTCGCGTGGTGGGGCGGGGGCCCGGTCGCCCTGGCCGTTGTGCTGGTCCCGCTGGGAGCCTCGCTGGGTTATAGCCTCCCCGTCACACCCGCCGGCCGGCGACTCAAGGACGTCCTCGGAGTCAATACGGCTCTCGTCGCGCTCGCGTGGGCCGTGACTGTCACCGGTGTCCCCCTGGCCGTTGCGGGCCGGGCGGTCGGCCCGGTCGCGGTTGCAGTCTGTCTCTTCTTCTTTCTGCGCTCGGTCATCTCGGTGGAGGTGTTCAACGTCCGGGACGTCACCGGCGACGCCGCCACCGGCGTCGACACCATCCCGGTGGTGCTGGGCGTGCCTCGGACCCGCCATCTGCTGGCGCTGTTCGAGGGCTGCTCGCTGGTGGTCGTCGCCACACTGCTGACCGTGCCGGCCGTCGCGCCGGTCGCCCTGGCGGCACTGCCCGTGCTCGGCTACTCGCTCGGGCTGACGTGGTTCCTGGCGGAGACCACCCGGATGGACGCGTTCTGTCTGGCCAAGGACGGCGAGTATCTCCTGTTCGGGCTGGTGGCGCTCGCGTTCTAGACGGCCACGAGGCCGACCCACATCGCGATGGCGCCAAACACCGGAATCGAGAAGTTGTCGTCGACGACGTAGCCGGCAACTCTCGGTTTTACGCCGTCGGCGAAGGTCGCCGCGACCCCGCCAAGCACCGCCGCTGCCGTCGAAACGAAGGGCGCGGCAAGCAGCGTACAGACGCCGAACATCACGAGCAACACCCACAGCTGTTTGACGCTGCCGGCGTCGGTCGACCCGAGCAGTCCGCTGATTGGGTCCCCGATAGCGAGCATCAGCATCGCCGAGACGGCCACGTCGACGGGGAGGCCGACGCTGACCGCGCCCGCCACGGCGGCCATCCCGACGATGTACAGCGCGTAGCCCGCCGGGTTGTCCTGTTCGTACTCGCGGGTGAGCCGCTCGTAGATGGCCCAGTCCAGCCCGACCGACAGCCGCAGGAACTCCAGAATCACGACGAGGACCAGCGCGACCGCGAGAAACAGCTGGACGGCCCGCCAGCTCATGCGGCCACCCCCCAGCAGGTAGCCAAGCGGCACCGCTGCGCCCGTCACGTGGACGAGCCGGCGGGCGACCTCGTCGGTCATGTTACAGGTCGTCGAACGTGACCTCGCCGCCGACGAGCCGGCCGAGCGCCTCGGCCAGGCCGTCGATGGAGACGCGCTTCTGTGCCGTGGAGTCGCGCTCTCTGAGTGTGACGGTGTCGGCCTGTAGCTCCTCGGGGTCCTCGCCGTCCTCGGGTTTGCCCAGCGATTCGTAGTCGACCGTCACGCAGTAGGGGGTCCCGATTTCGTCCTGTCGCCGGTAGCGCCGACCGATGGCCCCCGAGTCGTCGTAGGTGACCGAGTGGCCCGCCCGCCGGAGCGCCTCGGCCAGTTCGCGGGCGTACTCGCCCAGCCCGTCGCGGTCCATCAGCGGGAAGACGCCGACCGTGGTCGGGGCTTGCTCGGCCGGAAGTTCGAGGTAAGTCCGCTCCTCGCCGTCGACCTCGTCCTCCGTGTAGGCGTGTGCCAGTACGGTGTAGATGAGCCGGCCGACGCCAAAGGAGGGCTCGACGACGTGTGGCGTGATGTGCTCGCCGTTCTCTGTCACCTCCTCGACGCTGTACCCCGTCCGTTCGACCGGCACGGTGACCGCTTGGCCGTCGAGTTCGACCGTCACCTCGTCACCTTCGAAGGCATCGGGGTCGTCAGCTGCGAGTTGCTCCAGGGCGTCCGCGACCGCCCCCGCGTCACCGCCGAACTCCGGTCCGAGATAGCCCATCTCGGGGTCGACGGTGGGCCGTTCGACCGTAATCGGTTCGTCGTACTGCTTGAAGACGGTGTAGTCCTGTCCCGAGTGTTGGGCGTGTTTCCGGAGGTCGTAGTCGCCACGGTAGGCGAAGCCGGTAATCTCTATCCAGTCGCCGTCGATTTCGGCCTCGGCGTCCCAGCAGTCGGAGGCGTAGTGGGCGAGTTCACCGGGCAGGTGCTGACGGAATCGGAACCGGTCCATGTCGATGCCGATTCGCTCGTACCAGTCCCGGGCGACGCCGAGATAGTAGGCCACCCAGTCGCTTGTGACGATGCCGGAATCGACGGCCTCCCGGACAGTCAGCTGTTCGAGGCCGCTGTCGTCGGCCTGTTGGTTTGCGCCGGAATAGAGCGGCAGCGTCACGTCCTCGACGGTCGATAGCGGCGGCTCGTCTTCCTCGGGGTCGACGAAGTGCTCCAGTTCGGCCTGGGTAAACTCGCGTACGCGCACGAGCGATTTCCGGGGGGAAATCTCGTTGCGGTACGCCTTCCCTATCTGTGCGACGCCGAAGGGGAGCTGGTTGCGGGCGTACTCGGAGAGCCGGGGGAACTCGACGAAGATGCCCTGGGCGGTCTCCGGGCGCAGGTAGCCCGGCGACGAGCTCCCGGGACCGATGTTCGTCTCGAACATCAGGTTGAAGTTGTCGACGGGCTCGTCGGCCAGCGAGGCCGAACAGGAGGGACACTCGATATCCTGCTCGGCGATGATGTCCATGACCTCCTCGTTGGGTAGGGATTCGGCCTCCTCGATGTCGGTCGCGTCCTCGACGATGTGGTCCGCGCGGTGGGTTGTGCCACACTCACTGCACTCGATTATCATGTCGTCGAAGCCATCCAGGTGGCCGGATGCCTCGAAGACGGCTTCGGGCATCACGTCGGGCGCCGAAATCTCCTGGTGGCCCGCCCGGACGACGAAGCGGTCCCGCCAGGCGTCCTCGATGTTGTCTTTCAGCGCGGCGCCCTGTGGCCCGTAGGTCCAGAAGCCGGCGGCGCCGCCGTAGGCGCCCGCAGCGGGGAAGTAAAACCCCCGACGCTTGGCCAGCTCGGTCAGGCGCTCGCCCTCGTTCATAGCCCCTCCAGCAGGTCGACGTCGCGAACGATACCGACGAGTTCGTCGCCCGAGACGAGCGGAATCTGCTCGATGTCGCGCTCTATCATCAGCTGGGCGACCTCCTTTGCAGTGCGGCGTTTGCTGGCGGTGATAACGTCTGCGGTCATGAACTCACGGACCGGCTCGGCCGGAATCTCCACGTTGCGCGTGGGCATGTACCGGCCGCCGACGGCCTTGATACCCTCCCAGGCCCAGTCGTCGTCCTCGTTGGCGATGGATTCGCCGGTGTCGTCCTCGCCCTCCACGACGCGAGCGACCTCGATGATGTCGACCTCGGTGAGCATCCCGGTCATCTCGCCGTCGTCGCCGAGCACGACGCCGTATGGGACCTCCGCGTGAGACAGCTCCCGCTCGGCGACGGTCAGTGGCGACCCGACGTAGAGACAGTTGATATCCCGTCGGGCCAGCCCACCGACTTCGCTGTCGCCGTCGGCATCGCCGTTCGCGATGGCGTGGACGACGTCCGTTATCGTGATGATACCCTCCAGGCGCCCGTCGACGACCGGCACCCGGCGTTGCCCTTCGACGCGCATCAGTTCGGCCGCGTCCTCGATGGTGGCGTCGGCGGTGATGGTCGGCACCTCCTCGACCAGCAACGCGAGCTGGTCCTCGTCGGGCTGTTCGATGAGGGCGTCCCGGGAGATGAGCCCGCGAAACTGTTCGCCCTCGTCGGTCTCCTTGATAACGGGTACCGAGGAGAAGGCCCGCTCCTGGAGATACTCCAGCACGTCGTCACGGGTGCCCGGAATTTCGACCGTGACGACCTCCGAGCGCGGCGTCATAGCGTCTGCGACGTTCATACTGGCCAAACGTCCGCCCCGCACCTACTAAGTAGTTAACATCGGCTCCGTGGTGGTCGGTCTCCGCCTCCGCGAGCGTCCGGATACCACTAGTAAGAACGATAAACACCGCCTTGCTGCGGCCGATTTCTCCCAACCCCGTGGCCCATCTCCTCGACTGATTTTCACCCGGTATCGTTAGGACTATGACAGGAACGCCGCGCCGTCCGTGGATTTCGCAGTCTTTATGTATGGGTGTTACATATTCTCATGCATGGAGCCGGATACGGTTGCCTCAGCGACGGTTGCTGCGGACGCCGAGGTCATGGCGTCCGTCGAAGAAGGCCCGACTGACACGTTTATCATCGCGGACGTCTCGACGGACGACGCGTATATGACACTCCCCCTCGTAGACGCCGCCTCGCTCCCCGAGTGGCGGTAGCTCGATTCGCCCGCCGCCGTTTCCACCGCCACCAGTGGCTACACCGCGCACAGAAAACAAGCGTTATGCCCTCCCAGTAATTTCGCTCCGGTATGAAAGTACTCGTTACAGACCCCATCGCGGACGCCGGACTCGACCGGTTACGCGAGGCGGGCCACGACGTGGTCACAGCCTACGACGTCGACGGCGACGCACTGCTCGATGCCGTGTCGGACGCCAACGCGCTCATCGTCCGCTCGGGCACCGAGGTCACCGACGAACTGTTCGCCACAGCGCCCGACCTCATCATCGTCGGCCGGGCCGGCATCGGTGTCGACAACATCGACATCGACGCCGCCACCGAACACGGCGTCATCGTCGCGAACGCCCCCGACGGCAACGTCCGCGCCGCCGCCGAACACAGCGTCGCGATGGCCTTTGCCACCGCCCGTTCCATCCCGCAGGCTCACGACCGCCTCAAGGGCGGCGAGTGGGCCAAAGGCGAATTCCTCGGCACCGAGGTCAACAACAAGACCCTCGGCGTCGTCGGCTTCGGCCGCGTCGGCCAGCAGGTCGCCAAGCGCCTGGGCGGTCTGGGCATGGATATCGTCACGTTCGACCCCTACATCAGCGAGGACCGCGCAAAGCAGTTCGGCGCCGAACTCGCCGACGACCTCGAGGACTGTCTCGAGACCGCCGACTTCGTCACCATCCACACCCCGCTCACGCCCGAGACCGAGCACATGATTGGCGAGGAAGAACTCGCCCTGCTCGAGGGCGGCTACGTCATCAACTGCGCTCGCGGTGGCATCATCGACGAGCCCGCCCTGGCCGAGGCCGTCGAGGACGGCATCCTCAACGGCGCCGCCCTGGACGTCTTCGGCGAGGAACCGTTACCCGATGACTCGCCGCTGCTCGGCGTCGAGGACATCATCGTCACGCCCCACCTCGGGGCGTCGACCGAGGCCGCCCAGGAGAACGTCGCCACCTCCACGGCCGACCAGATTATCGCGGCGGCCAACGGCCAGCCCGTCGCCAACGCCCTGAACGCACCCTCTCTGGACCGCGCCACCTTCGAGGCCGTCGAGCCGTACCTGGAACTCGCCAGCACGGCGGGCCGCATCGCCGTCCAGCTATTCGACGGTCACATGAGCGCCGTCGAGGTCACCTACGCCGGCGATGTCGCCGGCGAGGACGTCGAGTACGTCACCGCCAGCGCGCTGAAAGGGGTCTTCGCTCCCTCGGACATCCAGGTCAACGCCGTCAACGCCCCCCAGATTGCCGAGGAGCGGGGCATCGACGTCACGGAGTCCAAGACGAGTTCGGCCGATGACTACCAGAGCCTCATCACCGTCACCGTCTCCGACGGCGAGGAGTCGGTCTCGGTCTGTGGGACCCAATTCGGCGGCGAGGAGTCCCGCATCGTCCGCATCGACGGCCACCGCATCGAGGCGGTCCCCCACGGCCACATGCTCGTCGTCCGGAACCGGGACAAGCCCGGTACCATCGGCTTCATCGGCACCGCGCTGGGCGAAGCGAACATCAACATCGCCGGGATGTTCAACGGCCGCGAGACCATCGGTGGGGAGGCGCTCTCCATCTACAACTTAGACGAGAAGCCCGACCGCTCGCTCATCGAGCGTCTGGACGACGACAGCCGCATCATCGAGACGACCTACGTCGCGCTGGGCGACAGCTAGCAGCAATCGATTTCTCACCGCTCGGCCAACAGCCGCTCGTAGCGGTCGATGACGGCCTGCCGGCGCTCCCGTTCGGCCGCCAGTTCCTGCTCCAGTGCCGCGATGTGACACCGCATGAGCGTCACCTGTAGCTGCAGCGCCGACCGCGAGACGGACTGTCGCTCACCCGGCTCGGGGAGGGCCGGTGGCTGTAGCACCGCCGAGCTTTCGGGGTGAATTGTCATACCATAGCAGATGCGACCGGAGCGACAAAAGCACCCATCGGACGACCGTCGCACGCCCGTCTTGCGGCCGTCAGTCCCTTGAAATTCCAGGGCTTTCCGGTCAGGCCGTACGTTTGTGCTTTCTCGAAGGGTGGTCGTTCCGCCATACGGATGTTTCTGCATTCATCTTTTAAATCTATGCAAAAGGGGGACGGTAGTGTTTATTTTAGCAGGAAATGACTCTGAGAGCCAGAAAGCCCCCGCGTTCTCGGCTCCCGCGACTCGCTGCGCTCCAGTAGGTGCTTGCGTCGTCGGGGTTCGCCGAGAACACGGCCCCTTTCAGCCCCACCCATCCCGGCTGACCAACCGGCTACGGGTGGGGCTGAAAGGGGCGGCCAGCTAAACTCGGGGGCCTTGCTGCGGTCCTCACTGCGTTGCGGTCCTTGCTTCGGCCGCCTTCGTTTAGCTGGCCGGGGCTTTCTGGCTGTTTGAATCCCCGTTCTCTTAACTAAACACTGCGAGGGGGACCCCCCGAACTGTTAAGACTGTCAGCCCTGTACGTCCACCTTATGTCCGCAGACAAGCGCCTCCCGGTGACCGAAGAGACCCGGAAGGAACTCCACGAGCTGAAAGAGCCCGGCCAGACCTACGACGACCTCCTAAAGGAGCTGGCTCAGCAGCGCCGTCGGCAGGACTTAGAGGAGCGCTTTCAGGACTTAGAGGAGACGGACCGCGACGAGTTGACGTCCCTCTCGGATGTCTGAGTACGACGTCCCGCTCGGGGACGACGCCCGCGAGTTCCTCGACGTCGCCGACGAGAAGACAGAGCGGGTCTGCAAGGAGAAGCTCGGGTACTTAGGTCTCCCGCGCTCAGTGCTTGACTCGCTCACATGAAATCGGCGATACCGGACTGCTTGTTGTGGTCGTTTTCGAACACCGATTCGATTTTCGTCTCCAGAATCCGGAGCCGCTGCTTGGTGTAGTCCCGGGCCCCGAACTCGTCGGCGACCCGAATCGCCGTGTCGATGTATTTGTTGACCGACCCCTGATGCACCGTGAGGTTCACTCGGCCGCCACATTCCCGGCAGTCACCGGTGAGGGGCATCCGCCGGTACTTCTCGCCGCAGTCCAGACAGCGGACCTCCTGGCGCGAAAAGGCTCGCAGGTTGCCGATGAGGTCCGGCAGGAAGTGGTACTCGATGATTCGCTCGGCCACGTCGCTCTCGACGACTGCCCGCAGTTTCCGGGAGAGATGCAACTGGGCGTCCATCTTCTCCTCCATCGACCCCAGCGTCTTATACGCCGAGAGGTCCGGCCCGGCGGCGATATCCGTGGTGTCGTGGGTGTGCCGGAAGTCGGTGTACTCCCGGTCGGTGCCCAGCGTCGATTCGGCGATGGTCATGATGTCCTCGACCTCGGCGGGGTCGGTGAGTTCTCGCGTCGCCTCGTAGAACTCCCGTGGATACCGGTCCATGATGTCGATATTGTGGGCCTCGTCGTCGATTTCGCTCGGGTCGATGCGCGAGGACATGACGAGGGGTGCGTCCATGCGGCCGCCTCGCCGGTTCGGCAGGAAGGACTTACTGAAGTTCAGCAGGCCGTCCATCAGGAGCATCACGCAATCTTCATCTCCGTCGCATTGTTTTTGTGACATATCATTCGCAACTAAGGAACGCGTCCCCGAGACGGTGAGACAGTACGTGTACTCAGTGTCCGATTCGACGTACTCGATGTCTGCTACACTGTCGACGAGATATTCTCCGTTCCCACCGTCAAATACTCGGCGACCATACGCGGTCTTTTGTTGGATATGTCTCTCTAACCGCTGCTGTTTTCGTTGCAGGTGGATATCTATGACGTCATCGAACCGCACTGCGTTGACCGATGTGATACGCAGGACGTAGGATACGGCCGACATCGACTCGTCTTCTTCGTCGTAATGTTCGGGGAACTTCTTCGATAGGGGAACTGGTTCTGTTTGTTCGACTCTCGCCGTAATTCCGAGTCTGGTAAACAGTGCCAAGAGGTCCTCTTTCAGTTCGTGGCTGACTGTCGTGGCGGCAATTTCGAGCACGTTCTTATCCACCGTCCCGTCGCCGCTGATGTATCCACCGAGGAACGCACTGACCACCTCATCGGGCGCGTCGAAGATACACGCCGGGACACGTTTCTCGTCTGCGTGGACACCGCAGTCGAGAACAATGTCGAAGAGCACCCGAACGAGCCGACCCGAAACCGTGACTTTGTAGTCGTTCTCGCGGTACGGTTCGACACCGAACTCGGAAGTCAGCGTGTCGACGAAGAACTCTCTTGCCTCTTCCTCGACTCCGGAGAACGTCGTCTGATGAATCGTTCCTTTCGGGGTTTCCTGTTTGCGGGCGAAACCTTCCGCCGCGTAGTACCCAAGCAAGGTTGCGACGGACCCGTCCAGTTCGACGTAGCGGTCTATCTCCGTCGTATCGCGCTTCATTCCCAGCGTAACGTCATCGGGGATACGTTCGACAACCGCCTCGGACGTTTCGAGAACATCCACCAGTACTGACGCCGGGATACTCTCGCGATACAAATAGTTGCTTAGTCCCTTTTTACTCAAACCGAGATACTCCGTCGTACTTTGCAACGGATAGAACTGTCCGTCCCCCTCCGATTCGAGCGTATCACGGAACAGCGAGTAGAGAAACTCTTTATCAAGCCCCTTCACCATCAGCGCTCTATTATCCACAACATCGGTCCGCATGAACTCGGCCAAAAGGTCGAATCGCTGTGTAGCGCCGGCTGGCGAAAGGGAATCGACGTTCGCCGGTTTGATCAGTTGGTCTGACTCAGTGAGCTCGCTCGCCCGTTTCGAGGTGATACCCTCTCCATCGAAGACGTGGATTTCGTGGTCAGGCGTAACGGTCAGTTTCCGGCCGCTTCGCGTCTCAATGCTGACCATATGGTCCGGCGCGGGGTGCTTCGAGACGGCTTCGACCGGTCGTCTAACGACGTTCCCATCGTCATCGACCGATGGCACGGATACATCGCCAGAGAGTTCCTGCGTGTGGGTACCGAAGTCGTCTGTCTCCGCCGTCTCTGGGTCCAGATATCGTTCGACGAAGTCGTCGATACGTTCGTAGTGATTTCTTCTCTCCCCGTCCTCGTACCACAGCTTCGTCTCCGGATGGAAGCAGTTCCGCCGCTTCGCGGCGTGAAAGTACGGATGCGCGTAGCCGACCGCAGCTGATGTAAATCCGACAACTCGGCCGACTGTCGCCGCGCTGGTGTGTGGTGCCATCCCG
Source organism: Halobacteriales archaeon QS_6_64_34 (assembly GCA_003020925.1). Classification (GTDB taxonomy): domain Archaea; phylum Halobacteriota; class Halobacteria; order Halobacteriales; family Haloarculaceae; genus Haloarcula. The sequence continues at coordinate 3,477 of PXRT01000010.1, read as the reverse complement.
AAGACGAGTTCTCCCACCAGGTCGTCGCGGTCGTCGAACTCGTAGTATCTATCGAGGCCGTAGTACTGCTCCAAGAGGTCGTCGACGAACGCGGCCGTCTGGAGCATGTGTTCGGCGGCGCCCTCCGAGAGCACGATGTCCTGGACCTTGAGTTCGAACAGCTGGTCGGGATGCGTGAGCGGGTCGCCGTGGATGTCGGTCTCGTAGCCAAGCGCCCGCAGGCGCTCGGGCTCGACGTCGAGTTCGGCGGGTCTAAGCGCCGTCACGGGCAGGTCGGTCATGTCGTAGCGGACGGTGCCGTCTTTGAACGCCGAGACGTCGTGTTTCGCCCGGAGGATGCCCTTCTCCATGGGTTCGGGGAGCTTGGCCTCGCTGGTGAGCCCCTTGACGGCTTTCAGCGTCTCGAAGGCGGTTTCGCGCTCCTCGGCGTTCCCGAGGGCGTCGCGGTAGATTTCCTGGAGGTCCAGCTCCGTGTACTGCGTCGGCGAGGCCATCGTCTCACAGCGCCCACACTCCGCGCGGCCGGATTCGTCGGGCTCGACCTCCGTCTCACAGTCCGGACAGACGTAGATGGTCTCGGCGACGGCGTCACAGTCGGGGCAACGGGCCTCGTGGCCCTCGGTGCCACAGTCGGGACAGCGCCGCCGCGCCACCTCCACCTCGACGCGGCCCGGCGTCTCAGTCATCGAGTCCGAGTGTTTGGTCGCGGCGGCGACGTCACGCTGTGAGCCGCCGGCCTCGCCGATTGGGAAGAGCGTGTGGACGGCCGGCGAGAGGTCCCGGCGCTCGGATTTCTCGGGGCGGCCCATCCGGTTGCCGATGCGCGTCGGCGCCCGTTCGCGGACCTCGAAGGGGGATATCTCGTTGACCGCTTCGATGGCGTTGCGGCCGGCCGTCTCGCCGAGTTCGTCGTCGACGTAGCCGATTGCGTCGCTGTGTTCCTGCTCGCCGTAGGTCCTGGCGTGCTCGGAGATGTCCTCGAGGGACCACTCGCGCTCCAGGGACCGCGAGAAGCCAAGCGTCCGGACGAGCGGGAGCCAGTCGGGGACGACAAGCCAGTCGTCGTCCTGGGTGTGCTTGACGAGCAGGCGTTCGAGCGCGGCCCGGACGAGGTCGGTGTTCTCGAGAACGAGGTCGCCGTCGGCGGCCACGCTGGTGCCGTCCTCCATCACCGCGCCGTCTGTCGCCGCGACCTCTCCCGTCTCGACGGCGTCGGCAAGCGCCCCGAACTGCTCGACTGTCACGTCGTGCCAGAGGTAGGTGTATTTCGGGTGCAACGGCGTATCGTAGTCACCCGCCCACTCGAGCGCTCTGGCGGCACTGGGGTCGGCCAGGTCTATCCCGGGGTCGTCCCGCATCGCCTGGACGTCGGCGCCCGCCGCGTCGAGGTCCTGCTCCCACCACTCGACGGTGTAGGACGCCGGGGCCAGCGGGTGATTGTTCTCGATGAACTCCCCGTAGTTGACGAGATACTCGCCCAGGTCTAGAATCTTCTCGACGCCGTTGCCGACCGCCCGGGCCTCCTCGACGTCGTCGATGCGGCGCACGTCGCCGTTCGCCAGCCGGACGGTGGGCCCCTCGATGCTGTCGACGGGGACGACGCCGGCGGCTTTCCCGGGTCGCTCGGTCTTTATCTGCGTTCCCGTGGCGAGGAAGTCATCAACGAGATGCATCGTCGCCGGATGCACCCCGGCGGTCGCGAAGCCGTGGTTCCGTGCGCGGCCGTAGCGCAGCCGGAAGCCGCCGGATTTCGAGGGATGGGAGAAGACCGGGCGGCCGGCGATGAGGTCCCGGAGGTACTTCTTTTCGGGGTTGACCCGTGGCGGGCCGGCCCGCTCGTCGCTCTCGTCGTCGGTGTCCTCGCTCGCGGCGTCGCCGCTCGCGTCTTCCGAGGTCTCCCCCTGGTCGGCCTCGCTGTCTTCACCGATGGTCCCGTCGATGAGGTCCTGGAGCCAGGGCCAGTCGACCTCGTCCAGATTGCGGGTGTAGCGCTGAATCTTCGGGGCCTTCAGCGCGATACCCTCCGCGAGGACGAGACACATCCCGCCCCGGGCGGCGTTCGAGTCGACCCGTTCGAGGTCGCGGTAGCCAGAGACCTCCTCGTCGCCCGTCGCCTCGCCGTCGAGCATGATTGGCATGTGCTCGGCGATGAACGTGGTCTCCTTTTCCTTCGGCGAGTACTGGAGGCCGGTATCCTTATCGTAGAGGTCGATTTCCTCGGCGTAGCGGCCGACCTCCTCCTTGCGGGCCTCGTACTGCTCGATGCCCAGCAGCGCGCGGGCGTAGTCGGCCACGAGCACCGATAGGGCCTGTGCGGTCCCGCCGGCGGAGCGAATCGGGCCGGCGTAGTAGACGTTGATGAACTCCGTCCCGTCGTCGTTCCGGAGCAACTCTACGCGGTCGATACCCTCGATTGGCGCGGCGACGACGCCCTCGGTCAACAGGGCGACGGCCGTCCGGACCGCCCCCTCGACTTTCCCCTCTCGGGTGTCGTAGTCGCCGACGGTGCCCTCGACGAAGTCCTCGACGAGTTCGAGGGCGGCTTCCTCGCGGGACATCTCGCCTTCGAGTTCTCGCACCCGCCCTGCGACGCCGTCGATGCCGAGGATGTTCTCGACGCGGTCGGCCATGTCCCGCGCCGTGGGAATCTCGACTTCCGGTTTGGGGTCGCCACCGCGTTCGCGGGCGCGCTCGGCGACGCGCATGGCCGAGTCGAGTTCGGCCTCCAGCGTCTCGAAGTAGCGTTCGTCGGCCTCCCGCATCTATAGCTCCCAGAGGTCGAGGTCGGTCGGTTCGTCGTGTGCGCGCTCCAGTTCCGTCTCGAACGCCCGGACGTACAGTTCGCCAGCCCAGACGGTGGCGCTGTTGAGATGGCCCGCGATTGCCTCGCCGTCGGGCCGGGAGAGGACGGCGTGGGTGTGGGCGAACCGTTCGTCTTCGAGCCACGAGACGTTCCCCACGCAGGCCGCAACCTCCAGGGGCTCGGCATAGACCATCGAGTCGTACTCCTGTCTGTTCTGGTCGTAGAACCACACTTCGGCGTCCTCGACGGCGCCCAACCCGTAGAAGAAAGCCGCGTCGATGCCTTCCTCGTCGGCGAACGTTTCGATTTCGGCGCGCCAGTCCGCGCCGTGGTCCGGCCGGCAGACGTACTCCCCTGCTGTCTCGACGGACCGATACTCCATACCTGAACGCGAGGGTGGGAGACGGCAAAAACGTTGCTACGTGTCGGTCGATGGTGTTTAGTTAGGCGATTCAGACTGTCACCAGCCAGAAAGCCCCGGCTGCTTCGGTCGGGGGGCTCGCTGCGCTCCTCGGCCTTCGGCCTGCGGTGCTTACGTCGCCCGCCTTCCCGAAGCCAGCCACCGGGAGAGCGACGCTCTCCCGAGCAGTCGGCGCACAGCGCCGACAACGCCCCTTTCAGTCCCACCCGCACTGATTACCCAGCCGGCATGGGCGGGACTGAAAGGGGCCGAC
>PXRT01000009.1:9316-47969 GCA_003020925.1 Halobacteriales archaeon QS_6_64_34 | reverse complement strand
GCCCCCAACGACTCGACCATCGAGGACGCCGCCGAGGTGTTCCAATACATCTACGACCACGGCGGCAAGGGCGTCACCTACTACCGCGACGGCACCCGCAGCAAGCAGGTGCTGACGACGCGGGCCCAGAACACCGAGTTCTCGGACATGGATACCGAGGAACTGGTCGCCCAACTGGAGGAGATGTTCGGCGGTATCGAGGGCTTCCTCGAGGACGAGGCGGTCCAGGCCGCACTGGACGACTCCGTCCAGGGGATGCTATCGGCCGCCGACGGCGAGGAGTCGGAGTTCGCCCGCAAGCGCTCCCGTCCGGACGTCCTGCACGGGGTCACCCAGCGCATCGACACCGGCTACGGGAAGCTGTACGTCAACATCAACGAGGACCCCGAGGCCGAGCGCCCCTTCGAGCTCTTTGCCAACATCGGAAACTCCGGTGGCTTTACCGCCTCCTTCACCGAGGCGCTGGCCAAGACCATCTCGACGGCGCTGCGCTCGGGCGTCGACCCCGAGGAGATAGCCGACGAGCTACAGGGCATCCGGTCGCCGAAGGTCGCCTGGGACAAGGGCGAGCAGATTCAGTCCATCCCGGACGCCATCGGCACCGCCCTGCGTCGGTATCTCGACGGCGACGTCGACAAGGCCTACCCGCAGCAGGCCACCTTAGAGGAGACCGCCGAAGATGAGAAACGGGCGAACACCTCCCACCAGACGGACGGCGGACCGCAGGCTGCCGATGCGGACACACAGACGGACGCCGGCCCGCAGGCCGACGCTGGTCCGGCGGCCGGCGACGCCGCCGAGAGCGCACAGCAGGACCTCATCGACGCCGGCGAGAGCCCGGAGTGTCCCGAGTGTAGCTCGATGTCGCTGTACTACTCGGAGGGCTGTAAGACCTGCGAGTCCTGTGGCTGGTCCGAGTGCTGAACCGCTGAGCAACTGACTTGCGGCCACTGGAGCGTGTGACACCGGAGCCGGATTTCGCTGCCCGCCCGCTATTCTATTTCGATGACTTCGTAGACGCCGTCGACAGTCGTGAAGTCGACTGTCGCCTCGATTTCGACACCCTCCTCGAACCCTTCGTCGGCGACCAGCGTCACCGGCCTGATTGGCTCGCGTTTGAAGAAGGCGACGACCCGTTCGAAAACGGAGGGGACGCCGCCCTCGCGGCAGACGAGGAGATAGCGCGAGTCGGCGAGCCCCGCCACGGTCTCGTCGAGTTCGTACTCGGCCTGTTCGCCGGGCTCGACGACGTGGATGACCTCGCCCGTTATCTCTCTGGGCATACGTCGAGATTGGCATCGAGTCGGATGGGTGTTTCTGGTTTGGGGTGTCGTGGGATTTGATGCTGTTACTTGCTGTCTGCGGTATGCACATCACTCATAGAAGAACCGGAAACAACCGCAACTACGACTCGAATTCTCTGGAGACCCACCCGGATGGGCCGGTCGGCGCGGGGTCGGTCTCCTCGCTGGTCTGGACGTTGCCGTCGCGGTCGACCATCCGGACCACTGCGGTGTGCGTGGAGCCGGGCGGGTCGTAGCTGTATCGCCACTGTCGCCAGGCGTCCTCCGCTCGGCCCTCGCCCTCGGCGGCGGGCAGCGGGTCCGAGAGCGCCGCCTCGGACCACGAGGAGCCGCCGTCGGTCGAGACCTCGACGGCCGAGACGCCCCGGAGGCCGGCGTAGGCGTGGCCGGCCAGCCGGCGGCGGCCGTCGTCGAGCATCGTGTCGTGTTTCAGCGTCGCGGTGGGTTTGACCGGCCCGGTCCCCTCCCAGCCGCGCTCTTCCCAGTAGCCGTCGACCTCGCGGTTCAGCAGCTCGATTTCGGTGAGCCACTTCGTGTTCACCTCGCCCCAGTGGCCCGGAATCACGGCGCGGACGGGGTAGCCATGTCCCCGGGGAAGCTGGGTGCCGTTCATGCCGTAGACGGCGAGGCCGCGATTGAACGCCTCCATGGGGAACTCCACCTCGTAGCCGTCCTCGGCCTTGAGCAGAACACAGTCACAGTCACTCTGGGGGCCCGCTTTTTCGACCAGGTCCTGGAGCGAGACGCCGCTCCAGAGGGCGGTGTCTATCTTGTCGCCGTTAAGCTGGTCGCCGACACAGCGAAGCGTCGAGAACCTGTTGACGGCGTCCATCTCCTGGAGTTCGTCGTAGCTGAGTGTCGTCTCCGATTCGACGGCGCCGGTTATCGACAGCGTGTAGTCGTCGGCGCTGGGGTTGGGGTCGATGGAGTTGATGTCGACCTCGAAGAAGCTCCGGCTCACCAGCGGTTCGATACCGTCGATATCGAAGGAGTTGCTCCCGGCGATGTCCAGTTTCGTCTGGACGTCCGCCTCGTCTACGCCCTGTGCCTCGAGGGGCGCCTTCTCGCCCATTGAGGACCGGCGCTGGCCGACAGTCACACCGACTGCGGTGGCGCCCAGCGCGACGCCGACCGTCGAGAGGGCGCGGCGACGCTTCGAGGAAATCGGGTCCGTAGTGCCACGGTAGGCGTCGAACGCCTGAGCGAGCGCGACGACGGCGACCGCCGGGACGACCGGCCCCAGCGAAAGGACGAACGCCCCGGTGACACCGGCAGTGACGAGCCAGGTCCACACCGCCGTCCCGACGGCCGGGAGCAGGCGGTTGTTGGCCGCCCGCCCGGCGACGATTGTGCCAGTTACGCCGGCGCCAAACACCAGCCACGTGAGGGCAACGGCAGTCAGGAGGTTCAGCTGTTGGCCGACGCTTCCGAGGTTTTCGATGGCGAAAGAGACCACCGCGTCGGGCATGTTTCGCGAGAGCGCCCGGTCGATTGGCGATACGACGAACGTCGGGTTGAATCCGCTCGCGGCGTAGGAGCCGGCGACACCGGCGGCCCCGGCGGCGAGGCCGACCAGCAGTTGCCCGCCCCGGCTGTCGAGCAGCGCGTCGTTCATACACACTCGTTCCCGAACGACCTCAAAAGGTGTTTTTCCAACACTGTTCCAATTTCGTCCCAAAGAGCGATATGTGAACGGCTTGTTTAGGCCCGTATGTCCGACGACGCCGGCCGTCCCTGCCCCCGCTGTGACCGGTCGATGTATCACCGTCACTGCAAGTACGTCTGTCCGGAACACGGCGTCGTCTATGACTGTGCCGATACGTTCTACTGATGTTCCGGCAGTCCGTCTGCTGACGGATTTATGAGGATGGACACGTAGTATCATGCAATGAGTAGCGATGGCGACGTTCGCGTGCTCCACGTCGACGACGAGCGCGAGTTCGCGGAGGTCGCCGCCATGCATCTCGAACGGACCGACGACGGACTGGACGTGGTGACGGAGTTCTCGGCCGAGGCGGGGCTGGACTGGCTCCGCGCCGAACCGATAGATTGCGTCGTCAGCGACCACGACATGCCGGGGATGGACGGGCTGGAGTTTCTGAAGGCCGTCCGCGAGGAGTTCGGGCAACTGCCTTTCATCCTCTTTACCGGGAAGGGCAACGAGGAGATAGCGAGCGACGCCATCAGCGCCGGTGTCACGGAGTATCTCCAGAAGGACGTCGGCACCGACCAGTACACCGTCCTGGCGAACCGTATCAGGCGGGCGGTCGGTGAGAGCCGGGCCAAGTCCGCACTGGAGGAGTCCGAACGCCAGCTTTCGACGCTCATCTCGAACCTCCCCGGAATGGTGTACCGGGCGCGAAACGAGGCCGGCTGGCCGATGGAGTTCGTCAGCGACGGGGCCGAGGAACTGGTCGGCTACGACGCCGAGACAATCGAGTCCGGCGAGGTGCTGTGGGAGTCGCTCATCGACGACGAGGACGCCGACCGAATCGACTCGCAGGTTCAGGCGAGCGTCAGCGCCGGCGACCCGTTCGAAGTGAGCTACCGGGTTACCACGGCTGACGGCGAGGTGCGATGGCTCTGGGAGCAGGGGCGGGTCGTCGGCAGCGTGAGGTCGCCGACCTCACGAGCAGACGGGTCCGGCGGGTCCGTCGACACCGACGACGTCGAAATCCTGGAGGGGTTCATCACGGATATCACGGCCCGAAAGGAACGCGAGCGGGAACTCGAACGCGAGCGGGAGTTCACCGAGACACTCGTCGACACCCTCGACGACGTCTTCTACCTTATCAACCTCGACGGGGAGCTGTTGCGCTGGAACGACACCGCGACGGAGGTACTGGGCTATAGCGACGAGGCGCTCTCGACTATGACGGCCTTCGACCTCATCCCCGAGACGTTCCACGACGAGGTCAGGGATGTCATCGAGCGGACCGTCCAGACCGGCCAGTCCACCCTCGAAGTGCCACTCCTAACGGCCGACGGCGAGCGCATCCGCCACGAGTTCCGGGGGTCGCTCATCGAAGACGGCGACGGCGACCTGCTCGGCATCGCCGGCATCGCCCGCAATATCACCACCCAGCGTGAGCGCGAACGGACCCTCGAACAGTACCAGACGCTCGTCGAGAACGTCAGCGACCCGATGTACGTCCTCGACGCCGACGGGACGATACAGATGGCAAACGACGCGATGGTCGACCACCTGGGGTACGAGCGTGTCGACATCGTCGGCGCCGACCCCGAGCGGTTCATGCCGACCGAGGACGTCGAACGGGTGACCGAGGTGCTCCTCGACCTCCTGGTGTCGCCCGACCGGACGTGGGAGACAGTGGAGATGCGAACCGTCGACGCCGACGGCGAGCGGACGGTCACCGAGAACAAGATTGCGCCGCTGGTCGATGCCGACGGGACGTTTACCGGCTCAGTCGGCGTGATGCGTGACGTCACCGACCGGAAACAGCGCAACCGGGAACTGGGCCGGTACGAGACCATCGTCGAGGCCGTCGGCGACCCGGTGTACACCCTCGACGAGGACGGGACCTTCACCTTCGTCAACGAGGCCATCGAGCCGATGACCGGCTACACCCCCGAGGAGCTTGTCGGCGAGCATATCGGCATCATCATGACCGACGAGGATGTCGCACGCGGTGACCGGCTCATCGGGGAGCTCCTCTCGGACCCCGACACCGACACCGGAACCCTGGAGATGGACGTCGTGACCAAATGGGGCGAGCGGATTCCCTCGGAGAACAACCTCGCCGTCCTCCCGAGTGACGACGGCTTTTCGGGCACTGCCGGCGTCATCCGGGACATCCACGAGCGCAAGGCCCGCGAGGAGCGCCTCTCGGAGTTCGCCTCCGTCGTCAGCCACGACCTCCGGAACCCGCTCAACGTCGTTCAGGGACGGCTCTCGCTGGCCCAGGAGACCGGTGACGTGTCCCATCTCGACACCGCCGCCGGAGCCGCCGACCGGATGGAACAGCTCATCGAGGACCTGTTGACGCTGGCCAGGCAGGGCGACTCCGTCGGGAGCGTTGAGCGAGTGGACATCGCGACGGCTGCCGAAGGGGCGTGGGCCAACGTCGATACCGTCGGCGCGACGCTGGAACTGGCCGGGACCGTAACCATCGACGCGGACCCCGACCGGCTGCGTGAGCTACTCGAGAACCTGTTTCGAAACAGCGTGGAACACGGGGTCTACCGGCACAGCGACACCTACGACGCTCGCTCCCGTCGGCCACCCGACCGGTCGGCCGGGCGAGACCTGACGGTGACCGTCGGGACGCTACCGGAAGCCGACGATACAACCACCGGGTTCTACGCCGCCGACGACGGTCCCGGCATCCCGGCCGAGGACCGACAGAAGGTGTTCGAACGGGGCTACACCACGGCCAAAGACGGCACCGGATTTGGTCTCGCAATCGTCGAAGACATCGCGACTGCCCACGGCTGGACGGTACGGGTGACCGAGAGTGACGACGGCGGCGCCCGCTTCGAGTTCACGACGAGTCGAGCCGACCGTTGAAATGCCGGTACGTGGGGCCGGCAAGCACCAGTATCGCCAGCGCGCCAAAGAGAACGAGCAGCTGCGGGAGCGCCTCGATAGAGAGCCCCTGCAGCGTCAGCGACCGCATCGACGCGCCGGCGATGACCTCGACGACGACCCACGGAATCTCGCCGACGAAGGTGCCGACGACGAACGCGCGGGTCGAGACGCCGGCGAAGCCGGCGCCATACGAGACGGGGTCGGCCGGTACCGGCGAGAGCCGGGCCGCCAGCACGCCGCGCGTCTCGCCGGTCACCTCGATGATGCGCTGGCCCGACTCGCCGAGCCAGCCGAACATCCCGCCCTGCTCGCCCGCTCGCTCGGCGAACCGATAGGGGATGAGACAGGTCACCAGCGCGCCCATCAGCGCGACCGGAATCCCGTAGCCGATACCAAGCACGAAACCCACGAAGGCAGAAAGCGGCATCGTCGGCCACGCAAAGAAGGGGCGGACGAGATACAGCGTGACGATGACCCCCGCCAGATAGACGGGATGGTCGGCCAGGTGCATGGCCTCGCGGATGAGCGTGGCCGGGGAGAACACGACCGCGACGGCGGCCACGGTGACCACGAGGGCGGCCGAGCCGAGCAGCTGTCGCTTCGCGAGGCGGTCCATCTACACGTGTGAGTGCGGGCAGCCGTCAAACCTCTTGTGGTCACCCGCGAAATATAAAAAGTGGTCGGAGGACGTCAGTTGCGCGTCGTCTGTCCCACGTCGGCCTGGTCCTCCTCTCGGAGGGTGATACCCTGGGAGCGAAGCTCCGACGCGAGTTCTTTGGTGTGTAGGTCATTGCAATCAAACGTAGGGGCTCAGATTGTATAAGTCTTGTTCAGAAATTGAAACGTATGTAACGATTGAACCGGAAAATTAACTTATTATCGGTATATACGCCGATATCTATGAACAAACGTCATACTCAGGTGCTGGCCGATAACCACTAATCCGGTCGCACTCGTCGTGGCTGGTGTGCCCGACGACGAGCGCGACCCCGTAGCACTCGGGGTCGAACTGCTAGCCCATCTGGAAGCGGAGTCGCTGTCGGTCGCCGAGGCGATTGACCGCATCGAGACGGTGACCACGAACCCCGGCCTCCAGCGTGAAATCCTCGACACGGCGGCGATGCGTGGCGTCATCGACCGCGAGGACGGTCTCGTCCGCCCCACCTCCGGGGGCACCTACGTCAGTTTCGAGGGCGACGTGGTGGTCCGGGACGGCGAGTTCGACTGTAAGCGCTGTGGCGCCAGCATCACCACCGGTCACTTCGTCCAGTTCGACAGCGGCGAACTCGGTCCCTTCGGCTCGACGTGTGTTCGGAAAGTACTGGGGAGAGCGTAGCGAGAGAGCCCGTTCCCGACGGTCGTGGAATATTCCGACCGCCTAGCGGCCCTGTCGCAGTTCCTCGATGAGCGTCTGGATGGTCTCTTCTTGGGCCTCGATGCGTTCGTTCTGGCGCTCGATGGCTGCGGTGAGGTCGGCGACCTGCTGTTCGAGGGCGGCGATGTCGCCGTCAGCGTCGCTGTCGGTCGACGGCGCGACGGTCTGGGCGCCTGACTCCGTCGTCGCGGTCTCGACTGTCTCCACACCGGTGTCGTCCGCATCGTCGTCGCTCACCAGCGGGTCGATACCGCTCTCCAGGCCGAGCCCGGCCTTCTCGTCGTCGGGCTCGTCGTCGGGCTCGGCGGCCACCTTGGCGTTGAGGTCGGCCAGCGACGACACCTCGTGGAACGCAAAGAGCCCCTCCTGGAGCGTCTTGCGAACCGCTGGGGCCTGGTCGCTGGGCGCTTTGATTCGCTCGCGGCGGTCGTCGACGGCGAGGACGATAGCCGTTGCGACCGACCCCTTCTCGAACTCCAGCCCGGTGACGGCGTCGAATCCATACGACTCGAAGTCGTTGTCCCAGGTGACGCTGCCGAGATGTTTCAGCAGGCGTCTCTCGGTGACGACGAGCGTGAGTTCGCTAAAGCGGAAGGCGCCGGTGACACTTTCATCGGCGTCGATGGCGTTCGAACTCCGGAGGTTCCCCTCCAACAACTGCTCGAGGACGGCGTCGGCGCGGCTCCCGGGGACGCCAAAGTCGCGTTTCCCGTCGGTGTAGACCATCGTGAACTTCGTCTTCCGACGGCCTTCCGAGATGGTCAGGCGTTCGAAGTCGCAGGGGTAGGTCTCGACTTTCTCGTCGCTCAACAGGCCGTCGCCACGGTAGACGAGCGTTCGTGTCGGTGTGAAACAGACCGCGTCTTCGTCGCCGAGCGTGACGCCGGCCCGTATCTCCTCGTCCCCGAGTTCCTGCCGGACGAGGTCAGGAATATCCATGCAGGACCCATGCCAGTGCGGTGGCTTAAATCCCCCGACCGTGTGAGGACGCCACAGTCTCCGGGGAGATGAGAACCTTCAATACGGCGAGTGACTCATGCGGTACCACACCGGCATGACCCGTGGGGTGCTCGTCACACCCCGGACCTGGGTTATGCGGAGATCGAGGGTTCGGAGCCCTCCCCGGGCATTCTCACACCGCTTCGAACATCGGCGAGCGACGTCGATTGCCGAGGTGATTCATCGGCTCACTGCTCGAAGACGTACACCGACCCGTCGCTGTCGTCGGGATTCTCGTCATAGGGGGCACCGATGAACGCGAGTTCACCTTCCAGGGCCACCGAACTCCCGAACCGGGCTCCGAACCGGTCCTCGGAGCTGCGGTCGGCGGCGGTGAGCCGAACCTGCTGATTCCACGTCGAATCGTCGCGGGTGAAGACGTACGCCACACCGCTCCTGTCGTCGCTGCTGTAGTTCGTCGTACTCGACCCGACCAGCAGCGTGTCGCCCTCGAGGTCGATAGCCGGGGCGAAGAAGGTGTTCCGTCCCCAGCCCTCCGGCGTGACTTTCTGCTGGTGGTGCCACTCGGACCCCTCGCGGGTGAAAACCCAGGCTGCCCCGGCGAACACGCCGTTGGACTCGCTGGGCGCCCTCGGGTTCGCGAGGACAGCGGTGTCCCCGTCCAGCGCCACGATGGACCCCTGTCCGTCCTTGTGGTTCGGGTTGCCGGACCGGAGGAACGTCTCCTGGGTCCACTCGCCGTCCGAGCGGGTGAACACGAGTGCCCCGCCGACGCTGGAGAAGCCGAAGTCGTAGTAACTCGCGTACGGTGCCCCGGCGAGGATGGTGTCGCCGTCGACTGCGACGCTGGCGCCCAGTCCGTCGGCGGTGTCGTCTACCTCACGACCGTCTTCGAGCGTCGTTTCCAGCGTCCACTCCCCGCCGTCGCGTTCGTAGACGTAGACTGCACCCCTGTTGTCCTCGTTGTCACCCGGGTCTTCGGGTGCACCGACGGCGAGTGTATCGCCATCGACATCGTAGGACCCGCCGAAACGCGCGTTCTCGTCGAGGTCGTCGGGCAGCAGCGTCGTCTGTCTTTCCCAGCTTCCGTCGGTCTGGGCGTAGACGAGCACTGACCTGTTGTCGGTGTCACCATCACGAGGCCCGGCGAGGAGGACGGTGTCGCCGTCGAACACCGGGCCGCCGTCGATGTCGTTCCCGTCGCCGAGCGTGGCTTCCTGTGTCCACCCGTCGGCGGTGCTGGTCATGATACAGGCCGCGCCCTCACCAGCGGGACCGAGAACGGCCGTCGTGCCGTCGACCGCGACCGAGCTGCCACAGTCGGTCACCTTCTCGCTCTGTGTCCACTGCTCGGCGGGCGAGGCCTGTTCGAACGTGACACAGATGAGGTCCATCGGTGAGCCGATTTCGTTGCCGTCGCTGTCGGTCGCGGTGACGTCCTCGTGGAAGGCGTCCACCGGCTTGGTGTCGTAGACGTTCGAGACCCGATAGACAGCCGCCGGCTCCAGGGTCTCGTCAGCTGCGGGGAACACCCAGGTCCCACACGGGTCTTCCCAGGGGCCGTGGCCGCTCGGGCCGCCCGTGAGCTCTACGTGTTCGTTCGCGGTGACGGTGTAGGCCTGGCACCGCTCGTACATCCCGTCGCTGGGCGACCGGCTCGGGACCTCGACCGAGACGCCGGTCTCGCCGTCGCCGTCTTCTGCGACCCCTTTGACGTAGAAGGTGCCGCCCCATCCGGCCTCGTCGGGGACACAGTCGACGTCGTCCGCCCCCGTGAGCGAGTAGTACGACGAGCGGCTCATGTACCCGACGATGTTGCTCTGGCTATCGGTGTCGTTTGTGCTGGCAGCGGTCCCACCCACGAACGCGCTCGCAAGCAAGCCACCACCCAGGGCTGCACCGGTCCGGAGCACGTCTCGACGGTCCGCCATGTTGTTTTGTCTTTCTGTCATAGTTACTGAACCTGAATTTACGTGGGTGGACACCCCAGAAAGTTAGCCACTCTATTTTTCGAGACGGCAGGAGTAAACGTATCCTAATCCCCACTGAATACGCGGCCGTCGGGACTCAGAACTCCGTCGCGACGGAGACGTGCAGCCCGACGAACGACCAGTCACCGTCGCGCCGTTCCAGGGTCCCGCTCCAGCGGGTGTCGAACTCGTGGTGTTGGTCCCCTTCCTCCCAGGCCAGCCTGACGTCGTCGCTGAACCAGGCGACGGAGTCCCGCTGGGTGACACGCAGGTCGCGGCTGTCGACGGTCCAGTCGCTCGTCGAGGCGGTCTGGTCGCGCAGGCCCGCCTGGACGTTGTCAGCGCCGACCAGCCGCTCGGAGATGCCGAACTTGACGATGGCGTCGTCCGCCGTTCGGTCCTCGGCGACGAAGGTATCCAGCGGTGCCCCGTGTCGCAGCGAGTCGTAGTATTCGAGGATGGTGGCCCGGGCGTCCATAGTAGGGGATTCGACTGGAGGAACTTACCCCTGTGGGCGAACGGATTTCACGCCGCGCGTCGAAGGCACCCCCATGCGCGCGGCAATCTACAACGGTCCCGGCGACATCACCATCGAGGAGGTCCCGCGACCCACGCTTGAGGCACCGACAGACGCAATCGTCCGCGTCACGCATACGGCCATCTGTGGCTCGGACCTGTGGTTCTACCGCGGCCAGAGCGACCGCGAGGACGGCTCCCGCGTCGGCCACGAACCGATGGGTATCGTCGAGGAGATGGGTGATGACGTCACCTCGGTCGAACCCGGCGACCGCGTCTTCGCGCCGTTCGTCATCAGCTGTGGCCACTGTGAGTTCTGTCGGAAGGGCCTGTACACCTCCTGTGTCAACGGCGACTCCTGGGGCGGCGAGAACGGCGGCTGTCAGGGCGAGTACATCCGGGCGCGACAGGCCGACGGGACGCTCGTCAGGGTGCCCGACCGATACGCCGACGACGAGGAGACGCTCCGCTCGATTTTACCCCTGACCGACGTGCTGGGAACGGGCCACCACGCCGCAGTCAGTGCGGGCGTCGGCGAGGGCGACACCTGTATCGTCGTCGGCGACGGCGCGGTCGGGCTCTGTGGCGTGCTGGCGGCCCGGCGGCTGGGCGCCAAACGCATCGTCGCGATGGGCCACCACGAGGACCGCCTCGACATCGCCGAGCAGTTCGGCGCGACAGAGACCGTCGCCGCTCGCGGCGAGGCGGCAATCGAGCGAGCGACGGAACTGACCTACGGCGGCGCGAACCACGTCCTCGAATGCGTTGGCGCCGCCTCGGCGATGGACACCGCCATCGAGGTCTGTCGACCCGGCGGCACCGTCGGCTACGTCGGCGTCCCCCACGGCGTCGACGAGACGGGACTGGACGTCTTCGGACTGTTCCGGGAGAACCGCACCCTCCGGGGTGGGGTCGCGCCGGTCCGGGCCTACGCCGACGAGCTGCTCGCCGACGTGTTACAGGGGACTCTCGACCCGTCGCCCATCTTCACAAAGACCGTCGACCTGGAGGGCGTTCCCGAGGGGTACAGTGCGATGGACGAGCGGGAGGCTATCAAAGTGCTCGTAGAACTGTAACCGGCGCGGGGCGCCGACGACCCACTGACTCATACGGTCGGTTGTAGCAATTTACCGGTCAAGGTCGACCCCGGGGTCGATGTTCGCCGAAAATAATCCACAACCGACCGTATCAGCTACCGCCGGGGAAATCCCTGAAGGCCGCTTCGAAATCGTCGATTTCAGTGGCGGCGGTGTCGGCCTCCTCGCGGAGGGCCTCGACCCGCTCGCTCACCTCGCGGTACTCCTCGTGGGCGTCGAGTTCGACCGGGTTCTTTTCGGATTCGAGGGCGGCTTTCTTGGCGGCCATCGAGAAGTACTCCTGGAGGTGCTCGTCGTAGGAGTCGCGGGTCCGCATCGTCTCGACCATCTCCAGAAGGTCGCTCCGACCCACCGGCTTCGTCAGGTAGTCGTCGAAGGGCATCTCGATGATGTCGAAGTCGGGGTCGACCGCCGTGACCATCACGACGCGGCAATCGAGCCCGCGTGCGTCGATTTCGTCGAGCACTTCGTCGCCGGACATCCCCGGCATCTGCCGGTCCAGAAACACCACGTCGACGCCGTCAACGAGGTCCAGTGCCTCGTGCCCGTCGTGGGCACTCCGAACGTCGTGTTCCGTTCCGAGCCACGCCGAATACAGCTCGGCCACGTCCCGTTCGTCGTCGACGACCAGAACAGTCGTTTCCTCCGCTGCTGTTGTTTGCACCCTGTCACCTCCGATGAGTTACCGCCAACATCTGTCCAGGGATTGATTACTCTCTCGGATAAATCCACCCTCGGTATTATCAGAACTGATTATTTGGACCGGTGACAGCGCCCGCGCGGTCGTTTCGTCGGCACTTTGTAGCGGGCACACGTACCCCCGGGTGATGACGACCGACCCGTCGGTGCTGCGCTCACTCGCCATCAGCGCCGAGGACCTGCTCGCGGCGATGGAGGCCGAGGCTCGCGGAGGCCCACCGACCGTTTTGCGGGTCACCCCGCCCTATAGCGGCCGGATGCGTGCACGACTGCACGTGGTGCAGACGGCCGACGACCGGGAGACGGTCCACGTCCCACCGGAGTCGCTGCTCGATGACGACGCCCCAGCGTATCCGACGCCGGACGGGACGGCCGACGAACTCCGGTCGCGGGCGGACACGGAGTACTCGGTCGACCGACACCGCGACTATCACGAACAGCAAGTCGAGACCTGGCGGGCGGCGCTGCTCGACCACGTCGTCGAGTCGGTGGAACTCCCCGACGTTGAGGGGGAGATAACCATCTCACTGCTGGGTACGTAGTCTCCCGAGTACTACGTATTTTTGCCGTCTGTGGCGTGACGGTGTCAGTTGGCAGTATAAAATCTCTTCTCGGTTCTGCAGCCGTCGTGAAAGGTTCATGGTGGACCTTCTAGTAACGTAAAATGGGACGAAATACACCGAAACCTCTCGCGGTTATAAGATGATGACCCATGTACGTAATGACAGGTCACATCATGTCGAGTTCGTCAGTAAACGAACTGTTCGCCCTCGTCGACGACGCGGTTCCCAGCGTCGGCCGGACACTCGTGGCACCCATCAGGGGCATCGCGTTCTGGACGGCCATCGCCCTCCCGTTCCTCTATCTCCCCCTCCTTGCGACCGGGCTCCAGTCCTCGTCCGTCCGCACGGTCTTTGGCGTCTTGGTCCTGACCAACGCCATCGCGCTGCTCGTTGGACACTCCTACGCCGACGAGTAACGGGGTTCACACGGTCGGCGACCTGCAGCCGCCGGTGTCTTGATTTCCTACCGGTTCGGTAGTGTTTAGTTTAGTAGAGAACGCGGAAGAGAGCCAGAAAGCCCCGGCTGGCTTCGGTCGTACGAGGCGAAGCAAGCACTGCAACGAACGGAGTGAGTGAAGCGCGCAGCGAGTCGCAGTAGTCGAGCGGTCGGGGGCTTTCTGGCTGGTGACAGTCTGCATCGCCTAACTAAACACTACCACCGGTTCGGACCACATATTTAATATCCCGCTTGTCCTACCTGTCCTATGGCCGCTTATGGCCGGCCGACGTTACGAGACCTGTTCGATGAGTCACCGACGCCGCATATCGCCCACCCGCCTCGTAGCCACCATCGCGACTTTTACATCGCTACCGATGGCTCGTTCCGACCTCACAGCGGCGGGCCGGTAAACGGCGACCGGACACCGACCGAGCCCGGCGGATTGGGCGTCGTCATCGAGACGCTCGACGGCGAGCGCGTCCTCCGACTGTCGGTACCCGACCGCGCGCCCGACAACAACGTCGCGGAGTATCGGGCGCTCCACCTCGGACTGGACGTCCTCGCCACGCGTGCACCCGACGACGCCCGCGTCGGACTGCTCATCGACCACGACCAACTGGCCGAGAACGTCAACGCCGAAGTACTTGCGACACACGGCTCGGCCTACGACCCCCCACACGGGGTGAGCGTCCCGCCCGCGACGGGGCTGCACTGGCGGGGCATCCAGGCCCGTATCAACGGCTTCGCGGCGGTCAGGGCCGCACGCATCGAGAGCGACCGTAATCCGGCCCACCCACTGGCCAACGCGCCGGACCAGTACGACCACGTCAACACGGAACCGGACCGCCGTCTCCGGTCAGAATCCGCCAGTAGCGACGAGCGGGTCCCGCCGCCCTCGCGGGCCGACCGCAGCGAGGCGTCGAACTGACACCGGCCTTTCTCTATCGAGACTCGCGAGCCACCGTAGCGCTATCGACGCCGGGACGGCCAGTGAAAATTCTCATAACTTATGCGAATTCCATACTGGGACTTCTCTGACGTTTGCCGGAGGTTCCGAGAACGTTCACAGAACGTCACTCGGCTCAAATTTTAAGTGGGGTGGGGTAGATAATGTAAAATGAGTGGTGTTCACGGTATGAGTACCGAACCGAAAACACGAGGCCCCGAGGAACAGTATCGGAACCAGTCGGTCCGCCCGCCCGCCGTGTCGCGGTACGACCTCGTCCTGGCGGTCATTCCGATGGCTTTCCTGTTGACAGCCGTCACCAGTGGCGTACTCGGCGTCTCACTGCCGACAGCCCTCGCCGGGGGGTCCCTCCTGGGGGTCGCGGTGCTCGCCGACGCGCTCTTTTTGAACCCGCCGACGGGCTGACCTTCCTCACCCCTGCTGTGCGTCCACTACCGCGACGCCCGCCAGATTGACGATGTCTTTCACTTCGTCACCGCGCTGGAGGACGTGGACAGGCTTGTCCATCCCGACGAGCATCGGGCCGATAGCCTCGGCGCCGCCCAGTCGCTGGAGGAGCTTGTAGCCGATGTTGCCGGCCTCGAGGTTCGGGAAGACGAGCACGTTCGCGGGGTCGTCCAGTTCGGAGAACTCGTAGGTCCGGTCGAGGATGTCCTCGACGACGGCGGTGTCGGCCTGCATCTCCCCGTCGACGGGGAAGTCGACGCGGTCGTCGGCCTGTAGCTGTGCAACGGCCTCCCGGGGCTTTCGAGTCCCGGGGTTGTCGACGCTGCCGAAGTTCGAGTAAGAGAGCATCGCGGCGCGGGGCTCGACGTTGAACCGTCGGGCGAGTTCGGCGGTGTGGCGGGTCACCTCCGAGAGCACGTCGGCGTCGGGGTCCTGGTTGACGGTGGTGTCGGCACAGAAGATGACCTGGTTCTTGAAGGTGAGCATGTAGACGCCGGCGGCGTAGTCGGCGTCGTCGGCGGTGCCGATGACCTGCAGCGGCGGGCGGAGCGCGCGCGGGTAGTGGTGGGTCAGCCCGGTCAACATCGCGTCGGCGTCGCCCATTTCCACCATCACGCTGCCCAGGTAGTTCCCGTTGCGAATGAGTTCCTCGGCCTCCCGTCGGGTGACGCCATTGCGCTGGCGAAGCTCGTAGAGCCGGTCGGCGTAGGCCTCGATGTCGGCCGTCTCGGGGTCGACCACGACGGGGTCGAACTCCAGGCCAAAGCGGCGGCGGGTCGCCTCGATTCTCTCGGCGTCACCGAGCAGGACCGGCTCGGCGATGCCCTGCTCGACGAGCTGGTAGGCCGCCCGAATCATCTTCTCGTCGTCGCCCTCGCTGAGAACCACGCGCTTGGGGTCGCTCTTTGCCTTGTTGAGGACAACGCGCATCATCTCGCGGGACTTGCCCAGGCGGGCCTCCAGTTGCTCGACGTAGCCGTCGAGGTCCAGCTCCGTGCGCGCACAGCCGCTGTCCATCGCGGCCTGTGCGACGGCGGGGGTGACCTCGAACAGCACTCGGGGGTCCAGGGGCTTTGGGATGATGTACTCGGGCCCGAACTGCAGGGGTTGGTCGCCGTAGGCCTTGACGACCGCGTCGGGGACGTCCTTGCGGGCTACCTCGGCTAGCGCTTCGGCGGCGGCGACCTTCATCGCCTCGTTGATTTCGGTGGCGCGCACGTCCAGTGCCCCCCGGAAGATGAAGGGGAACCCGAGGACGTTGTTGACCTGATTCGGGTAGTCCGACCGGCCCGTCGCCATGATGACTGTGTCGTCGCGGGCCTGTTTGGCCGTCTCGTAGTCGATTTCCGGGTCCGGGTTCGCCATCGCAAAGATGACTGGGTCCTCGGCCATCGACTGGACCATCGTCTCGTCGACGATGCCGCCCACCGAGAGGCCGACGAACACGTCCGCGCCGGCCATCGCGTCGGCGAGGCCGCCCTCGGGCACGTCGCGGGCGAACGCGGACTTGAACTCGTTGAGTCCCTCGGCCCGCTCGGTGGTGATGATGCCCGAGGAGTCACACATCGTGATGTTGTCCCGCTTGGCACCCAGCGAGACGTAGAACTCCGCCGTCGCGATAGCGCTCGCGCCCGCGCCGGAGAAGACGATATCGAGGTCGGCGAGGTCCTTGCCCGCGATGTCGGCGGCGTTGACCAGCGCCGCCCCGGAGATGATGGCGGTGCCGTGCTGGTCGTCGTGGAAGACGGGGATGTCCATCGTCTCCCGGAGCCGGCGCTCCACCTCGAAACATTCCGGGGCCGCGACGTCCTCTAAGTTGATGCCGCCGAAGGTCGGTTCCATCGCCCGGATGGCGTTGACCATCACGTCGACGTCCTCGTCAGTGTCGAGTTCGATGTCGAAGACGTCGATGTCGGCAAAGCGCTTGAACAGGACGCCCTTGCCCTCCATCACCGGCTTCGAGGCCTCGGGCCCGATGTCGCCCAGCCCCAGCACCGCCGTCCCGTCGGAGACCACGCCCACGAGGTTCCCCTTCGCAGTGTAGCGGAAGGCCTTCTCGGCGTCCGTGGCTATCTCCTCACAGGGCGCGGCCACGCCGGGCGAGTACGCAAGCGAGAGGTCCCGCTGGGTGTTCGTCGGCTTGGTCGTGGCTATCTCTACCTTGCCGGGCGGGTCCCGGCTGTGATACTCCAGTGCGTCCTCATCGAGTCCCATAGGGAATGCCGGTCAGGCGGCCGTATAAAGGTACGCTGGGCCATGGGCGGTGTCGCCGGTCGAACGCGACCGCCGTCCCGAAGAGCGATTGATAAGTATGTCCAGTCCTCACGGCTAGCTATGACCTCCCGTTTCCGGCAGTTGCTCACGGCGACGACGGCGCTGACCTTCGGGCTCATCCTGCTCGGGGTGTACACCGGGGCCATCGGCGCCGGCCTGACCTGTGGGGCGCGCTGGCCGCTGTGTGACGGCTGGATGGGCCTGTTCCCGGCCAACTGGGCGAGCTTCGTCGAGTGGTTCCACCGGCTCGTCGCGATGGTTACCGGCTTTGCCATCCTGGGCTCGACGGTTGCCGCCTGGCGGGGCGACTACTCGTCGCGAATCAGGTACGCGACCGCCGTCGCGACCGTCGTGTTGCCGGTCCAGATACTGCTCGGGGCAAACACCATCGTCAACTTCGGCGCCCTCGCGCAGGTGCTTCACCACGCCGCCGCGCTGGCGATTCTGACCGCGATGGTCGCCGCCACCGCGTGGTCGTTCGACCCGCCCGCGACGGCCGCGAGCGCCAACACACCGACCGAGTCCGGTTCTGACACCGACGCGACGCCGAGTTCGGACTGAGAAATCCCGTTTTTGGCGCTACATGAAATCGGAGAGGCCCGACTGCTGGCCGTCCTCGCCGTCGTCGTCGCTATCGGGCGTCTCCGTCGCCCCGTCGTCGGCAGCCTCGCTGTCGTCTCCCCCATCGCCCGCCCCGCTCGCCACGGCGCCCTCGAAGGCACCGCCCGAACGCTCGACGGCCGCTTCCTCCCGGAGTCGCTCGGCGTCTTCGACGATTGAGTGGACCTTGTTCGTGGACTCGCCCGAGCCAGTGATAAAGGAGACGTGGTCGGCCTCGAGTTCGTAGGTCGCGGCCATCGCCACCGTCAACTCGCGGTTCTTGCAGTGATGGGTCATCGTCGCGAGGAAGGGCATAATCTCCCGGCGAGCGGTCCGCATCGAGACGCCGTCGATGGCCGCTATCTTCTGGGCGATGTAGTCCCGTGTGTTGCGCGTCCCCTTCGAGCGCCCGAGCTTCGACCAGTAGCTGGGCGGGCCGTAGCGAGTCCAGCCCCCCTTCTCGCCGTCGCGGGCGGCCGCGACCCCGGCGGTCATCGCGTCGCCGGCGTAGCGCCAGAAGGAGTAGTTCTGTGTCGCCCGCACGCGCCCGAGCCAGCGGTCGGCATCGGAGAGCGAACGGTAGGCCCGCGCGAGTTCGCTCCCCTCGTAGTCTTTGGGCATGTTGTCCTCTATCCAGTTGATGAGGTCGTCGGGGGTCTCGTCGACGTCGTAATTTCCCTTGAGAGCTTCCTCGGCGGTCCCCTTCTTGAGGACGACATCGAGATACTCGAAGATGCCTGCGGACGTATCGCGCACGCCGGAGACGTAGTCGTCGGCCTCGATTCGGTCCCGTCCCTCCGCTGTCGTCTGGAGGTCCTTGATAGCGCCCCGCAGGTCGCCGCTGTTTTGCTCGGCGATATCCTCGATGGCCGCGTCGGTGTACTCGATGCCTTCCTTCCGGCAGATGTCCCGCAGGACGGGGACGATAGAGCGTTTCTGGACCGGGGAGAACTCGATGTCCTGGCAGCTGTTCCGGAGGCTGTTTGACATCTCGTAGTAGTCGTTTGCGATGAGTATCATCGGCTGGCCCGCTTCTTTCACCAGGGAGCTGATGGCTCGCGCGCCGCCCCGGTCCGAGTTCCCGTGGATGTTGTCGGCCTCGTCCATGATGACGAGTCGACGGCCCGCGCCGCCGGCAGTGAGCGTCCCCGATTTGGCGGCCTCGCCCGCGACTTGCTCGATGACGTCCTTGGTCCGAGTGTCGCTTGCGTTCAGTTCGATGGTCGGCCAGCCCATGTCGCCCGCGAGCGCGTGGGCCGCCGACGTCTTGCCCACGCCCGGCGTGCCATGGAGGATGACGGCCTCGCGGTGGTCTTCCCACGTGTCGGCCCACTCTTTCAGGCTGTCGCGGGCCGTGTCGTTCCCCCGTACCTCCGAGAGCGTGCTCGGGCGGTACTTCTCCGTCCAGTCGGTCATTATCGAAGGGTGGTCAGAAGCGCGTTTAGTGGTTGCGGAGCGTCACTCCTCGTGTGGTCGAACTGCGGCGCGAATCCTTCGTCCGCGAACGCACCGGAATCGCGGGGCGAGTGGTCAGGTGTACGGAGCGAAGCGACGGCAAGGGTTCTTGTCGGATAGCGCACCCAGACCACCCGTGTCACCTCGCCGCTATCGCCGCCCGGACGACCGAGCGGTCAGTCCCCTCGTCGGCGTTGCCCTGCTGGTCGCGCTCGCGCTCGTGTTGGCCGCGACGGTCTCGGCCACGGCGCTGGGAGTTGCTGATGGACTCACCAGTCCCGTGCCGACCGTCTCACAGTCCAGCGGGACCTACGAGCGCTACGCCACCGGCGGCGGCCGCTACGACGAACAGGTCGTCCGCATCACTCACGAGGGTGGGGACACACTGACGGTCTCGGACCTCGAACTCGTCGTCGACGCGAGCGACGCCTGTGGGAAGACCGGCCGGCTGGTGAACCTTCCCGCCGAGGGCGACGACCCGCGACCGGCCACCCGGTACGTCCGTGGCGACGATATCTTCGACAACTCGGCAAACTCGGTGGAGGGGCCAATCGGCACGGGCGACGTGGACGACGACGGCGAGTGGTCGGCCGGCGAAACCGCCCAGTTCCGGCTCGCGACGCGGGCCTGTCGCGTCCAGTACGGCGACCGGCTCGAGGTTCGCATCGTCCACACACCGACGGACGCCGTCGTCGTCGACCAGCTACTCAGGCCGTGATGTGGCTGTTCCGGCCCCGTCCGGTACCCTTTTGTCCGCGACTCCCCTCCCGTCGGCCAATGGTACGGGGTGTCCGCGACGAACTCGCCGAGAAAATCGCCGGCGAGGTCGCCCTCAGCGACGACCCGGGGGCGACGCTCCGGAAGTGGCGGACGGACTTCGACGTCGCACAGACCGAACTCGCCGGCCGGCTGGACGTCTCGCCGTCGGTCGTCTCGGACTACGAGAGCGGCCGACGCGACAACCCCGGCATCGGCGTCGTCCGGCGGCTGGTCGACGCCTTGCTGGACATCGACGAGGACCGCGGCGGCGACCACATCCGCCAGTACGCCCGCGTCTTCTCGTCGGGCTTCGACAGCGACGTCGTCCACGACCTCCGGGAGTACCCGGCAACCGTCGGCGTCGACCGGCTGTACGACGCAATCGACGCCGAAGAGCTCCACCGTGGCGGGGCCGACACCGTCGCCGGCCACACCGTCATCAACTCGCTTGCGGCCATCACCCGACTCTCTTCGGACCAGTTTCACCAGCTCTATGGCCAGTCGACCAACCGGGCGCTCGTCTTTACCGGCGTCACCCGTGGCGAATCGCCGCTGGTCGCGATGCGGGTGCTCTCGCCGACGCCCAGCGCCGTCATCCTCCACGGACTCGACAGCGACGCCATCTGGGAACACGCCGCAGAACTGGCGCGCATCGACGACGTCTCGCTTGCGGTCACCGACACCGACCTCGACGACGTCCTGAGCGGGCTTCGGGGGCTTCCCTAAAGCAGTGGACAGTTGCGAAATAGAACGCGTGGGACTCTCTCTGTTCAAACTAAGTAGCGAGGCGGATTCCCCGCCCCACTGTGGGCGGGGTTGAAGCCGACACTCGCTGTCACCAACCGCGAACTACTAATTACCTCTACCATCTATTGAAACTTGTGGCAGACGACTACCTGAGACGCACCGCAATCACCCGTCCCATCCTTACCGACGAGCAACAGGACTTGCTTGACGCCACCATCAGTGAGTGGAAAGATGCCTGTAACATCAGCAGTCGCATCGGATGGGAACACAGGGAAACGCGGAAAACCTATCTCCAAAACCTCGCCTACGACACGGTGTTGGAGGAGACACACCTCGGGAGTCAGCACGCAATTCTCGCCACCCATCAAGCCGCAGCCGCACTCGATGGTGTTGAAGCAATCGAAGACCTTGATGAACACTACAAAACGTCCCGGCCGGAATTTACCAGTAATACGGTGAAATACGACACCCGGACGATGACGCTGTTCGATGACGGCTCTGTTTCGCTCTCCACCGTCGATGGTCGGATTCGGTGTACCCTGAACCTTCCCGACGAAGAAGACGGGTATCAACACGAATACCTCAACGATGACGGGTGGGAACTAACAGAGTCCACGCTGTCAAAGCGTGATGGTGACTACTACTTGCACCTCGGGTTTCGCAAAGACGAGCCCGAAAAACAGGTTGAAGCACAGGATGACGACGAGGACAGGACAGTTCTCGGCGTTGACCTCGGCATCGTCAACATCGCTACCACCAGCACAGCGTACTTCGCATCCGGCAGAAAAATTCGACATAAGCATCGAGAGTTCGAGCGGATTCGCGGTGATCTCCAGCAGACAGGTACACAATCTGCCCATCGGACGATTCAGCAGATGAGCGGGAGGGAGTCACGGTATCTCCGTGACCAACTCCATCAAGTCGCCAATCAGATTCTCGAAGAAGCACGAACACACGACTGCGAGTACATCGCGTTCGAGAATTTGAAGCATATTCGAGAACGTGCGCCCCCTGTGAAAGAGTTCCACCAGTGGGCGCACCGACAACTCGTTGACCTCGTGGAGTACAAGGCTGAAGCCGAAGGGATTAGCGTCGAGTTCGTGAACCCGAAGAACACGAGTCGGCGGTGTCCTGAATGTGGTCACACGAGCGAGGGGAACCGAGTGCAACAGGCAGAGTTCAAGTGTGAGTCGTGTGGTGCAACTCAGAATGCAGATTACGTGGGTGCGAAGAATGTTGGGTGGCGATACGTCCGTCGCGGGCTACAGTCCTCGCGGCGGACGGGTGAAAGTCAACTCGCCCTGAAGTCAGGAACGGTGACGCCGAACCGGGGATTTGCCCCGTCCGACTAACCATAGTTGGTAGAGGCCGAGCTCACTGACAAGCCCCGCGCCACCGTGCGCGGGGCAGTTGACCTCTTGTCCGTGCGAGATGCAGGGCGCGACTGCGGCACGACGTTTGCCCCGGTAATCACTCGGCCGCTCTCGATAATTCGACGACGAATACTGCGCCTTTGGGGTCATTGTCTTCGACCCACACATCCCCACCGAACTGCGTAGTTAACGTGTTGACGAGATAGAGCCCAATACCGGTACCGGGACTGTCGAGACCTTTTTCCCCCTTCCCGAAAATCTGCTCTTTCTGGCTATCAGGAATTCCGGGACCATTATCGGCGATCCGAACGCGGACTGACTCGGGCAACTCTTTGCAACTGACCGTGGTTTTCGGTGTCTCTTCGTCGTTGTGCCGAACAGCGTTTTCCAGCAGGTTTCTAAAGACGGACGGCAACATCTCGTTTGCCCGAACCGATATCTGTGGAATCTCACCCGAGTTATGAAAGCGTGCATCCGGATGGGAATCACGCGCGGTGGTGAGTTCCATCTCAAGCATCTCATGCAGTGCGACCGGTTCCAGCTCGGTCGTTTGTCCATCCGAGAGTGACTCGATGAGATCCTGTGCACCTTCTGTGAGTTCCAGCATGTGGCGTGATTTTCGCAATACGCGGTCAAGCGCGTCCTGTCCCTCGTCAGTGACGTGATGTTGAAGTTGTTCACTCCATGCAAGAATCACTTGCATGTCGTTCTGGATGTCGTGGCGGACCACACGATTCAATGCCTCGAGTTGTTCGGTCCTCTCTTCGAGTTGCTGCCGATAGGATTCCCGAGTTGTGACATCAGTGAGTGTCACTAGCCGACCGGTCTGTAATTCACCCGCCATGAACGGAACAGGAGACCCCTGATAGTATCGCATCTCTTCAGTCCCCGTTACTGTGGGTTCCTCTTTCTCGGAGATTTGCTCCGCAAGTGCACAGCTGATAGAGTCGACTGGTGTTCCTATAGAACGCCGAAGCTCCGGGAAAAGTATTCGGGCGGCTTGATTGCAGTCACGGAGTCGTCCATCCGAATCAATAAAGATCGCCGGATCGTCGGTCTCAGCGATCAATCTAATCGCCTCAAACCGCCGGATGTAGACGAATAGCGTCCCCACGGCAAACAGGGCGACACCGGGGGGTTCATACATCAATGGAAGTGTCCCGTCAATCCGCCCAGCGAGAATTGTCGCTATGGCAGGAAGCGCAGTGAGGCTGATAAGACCCACGAGCGGACGACTATCTATGCCAGTATGATACAACCGTTCAAGTATCATAAAGAAGCCAACTGCGATGAGGGCATAGGACACCCCGAGGATAATCCAGTACAGCAGTTGATGCTGGATGGCGAGATGCGGAAACGGATCGCCCGTCCATTCAGTGGTAAAATAGAGGTTATGGAGTGGGTTTGTGATCTTGAGAACGACAATGACGAGAAAGATGCCAATAGCGGTGTTTCGGTAGGGTGCCTCCCGTGGTGGGTAGCCTGCATAGGCGGTAGAGAAATAGAGCCACGCACCGACTGCAACCAACGCGAAGACGAAGCCGACGATATAGAACGTGAGCTTGAGTGAGATATTGGGCACAAGTAAGTATCCGACGTAGCCGGCCGACCAGATGGCAACCGAACCGAGGAGCCCGACAAGCCCGTTACGCGTTCCGGGATGCCGAATAGAGCGGGCACGTGGAACGCTGGCCAGACAGGCCACCGCCGAAACCGAGTAAAGGACCACGTAAACCTGAAGAGTCAGACCCATATTAACCGTAATTTACTATTGATGAATAAACGTTAGCCTGAGATTGCTTTACTGAGTTTATCCTGCGTATCTATACTGTTCTGTATAAATATAGTCATATGAATACATTGTACGTCCGCTTACGGTCACTCCGTTCACCGTTCCAATTCCAGAACCTCCCCACGGTCGCGCCGCTCCGCTCCGAGACGTCACGACGAGCTTGACGTCTCGCTACTCCACGTAGGTGTACTTCCGCTCGCCCATCCGTCCCCAGCCGTCGAAGACGAACTCGCCCTTCGGCGTGGTGAAGGCCTCGACGTCGGCCTCGGTGTCGTGGTTGTGGACGTCGTGAATCTGCTCGTACTCCTCGAAAGACATGTCGTAGCGGGCCCGAATCTGTTTGTCGACGTTGAGCTGGGCGATTTCGTCTTCCCAGCCGTCGACGACGGTCTCGGCGTGGACCTCGGCCTGGGCGCCCGAGCCATACGAGGCGACAAGCAGCTGTTTGCCGTCGAGGTCGCGGCCGTTCTCGTGGGCGTGCTTGAGCCCGGCCGCGCGGGCGATGTGGACCGAGCCGGTGTACCAGTTGCCGACGTGCCGTGAGATTTCGAGCGTCGGGTCGATGGTATCGGCGTACCACGCCCGGTACCGGTCGGTCTCGGTCAGTGCCTCGGTGTACTCCCGGATGGCCTCGTAGAAGTCGTCGTCGGAGTCGTAAGCGTCCCGAACCGGCTGGTAGCCGATTTCCTCGGCCAGTTCGTCCTCGATTTCCGTGTCCCGGATGATGTGTCGGTAGCCGAGCGCAGCGGCCTTTCGGACCATCCCCGGGAACGGGGTGTGAAACGGGATGAGCGGATAGTCGTCGGGGTGGATGTCGCCCGCGACCGAGGCGAAGTCGTCCAGCGCCTCGCGCATCCGCGCGAGATAGACGTTTACCGACCGTTTCCCGTCGACGGAGGGGAACTGCTGGTTCGGTTTCAGAAAGTCAGTCTCGTCGGCGCTGCCAAAGCCCTGTTCGGGCGATAGCTCCACGAGGTCGGGGTCGTCGTCGACCAGCATCGCCACGGCGCCGGCGCCCTGGGTGGCCTCGCCGGGGTCGTCACGCGCGTAGAGAGCGGTGTCGGTCGCGATGACGATGGCCGCCCGACCGCGCGCGCGGCCGGCGCGAATCCAGTTGTACGCGTCGTCCAGGCTCTGGGTCCCCGAGATGCAGGCGAACTTCCGCTCGCCCTTGTTGGCGTGGTGGAAGTCGCCGTCGTAGACCTTCTCCAGACAGCCGGCGACGTACGTCGAGACGGGCTTTGAGTTGTCGAAGGATGACTCCGTGGCCACGTCGATACGGCCGATATCCTCGGGTTCGAGTCCCTTGCGGTCCATCAGCCGATGAGCGGCGTTTGCCGCCATGGTCACGATGTCCTCGTGGACGTCCGGGAACGACGAGGCGTGCAGTCCCAACCCCTTCGTGTACTTGCCGGGGTCGTCCCCCTGGGCCGGCGCGAACGTCTCCGCGAGGTCAAGTTTCAGCTTCCCGGTCCAGATTTCCATCGCGTCGATGCCGACTGCTGTCATTGCCGAAGGGTCAACGCGTGCGTATAAATGAGTGTCGACCAGGTGTTCGACGGTTGTCGATGTCAACAATCTTACTCAAGATGCCACGCGGCTACCCGACAGCCGTCGTCTCCCGTGTGAGGACGCTGTTCGACGAGCCGTGGACTATCTGTACTGTCACCTTCGACCCGCCGAGACTGTGGTTACGCTCGAAACGCTCGCTTGGCTCGAACTGGCCGTCGCTGTCGCCCGTGAGATTGGCGCTATCGACATCGTATCGCTCGGTCGCACTGTCGTCCCGCGCGATGACCGTCAGTTCCGACTGCGCGACGGTGTCCCCGCCCGCGTGAGTCACAGAGAGATTGTTAGCGGTTATCTCCACGGGGAAATCGACCAGCGGGGCGCTCGACCTCTCGGCGTCCTCAGCTACACCGCCGATTATCGCAGCACCGCCGATGCCGGCGATGACGACGATAACGCCGGTCAGCAGGATGACGCCGACTGAGTCCGATTGGGCGCGTCCGCCTCTCACTCTGTACGCAATACAGTGGATACTCGCTTAATACTGTGTGTGATTACAAGGAGTGAGAACGGGCAGTGTTCAGTTTGAGTATCACTGCACTTCGTGGACCGTACTCTGTTAATTCGATATGTGTCTGTTCCGTTTCGGACACAGGCGCTTATGGACGGGCCCCAACGACTACACCTTTGCCGGTATTCCCAGTCGAGATTCGGCTACCGCTGCTATCCCTGATGAAGCTCGTCGCTCCGGTTGCGTTGGCGTACTTGAGGAACCCATTCTGGTCGAGGAACACGATTTCATCTGGCCCGTCGCCGTCCCAGTCTGAGACGCCGATGGGTACCTCTTTTGGCTCGTCCGACCGAATCAAGCCGTCTTGCCCGCTACTGTTAGCGTATCCGTAATTCGAATTGCTGGTGATGTAGGCCGCTTCCACCTCAGTGTCGCCATCGATTGCTGATGACGGTTCCCCGATTGCTTTCGCGGCGTTGAGATTCACGCCGGTTCCAGCGGTAGTGCTTCCATCATAATACTTGATATTCTGATCCGAGTTCGTATAGATTAGGTCCGGAGAGCCGTCGCCGTCGAAGTCGCTGACGCCGGCGACTGCTGAGACGTCCTCAGAAATCGCTGATATAGTCTGGACACCCTCACCGTCCTCGTATTTTACCAAGTTGCTATTGGTATCAACCAGAAACACGGCGTTGGTGCCGTCCTCGTCGAGGTCGCCGACGCCCATTCTTCCATCGGTGCGTGGCGTCGGATTGCCTTTCTTATCGAATAACGTTGTTTTGTTACCACCACTGCCATCAGCGTCGACGACGTTCAGCCGAGTTGGCCCGCCAGTTGCGGTGACGTATGGGATTTCAACGACACCATCTCCATCCAAGTCGGTACTCGGACCGATGACCGCCGGCTTCTGCGTGTTGTCGTATGTCCGGGTCGTTCCGTCCGGCTCGACACTGGCAAGGTTCCTGCCGTCTCGATATATGGCCAACCCGACCGGAGACCCGCCAACACCGACGTTTTCGAGAGTTAGCCCGATCACATCACTTGAGCCACCACTCGCAACGTAGACGCCGATAGTTCCATTTACGTTCGCGGTCAGGTCAGTTGTCACCTCGCCGTCGGAACCAGTGGTAGCGTCGCCGGGTGAGATAGCTCCCACGGTGGTGTTGTTAGCTGCGAAGTCGACGAAGGTACCTTCCAACATCGGGTTGGTACCCGCTCGAAGTGTTAGCGTGTCATCATCGTCGGCGTTGACGTTCCACGTACAGCTGCTGTCAGAACAGTCAGATAAGTAACTTTTGTCGTTGTCGGTCTCCGGGTTCTCCCAGAGGACCGAGTACGCACTGCCGCCGCCATCGCTACCACCACTCGTCACGTCCACCGCCATCGAGACGTTCTGTGATGTCGTCGCGTTGAACCCGCTTCCGAGACCGACGTAGCTGACGTTTATCTGCTGCGTGCCTGTCGACCCCGTGGCCTCGTAGACGAACGTCACCTGGCCGTCCTCGTCGGGGACCGACGAGTTCGATTGGAGGGTCCCGTCGGAACCGGGCGCGACCGCCGCCTTGACGGACAGCGACGCGGCGTCGTCCGGCGGGTTGTTGAACCGGTCCCGCACTTCGAGCGTCAGTTCGGTCGTCTCACCCTGAGTGACGGCCGCACCATCGCCCTCAACATCGGTCAGATACGCCGCGTCCTCGCCGGTGACGCCGTCGCCGACGCCGACCTTGGTCAGCTGGACGCTGTAGGTCCGGTCCGGGTCGAGTTCGACGCTGACATTGTAGAACCCGTTGCCCCTGGAGGCGTTGCTGACGCTGGTGACCGTCGACTGGGTATTCTCAAGGAAATCCCAGTAGGCCGCCGAGCGCGTGGACGCGAACGTGATATTTATCGGCCCGGTGCTGTCGTTTTCCAGGCGCACGCGCTCGGTCGAACTGCTGACGGACCGCACGTCGACCGACGTGGCCTCCGTCGAGGAACGGGAGACGCTACCGTTGAGCACCACCAGCGAGATGTCGGTCCCGTCGATAATGGACTGGTTCGAGACGGTGATGTTGCCCGTCGGGAACCGGTTGTAGAGAACGCTCTGTTCGTACACCGTATCGGGAGGGTTCGTGTAGACGTTGTAGTTGGGACTGTAGGTGATTCCACCGGTGTTGTAACGCTGGCTCTCGTTCCAGAAGTCGCCGGTCTCGCCGCTGGCCTGTGCGTTCTCGATGGTCAGGTCGACGCGGTCGTCGGTTGTGCCGACGGTATCCAAGGACCCGGAGGGCGGGCCGGGGTTTCGGGCCGCGAGCCGGCTTGGATATCTGGTCCCAAGCTGGACCGTCACGCTCCGTGCGTCGTCGCTGCCGCCGACAGAGACGATGGCGTTGCGGAGGTCCTGCATATCCGACTGGACCCCCTGGTTGTGGTTGAACTCTACCTCGCGGTTCTGATTGGGAACGACGAACGCCTGATAGCTCGCAAAGGCGATGATGAGGGCGGAAAACAGCAGTATGGCACCAATCTGAATCGATTGGCCACGCCGGTCCCCAGCCAATTCCATGCCGTTTATTTACCGAGACCGGGTTAAAAACCTATCTGCCGGCTATCGAGCGCGAAAATGACCGGGCGCGGTCTCGCCAGCGCTGGCGACGAGTCGCCCCTAGTCCTCGTTTTCCTCGACGACTTCGGGGTCCGACAGCGCCGTCTGGAGGCTATCGAGCCCGTTGACCCACTCCGAGACCAGTCCGTATTCGAGGTCCTCGACGACCTCCATCGGCAGTTCGTCGCCGTCGATGATACGCGTGCCCGCCTGGACGCAGTACCCCAGCGCCGCATCGAGGTCCTCCTCGGCCTCGGCGTCGGCGGCCGCGCCGACGTAATCGGAGACCGTCGCCTCGTCGGCGACCCCTTCGGCGGTGTACTCCTCGGCGGCATAGAAGACACAGACCAGCGAGGTCTGGACGCCGTCGATGAGCATCAGCGTCTCCTCGTCGTCCATCGCTATCTCCTCAAGGACGATTTCCCTGACACCCGCGAGTTCGGAGAGGGCCGACTCCTCGTCCAGGTCGCCCTCGTCGTAATCAGTGAGTATTTTCGCGACCGCGATGGCAGCGTCGTCCTGCAGATTCAACAGGAGTCGCGCCGAATCCTCGTCTTCGGGGTCGATTCCCTCGTCTTCGATGCGGTCAAGCCAGTTCTGCCAGCGTTCGTCCGTGTAGTACTCCCCCGGCGGCGTGCTCATACCTCCCCATACGTGCGCCTGGGAATAATAGCTTCGACAGACACTTTGGCCCGTAATCAGGGTCCTAATCACGCGACTGGAGCGGGGCCTGGTGGTTCAGGTTTTCCGGCGTCGAGGCCGGTATTTATTAGTTCCCCAATAGTATGTATTGTCATGGCACACGGCGGTCACACGGCCCCCTCCTCCAGTGGCTTCGACCCGTCGCTCGTCGGGGCTGTACTGACCCGAGTGGGCCTCGCTATCGTCGGACTGGCGACGCCGGTCGCTGCGGGTGCACTCGCCGGACTCCTGCTTTCGGGACTGTACGACTAGTCTTCCGACTTGATGCCACTCGGGGCCTCGGTGGCCGACGCCTCGTCCCGCATCGTGAGCGTGCGCTGGGGGAAGGGGATGTCGATGCCCTCCTCGTCGAAGGCCGTCTTGACCGCCCGCACCACGGCCGAGACCGCCTGCCACTTGCGTGGCGGCGTCGGGTGGTCAATCCAGAATCGAAGTTCGAGTACGACGGCGGAGTCACCGAAGGACTTCGGCACGACCTGGGGTGGCGGGGAGTCGACGACGTCGCTGACGCCCGCCATCGCGTCGCGCGCGAGGTCCTTGGCTGCATCGACGTCGGTGTCGTAGTCCACGCCGACGTCCAGGGTCAGGCGCAGGAGCCCCTTCCGGCTCCGGTTGGTGATAGCGCTGTCGCTCACGCTGTCGTTCGGCAGGACGACGAACTCCCCGTCGAAGTTCTCCAGACGGGTGTTGAAGATGGTGATGTCCGTGACGATACCCTCCTGGTCGCCGATGACGACCCAGTCCCCGATTGTGAAAGGCCGCGAGAACATCAGGACGAAGCCGGCGATGAGCGACCCCAGCGTTTGGCGGGCCGCGAGGCCGACGACGATACCCAGGAAGCCGGCCCCGACGAGCAGGCCGCCGACGTTTATCTGCCACACCGCGAAGATGGTCGCCCCGACGGTCACGAAGATGGTGACCTGTCCCACCCGGAGGAGAATCTCCTTCTGGTGGTCGGTGAAATCAGAGAGCGCCGTACTAAACCGGTTTATCCACCGCTGGAGCTGGTCCGACGCGACGAAGGCCAGCATGATGAGGACGATGGTCTGTACTGTCGGGACGAGTGCCGAGTCGCGGTCCGCCAGAAACGGCCGGAGCGTTGCGGCCATATCAGCGATTCCCCAGACGACCAGAAACGAGACGACGACGGCCGACAGCACGGTCAGCTGTGCCGTCCGCAACAACAGCCCGTGAACCGTCGTCGGCGTGTACGCCGCGAGTGACTGGAGCAGACCGCCTGACCCCGCGCCCAGCTGCTCGACGGCGAGCGTTCGGAGCCACGACAGGACCGCCGGAACCACGACGACGGCGACGACCAGGACTGCCAACAACAGGGCCGTTGCGGTGACCCGGCCTTGACTGGCGGCCAGCCCCTCCAGTAGCTCCTGAAACGCTCTGACGAGGTCGAGTAGCCCTTCGTTCGGGTCGGTCCCAGCGGTCTCCGTCTGCTGCACAGTTCCAGTCACTCGCCGACGGACTTGGTTCTTCGTCTTTCCCTTGGCGGGGACGAGAGCCCGAAAACCCGCCTCAGACGCCGCGGCCCTGTAGCTTCTCTTCCTCGGGGAGGTCCGCGTTCGCGTCGCCTTTCATCCCCTTGCCGACGTTCTTGCTGATTTCGGTCAACCGCTTGGCGTCGTCCCAGTTGTTCACCGCTTCGACGATTGCCATGCCCATCGCCTCGGGGTCCTCGGCGCCGAAGATGCCCGACCCGACGAAGATGCCATCACAGCCGTGGTGCATCATCAGCGCCGCGTCGGCCGGCGTCGCGATGCCGCCGGCGGCGAAGTTCACGACCGGTAGCCGGCCCATGTCGGCGGTCTCGTGGACGAGGTCGGCAGGCGCCTCGTGTTCGCGGGCCCACTTCTCACGCTCCTCGTGGCTCATCCCCTCGAGCTTGCGAATCGAGCCCAAAATGTTGCGCTGGTGGTGGACGGCCTGGTTCACGTCGCCGGTGCCGGCCTCGCCTTTCGTTCGAATCATCGCCGCGCCCTCGTCGATGCGGCGCAGGGCCTCCTGGAGATTGCGCGCGCCACAGACGAACGGTGCGGTGAAGTCGCGCTTGTCGATGTGGTAGCGGTCGTCGGCCGGCGTCAGGACCTCGCTCTCGTCGAGCATGTCCGCGCCGGCGGCCTCCAGAATCTCGGCCTCCTTGGTGTGGCCGATGCGGGCCTTGCCCATCACCGGGATGGACACCTCCTCGATGACCGCCTCCAGCGAGGCGGGGTCGGCCATCCGCGCGACGCCGCCGCGCTTGCGGATGTCGGCCGGAACCGCTTCGAGATTCATCACCGCCACTGCACCGACGTCCTCGGCGATACGGGCCTGCTCGGGCGTGACGACGTCCATGATGACGCCGCCCTTCTGCATCTTCGCGAAGCCGCGCTTGACCAGGTCAGTGCCGCGGCGGAGTTCCTCTAAATCGGTAGCTTCAGGCATTACGCCGGGCTTAGGACTGGATTTACTTAACGCGTGTCCTTGGCGACAACGGATGTCGAGACGCGGAATACACTAAGCGAGCGCACCCGACGCTGAAAAAGGTGGACCGCTAGCGGTTTACCATCGGAACCCACACGGGGAGATATGTCGGCCCTAAACCGGGTGGGACGACGCATCGAATCGTACGTCGCCCGGTACTTCGACGCGTCGCTGCCCGAGTCGGAGGGACTGCCCCGCTACGTCGCGCCGCTGCCCGAGTGGCTCGAAAACGTGGGGCTGCGACTGGCCTGGCCAATCGCCATCGTCAACCTCGTCGGGACGCTGTTTGGCTTCTGGTACTACGCCGGTCAGCCGCTGACCCTATCGCCGCCGCTGCTCGGCGGGCAGTTGGGTGCCGCCACGCCGCTCGCGTACCCGCTGATTCCGGACTCGCCCGTCGCGACGCTGTTCATCGGGCTCTCCTTCGGGGCGTGGAAGCGTGACTGGGACACCCAGTGGCTCCACGCGCTGGCCTTCTTCGGCTGTATCAAGCTCGGCCTCTGGACGCCCTACGTCCAGCTTGTCATCAACGGCAGCGCCGGCATCGCCGCGTGGCTCTACTGGTTTCTCGTCCTGTCGCATCTGGCGATGGCTGTCGAGGCGTTTCTCATCCACCGCTACGCGAGCTTTTCGGTCCCGGCCGTGGCGGTCGCCGTCTTCTGGTACGGGTTCAACGACGTCGTGGACTACTTCGTCCCGGTCTTGGGCGGACCACACCACACGTGGCTGCGTGGCGAGCCCCTCGTGGGCCCGCTGACCTTCGACCACACCGTGCTGGCCCACGACCTCGCGGCGGGCTGGGCCGTGACGCTGACCGTTCTGGCGACGTTCCTGGCGCTTGCGACGCGAGTCGAGAAGGTGAAACGGGCGTGAAAGGCCGACAGAGCGAGTGAATCGCGCTCCTCGACCGGCGTCCACGACCGCCCCCTCTCGCGGACGTATCGCGAGACGGCCGACGGGTAGAGTGTTTTCCCGCGTTCGGGGGCTGGGCGTGACTCACCGGTCGCTCAGTCGAGTGTCTCCGCCCGTC
The DNA here is from genome assembly GCA_003020925.1 of Halobacteriales archaeon QS_6_64_34. Taxonomy (GTDB): domain Archaea; phylum Halobacteriota; class Halobacteria; order Halobacteriales; family Haloarculaceae; genus Haloarcula. The sequence continues at coordinate 15,272 of PXRT01000009.1, read as the reverse complement.
ACAGCCTGGGCAGACGGTCGTCCAGAACCGCGACGACGCGCTCCGGGTCGTCGATTCGGTCGCGGTCGTACACCAGGTCGTCGCCGAACTCCGTCCCGAGTGTGAGTCGCTCGTCGGTTGCCTCGTAGCCGTAAATCTCTCTCCAGGGCGTGTGTGACCGGTCGAACGGGACCAGCCAGCAGACGTAGCGGGTGGTGACGAGGCCGCCGTCGGTCAGGTCGACCTGCGAGCGGGTCCCGGGGAGGAACACGGCCAGAAAGAGGCCGCCAAAGAGCCAGCTGGAGGAGTCGGCGGTGACGACCGCCCGATAAAAGAAGTAGGCGACGACGAGCACCACGCCGATGTCGGCAAGCAGCGTGAACTGCCGCCGTCGACCGTCGCCGTCTGTCGTCTGCGGGAGCGAGGCCAGTATCTCCCGCTCGTCCTCGGGCCCGCTCGTCTCCTCACCCCCGACCATCACAGCCCAGCCCACGACGGCGAAAAAGACGCTGCCGATGGCCAACTGGTAGCGGCCACCCGCGCTGGACTGCACACCGGTCCAGGTCACCCAGAGCCCCAATCCCACCAGCGCGCCCCCCGTGAACCGCGCCGTGACCCTGTGGCCCAAAAGCCGGGTGCGGGTGACCAGCAGGCCGCCAGCGGCGATGCCGAGACACGACCCCCCGACTGCGACGGCAGCGACCGTGGCGTCGGGAGACTCGCCCAGCAACATCACGGCCCCGACGACCCCGGCGACGTAGGCGCCACTGCCCAACGCGGCCGGTGGTTTGCGTGGCATGACTGGTGGCTCACCCCGCCGGAAAATAAAGCTGTGCGGTCCCGAACCCTACCGCACCACGACGACGGCGCTTTCGGTCTCGGTCATCTCGCCCTCGCCCGAATACGTCCGGGTCTCATCGATTTCGAACAGGTCGGGGCCGAGTTCGAACTCGCCGGCGACGACGAGCGTGTCACCGTCGATTTCGTACTCGCCCGACTCGATGCCGGCGTCGATGGCGCCCACGTCGCTGCCAAACTCCGGCCCGACGACGGAGTAGTCGAGGTCGATGCCGCTGATTTCGGTCGTGATGTCCGGGGCGTCCTCGTAGGTATCGAGCGTCTCGACGTGCATCGCCTCGGCGACGGCGCTCTCGAAGCCGGCGATGTGGCCGTACACCTCGACGTGGTCGAGGTCGGCGTTCAGCGGCAGGCCGTTCTCGGTCTTGTACCGACGGAGCGCGGAGACGACCTCCATCGCCGTCTCGCCGGCCGCCAGGTCGGCCTCGTAGCCGCCCGCGACGGGCCAGTCGGTGGTGTGGATGGAGTCGCCGCTCGTGGATTCACCGTATCCCAATCTGTCCCACAGCTCCTCCGTGATGTGCGGGAGGAACGGCGCGAACAGCTGCAGGAACGTCCGGTGGGCCGAAAGCAGCGTGTACTCCGTGGAGGGGTCCCCGCCCTCGCTCAGACGCTGCTTGGCGATTTCGAGATAGTCGTCACAGAACGTGTTCCAGAAAAAGGAGCGCAGTTCGTCCCGGGCCTTCGAGAAAGCGTACTCGTCGAACTTCCCGGTGACCGACTCGACAGTGGCGTCGAGTTCGGCGAGCAGCCAGCGGTCGACCGCCGACAGTTCGTCGGGTTCGGCGGGTCGCTGAGCCGGTGTTAGCTGGTCGACGAGCCGGGAGGCGTTCCAGAGCTTCTGGAGCAGGCGCTCGCCGGCTTCGAGGTCGCCCTCCTTGTACGGGAAGTCGTCGCCGATGGAGGTGCCGGCGGCCCAGTAGCGGGCGGCGTCGACCGGGAAGTTCTCGAGCACCTCGCTGGGCGGGATGACGTTGCCCTTGGATTTGGACATCGCCTCGCGGTTCTCGTCTAAGACCATCCCGTTTATCATGACGCTGTCGAAGGGCACCTCGTCGGTGTGTTCATAACACTTGACGACGGTGTGAAACAGCCAAAAGGAGATGATGTCGTGGCCCTGGGGGCGGAGGTCGAAGGGGTAGAGTTCGGGGGTGTCCATGGTGAACTCCCCGGCTTCGCCGTCCACCGAGTCGGCTGTCTCTGCCGACTCATCGGCCTCCCAGTCCCAGCCGGCATTGACCAGCGGCGTCAGCGAGGAGGTCGCCCACGTGTCGAAGACGTCCTCCTCGGGGGTCAGGTCGTCGTGGTCACACTCGGGGCAGCTATCGACCGGCGGGTCGTCCGAGAGGGGGTCGACCGGCAGGTCGGCCTTCTCGGCCACGACCGGCTCGCCACAGGCGTCACAGTACCAGACGGGGATGGGGATGCCCGAGTCGCGCTGGCGGGAGATACACCAGTCCCACTCCAGGCCCTCTATCCAGTGCTGGTAGCGGCTGAACATCTTCTCGGGGAACCAGTCCATCTCCCGGCCCGCCCCGAGGTACTCGTCTTTCTTGTCGAGCATCTTGATGTACCACTGCTCGGTGACGAGATACTCGACCTCGACGCCACAGCGCTCGTGGACCTGGACGGTGTGGTCGTGGTCACGGGACTCCAGCAGCGCGCCCTCGCTGTCGAGGTCCTCGATGATGGCCTCGCGGGCCTCGTGGGTGCTCATGCCCTCGTACTCGCCGGCGACCTCGGTCATCGTCGCGGACTCGTCGATGGCCAGCCGCAGGTCCAGGTCGTGGGCCTGGTGCCACTCGATGTCGTTCTGGTCGCCGAAGGTACAGCACATCACCAGGCCGGAGCCGGTCTCCATGTCGACACGCTCGTCGGCGATGATGGGCACTTCCTGGCCGAACAGCGGCACCCGCGCCGTGCCGTCGACGAGGTGCTGATTCTCGTCGTCGTCGGGATGGACAAAGACCGAGACACACGCCGGCAGGAGTTCGGGCCGGGTCGTCGAGATGGTGAAGGTCTCGTCCCACGTCACGGGGCCCTCGCTGTCGGCCACGAGGTCGAAGGCGATGTCGTTGAACTTCGTGGCCGTGTCCTCGTCCTCCTGTTCGACCTGGGAGATAGCGGTCTCGCAGTCGGGACACCAGATGGTCGGGGCGCGCTGGCGGTACTCCCGGCCCTGTTCGTAGAGGTCGAGGAAGGACAGTTGCGAGGCCCGCTGGACGCGGGGCTCGATGGTCTTGTAGGTGTTCGACCAGTCGACAGAAATCGCGAGCGACTGGACGTCCTCGGTGAACTCGTCCTCGTACTGCGTACAGATGTCCCGGCACTTCTCCTGGAACTCGCGGCGCTCGAAATCCTGATGGCGGATGTCCAGTTCGCGCTCGGTGAGGCGCTCGGAGGCGATGCCGTTGTCGTCGTAGCCAAAGGGGAAGTAGACGGTGTCATCGGCCATCCGGTGATAGCGGGCGACGAAGTCCTGCAGCGTGAACTGGTAGAGATGGCCCATGTGGAGGTTGCCCGACACCGTGGGCGGGGGCGTGTCGATGGAAAAGCGGGTGTCGGCGTCGTCTCGCGGCTCGTCGCCGCTCGCGTCCGCGGCGCGTGGCGCCGCGCTTCCATCGTAGGCGTACGTCTCCTCGGTCACCCAGTGGTCCTGCCACTTGGGCTCGACGTCGGCGGGGTCGTACTCCCCCGTGAGTTGCTCGTCGGCTGGCGGTTCCTCGGTCGCTGGGTCCTGTGTGTCACTCATGTCTGATTGCGGGCGCAGGTCGGTCGAAAACGGTGCGGGCGTCGAGGGGAAGTGTTAGTGGGGCGTGGAGACCCCTACTACGGGTACGAGAACCGATGGATACGGAGTGTTGTAGCCGTGTACCGGTGCTCCCCGTTCCGTGACGGGGGATGCCGGTCCGAGACTACAACAGTCCGTACGACTGGTTGCTCGACGCGCCATTAGGTGTATGTGAGCCAACCGGGGGCTAAACGACTTCGGTTTGGCGTGACAGCCAGCGCCGAATCCGGTGGCAACCGAGCCGCCCATCGACTCGGCTGGCGTTGTCAGTCGCTCTCGACGCCGGAGACGGCGTAGGCCGTTCGGTCCTCTGTCGCGCCCGGCGCCGTCACCAGCGAGACCGAGACCGTCAGCAGGAGGCCGACGATGATGCCGACGATAGCCTGGCCCGCCCCCTTCTGCTGGAGCATGACGTAGGGGAACAGCCAGACGAGGCTGATGGCAGCGACGATGACCCGCAGCGCCGTCGAGCCAAATCGGTCACCGAGCATCTCGCCCAGCGTCACGTAGCCGTGGCGCTTGCCGACCAGCCACTGCTTGTATCCCAGCACGTACCACAGGACGGCGAAGATGATGCCGTCCATCAGCCCCATGACCAGAATCCACTCCCAACTGGAGCCCCGTCTCAGCCACGGCGGCTCACCTCCTCGATGCCGAGCCCCCAGTCGGTACGGGCGAAGACGGCGAAGACGACGCTTGCGAGTGCCATCCAGCCGATATGCCACCACAACCACACTGGTAGCCCGGCGACAATCGCCGTCTCGCTCCAGAGGAACCACGGCACGGCCAGTGCCACCAGCACCAGCGCGACGACTGTCCAGCCGACGACGCGAAGGGAACTCATACCAGTTCGGTCTAGCTGTCGCCGGTACTAATGCGTAATGTTTCTTCACGGAACTGTTTTGAATAACTTTTCTCTTCGGTACACCGCTTCCGGCCCGGCCGTCACGGTGTCCCGTGGCCTATCGAATCACGGCAGGTCCGGGTTTCGCTCCGTACGGTCGTCGGCGGAGTGGGCACGGACCCATAGCTCGCCGATGCGGGACAGCTTCGTCCGGTAGGACTTCCCGTGGTCCTCCTGCTCGATGTACCCCTTGCCGCCCGGGCCCAGCCGGTCGACGTTGTAGATGACCTTCGAGCGAAAGGAGTCGGTGTACTCCTCGCCCATGTCCCGAGCCAGGGCCTGTGCCAGTTCGGAGACGGACTCGAACTCGCCATGTTCGCCGAGGGTAAAGAGGATGACCTCCTCGAAGGGTTTGACGTTCGAGAAGGAGGCGACCGGCAGTTCGACGATGTGGGACCCGTCTATCTCCTTTGCGCCGATTGTCGTCCCGCGCTCGTCGAACTCGTCCAGCAGGTCTAGCGCTGTCGACAGGCGCTCGTCGACGCGGTCCTCGGCGGGCTCGTTGGCCTGCAGGTCTTCCAGCAGCTCGACCTGCTTGCGGAGTTCCTCGGCGAGTTCGGTCTCTAAGTACTTCTCGGGGACCGTGTAGTACGTGTGGATGCGTTCGCGGTCGCCCTCGCGTTCGACCATGATGGAGTGGGCCGCCGTCGCGAAGGCAAAGGAGACCGTTCGGGGCATCGCCGAGACGTTGACCCACACCTCGCTGCCCGAGTCGAGTTCGGCGTTGATGAGCGCGAAGGCCTGCTCGAAGGCCTCGTCGTAGTCGTAGACGTCGGCGACGACGACCCGCTCTGTTTCCGCCCCGAGCAGGTTCCGATAGTCTTTCTCCAACTTCTCCGCGAGGTTCCGCGAGTACTCGACGTTGGCCTCGGAGCCGACCGCCCCCTCCAGCAAGATGACGCGGTCCACGTCGAGTTGCTCGCGCACCAGCGGCGCGATGAGCCGGTCGTAGTCGAAGCCGACCGGGACGATGTGGGTCTGCATACCTGATATGGTAGGCGGGTATTTGTAAAAAACACCAGTCTTCCGACCGCTGATACGCACATCGCCGATGTTTGCCACCGCGCACTCGTGGACTCTCTTACGTAGGGGCCGTGACTGCTTCAGTCCTTTCCTCATATTGGGATGAATCGCGAGGCTATGTGTGGCTAACGTGCTGTTTTCGGGCGGAAACAGGCTCAGAACAACCCATATGGGGGCGTCGAAGAACAAGAGCGCCCGGAGCTCTACAGCACCTTCGAACGGTACTGGTACAAGGGGTACGCCGCTGGCTTCCTGACGAAGCTCGTCATCAGTGCCGGCGTCGGCATCGCGGCCAAGAACGCGATCAAGCAGACCGACACCGCCGGTGACATCGCCACTCGGCTGGCCGACACCAAGGCCCTGCGTGCACTCTCACGGATACAGGGTGCCAGTGACGCCGC
>PXRT01000009.1:0-9311 GCA_003020925.1 Halobacteriales archaeon QS_6_64_34 | reverse complement strand
ATTCAGCGCAATGCTGATCTAGACGTTGACTCACGTCCAGAAGCTGACCAATTCGCAGTCGGTGACTTCCTCATCCGTAACGGCGACGATGGTGCACAGGTGGTTGCCGATGGTGGCGACGACGCTATCGCGGTCATCAGACGCTTCGACGGCGTCGACGACGACACCGCCGACCGCCTCGCTGACCTCAAGCGCTCTGGTGACCTCGATACGAGCGACCTCAACCGACTAGAGAATGCGCTCGACAATGGCGAGATCGATGGCAGAGACCTCCGCCGCGCATCGGAACTCCTCTCTAACGAGGAAGGATACCGTGGTGAGAATGTCGAGGCCGATGATATTCTTCGGGTCTCCGAGCAAAGAGGTGATATCAGCGAAATCATTGCTGTTACGAAGGATACAGATGGTAACGTCGTCTGGTTAGAAGAAGGTCGACTCACGTCCGAAACGCGGCAAAGTGGAGAATGGATCAAAGATAATGGTGGCTCGGGATGGAGACACATCGCACACAATCGTCTAAGTAACCCCAATGGTAATCAGTTCCTCCAGTATGGAGACGAGTATACCGATATCGAAGCCGTGAAACGTCTCGTATTCACCGCACTAGATGATGGTGACCGTGTCCGCGTTGACGGAGATATATTCTACCAGTATCGGGAACCGGATTCTGGAAGATATATCTCTGTGCTAGTCGGAGAGAACGGGTATGCAGTTACAGTCAAACCGACTAAGGTAACAGGCTAATGATTACGGTAACAATCCGAAACCTGACCAAGAACGCAGTCTATGAGGGTCGGCCGTATACGTATACGATCACAGTAGAAACGCCAGAGGGGGCCAAAATTCCGGTCGAGGCGAGTGGAGACACACTTGGTGAAGACGATATCGGATCGACGATCCGGATAGCAGTCGAAGCGCAATCGATGCAACCGATAGAGATTACTGCAGACTCAGCAGCAAAGCTGATTCCCGGCGAGTATGACAGCGTAGATATCTACGGGCGAGTAATCGGTATCGACGCCGATACCGAATACCCGCTGGAAATAGGTCTCGACGGAGGCTCACTCCGAGCGTATGTTCGGGACATCGAATCCGTTGACGACAGAGATTGGGTTGTGATAACTGGCGCACAGCTTTATCTCCGCGACATCGAACCGCTTCCGGAGGGTTAATAGGTATTTTTTCGCCATCGGCGAGAGAAGCGGTTCCTGACAGTTTCGCTATGCTCGAATGTTCTGAGACGCCAGTGACGCCGCCAAAGCCCGCGTCACCGCCCGCATCCTGCTGGCCTCCGACGACGCCACTGAGGCCGTCCTCAGCCAAGCAGACACTGCCGGGCAGGCTGTGCGGCTGTGGCGTATTCAGCGCAATATCGACGCCGACGTGGATGCGCTGCCCGAGGCCAGACAGGCGAACCTCGGTTCGACCCTGCTGCGGGCCGACGCCAACTCGCGAGACGCGATTCAGCGGATGGACCAAGACACGTTCGAGCAATTCAGTGACCTCGATGTCAACCCGCAAACGCGTGCCAGCTTCGCGCCGCGGTACGCTGACCTCGATGCTGACGGTCGACAGGCCGTGCGGGAGTTCGTCGACCAGACTGAGGACCTCGACCCAGATACGAGAGACGGACTTCGAGCCGGGTACGCTCGGGGCGACATCGACGTGCAGACCGGAGACAAGAATAACATCGCCGAAGAGATTCAGACGTACAGCGGGTTCGAGAGTGTGGACGGTGTGGACCGCTCCCGGTTCATCCGCGACGGAGACGCCTACGTCGACGCCCGCCTCGAACGTAACTCCGACGAGGTCGAAGCCGTCTTCCGACGAAACAACGAGGAAGACCTATACGAAGAGTACGATACCGACGCAGTCAGACACCTCGACGAAGCCGACGACGGTGATCCGGTGAACATCCGCGGCCAGCTCAGTGAAGAGGTCCTACAGCCAGAGCTCGCGAGTAACAAGTACGGCCGCGGCGGCTTCGAGTTCGACGGCGACTCCGGCACCCTCGAACAGGGATACATCCCCGAAGAGGACATCCCATACGACCTCGACGCCGGGAACCAGGGCTTCGACGGCCTTGCCATCGATAACGACGGTAACCTCGTCGTCATCGAGACGAAGACGATGAACTCCAATGGTCGTGTGACGAACTCCGGCGCATTCGGTCGCCCGCTCAGTGATGGTGAACGGCAGATGAGTGATGTGTGGATCGAAGATAGACTCCAAAGCTTGGTAGACAATGCGGATACAGAGGAGCGAAAAGAGTTCATCAGACGCCTCGCCGACAATGATGGTCCGGATGCAATCGAAATCACTGAGCGAAACGGAAAAATTAACCTTGTTGACGTGAACGATGGGAACCTCCAGAAGGAACTCTTTACGTATCAAGACGGAGATCAGACTGGGGAGCTAGCGTCTGGGGGCCTCCGGCAGAATAATCCCGAGGAACCCACACTCGATAGCGTCGAAATAATAAAAACTGGAGATGTCTTCGAAGGGATATAAGAAAACATGTCAGGCACAACGTTATCAGAGCGGGTGAAGGCAGAACGCGAAAGTCTGCTCAAAAATGAAGATAGCATCAAGGACGCAGTCATAACATTCGCGCGTCGAGCCCAGCCAGTCGCAATTGGGCTGCTTGCACTCGGCGATGTCGCCGATGCGTGGGACTGGTTCAATGCACTGACCGACGAGTGGGTCGTCGATGCTGACAACAAGTTCGACGCGAAGTACAGGAGCGAGCCGCGGAAATCGGCACGACTCGGCCCTTGGAAGGCATACATCAATGCCATCTACTGTGCAGTACTCGGCCGCAGTAATGTGGAACCGACAGCAGAGCGAGTCATAGAGAGGGCAACAGAGTCGTTCGTCGATGATCTGGAACACCGATCATTGACCCACCGAATCGACCTCGCCCGCACACTGAGCAGTTATTTCCTCGAAGACGAATCACCCGAAGAGCACATCTCCGCGCTCGAAGACGCGGTCCAAAACCGCGACAAGCCTTGGGCTGTCGCACGGTATCTACCCTACGCGCAGGCCCTCCGCGGACTCGACAGCGGCGATGCCTCCGAGGTTGAAGCCGGCATCGAAGGACTCATTCAGTTCGTTCCACCACGACCACGTAGCCAGTGCCCGTGATGCCGATGTGATCCAGCGTGCTGTCGCACTCGACGCAGCAGCGATGCTCGCTCTCGCCCGTCGCGAAGGTATGGCGATCAGTGCTGACCACGAGGCAATTCCCGACGCGCTGAACGACGACGAGTCTTATCCCGTCGGGGAGTGACTCAAACCGGGGGACGCAAACCTTCCCCTGCTACGGACTCCAGATAACTTCACAGGGCCAGTAACGCCACTAAAGCCCGCGTCACCGCGCGTATCCTGTTGGCCTCCGACGACGCCACCGAGGCCGTCATCAGCCAAGCCGACACCGCCGGGCAGGCTGTGCGACTCTGGCGTATTCAGCGTAACGTCGACGCCGACGTGGACGCGCTGCCCGAGGCCAGACAGGCCGATCTGGGTCAGTACTTGCTCCGGAACGGAGACGATGGCGCAGCCGTCGTTGACCGTCTTGACGGCGGTAGCCTCGATACCTTCTTGGACCAGTCACCATCGACCCGGGCTGCGCTCACTAGAGTCGATAGCGGTAACAACGGATTCGACGCCGCTCGATTCATCAGAAACACCGACCCAGAGGACCGGGCTGTGCTGGATCGACTCGATGGTCCGACCCAGACACGCCTCTATCTCCGCTACGGAGAGGGTGACCTAGACGCTAGTAACCTCCGTCGCATCGACGAACTCATCGAGAGCGGCGATATGGACCAGGCAGATGTCCAGCGCCTGCTCGGAATACTGGAGACGAGAGACACTGACCCGCTAATCGACGAGGCTGTCGAAGCCGAAGACCTCACTGAGATTGGCAGTAGAGGTGATCTTGGTTCGACGCAGCTAGTAGTCAATGATGACAGTGGGAGCACTCGCTGGTTGGAGCAGGGCACCTACGACCCCGACGCGAGTACTGATAATACGGGCTGGGCATATTTGCAGGCTCGTCATATCGATGGTGCAGAATTAGAATCTAAGCCGGCCACTGACTTCTGGCCAGTCGGCCAGAAAGTACGCGATGAAGAGCTCCGAGATACGATGACGGAGACGGACGTGCGAAGAAGTATTTACGAAGCACTCGAAAACTCTGAAACGACCGACCAAGATGCTATTGTTTATGATGGGTTCAGTTCCAGCTACGTGGATCGAACTGGTGTCGAAGTTGTGAGAGTTATAATCCGAAACGGACGGATCCGAACTGCATTCCCGAAACGGGGGCCCTCCGTATGGAAATATATTTCAGAAGGGGACGTTGGCTGGATTAAGTGATAGAATTATGAACAACGAATTCACCGAAACGTGGCTGCTTGATTTCACCGACCCGGAGGCGGCAGCAGGATGGCTCGAAACCGGGGATATGCCAGCTGGAGAGCTCCGAATTCTCGTCGGAGAATCGGCCGAAGAGAGCGAGAAACCCTATCACGAGGATAGCTTCTTGGGCAGAACACTGGCACAGATAGTTCGAAGTGTTCCAACGGTCCTGTCTGGCGGCAGTGTCCACTTGGAACTCGACGCGACTGAGATTCACATCTCGCGGGTTGATTCCGCAGAGGGCGTCGAAATCCAACAGAAAATCCCGGACATCCCGGAAGAAAACCAGCCATACGAACCTATTCGAATCGGGACCGATGCGTATGCCACCGAAATTTATCGATCTGTAGATGAATGGAGAACGATTGCGGACCGCACGTATCCAGCGCTGTCTGAATCGGAGTGGTATCGGGACCTCTCGAATGCGCTTGACGCAGCCCAAGCCGCGATGGAGCAGGAAGATATCGAGGTTCCGGAGTAGCAGCGCCGTTAGGTTCGGCCACAGCCAATAATTATTGTAGGCCGATGCTCGCTAGGACGAGCGATGACGCCACTAAAGCCCGCGTCACCGCACGTATCCTGCTCGCAAGCGACGACGCCACTGAGGCCGTCCTCAGCCAAGCCGACACCGCCGGACAGGCTGTGCGACTGTGGCGGATTCAGCGTAACATCGACGCAGACATCGACGGACTTCCGGATAATCAGCAGCAAAGCTGGGAAAATATCTCCTCAGAAACGGCGACGATGGTTCGAGGGTCATCAACAACCTCGACAGCGGTGACGTCGGACGGTTCCTCGACCAGTCGCCGTCCACCCGTGCGGCGATGACCAGAGCCGATAGTGGCGATAACGGCTTCGACGCAGCACGCTTCTTCCGCAACACGGACGCTACCGACAGAAACGTGCTGACCCGCCTCGACCGACCCAGACGCGCCTCTATCTCCGCTACGGTGATGGAGACCTCGATGCGAGCAACTTCCGCCGCATCGATGACCTCATCGAGAGCGGCGATATGGATCAGGCAGATGTCCAGCGCATGCTCGGCATGCTGGAGAACAAAAACCAGAATCCCCTTCTCAGTGACGACCTCGAAGCAAATACGATGATCAAGGTCGTCGAGAGCAACGGTGACTTGAGCGATACCCGGTCAGTTGTTCAGAAATCTGATGATATTCCCGGTTTGGACAATGATGTAGTGTGGGTGGAAAACGGAGTTCCAGGAGACGATGGGACCGGATGGCAACACATCGATGACAAGCATACCAGTGACATCGTGAATCAGTATGACTCGATAGAGAACAGTCGCGATGTCGAGAACCTGCTTAACGACGCAATTCGAAACCCTAATAGAGTGACAACTACGAACGATGGAAAAGCGGTGTTTATTTATGAAGTTGAGGCCGGTGAGAGGCCCGTTACAGTCTATGTCGGTTCGAACGGATTCACCCAAACAATGTATCCACAGTCAATAGGGACATAGAAGGGTCCGAAAACATGCTACCACAGATCCAAGCAAGCATCGAAGGAGTTGGCCCAAAGAACGGACAGCGACGGGTCTTGTTGAATATACAGGAAACGAAATTCGGCACCTTCGATGGGTACAAACAATCTGAGCAAGATGTGTTGCAGGTTGCCACTCCCGAGTGGATGTCAGGTATGACCGCTCCTGTCGTCCTGATGGCAACGATGACGGTAGACGTGACTGCATTAGATGAACAGTCAGACCGGATTACGCCAGCTACGAACGACCCCCAAGGGTGGGAGAATCACTCCTACTCGGGGGTAATTGCATCGCTGCACGACGACACTGCACAAGTATTAGAAGATGTCTACCTATTCGATGGTATTAGTGAATCTGAGTCCGATGTGGGCCTTGATGCAGCATCGTACACTGGCGTCGAATCAGCCGTTCTCGAAGTCTGTGGTGGAGCGATACTCGTAGATTTGTCGGCATTCGATAGCGAGTTGTCAGTCGGCGACGCCGTCGCGATAACTGCGAGTCGAACCGACCTGCTCGGCTATCGGCGACAGCAACTGTAGTTCGAGACTGTTCGAAGTGTGCGAAACATGACAGTAAACCGAATTGAAACGTGGACGCTCGATCTGACTGACCCAGGGGATGGCTCGGGCGCTGCGGATGATGGGCATGCACCTATCGGGGGCATCCGAATCCTAGGTTGATGAGTCCCCCGTGGATAGTGACCAGTCCTATCGAGAGGACAGCCGGCTCTGGCGGACGCTGACGGTACTCGTCGGTTCGATTCCGTCACTGCTCGAAGGAGAGTCGCTCGACTTGGAACTCGACAGCGGGGAGATTCATCTCACCATACTCGACGAAAGCGACGTCGTTGAAGTGTCTCAAGAAATCCATGGACTGCCGGAATCCGTGAACGTCTACGAGCCATACAGAATCGAACTGGCCGCATTCGTCAAGGAAACGTATCGGGCCGTGAGTGAGTGGCACGAAACTGCCGGTGTGAACGATTCTGAACGGCCAGTCGCCGACTGGTATCAAGACCTCACCGACGCAATCGATACTGCAGAGGCGGCAATGACCGGGGCGGGAATCAAACTACCATCCTAACTCCGGACGCTACGTCAATTTTTTGCTCCGGTTTGGGTAACGGAACGAGCAATATCGCACGGCAATCCCATGAGATGACTGAAACAACGGAGTTTACTCACCGGTTTTGCGGAACATTTCAAATGGTTGGCCTTCAAAAGGAAAATCAGAAGCCTCCAGTCAAAGAGCATATAGGTTCTCACAAATTGCTGACAATCCCGGAAATCACCATGGAAATCGACATCCGATACGACGACGAGCTCCGAAAAAAGGTTCGTGACGGCGCAACCGACCCGCCCGGATGGGTTGATGTGATTACCTGTGGTGAGACAGACTTGACTGGGGACTCAGATGACGGCATGAAAGAGTACCTGACAAGCTTCTTCACGGGGCTCTTACAGGGACTTGAAGAATGCACGGATGGTGAGCGCACCGTATTCAGGACGGTGAATGGCCCAATATACGTCGTTTTGGAGCCGCTGGAAGGAGAAGCCATCCGAGTCTGGTTCTGTTACCGTAAGAACGCAGCCGAAACCGGTGGTGAGCCCGAACCTTACGAACCAGCAGCCATCATCGGGAATGAAGAACTGGTTCAGGCCGTCGTCGAAGCCGCTGGTGACTTCCTTGAATTCGTCGAGGACGTGAATCCGGAGCTGGTTGCGGATTCATACGACTATCAGGGCCTCCGCGAGGATATCGAGGCGGTCCGTAAGCGGTACGAACTGAACTGAGCTGGCCCCGGGTTCGGTTCAGCAGAGTCTCATTGAAGTTTTTCGAGATTTAGAGCGACCACAGTAGTTCCGGCGTCGGCAGCGCGGTCAAGAACGCGATCAAGCAGACCGACACCGCCGGTGACATCGCCACTCGGCTGGCCGACACTAAGGCCCTACGTGCACTCTCACGGATACAGGGTGCCAGTGACGCCGCCAAAGCCCGCGTCACCGCCCGCATCCTGCTGGCCTCCGACGACGCCACCGAGGCCGTCGTCAGTCAAGCAGACACCGCCGGGCAGGCTGTGCGACTGTGGCGGATTCAGCGTAACATCGACGCCGACGTGGATGCGCTGCCCGAGGCCAAGCAGGCGAATCTCGGCGACCTGCTGACCCGTGGGAACCGTGACACCAGGGCGGCAGTCAAGCGGATGGACCAGGACGCGCTCGACGACCTCACTGGTCTCAACGTCGATACGGACATGCGTGCAGGACTCGCACCGAAGTACGCTGACCTGGATGCAGACCAGCGTCGGCAGCTCACCGACGCTATCAGTAGGGACGAAGCCGCTGCTCGGAACGCTGCACTGGCAGATACCGACGGCGTCTCTGACGCTCTGCGGTACTTTTGTGGGCGGAGTCGCAGTCTCCCATCGGCTGGCGGTTCAGTTGGTGGAAACCGATACTACACAGTCCAGTCCAGTGGCGACGCCTGTAGCATCCAGACGGACTTCGACTCCCCGATGTGGCGAGTCGATGCAGACGTCCGTGATAGTCTCGATGACCGTCTCGATAGCTCCCAGTTCGGAACGCTGGTCAACAACAATATCGGAACGGAAGGGCTCGAATCTATCGACGACCTCGATACGATTTCATCGGTCAAGCGGGCCGACGGAGACATCGTCATCAGCGGTGACAAGGGCGACATAGACACGGAGATGACGTATCCAGATGACCGCGCCGGGTTCTACACTCGAAACAGCGATTACACCATCGAGGAGATTCGTGATAAGAGAGCATCACAGGTCGGGGCTGACGTTGTCGAAGAAGATATAGCACCGAACCTGATCGAACAGCGAGAAGGTTGGGAAGTTGTCTACGGAAAACAGAAGGGAGGAACTGATGCGGGTATCGATGTCATTGCGAAAAATGCAGATGGTGACTACGTGATAGTAGAAGTGAAATACACGGGTCAGAATAAAGCGGTTGGAAAGAGAAGCCTCAAGTCGACTCGAACGCTCGACGATGGAAGTACAGCAACCCAAATGGAAGATGAATGGATTAGTAATGCGTTCAAAGAGGAAATTGAATCTGACGAGCTGGATGTTGAAGGTGAGTATAGTGAACTGGAAATCGCAATCGAAAATAAAGACTATGAAAAAGAGTTACTCTCAGTACAAGACAGTTCACCCACTAAATCTGTTGACTCAAACCTCGAAACGAAAGGAATCGACATAGTAAACGTCATTAGAACTGGCAATATCCTGAAATGAGCATTACTGAATCAGCTCTGCGAGAACATCTGGCGGAGGCCCAGGAGGCCCTCGAACGGAGAGAGTACTCCTGGGAAGAGGGACTCATAACCGTCGGTAGTGCCGACGTCCCAATTTACA
>PXRT01000008.1 GCA_003020925.1 Halobacteriales archaeon QS_6_64_34 | reverse complement strand
CGTTGTACTGGTAGGTATGGGCGAAAAGCGGTCGAACCACACGGCATACAACGTCAACTACCACTTCGTGTGGTGTCCGAAGTACCGCCACACGATACTCGAACCAGTCGAGGATTCGCTGGAGTCGAGTCTCCGTGATGTGTGCGACGAGTACGGCTACGAGATACTGTCGCTACACATCTCGCCCGACCACGTACACCTGTTCCTGTCAGCCCACCCGAAGCACGCACCGAGCGAGATTGTTCGGACAGTCAAGAGCATCACTGCGCGGGAGACGTGGGAACAGCACGAACCGTTCTTGCAGGAGTATCTGTGGGGTGGTGGGTTTTGGGAGGAATCGTACTACATTGGAACTGCGGGTGATGTTTCGACCGGCACGATTGAGCAGTATATCGAGCGCACGGAACACGTTTAGCGGAGCGTACGGCCTTCACCCTCGGGGTTAAGTGGTTCGAGACGCCGGAGGCGTCTCGTTATCACGGAAATCAGAGATTTCCGTACGACCCCGAGGCACTCGGCCTGCTCCGCCTGTAGAACAGCAGCGTCGTCTCTGCGGCCTCGACGTACTCGCGGCCGATTCGCTCGTAGCCGTGGTGTTCGTAGAACGCCATCGCGGCGGTCTGGGCGGGCGTGGTGTCGAGTTCAGCCCGCTGGAAGTCACGCTTGCGGGCGCGGGCTTCGAGTTCGTTCAGGATTCGAGTGCCGTAGTCGGCCCGCTGGTGGGCGGGCGCGACCCGCACCCGTCGAAGCACGACGGCCGCGTCGTCGGTGTCGTGGGGCTGGAACGCACCCATCGCCACGATGTCACCGGCCCGCGTGCCGACGAGAAATTCCCCGCCGGCGTCCAGATACGCCTCAGTGACGTCCCGGAGGTCCGTGTCGCGGTGGGCGAACGCCTCGTCGTACCCACCGGCGTCGCGGAGGGCACGTTCGTGAAGCGTCCAGACGGCCTCAGCGTCGGCGGCGTCGTACCGTCGAACAGTGAGTTCGCTCACAGCTGTCGTTCAGCCAGCCGACAGTTCAACGGCGGTGTCACCGGCAACACCTGCAGCCGAACCGACACGGCTTTGCCACGCCCCGAGCGAGGAGCCTGTATGTACGTCGGACGCTTCGTCGTCGTCGGCCCAACGGTCGGCGCCTATCGAGTCTCCTCCCGTTCGTTCCCGAATCGTCAGGCTGTTGAGCGCAACGGCACCGTCACCGTCGAGCCGACGCCGGACGCCCCCGAGACAGACAACCCCTACATCTCCTACAACGGAGTCCGGCTTACCGAGCGGGGCGCCGTCGTCGGCAATGGCTCACACGTCGACCCCATCGCGGAGAAACTCGAACTGGGCTATCCCGCCCGCGACGCTATCGCCGAGGCGCTCCTCGCGCTCGACTTCGAGAAGGACGACTACGACACGCCCCGCATCGCTGGCATCGTCGGTGTCGACCCAGCGGACCCGACGACGCGGGCCGACGGGCCGGGCGCGGTCATCGGCACCGTCCGCCGGGACGCCCTCGTCGTCGAGGAAGTCACCGAGCCGACGCTCGTGGCGACCTACGAGGAAGACAGCCCGACGGCCTTCGACCTCGCAGCCGACAGCGCCGAGGCGGCCGCCCGCGAGGTGTACGACCACGAGTTCGAACACGCCGTCTGTTCGGCCGGTGTCAGCGGGGTCGCCGGCGAGTTCGACTGCTCGGTGTACAACGGAGCGTAACTCGACGTGAGCGCTCCACTCACCCCCCGAACGATGGCGGACACTCAAGACCCTCGACGCGCTACTATCACAGCATGAAGGTTGGCGTCATCTCCGATATCCACGGCAACCGGGTGGCCCTTCGGGAGGTGCTCGCCGATATGCCCGAGGTCGACACTCTCGTCTGTGCCGGCGACGTCGTGGGGTACAATCCGTGGCACGCCGACTGTGTCGACGCGATGCGGGGGGAGCCGACAGCCCTCGCCGAGGGCCCCTGGCCGACCGTCCCCGTCCCGACGGTGATGGGCAACCACGACCGCGCGGTAGCCGGCGAGACCCCTTTTACGTTCAACGGGATGGCACAGGCCGGGGTCGAACACGCCACGGGACAACTCGGCGACAAGCAACTGGCGTGGCTCGCGGCACTGCCCGACGAGCTGGTACTGTTCGAGGACCGCGTGAAGATAGTCCACGGCCACCCCGAGGACCCCGACCACTACACCTATCCGGACGAGTTCGGTCCCGACCTGCTCGAGGGCGAGGAGCTGCTCGTCATGGGCCACACTCACCACCAGCACCACGAGATGTACGACGAGGGCATCGTCTGTAACCCCGGCAGCGTCGGCCAGCCACGGGACGGGAACTACCGAGCGGCCTACGCCGTCGTCGATCTCGACGAACGGACCGTCGACGAACACCGCGTCGCCTACGACACGGCAGCGGTCATCAGCGCCGTCGAGGAAGCCGGGCTCCCCCGCGAAATCGGCTTCCGGCTGACACAGGGCCGCTAGCCCGCCGGCATCGTCAAGCCGGCCGACGAACCGACCACCGCGCCGAAGGCGTGGTTCGAGAGAGCGAAGCTCTCTCGTCATCACGAAAGACGCCAGTAGTCACGGACGCAACTTTCGCAACCGATCGGAACAGAGGAACTTTTCGATCCAGTCCGACGCATAACTCATCCGCTCTGCGTAGTTGCGGTACGCAGAGCGGATGAGATCACGGAACGTCTCGGTATCTTCAGCGTCTCGTGGAGAGAGATCGCGGTGAACGCAGTTCCAGATCGGCTCAATTGGGTTAAGATGTGGCGAGTAGGCTGGTAACGCAACGCGGGTGATATCAAGTGATTCAACCACGTGATCAGCGAGATTTGCGAAGTGTGACGAGAAGTTATCGCAAACGAGCAGAATCCGGCCGGCCGGATTCTGCTCGCGGATTCGCAGAAACACCTCCGCGATTGATTCTTTCGTCACGTCCGGTTTACACCGGACGACACTCTCACCGTTCAATGCGTAAAAGCCGATAACGGCGTCTTCGAAGTTCTCTGTCGGTGTTTCTTTCTGAATCGTCGGTGTGCCGAAGGCCCACAGCCGACGGCGGTTGGCCGTCGGCTGTGGCCAGGCTTCATCGAGAAACCCAATGACAACACCGCCATCGGTAACGAGGTCGTCGTCTTCTTGATCGCCGGTAAGCTCGGCGAGCGCCTCTTGCAGGCGCTCGTCGAGCATCTCCTCGGCATCGTCTGGCCGATCGGGGTTTTCTGGCCGTGGAATGGCATAGTTCATGCCGAACTTCCGCAGAAGACGAGCGATGTGGCGTTCGGAATAAGAAACCTCGAACGCATCTTCAATCAAGAGCTTGATTTCGCTGGTCGTCCACGGTTGGTACTCTTCGAGCACGCGCTTGAGTCGCTCTCGTTGTTGTTCGGAGAGCTTCGGGGGCCGACCGCCCCCGAAGCTCGGTCGTAAGCCATCCACCCCGTGCCTATTCCAGTCATCACTCCACTCGCTGACCGTTGATTTATCGACTCCAACACGCCAAGCAGCTTCTTCGAGGGTGTCGCCCGCGTAGAGATTCTTGATACAGTTCAGCCGGCGGACGAGCCGAGCCTCGTCCGCCTGCTGTGCTTCATTCAGCGCTTCGTCAATTTCGTCCGGTGAAAGGTGCCGTTCGATCTCTTTCTCTCGATCAGCCATTACCGGATCTCATTCCTCCAGTGTTGGAAACCTTGTGACACACACTAGAGGCGTCTTTCGAACGACGACGGGAGGTGAAGTCGCGATTTTTCCCCACGTTTTTGCCGCGGAGGCGT
>PXRT01000007.1:11247-77204 GCA_003020925.1 Halobacteriales archaeon QS_6_64_34 | reverse complement strand
AACGAGCGGAGTGAGTGAAGCGCGCAGCGAGTCGCAGTAGTCGAGCGGTCGGGGGCTTTCTGGCTCTCTTCCGCGTTTTCTACTAAACTAAACACTACCTGCCCGCTCGGAAAAGGATTTATTCCGGTAGTGGGTAGTGCTGTCTATGTTCGGGTCCCGGCGCGACGGGGAGACGGTGACCTGCATCGCCTGTGGAGAGGAGTGTGCCCGCTCGGACGCCCGCGAGTACGACAAACACGGCGACCGCTGGGACCGCCGGGACAAGTCCTTCGAGTATCTCTGCAAGGCGTGTTTCACCGAGACCTGCCGCCAGCCACGGGACGGGCTGGAGACGACCCTGGCGGCGGCCGAGGCCGGCGAGACCGACCGCGAGACCTTTCTGCGGCAGTACCGCGAACTGGCCCAGGGTGCCCAGCAGGACTAAGTCTCGGCGTCGGCCGCCCAGCGCTGTTTTCGTACGTTGAACGGCTCGCAGGCCCGCAGACAGCTGTTTCGCCGACGAACAGACAGGGCACGGGCGAGCGGAGCTAGCAGCCCATAAATTGCAATGTGCGATACGAAATCGGAGGGCGCGAGACGCGAACTACGGGTCCTGTCGCTGCTTCTCCGTGTCCGGTCGCGTCTGCGTGCTCTCGTCGTAAACCTCGCCGACAGCTTCGAGAGCGGCGAAGAACATCAATTAGTCAATAATGTACTCGATAAGGCCAGGTTTTTAATTTTGTGTTTCCTTGATTAAATTTGATATCGAAAATACTCATATATGAGTTTGTGTTAATGCAGACCCTATATGAAGAACAGCTCACAAAATATTTATCTATTCCGCTCAACGAGAAAATATGGAACGTCGACAATTCATCGCGGTCTCATCGATGTCGTTCTTACTTTCTGGTTGCATGAGAATGCCTCTTAGCGGTGGTGATGAAAATGATTCCCCAGCAGTGAACGCAACAGGATCAACAACTCCGGATTCTGCTACCGAAACGGAGACGCTAGAGCAGCCTCACAACCTCTACGTCATGAACTATACTACTACAACAAAAACTGTAACCGTAAGTGTCCTTGATGAAAACAAAAATACTATAATTGGCGGTCAGTACGAAGTCCCGTGTGAACGCGGAATTGAATTCGAAGATGTTGGTGCATGGCAGAAAACATACGAAATCAAGCTGTTGATAGATAACACCGAATTGTCACCTCTTATGTGGGAAACGGCTAGCTGTGCTTCGGTCGAGGAGGCACCACAGGGCTCTCGAAACGGCTATGTGCGACTTCGCCGAGCTGATACCGATGGATTCCGAGCGACGCTCACTGTGGACGGCTGTGACCAGATTGTTGGCCCAGAATACCCTACTGGCCCCGCACAAGGATTTCGGGTCGAGAAGTGAGCGCAAAGATACAAACACACCACGTGGAATAGCTCAACTGTGTGAACCACTGATATATGGGTGCTAGTCACTTTGCTTCCCGAACTCTCTTTAATAAAGTTGACCTATATTGTATAAAATGTCAAAATTTCCGAGAGAGATTATGCCTGAGAAATCCCAATGCTCAGTTCCCTTTCAGTTAATCTTATATAGAGTTGTTCAGAGTCTCTCCCTCCTTTTGATAAATTGATACTCTTTGTAGACTGTATATCGGAGTCAACTTCCACTACAACATTGTATCTGCCGCCTTGAAGCCCTAGTTCGGTATAATTCTTTTTCCAGTCACTGCTACCATCGGGATTTGCTCCCGAGTTTAATGTAACCTGATCTGAGAAGTCAGATTGTCCGTTTTCGCCTCGTCGTATCTCAATATTGAAGTCGTGTTCCTCAATACTATGGTTAATTACTGTAAGTTCATTTTCGAAGATCGTTTGGTCATCTGATTTACTCTCGGTGGTTCGTTCATCTCTACTATCTTCTTGACTAGGTGCACCTTGCACCATATTACTTCCGATAACGCTGGAGAATCCAACGATACCACCTCTTTTCAGCATTTCTCGTCTACTTGAATTCTTTGACATCGTTATTACTTTAGTCTGTATGTTCTATATGATTTACTGTACAGTCTGGATTGAAATATAACGCTTGATGGCCTGAATGATGCCAATCATAAGGTACTGAATTACCACAAGCATCTTCTGTCATCCCGTCATCACCAAAGGGCGTTCGATGTACACCCGTAGTAGTTCGGACTACAGTACCCGCATTATGCTCAAATTCAGTGCTTTTTCCTAAGAAAGCATGACCGGCTTCATGGAGTGCAGTTGACAGACTTGAAAATTCATCTCCATCGCCATATCGTTCATAGTTTCCAGGTGCCATACCCATATCAAAACCTCCTTCAGCGGTTGCGTAGTGGCTGCTAGTACAGAGCCCTGCACCAGAATCTCTATTGGTGAGCAACAGAACACAATCTTCTTTGTCAGTAATATTACATTTTATGTAATCCTCCCACCACTGATTTAGATTGTCGTAAGATAGTTCAAATGAGCGGTCACATGGGTAATCTGCGGTGAAGCTTTCAGTTACATGTTCTGTGGGTGCTGGAATTTTTTCAGTCATCACTGACGCATTTATGCTATGAGGGTTCCCTGAGTGACTGAATGCCCCCTCTAGGTAGGTTTTCACTCTAGCAGCACCTGACCACTTATTACCCACACTATCCAAATCGTTTGTTAACTCGCCCGTTTGCCAAATTCCGACTTCCAACGTCACCATGCATCTAATGGTGGAGGTTCGCACCATTAAAAACTACTGCTGAATTGTAAATTAAAATAACACAACAGCCGATATTCTGTTGCCATTACTGATCAAGTAGGTATCTTTGATTTCAAGCCCTTATTAGAACCAGTATCTACCTAACGGGGCTGAAAGCCAATCAAGCGCGCGATGATGCCGAAGGCGGCGACCTGACTCAGGCGAAATGCCTTCCGGTTCATCTCCTTGTTCATCAATCTGCCCGTGGCGTCGGCGAATTCTGCTAAAGCATCTGGTGGGCAGCCAACCGCTGGATAACCTCATACTCTGCCAGCTCGGGCACGTCGCCGTCACAGGATCGGATCACGTAGACCTTCTCGTCGAGCCGGTCCACCACAAGGGTAACATCATCCATGGGTTGCCTGTCGTCATCAAACAGTATATCTCGCTCCAAGTCCCCTTTCGGAATCGTCGCGAGATCCGAACCGTCGTGATTCTGTAGTCGTTGCATCGTCACCTGGAAGCCCACGGTAGTTGGCTTAAATCTTACTCGGAGGGACACGCCGTGAACACGCGGTGTAGACTAGCCGGAGGTCTTTGATGGATAGCGTGATCCGCGGACGACCCGCGGCACTCCCGCGGGCCGGTACCCCTACCTATGGAATACGACCACAATCCCGTCGGCGAACCGCCGGGGGGCTCGCCTAAATGCGAGCCACCGAAATACCGAGTCGACTAGCACAATCTCGACGAGCGTCGGCGCGCTCGACACCGTCGAGATGAGGCCGGCGCGTCCAGAGATATAGGTGCCACACTCTTGTCGGGAGGGTTGTGACGCCTGACCGTCAGTACCTCATCGACGCCATCAAGCCCGAATGCTGGGACGGCTCCTGGCTCCGGACGTCGTTCCGGTGCTGGAACGTCGGGCTGGCGCTGATGGTGTTGGTCTCGGTGCCGCCGGTCGGGTTCATATAGCTTGAGGCGGGAGCTACGCGTTCTCCCGCAGCCTCGCGTTCTACAACCAGGAAATAATCCAGACGCTGTCCCGGGCGCGACCCCCCCGGGGACACCCTCATCATCCTCGAGACGGTGATTTACGCCGCCGACCTCGCCAGAAAGCGGTTCGTCATGCGGAGTTCGGCAGACGACCTCAGCGTTGACGACATGGCCGTCGCCGAAGGCATCCCGAACGACGACTGAGAGCGACCGCTGCGTGCGTTACGACCCCCGTCGCTGTTTCTCGGTGTCCGGTCGGGTGCGTTCGCTCTCGCGGTAGACCTCGCCGGCGGCCTCGCTGGTGGCGACGAACGTTCCCAGCGTCACTCCGTAGACGGCGTGGCCGACGTGGAAGACGAGCGCGTCCTCCGACTGGAGTTCGCGTCCGAGGACGCGGACGAAGACGACCCGGGAACCGAACACGGAGAGGGCGAGCCCGTAACCGAGCCCGCCGAGGATGCTCAGCCGTTCCCGCGCGTCGGGGTCGGGAACGTCGAGGAAGCTCGCCAGCAGCCCGTAGACGAAGCCGCCCACGACCCCGTAGAGGACGTGTAGCAGTAGCCCGGGACCGAAGTGCTGTTCGACGTCGCCACCGCTGACGTATCGCGCCCAGAACTCGGCCGTTGGTGGGAGCGCCCTGAATACGGGGATTCGGTAGACGGTCATGCCGACCGTCGCGGCGAGCCCCCCGACACAGCCCCGCGCAGTGGACCGGAGCAGCCGTGCCCGCGACGGGACGCGGAGTGTCGCTGCCTCGTCCACTCGATCGGACGCCGGCCGGTGAGGTGCAGACATTGTTCCGTGCTGACAGATGTGCCGCGACCATTTCTATCTGGGGGTCGTCACCGAGGGGCCGTCGGGCCCCCGACAGTCCTAACTACACCGTGGGCGTAGCCGGGGGCATGACTACCGAGGACGCCCAGTCGGCGGCCGGCACCGCCGAGGGGCAAGGCCCCGTCGAGATAGACGAGGAGATGGCCCGCCACCTCTCGAACAAGCGCGAGGAACTGTTCGAGAAGTTCGGCATCCGCGACGAGTTCCCGCCCGAGGTACTCGAGGAAGCGAAAGAGCGGACCCGGAACGTCCAGGCCGACATCGAGCAGGGCATCGACGAGCGCGAGGACCTCCGCGAGATGACGACCTGGACGACCGACCCCATCGACGCCCAGGACTTCGACGACGCCATCTCTATCGAGGAGCGCGAGGAGGAGTACGTCCTCTGGGTCCACATCGCCGACGTGACCCACTACGTCAACCCGGAGACGGCGATGTGGGAGGAAGCCGTCGAGCGGGGCAACACCGTCTATCTGCCGGCCTACACGATTCACATGCTCCCGCCCGTGCTCGCGGAGACGGTCTGCTCGCTCGTGCCAAACGAGGAGCGACTCGCCCACACCGTCGAGATGCATCTGGACAAGGAGAACCTGGGCTACGAGGACATCGACATCTACAAGTCCGTCATCGAGAGCGACGCCCGCCTCACGTATACGGAGGCCGAGCGCATCCTCGACGACCCCGACAGCGCCGACGACCTGCTCGAAGACACCAGCGTGGACCTCGCCGAGAAGACCGAACTGGTCTGGAATCTCGCCGACCGGATGCACGAACAGCGCAAGGAAGAGGGGTCACTCGTCCTGAACCCGGCCCGGGACCGCGCCCACACCATCATCGAGGAGTGCATGCTGAAGGCGAACAAAGCGGTGACCCACGAGCTGATGTGGAATCGCGGGGTCGAGGCGATGTACCGCGTCCACCCCCAGCCCAGCCCCGACGAGTGGGACGAGGCGCTCGTCGAGATTCAGGAACTCGACGGCGTCTCCATCCCGGGGTCGGCCTGGGACGACCCCCGAAAGGCCGTCAACGCCACCCTGGAGGACGCCCCAGGTCGCCAGCTCGACAAGATTCAGTGGGCCGTGATGAAGGTGATGCCGCGTGCGAAATACATGAACGACCCCTTCGGGGGCCACTACGCCCTGAACTTCGAGATTTACGGCCACTTCACCTCGCCCATCCGCCGTCTGTCGGACCTCATCAACCACTGGATTGTCTACTCGAACGACGTGCCCGAGGACCTCGTCGCGCTGTGTGACCGGGCCAGCGACCGCCAGAAAGACGCCGAACAGTGCGAGCGCGAGTACAAGCAGTTCCTCGAGGAGGTCGGGCTCGACCCGTCGGCAGTGAACAATCGCGGGCTGGAAATCGTCGACGAGGAGTGACGGCCCGTCGCTTAAGGGCTGTCACCGAGATGCTCGTGGCTCCACGCCAGTAGCTCTTCGATGATGGGTTCGAGGTCCCGACCGGCGGGGGTCAGCGAGTAGTTGACCCGGACGGGTTTGTCCTCGACCACGTCACGGACGACGACCCCGGCCTCTTGCAGGTCGTCCAGGGCCTCCGACAGCATCTTATCCGAGATACCGTCGATTTGGCTCTTCATGTCGTTGAAACCCAGCGGCCCGTCGGCCAGCAGCCTGTGAATCAGCGTCGGGTGCCACTTCTTGCCAAGGATTGCGGTCGCCCGCCGGAGTGGGTCCTCCCCTGTATCGGCACCCGATGGGTCCCCATGCCCAGTCATGTCCCAGCGTTCCGGGCGGTGGATAATATAGCTACGGGCTGGTGAACGACTGATATGCCACAGACGGCCAGCAGCTAGATATGCGCCAGCAGTTGGTGTACTGTGCGGTCATGAGGACTGGGACCGGCCGGGATAATTCGACAGACCGGCAGTATCAACAGATTGGTTTCGGGTCAAGCCCCATAGATTCGAGCGCACTCGCGTGCTCCTCGTAGGCGACGCCGACCGCCTCGATAGCCGCCGCCTGTGCCCGCTCGCGCCCGGACTCCTCGAGCGCCGCGAGCGCGTCACGGGCCGGGCCGAGGTCGCTCGCCCCGCTCCTGAGTTCCCGGGCCACGTCGGCGCTCCCCTCGTCGGCCTCGTTGACGAAGAAACTCACCACCTGCAGGTAAAAGCGGTCGAGCACCAGCGCCGGTGCGAGGAGCCCCCCGCCCACGCGCTCGGCAGTGCCTTCGAGGGAACCGAGATGTACGGAGAGCGCATCAGGCTCGCCCGGCGCCGCGTCGATTCGCTCGAGCCGGTCGCTCGCCGCCCGTTCGGCCCGCGCTAACGCGTCGGCGATAGCCTCGCCATCGCCGCCACCAGCCTCGACCGCCCACGCCTCGAGGGCCTCGGCGAGACCGGCTTCCCGTGTCGCTGTGGCTGCCCAGACGGCATCAGCCGCCAGATTCGCACCCGTGGCAGCGATGAGTGCCTTATCGGAGCCGATGCGGGTCCGCTCGGTCGTCGTCGCCTCCTCGACTGCCGCGATGGTATCGGCGGCGTCCATACCGGAGAGAGGGGCGCTCGGGGGATACATCCTCCGCCCGATTTATCGGCGCCCGGCACCTCGCTCCGGTATGGCCGAGAACCCACCCGACCCGCCGGCAGACCATCCGTCGCTTTCGGCGGCCGCGCTGAAAGAACGGCTCGACGCGGGCGAGCCCGTCCGCCTGCTCGACGTCCGCGACCGCGACGAGTTCGCGGCGTGGCACATCGATGGGCCGACGGTGACGGCGACACAGCTCCCGTTCGCGAAGTTCCTGCAGGCGAAGGTGACGGGCGACGTCGACGGACTGCTCGACGACATCGACGGCGAGGGCCCAATCACCGCCGTCTGCGCTCGCGGGGGAGCCAGTGCCTTCGCCGCCGGCCTGCTCGTGGACCACGGCGTCGACGCCCGCAACCTCGCCGACGGCATGGAAGGGTGGGCGCAACTCTACGAGGCCCACCGACTGGCTACCGACGCGGCCACAATCCTGCAGTACGAGCGCCCCGCGTCGGGCTGTCTCTCCTATCTGGTCGTCAGCGACGGCGAGGCCGCCGTCGTCGACCCGCTGCGGGCCTTTGCCGACCGCTACGTTGCTGACGCCGCCGACTACGACGCGACGCTGCGCTACGCCGTCGACACCCACGTCCACGCCGACCACGTCAGCGGGCTCCGCACCCTCGCCGACCACGGCGTCGAACCGGTCGTGCCGGCTCGCGCCGTCGACCGTGGGGCCACCGACGAGGTCACCGCCCTCCCCGACGATGGCTCGCTGTCGGTCGGCACAACTACGCTCGACGCCCTCCCGCTGCCGGGCCACACCACTGACATGACCGGCGTCCGCGTCGGCGAGGTCCTGCTTGCCGGCGACAGCATCTTCATAGAGAGCGTCGCCCGCCCGGACCTCGAAACCGGCGACGACGGCGCTCCGGACCTCGCCCGAACTCTCTACGAGACCCTGACCGAGCGCCTCGGCGCCCTCCCCGAGGAGACGCTCGTCGCGCCGGGCCACCGAGCCGAGACGACCGAGCCGGCCGACGACGGGACCTACACCGCCCGGCTCGGTAAGCTCCGAGCGCGGCTCCCGGCGCTGGCGCTCGACCGCGAGACGTTCGTCGAGCGCATCTGTGGCGACATCCCGCCCCGACCCGCCAACTTCGAGCGCATCGTCGCCATCAATCTCGGCACCGACGCGGCCGACGACGACACCGCCTTCGAGCTGGAACTGGGCCCGAACAACTGCGCGGCGACGCCGCTCTAAAACGGGAGCTTGCGGCGGAGTTTCGCAAACAGCGACACGTCCTCGTCGGTCGTCTCCGGGCCCACCACGTCCTCGTCGGGTAAAATGAGCGTCCGCTCGTCGTCGTTCTCGACGACGATGAGGTCGTCGTCTTTCAGGGCCGCCAACGCGTCCTCTATCTGGTCGATAGTGACGTCGGCCCGCGAGCGAATCTCGAACACCGTCATCCCCTCCTGGTGGCGGTCCGCGAGCGCGTCGAGTACCACAACCTCCGTCTCGTCGCGATTGCGGTACTCCGGCTTCGCTCTCATACACCCCTCTAAATCCGGCTGACTCTTGGCTTTGTCCCTCATCCGACTAGCAGTCCGTCGCCAACGAGGGGTCGTGTTCCATGAGCCGATGTGGTAGAAACTGCTCGTGTTACAGCCCGTACCGCTCTTCGAGCGTCGTTCCGTCGGGGAAAGTATAGTTCCGATACACCTGCGGGAATCCCTCATCCGAGATCGGAGTGACTCGCGGATAGTTCGAGCGATTGTATGGAGCTCCCGGCCCAATCCTTGTGGTGGAGCCATGCTGGGCGTAATACTTCTCCCTATCGGTGGCGTTCTTATTGCTTTGCTCATAGGTTCTCGCCCAGTCCTGTGTGATGAAATGTGTCCGATACAACTCACCACTCTCGTTCAGCCCCCGCAGGAAGATTACCTCCGGCACCCACGACTCATCTTCAGGCCGTGAGGGGTTAGCTGAGAGATTTTGGTAGTTGCTCCACATGGTCGAGTAACTCACCATGAACCCAGTGTCCATGTCGTCTAATCGGCTGAGTTCGTTGGTGTCCCCCACTTTGTAGGTGATGATAGCATAATCTGCGCTGACGTTCGCCTGGATGTCAGGACCACTCACGTTCGACTGAAAATTAGTCTCGGTAGCATTGAGACTATACCGGCCGCTATCAGTTATATCAGCCGTCACAATGGCAACATCTCGAGCGAACGTGAGATATCTCTCTGTCTCGTTGTACTCTGAACGCGGCCCAGCAAGCAACTCATCGTCTCTTATCTCCTCTAGGTCAACTCGCTCGACTGTGAGCGTGTAATTGAACGTAGCGTTGTCATTAACGGAGGTGGTTTCTATGGTGTAGCGGCCGCTCTGTGCGAATTGACCACCGAGGATTCCGGTCGCGGTCCCGCTTTCGTTACTGATGACTGCAGTCACATTCCCGTCAGGGTTTACAACCCGAAGGCCCGGATTGCCATTTTCTGCTCTCATCGTAATATTCACTACTTGTCCCTCGGCGGCAGCAACCTGGACCGGCTCGTAGTACTGGTTTCCGTTCTTCGGGTCGCCACGGTCCAGCTCGCCAAAGCGAGTAACACTACCATTATCGGGAATCGAGATACTTCGGAGGTCAACTCCGTCGGCACTGCTGGTGTCGTTTGCCTCGCCCCCAGCAGTCGCAGTTGATGTGGGCGTTCCTGCCCCATTGCTACTGCTCCCTCCAGAGAGTATCCCCGCACATCCAGCCGTCATCATCAGGCTGGCAAGTAGAACGCTGAGTAGCGCCTGTCGAATCGTAGTCTCAGTGGTAGACATTTTCATCGTTTGGTTCTGTCTAAGCAAATTTGTCTATGGCTTGGTATTTAAACCCCGAGAAAATCTCAATACGCTGAGGCAGAAATGAGCTGTCAGCAGATAGTGTTATAGAAGGCCGCCGAGCGGGTTACTGCTGCCGCCACCGCCACCGCCGAGCCACTCACCACCGCCACCGCCGCTGTCGTCGTCGCCGCTATCGTCGTTGCTACCTCCGCCGCCTATGATACTGTTGATAGAATCTACAGCGTCCTGAACAATGGAACTAGCGGAGTTGTTATCAGAAAAGGTTGGGCTGCCGGAGCTACCTGTTCTCCCGTTTTCATCCTCGTTCGACTCGAAAGCACTGTCACTCAGGGAGTTCAGGCCACCGTCGACACGATATTCACTATTGAGCCCGCGTTCGATGTTAGGATTTTCGTCTGGGTTTTTGATAGTGACAATGTCTCCATCACGATAGGTCTGGAGCCCCTCTTGGTTATTCGTATCAGTGATGGTTGTCGTTCCATCGACTGTGTATCTCATGTCCGCGCCGGTACCACCACACCACGTAGCGTAACACCCACTGCTATCGCCACCGCCGCCACCGCCGCTGTTACTGACCGACACACGCCGTGTCGCGCTCCCGCGCTCGCCGAGCGTGTCGTAGACGACGGTCCGAACGGTCGCGTCACCGGTACTGTCGAACGTGTGCGTGAACGAGGCAGTGGACGAGGCCCCGGCCAGGGACTCCCGTTCGACTACGCTGCCATTGACGAGCCACGTGAGTGTCTGGAGTGACGCGTCGTCCCCGGTCACGTTCGCAGTGAACGTCGTGTTGCTGCCGGACGCCGTCGAATTCGGTCCCGACAGCGAGACATCGGGCCCGGCCTCGGTGGCGGCGGTGACGTACAGCGTGTCCGAGCGGGTCGCACCGTCGTCGTCGGTGACGGTGAGCGTCACCGTGTACTGGCCGAGCGCGGTCGCGTCGAACTCGGTCCGGCGGCAGTCCACACACTCGGGCGGTATCGTCGCGCCGTCGGGCGTCTGGATGGTCCACTCGACGCTCGTTATCTCGCCGTCGGGGTCGACCGAGCCGTTGGCATCCAGATACACCGTCGCGTTGGCCGGAACGGTCTGGTCGACGCCGGCGTCGGCCAGCGGGGCCGTGTTGTCCGCCGCAGTGGCCGTGCCCGTCGCGGCTAGCAGGAGGACAGCCAGGAGTAGCAGGAGAGCCTCCGCGCGCATTGGTGGCCACTGGGGTCGGTATCCATTATAAAATTACGGTCTGGTGCAGCGGAAACGAACGGCGGGAAACCGCGGTGTCACCGCCGGCAACCGACGGGCAGGGTTTAAGTATGTTACGGCAACATTGACAGACAATGGGTCTCAAATGCTCCGTTATCGGGCACAAGTACGGCGAGGCGGAAGTCGAACGCGAGCGGGAGGAACAGGGCAGCGAGGTCGTCATCACGATTCAGGAACGGGAGACCTGCGAGCGTTGCGGGAAGACGCGAGTCGTCTCCGAGAACAAGGAGGTGACTGCAATCGAGACGCCGTCTGACATCGCCGGGGATATGATAGACGACGCGGAGGCGGACGAGGACGGTGACACAGACACACCCGGGACGGACGTATCGCCGGACGCACCCGACGAGGAAACGGCTGTCGACCCGGCCGACGGGGAACCGGCGGCGACGGGCAACAGCGACGAGTTCGGCGAGAGCGCCGTCGACGCCGTAGACCCCGACGCCGACGACGCGGAGATTCTCGACGACGATGACGAGTCGACGGGTGGGGACAGCGAACTCGAGGACCCGTCGACCGAGGTGGCGGTCGGCGAGCCGGATGCAGACGAACCCCCGCTCGATGCCGAGGACGAGGCGGTCGCGACGGACCCGGAATCCGACGACGGCATGATAATCGACGGCGACGACGAGGCCCCCACTGACGACCGTGAGCTGGGCGAGTGGCCCGACGAGCCCGACGACGACGGCGACGACTGGGCGCCCGAGACGGGTGGGTCGGCGGAGGCCGAAGCGGACGGGGACGAGGAGCCGGAAGTCGAACCGTTCGGTGGGAGCGCCGTGACGGTCCCCGATGGGCAGTTCCGCTGTCCGGAGTGTGATTTCTCTACCGACGTGGCCTCGAGTTCGCTCCGAGCGGGCGATTTCTGTCCCGAATGTCACATGGGAGCGCTCGAAAACACCGACGGGTGAACGCAAAGGGTAAGACGGCGCCTCGCAAAACGACGCCCATGCGAGAGTATAAGATGCGACGCGGCGAGCACCTCGAAGACCGAGTTCCGGACATGGAAGCGTTCGTCGAGGAGTATTTCGGCCCGGTCACCGACACCGAGGAACACAACGGTAGCGACCTGCTGGTCGTCGACGAACCCGACAATCCGGTCTTCGAGCGCGTCGTCGCCGGCACGGTCGCGTATGGCAGCAAGAAGGACAAGCTAGCGCTGCACATCGATGAACGGCCGGCCGAAGAGGTCATCGCCGAGGGGCACGTCGACGCCGCCGAAGACGCCGTCAGCAAGAAGAACAACTTCCTCGAGGAGGCGACCGGTCGCGACGCCAAGGCCCGTCGGGACTCGCTGAAACGCGACGTCGAGGACGACGCTGACGCCCCCGACAACGTCTAAACTCCCGCTATCTCTGATGATACTCTGCCGACATGCCTAAATAGCTCCGTGCCATAGTTTGGCACACGCCCCGCCGGAGGCGAACAGAAGTATCCGGACCACCGACGAACCTGCTCCCTGCAGGGTCGTCCCCTGTCATAGTTTGTCCGCTCCGCCGGAAGCGGCCCCAATCCGGCCACTTTGGCACGTCCGTTTTTCTGAACCCAGTAGTGCCAGCCGGGTCCGAACCGCTACTCGGCCAGGCCGTAGCCGCGCTTGAACAGCAGGAAATCGATTGCCAGCACGATAACCGTCACGCCGGTCAGGACAGCCAGTGACGTGTTGGGGTCGATTTCCGTGACGCCAATCATCCCGTAGCGCACGCCGTTGACCATGTAGACCATCGGGTTGAGCAGGGAGACGTTCCGCCAGAGCGGCGGCAGGACGTTGAGCGAGTAAAACACCGCCCCGAAAAACACCAGCGGCCGGAGGATGAACTGATTCATCACCGTGAGATAGTCGAAGTCACTCGCCCAGAGCCCGCCGACGACGCCGAGACCGCCAAACAGGGTGGTGATGACCAGCAGGAACGCGACCAGATACAGCGGATTGGCGAGGGGGACGGAGGTAAACACCAGTCCGACACCGACAATCAGCAGCGAGGTGACAATCCCTCTGAGCGCGCTCGCGGAAACGTAGGCCGTCACCATGCTCCGGTTCGACATCGGCGAGGTCAACACGGCCTGGATGTAGTCGTTCCAGCGCCCGTGGAAGATGGTGAAGGAGGCGTTCTCGAAGCTGTCCGAGATGGCTCCAAGGACGACCAGCCCCGGCAGCACGAACTGGAGGTAGCTCACGCCCGCAATCTCCCCGATTCGGCTGCCGAGTATCACGCCGAAGACGGAGAAATACAGCGTGTTCGTGATAATCGGCGGGAGGAACGTGTTGTACGGGCGTCGCACGAACCGGAGGATTTCCCGTCGTACCAGCGTCGCGAACTGAACGGTGTTCTTGTTCATGCCGACACCTCCGCGTACTCGCGGTCGTCGCGGGTCAGGTCCACGAACACCTCTTCGAGGGAGGCCCGCCGGATGTCCAGCGAGGTGACGGTGTGGCCCTGCTGTTCGAGGGCCCGCATGAGCGCGGGGGCGGTCTGGCTCCCGCCGGCGGCGGTGACGGAGAGCCCGTCGTCGATGATGGCCACCTCGGTGACGCCCTCGACGTCGAGGCGAGGCGCGGTCCGTGGCGGGTCGGCCAGCCCGATGTCGATGGTGTCGGTGCCACGAGCCATCAGCTCGTCGGGGGCGGCGACCTCGACTTTCCGTCCGCTATCCATGATGGCGACGCGGTCACAGAGGCGCTCGGCCTCCTCGATGTAGTGAGTCGTCAGCAGGATGGTGGTCCCCTCGTCGTTCATCCGGTTGATGATGTCCCAGAGGTCGTGGCGCAACTGGACGTCGACGCCGGCCGTGGGCTCGTCCAGAATCAGCAGGTCCGGGTTCGAGACCAGCGCGCGTGCGAGGACGAACCGGCGTTTCATCCCACCGGAGAGCCAGTCAAAGCGGGTGTCGCGTTTCTCCCAGATGCCGACGGTCTTGAGGGCGTCCTCGGCGCGGCGGCGGGCCTCCTCGCTTCCGATGCCGTGGTAGCCGGCCTTGTGCTCTAGGACTTCGATGATGGGGAAAAAGCGGTCGACGTTGAACTCCTGGGGCGCCAGGCCGATACGGTCCCGGACCTCGCGGTAGTCGTCTTCGACGTCGAAGCCGAAAACCTCGGCGGTGCCGCTGTCCTTGTGGACGAGGCCAACGAGGGTGTTGATGAAGGTGGTCTTGCCCGCGCCGTTGGGACCGAGCAGTCCGAAGAACTCGCCATGGTCGACGGTCAGGTCCAGCCCGTCCAGGGCCTGTACGTCGCCGTAGCGTTTCCGCAGGTCGCCTGTTCGAATCGCCGGGTCGGTCATTACCATCCGTATCGGCCGGGGACCGAAAAAGACATTGAACCGTTCCGGCGGTGACGGCAGTGTAAGCGGGTGACGCGGGTGTTACTGGCCGAGTCGCTCGCGCGAGACGGTGACCCCGGCCGGCGTGATGATGAGCTGGTCGTCGTCTTTCTGGACGATGTCGCCGCCGACCTCGTTGGCGACCTGTTTGAGTTCGTCGCTGATGCGCTCCATCGTGCTGTCCTGCGTGGAGTGGCGGGTGATATCCGCGACCACGATGTCGCCGTCGTAGACAGCGTCCTTGATGTCGATGACGTCTTTCGACCCGCTGATACGGGCGATTCGGACCTGGCGCTCGGACTCTACACCCGACGTGTCGAAGTTGTCGGCGTTCAGTTCGACGTAGTCGTCGGTCTGGCGGGACGACCCCGACTCGCCGAGAATCTTGCTCATTAGTCCCATAACGTGGCAGCCGGGCGCTACCCGTTTCAACTTTTCGTCAGACGCACTTTCATCCGCCACTATACGGTAGAACTATTCGCCGACGGGACCGGCAGCGACTACACCGAAAAGTCGAACAGGTCGTCGCCGACGTGGTGGATAGATGTGACGACCTTCCCCGAGTCACCGACCATCTCCGACCCGTCGGCCATCGCCCGGCCGATGGCGAGGAACTTCCCGTGGGCTTCCTCGTTGATGGCGACGAGGTCGCCCTCGCTGATGTCGTCGTCGGCCTCGGTGATACCCGGTCGCATGATGTCCGCACCGTCGGAGACGAAAGAGATGGCACCGGTGTCGACAGTCACGACGTGTTTCTCGGGCGGGTGCGCGTTGGCGCCCTGGACGGTGAGGAAGGGTTCATTTTCCGCAACATAGAGCACAAACGGCTCCCCGTCGACGAGGACGACGTCCCAGTCGCTGTCCTCGAACTCCACTTTCTCGAAGCTGTCGGCGTCCAGGTCGACGCCGAGGTTGTCCGCGAGCGCGTCGGCGATGTCGGCGACGGCATCCGAGCGGAGGTGGTGGCGGGATTTGACGTTCATACGAGCGACTCCGCAGTCATCGGGGGTAAGCGTAACGAAGGCGTAGAGGGACACTGCAGGTGCAAGTCCTCCAGCAGCGCGACGGGGTTTTCGACGACTTCGAACCCGTTGACGCCGGGACGACCGATGCGGTCGCTGCCGACAACCCATTTGATAGCGCCTAATCGGGAACAGTGGTACCTGCCGTCCCAGCGACGCGGGGGCTTTAGGTCCGGGCGACCGTAGCGACCACATGCGCGTCGTTACACTGCTGCCCTCCGCGACGGAAATCGTCTACGCGCTCGGGGTCGAGCCGGTCGGGGTCTCACACGAGTGTGACTACCCGCCGGCGGCCCGCGAGCAGCCCTCGGTCAACCGCTCGCGGGTGGACCCCCAGGCCTCGAGCAGCGAAATCAACGAACAGGTCGCCGAGGCCGAGGACGGCGACGGCGTCTACGCTATCGACCGCGAGACGCTCGCAGCCGTCGACCCCGACGTGGTCGTCACACAGGGCGTCTGTGACGTCTGTGCCGTCGACCACGTGCAAGTAGCTGCAGCCGTCGCGGACTTGGGACTCGACGCCGAGGTGCTCACCCTCGACGTCCACAGCCTCGAGGACCTCTTCGAGAGCATCCACCGCGTCGGCGCGGCCATCGACCGCGACGAGCGGGCGACCGAACTCGTGGCGACACTCCGCGGCCGTGTCGCGGCCGTCGAGACGACCGTCGCCCGCGCCGACTCGACCCCGACCGTCGCCGTGCTGGACTGGCTGGACCCGGTGATGGTCGCGGGCCACTGGATTCCCGAGATGGTCGAGCGGGCGGGGGGCGAGTACGGCATGGCCGACCACGGCGCCCACTCCCGGCCCCGCGAGTGGGCCGAGGTGGGGGCCTACGACCCCGACGTGCTGGTGGCCGCCCCGTGTGGCTTCGACATCGACCAGACCCGCGAGAACCTCGCCGACCTGACCGACCGACCGGGGTTCGACGACCTCCGGGCGGTCCGGGAGGGGCGGGCCTACGTCGTGGACGGCCACCACTACGTCAATCGGTCGGGGCCGCGACTGGTCGACACGCTCGAATATCTGGCGGCGCTGTGCCATCCGGCACTGTTCGACAGGCCACCCCGGGACACGGCGGTCGAACTGGCGCCGCTGCGAGCCTGATACGGATTATTGTAGCGATTTGCCGGTACTTGCCGACCCCGCATGCGATATCCGGAACTAATCTACGATAAACCGTATGAGGCCGGCGGGCTGGCTCAGACCGGCGCGGCCGCGAGGGCCACGTAGAGGTTGACAGCCACGACGCCGGTACCGACCCCGGCGAGGCCGCCAAGCAGCAGCCGCCATCGGGGCAGTTGCTCGACGGCAGCCTGGTACCGGAAGAGAACGAGTCCGACGACGAGCATGACGGCGCCTTTCAGCGCGACGAGCAAGAGCGGGTGGTGGGCCAGCAGCGTCCGAACCAGCGGGTTCGTCTCGGCCCAGATACCGGTGAAATGCAGCGCCGCGAAGGTGGAAAACAGGTCGCCGGTTCCCCAGACGAACACGATGGCGAAGACGAGTTCGACGTAGCCGGGGCGGTGCAGCCGCGCCGGTAATCTGGATGGCGACGAGGTAGACATTGGTGGCCGTTGCGCAAGCTTTCTGCTACACTGACCTAAACACACGCCCCCGATTATCGCGAGTGAAAATCCGACTACAGCTCACAGCGCCCGTCGTAGCTCGCGTCGGCCACGCTGGTGAGAGCGGGGTCGTCGCCACACACCGGACAGTCCGGGTTCGGCGCGATAGGGACCTCGTCGACTGACATCGAGCCGGCGTCGAACGCCAGCAGCCGACCGTCGAGTGACTCGCCGTAGTCCATCGCGAGCTTACAGACCTCGGTAGCCTGCAGACAGCCGATAGTCCCCGGGAGGACCCCGAGCACGCCGGCCGTCGAGCAGTCGGGTACGGTACCGGCCGGCGGAGCCTTCGGGAACAGACACCGGTAGCAAGGGCCCTCGCCGGTGAACGTGGTCACCTGCCCCTCGAACCGGAAGACGGCGCCGTGTGAGAACGGGACCCCGGCCAGCGTGCAGGCGTCGTTGACCAGAAATCTGGTGGCGAAGTTGTCCGACGCGTCGACGACGATGTCGTAGTCGCCCACGAGGTCGGCGGCGTTGCCGGCCGCGAGGCGCAGTTCGTGGGTGTCGACGGTTACGTCGGGGTTCAGGTCGGTGACGAACTCGCGGGCGCTCTCGACTTTCGGCCGGCCCACGTCGCTGTCGGCGTGGATAATCTGGCGCTGGAGGTTAGAGCGCTCGACGCGGTCGTCGTCGACGATGCCGAGCCGGCCGACACCGGCGGCGGCGAGATACTGCAGGACCGGCGACCCGAGCCCGCCCGCACCGACGACGAGCACGTCGGTATCGAGCAGCGCCGCCTGCCCCGCCGGCCCCACGTCGTCCATGATGATGTGCCGGGAGTAGCGGTCGAGCTGTTCCGGGTCCAGGTCCGGCCGCATAGGGGCGTGTTGGCCACCGGCGGATATAAACGACGGGATGGGGTGCCGGGTGGTGTTTAGTTAGGCGATTTAGACTGTCACCAGTCAGAAAGCCCCCGACCGCTCGACTGCTGCGACTCGCTGCGCGCTTCACTCACTCCGTTCGTTGCAGTGCTTGCTTCGCCTCATACGTCGAGCGGTCGGCCCCTTTCAGTCCCGCCCATGCCGGTTGGTCAATCAGTGCGGGTGGGACTGAAAGGGGCGTTGTCGGCGCTGTGCGCCGACTGCTCGGGAGAGCGAGCTCTCCCGGTGGCTGGCTTCGGGAAGGCGGGCGACGTAAGCACCGCAGGCCGAAGGCCGAGGAGCGCAGCGAGCCCCCCGACCGCCTCCTGTCGTGGGCCTGAGAGTTATTCACCTGGGCCACCAAGGTAGTGTATGAGTAGTGGGAAAGAGCCCGAGAAGGGCAGGCGGGGCGGTATGGGGTTACCCGTACGGCCACCGAAGCCGGGGATAGCAATGAGCGTCTTCGTCCTCCTTGTCGGCGTCGGAATGCTCGGGGTCGGGGCCTACACGTACGTGACCGATACCGCAGCGCTGGACGACAGAGTGGAGGTGAGTGCCGAGGTTACCGATACCAGCATCGAATCGATAGAGGCGTCGCGGGGGCGGACATCGTACGTCCCGGTGGTGACGTTCCAGTACCAGTTCCGGGAGCAGCGCTACACCTCGAACAGAATCTATCCGGGCGACGCCGAACCGCAGTACGAGGACAGGGCTATTGCGGAGGAACGACTGTCGGCCTACGCGGTGGGTGAACGCGTGACGGCGTACGTCGACCCCGATTCGCCGGGGGAGGCATACCTCGAAGACTCCCGGTCCGGGCAGGCGACTGGCGCCATCCTCGTCGGGGTCCTCGTCAGTCTCGTCGCCGGCGTGGGCATCTACCAGGCACGCAAGCAGGCCCGTCTCCGCGACCTCCTATCCTGACGGCGGTCGGCACAGACCACACCAATCCGTCTCATACTGCCGGCAGTATCAGTTGTTGCGCGGCACTTGCTGAGACGTCCGTTGCCCCGAGCTGTG
Organism: Halobacteriales archaeon QS_6_64_34; assembly: GCA_003020925.1. Lineage (GTDB taxonomy): Archaea > Halobacteriota > Halobacteria > Halobacteriales > Haloarculaceae > Haloarcula. Next base: position 58,242 of record PXRT01000007.1, on the reverse strand, counting down.
AGTCGGCCAGAATCGGGTGCCAGTTTCACATCAGCAGTCGTAGAGGTCTCGGTACTTCTCGTCGGCGTACGCGAGGAAGTGGTCGGCGGTGAACGACTCGCCAGTCGCTTCCCGGACGAGGTCGGCGGTCTCGTAGCGAGCGCCGTGGCGGTGGACGTGCTCGGTGAGCCAGCCGTGGACTGGGTCGAAATCGCCCGCACGTACCAGCGCGTCCACGTCGCCGATATCGGCCCGAAGATGGTGGTCGAGCTGGGCGGCCAGCACCGACCCGAGCGTGTAGGTCGGGAAGTAGCCGATGGCGCCGTTGGTCCAGTGGATGTCCTGCAGACAGCCCTCGGCGTCGGTGTCCGGACGGACACCCAGATACTCGTCCATCTTCTCGTTCCAGACCTGCGGGACGTCCTCGACGGCCAGGTCGCCCCGAATCAGGTCGCGCTCGATTTCAAAGCGCAACACGATGTGCATGTGGTAGGTGAGTTCGTCCGCTTCGACCCGAACGCGGTTGTCAGGATGGACGGTGTTTGCGGCCTCGTAGAACTCGCGGGGCGAGGCGTCAGTGCCCAGGCGGTCGTTGGCCGTCTCGCCGAACAGCTCCCAGAACGGCTGCGAGCGGCCGATGTGGTTCTCCCAGAAGCGGGACTGTGACTCGTGAACCGAGAGGTCCCGATTGTCGCCCAGCGGCGTGCCGTAGTCCTCTCGGGGTAACCCGAGCGTGTACGTGGCGTGGCCGAACTCGTGGATGGTCGAGCCGACGGCGTCCATCGGGTCCGACGGTTTGAACCGGGTCGTCACGCGGGCGTCGAACTGCGTCCCCGTCGAGAACGGGTGGGGCGCGGTGTCCAGTCGGCCGTGGTCCCAGTCGTAGCCAAGCGTGTCGAGCGTGTCTTCGACGAGGCCGTGCTGGGTGTCGTCGTCGTAGGTGCCAGAGAAGGGGTCCGCGAGGGTCACCTCGCTGTCGGCGACGTCGTCGATGAGGGAAACGAGTTCCTCGCGGAGGCGCGTGAGGACCTGCTCGGCGGTGTCGATGCCCAGGTACGGCTCGTACTCCTCGAACAACACCTCGTATGGGTCGCGGTCGGGGTCGATGGCGGCGGCGTACTCCCGGCGGAGTTCGACCATCTCTTCGAGCGTGTCGGCGAACGTCTCGAAGTCGTCCTCGGCTTTTGCCTCCTCCCAGACCGGGAGGGCGTTCGAGGAGGCCTCCGAGATGCGCTCGACGAGGTCTGCGGGGACCCGCACCGCTCGCTCGTGGTCCCGGCGGACCTCACGGACGACGGCTCGCTGTTCGCCGTCTAGCTCCGCGCCATCGAGTTCGTCCAGCCACTCGCCCAGCCGGTCGTCGGTCAGCAGGTCGTGGTGCAGCGTCGAGAGGGCCGAAGACTGCTTGGCGCGGGCGGGAGTGCCGCCCTCGGGCATCATCACCTGCTGGTCCCACTGGAGGACGCTGCCTGCGTCGGAAACGTAGTGGAGCTGCCGGACGTGCTCCAGGAACTGCTCGTAGGTCTCGCTCGTCGTTGCCATGGCAGGGACTTAGACCGGCGCGCCTATAGACGCGTTGCCGGCGGAAAGACTCCGCCGGCTATGGAACGCCTTTCACTGCCGGCGACGTACCCGGGCGATGCTTCTCACGGGAAACTTGAGCGGGGTCAGCGCTCGTAATCAGCGGTTTCTTGAAAATCCTTCATCGTCCGGCTGGCATCAAACGGCCCGACGAATAGGAACCACCGCTTCACCCGGAGCAGTCGCCGCAAATATGGGTTCTGCGGTAGCGTCCCATACGTCGCATCGTCTATCTTTCGAATCGGAGGGAGGCCGCTGTCGTCCGACACCGCTCCCTGGCATGCCGCTGTTAGTTCCGAAAGCGCCCCCTCACCGGGTCCGCCGTCGCAGCCACGCGCCGAGACCCATCCCGAGGCCGACGAGCGCTGACCGGGCGCCGAACCCGGGACCGGACGCGCCCGTGGCGTTCGAATCCGGCGGCAGTGTCGTCGTGACGTTGTCCGGGACCGTAGCGGGGGACGATTGCGCCCGGGACGGGGTCACCGTGGACGACGCCGTCGCGGAGAGTTCGAAGCTCCCGACGACGCCCGCGTGGTCCGAGGGCCACACCCTGACTGTCTCCCCGTCGACCTCGACACTGATGCGGTCGTCCGGCCGGTGACCGACGCGACGGATGGCCATCGGGCGGACGCCGCCCCGGTACAGCATGGCGTCGATGCGGCGGTCGAGCAGCGACTCGTCGTTTTGGAGGTTCTTGGCCTGACAGCAGGTGGCGCCGGTCGCGTCGGGCCGAAGTTCTGCGTGAGGGTCGGTCAGCGACCGGGTCAAGCGGTCGTAAGCCGCCTCGCCGGGGGCGCTGTTGAAGTCCCCACAGACGACCACTGGCCCCGTCTCGGGGAGGGCGTCGAGCAGGTCCCCTGCCTGCCGGTGCCGGTATCGCGGCGACGCGGACTCCAGATGAGTCGAGACGACCCCGACGTCGATGCCGCCGACGGTCACGGTGACCGCGCTGTAGCCGCGAGTGATGGGCAGCGTCCGGTCGCTCTCGGGTATCGGGAGTTCCAGTGCCGCGTCGTAGGTCCCCGCCACCGGGTCGGCGGTGTCGAGGTCGCTCCGGACGAGAACTACGTCCCGGTCGGTGATTCGGAGGGTGGCCGGGCCGTCGTCGGTCTCGGCGGGGAGTTCGATATCGTTTGCCACCGACTCGGCGGCAACCGTGTAGTCGAGCCCCCGCTCGGCGAGTGCCGTCCGAATCCCGTCAAGCAGGTCGACCACCACGTCGCCCGACTCGGAGCCATCCGCCCCCGATTGCCCGCGCCGGAGCAACACCGCCTCCTGTAACGCCACCACGTCCGCGTCGGCGGTCGCGGCCGACTCGGCGATGGCGTCGGCGCGGGCCGCGTACAGTTCGGGCTCGATATCCCCGAGAAAGCCGCCGGTAATCGTCCTGACCTCGGCCAGTGACTCAGCTCCCAACAGCTCGACGATGTCGAAGCCGAGATACGCGTTCTGTGACACGACCGTAGCGGCCGGCGACTGGCTCGCGGCCGCTGTACCGCTCGCGCCGACGAGACCGGCGGCGACAGCGACCGTACTGCCGAGCAGGGCCCGACGGGTGACTGGCGAGCGCGTGGTGTCCGGCGGATACATACACGGGAAACTGGGTCGGACCGACCGAAATACTGTCGGATTAGACACGTTTTCGCGGGATATCAGGGCCGAGTCAGCCCAGCCACGACGCGACGACCCCGTCGTAGATTCGGCGACAGCGTTCCAGCACGTCGATAGCGACGCGTTCGTCGGCGGTGTGGGCCTCGCCGGGTTCGGCGGCGCCGACGACCACACAGTCGGTGCCCGCAGCGGCGAGCCAGCCGGCGTCGGTCGCGTGGGGCTTTACCACGTGTTCGGGCTCGCCGTCCTGGACCGCAGCGGCGGCGTCGAGCACTGCCTCGGCGAAGTCGGCGTCGCCACAGGCCATCGGGGGGAGGTCCTGGTCGACTCGCACGCTGACACCCTCGATACTCTCGACGCGCTCGAGGGGCGCTCGCTCACCGGGGACCGTCCGCTCGTCGACGGTCGCCTCGCAGTGTTCGGGGACGACGTTCCAGGCCGAACCGCCGTCGATTTCCGTGATGGCGACGCTCCCCCGTAGCTCGTGGCCCAGCACCGCAGTCGTCGGGAAGTCGAGGCCCCTGACCACGTCGACCGCGTCGGTCGCCCGGTAGATGGCGTTCTCGCCGGCCTCGACCTCGCTGGCGTGGGCCGCCTCGCCCTCGGCGACGATTGTCGAGCCCCGCCGACCCTTGTGGGCGACAGCCACATCTGTCACCCCTGGCGCGGAGTAGCCAGTCGACCCCTCCAAGACGACCGCAGTGTCGGGTTCGAACCCGTCCGCGATGGCGGCCCGACAGCCGACGCCGCCCCGTTCCTCGCCGGCGAAAGCGGCGAAGACGAGTTCGCCGGTTGCGGGGGCCGCTGTGTCCGGCACCTCGGCGTCGGCGAAGGCCAGCATCGCCGCCGCGAGCGACCCCTTCATATCGGCGGTCCCCCGGCCGTAGAGACTGCCGTTTCGCTGTTGGACGACATACGCCCCCTCGCCGTCGACCTGGGACTCGTCGGGCGGCACCACGTCGTGGTGGCCGACGAGGGCAAGCGACCGCTCGGCCGGCCCCTTGCGGGCGATGACGTTGCCGTGGTCGTCGTGGGAGACGGCGGCGTCGGTGTGTTCGCGGAGCCAGTCGGCGACGAACGCGCCGGCGGCCGTTTCGTCGTCGTGGCTCGGAATCGCGACGAGGTCCTCGGTGAGTGAAACGACGTCCATACCGGTCGATAGACCCGGCGGGCCAAGAGTCCCGGTGTCCGCGATTCCGGTTTTTCAACAGCGCCCTACGCCACGACCTGCTCAACGGGCTGATGGTCGTCCAGGGTCACATCGACCGGCTCGACGGCGAGGTCGAGGCCGGCGAGCGGGTGGCGACGATAACCCCCGGAACGCCCGCCGAAGCGGCGACACCGACTCCACACCCTTTTCACCGCCTGCGCCATACCGGGGGGTATGGAAATCGTCCCGGACACGAGCGTGGTCATCGACGGCCGCGTGTCCACACAGGTTGCCGCCGACGCCGATGCCGATAGCGAGGGCAACGGTATGGGCTTTGCGGGCGCGACGGTCGTCGTCCCCGAGGCGGTCGTCGGCGAACTCGAAGCACAGGCCAACGACGGCCGCGAGACCGGCTGGGAGGGGCTCGAAGAGCTTCAGGCGCTGGTGGAACTGGCCGAGAGCGGTACCATCGACGTGGAGTACGTCGGCCGCCGCCCCGACGCCATCGAGAAGCGCGACGCCGGCGAGGGCGAAATCGACGCGCTCATCCGCGACATCGCCGGCGACCGGGGGGCGACCCTCGTCACGAGCGACGACGTGCAGGCCGAAGTCGCCCGCGCGAAGGGGCTGGACGTGGAGTTCATCGAACCACGTGGCCGCAGCGTCGACCACCTCGAAATCGAGACCTTCTTCGACGAGGCGACGATGAGCGTCCACCTGAAGGTGGGGGTCAAACCCTACGCGAAGAAGGGCTCTATTGGCGACATGCACTACCAGCCCATCCGCGACGATGTCGCCACCGAAGAAGAGCTGCGTGGCTACGCCGAGGACATCATCGACGCCGCCCGTGACTCGCCCGACGGCTTTCTGGAACTCGACGAGCCCGGCATGAGCATCGTCCAGTTCCGTGACATGCGTATCGCCATCGCCCGGCCACCGTTCTCGGACGCCCGCGAGATAACGGCCGTCCGACCGGTCGTCAAGACCGTCCTCGACGACTACGACCACGCCGACGAGCTCCGCGCGCGCTTTACCGAACAGCAGCGTGGTGTCCTCATCTCCGGCTCGCCCGGCGCCGGCAAGTCCACCTTCGCCCAGGCCGTCGGGGAGTTCCTCGTCGATTCGGACTACTCGGTCAAGACGATGGAGAAACCGAGGGACCTCCAGGTCGGTCCGGAAATCACGCAGTACACCGCGCTCGGCGGCTCGATGGAGAAGACCGCCGACTCCCTGCTGATGGTCCGCCCCGACTACACCATCTACGACGAGGTCAGGAAGACCGACGACTTCGAGGTCTTTGCGGACATGCGACTGGCGGGCGTCGGGATGGTCGGGGTCGTCCACGCCACCCGGGCCGTCGACGCCCTCCAGCGGCTCATCGGCCGCGTGGAGTTGGGTCTCATCCCCCAGATTGTCGACACCGTCGTCTACATCGAGGCCGGCCAGGTCCACACCGTCTACGATGTCAAGACCGAGGTCAAGGTCCCCCACGGGCTGATGGAGGAGGACCTCGCCCGACCCGTCATCGTGGTCCGGGACTTCGAGACCGGCCAGCCCGAGTACGAGATTTACACGTTCAACCGCCAGGTCGTCACGGTGCCGCTCAACGAGGACGACGAGAGCGAGGACTCGGGCGTCGACCGGCTGGCCAAACAGGAGGTCGAGCGCGAGATTCGCTCCATCGCGCGCGGCCACGTCGACGTGGAGCTTCGCGGCCCCGACACCGCCGTCGTCTGGGTCGAGGAGGACGACATCCCGCAGGTCATCGGGAAGGGCGGCGGTCGCATCACCGACGTGGAGAACCGCCTCGGTATCGACATCGACGTGCGCACGTTAGACGAGAAACCCACGGGGCCCTCGGGCGGCCCGCAGAAAGACAGCGGCGGCGAGCAGGGCGAAATCGTCCAGCCCGAAGTCACCTCCCGCCACGTGATGATTCCGCTCAACGGGCATTCGGGCGACACTGTCGAAGTCCAGGCCGACGGCGAGTACCTCTTTACCGCGACGGTCTCCCGGGGCGGCGAGATTCAGGTTTCCCGTGGCTCCGGCATCGCCGAGGAACTGGAGCGGGCTATCGACCGTGGCAGTACGATTACCGTCGTGCCGTCGTAAGCACTCTATAGACACATTTATTCATATCTGCGCCAGTTATCACTGTGTTTTTACCATCAGTTCGGAGATATCCATAGATGGAAATAGAATATAAGGACTTTCCTATATGTATGTCCACAGCACTTTTCCGTGTATCTGTGGTTGGTGTTGACATGGCAGTGAACGAATCACACGCCGTCGAATCGACGACGCTGTCGGCGGCTACCGAGACTGCGGAGATGTCGAGTGACCGCTACTGTCGCTACTGTCGCGAAATCGCACTGGTGTATGACCCGTCGGCGAACCGCGCACGGTGTCGGTCCTGTGGAGAGCTGGCATGAGCGTCCGCAGGGGTATCCGTGCGTCGCTACGGAACCGGTCGAGGCGAGGCTGTGGGTTCTGCAGAACGCGAGTCGGTGACGGACACCGGCGCTGTCCGGCCTGTACAGACGAACGGCGGTAGAAGCGTCAATCCGAGATGGCGGGGTCGGCCTGGTCGGCGGAGAGTTCTGTCAGTTCGTAGAGATTCTGTCTGGCGTCGGCGAAGTAGACGTCCTCCTCGATAACTCCCACCTCGTCGAGTCGTTCGAGCGCGTAGCGGACCGTCCGGGCCGAGAGCATCGACTCCTCGACGATGCCCTTCTGGGTCAGCGGCCCGTCGTACTCCAGTACCTTGTAGACGAGCTTCGCGCTGGGTGGTAGGTCCGTGATGCCCTCCCCATCGGTTTCCGTCATTAGCTGCTACGAATGTCGCCGGATGCATAAAGATTGAGGAGTAGCTCCGATAGACCGTCGCTCGCGCAGGTCTGGCCCGGCTCTGTCCCGGAACCGCGCCCCTTTTGGTTGCGGGTCGTCCAGATGTGGGTATGGCTACGGAATCGGCGGACGGAATGAGCTCCCACATGCGGGGGCTTACTGTCACGACGATAACGGCGATAGCCGGTATCGGCGCGGCGTTCGTCTCGAACGCCGTGGCGAGCGGTGCGACCGACACTGTCGGGCTGCTCGTCGTCCTCGCCGCCATCTTCGTGCAGCTCCCGCTGTTGCGGGGCATCGGTATCTTGGACGACGACTTCTCGGGCAAGGACTACCTCTACATCTCCTTTATGACGTTCGCGCTCTGGTTCGTGTCGTGGGGAATTTTGCTGACAGCGGGGACTTGAGATGGCCGACGACAGCATCGCAGTGGTCGACCTGGAGCGGTGCCAGCCCGACCGCTGTAACTACGAGTGTATGAACTACTGCCCGCCAAACCGGAGCGGGAAGGAGTGTATCGTCAAACGGGGCGACACCTACGAGGAAGACGAGGAGTTCGAGGGCAAGCCCGACCAGGTCCGCATCTCCGAGGAGATATGTCTGGGTGAGAGCTGTGGCATCTGTGTCAACAAGTGTCCGTTCGACGCCATCGAAATCATCAATCTCCCCCAGGAGCTTGACGACGACCCCGTCCACCGCTACGGCGAGAACTCCTTTGCGCTGTACGGGCTCCCGTCGCCGGCCGAGGGCCAGGTCACCGGCATCCTGGGCCCGAACGGCATCGGGAAGACCACGGCCGTCCGCATCCTCGCCGACGAGATGGCGCCCAATCTGGGCCGGTACGGCGCCGAACCCAGCTGGGACGAGATTCTCGACGAGTACCGGGGCACCGCGCTACAGGACTACCTCGAACAGATGCGCGACGGCGACGTGACCGTCGCCCGCAAACCCCAGTACGTCGACCGCATCCCCGACCAGTTCGACGGGCCGGCGATGGAGCTACTCGAACAGACCGACGAGCGGGGCGCCTTAGCGGGGCTCATCGACCGCACCGGCATCCGCCCGGTCGTCGACAACCACATCGACGACCTCTCGGGCGGGGAGCTCCAGCGGGTCGCGCTGGTCGCCACGCTCGCCCGGGACGCCGACTTCTACTTCCTCGACGAGATTACGCCCTACCTCGATATCGGCCAGCGGATGACCGCAGCCCGCCTGATTCGGGACCTCGCCGAGGACGGCGACCGCTCGATGCTCGTCGTCGAGCACGACCTCGCCATCCTGGACCTGCTTGCGGACAACATCAACGTCGCCTACGGCTCGCCCGGCGCGTTCGGTATCATCACGCCACCCAAGTCCACGAAGAAGGGCATCAACCAGTATCTCTGGGGCTTCCTCGAGAACGAGAACATGCGCATCCGCCAGACGGAAATCGAGTTCGAGGAACACGCCCCCCGGCCCGGGTCGACGGGCGACGTCGTCATCGAATACCCCGACCTCACGAAGTCCTACGGCGAGGGCGAGTTCTCGCTCGACGTCGAGGCCGGCACCATCCGCGAGAGCGAGGTGCTCGGCGTGGTGGGTCCCAACGGCATCGGGAAGTCGACGTTCGCAAAGATGCTCGCCGGGCGGCTCGAACCCACCAGCGGCGAGGTCGACAGCCGGCTCGACATCGCCTACAAACCCCAGTACATCGAAATCGACCAGCCGATGCGGGTCGACGCTTTCCTCGCCTCGATTACCGACGACTTCGGCAGCTCCTACTGGACGACCGAAATCGCCGACCCGCTCCAGCTCGACGCGGTGATGGAACAGCAACTCACCGACCTCTCGGGCGGGGAGCGCCAGCGGGTCGCCATCGCGGCCTGTCTCTCGAAAGACGCCGACCTCTACCTGCTCGACGAGCCCTCCGCACATCTGGACGTCGAACAGCGGGTGCTGGCAACGTCGGCGATTCGGCGCTACGCCGAGAACCACGACGCGACGGCGCTGGTCATCGACCACGACATCTACATGATTGACCTGCTGGCCGACCGGCTGCTCGTCTTCGACGGCGAGCCCGCGAAGAACGGCCACGCGGCCCCGCCACAGGGGATGCGCGAGGGGATGAACGAGTTCCTCGCGAACCTCGACATCACCTTCCGACGGGACGAGCGAACGTCGCGGCCCCGCATCAACAAGCCCGACTCGCAACTGGACCGCAAGCAGAAGTCGGCGGGCGAGTACTACTACGCGCCCGACGAGAGCTGACGCGGACAACTAGTTTATCCGGGCGTCATAGAATAGTTCACAGACTCTGATATCGGTCACAGAATGGCTCGAGACAGGTGAGCGATGCAACGGACGACAGAAAATGGTCGGTTTCTGTCACAGGTGGCGTACAAGACTTAGAGGATGGAGTCAGCACGACGGCGTCTCTTATTTCAAGTGTCGATTGCCGTTCGAGACGCGCGAGAGCGCGTCTCTCTGCGGTATGACGAACGAACCGCGAGCGAAGCGAGCGGTGAGTGAGTCATCTGTATTGAGCAAATCAGGGAAGCGAAGAACAAATATGTGAATCGTTGTATGACGCCCTCACAGACCCCGTAAATGAGTAGACTGTTAAACCAGTAGCCGAGCTACCCACCAGTAGCCGACTCGTGGAACGACCGGCCCGACTGGAACTCCGTCAGTTCGGCAATCCGGTCCTCGAGTTCTTCGATTTCCGCGCGAAGTTCGACGGCTTCCTCGCCTTCTGTAGCCGCAAGCTGGTCTTTCAGCCCTTGTAGTCGCGTTTCTTTCTCGTCTTCGTCAACGTCGGCTTTCCGTACGTACTCGCTCTCTTCAATCTCGTATACGTCTGACTCGGAAATTTCCGTCACGTCAAGCGCTTCGTCTACCTTGCTCGAATCGACAGTGGTCAGCCGTTCACGGTCGATTCCGGCGGACTCGAAGGCGTTCAACACCAGTTCATCGTCTTTGAGTGAGCGGTTTCGACGGGCGGTGCGTTGAACGGACCCATATTGCCCGGAGACTGGCTGTTCGTGGTGCAGGTGGTCGAGAAGGACGCTCCGAATTTCTTTCCGTAGGTCATTGGCGTTCCGTTGCACGTCCGACAGCAGGGTGTAGAGGTTGACCAGCGCCGGTGTCTCGGTATCTTCGAGGGTCGTAACGTCATGACGTTCGAGTACATCAATCAGCAGTAGAGCGTCGGCATACACGTCTACGTCGGGTTCCTTGCGCTCTTCATCGGCGTCGTCAGTGTCCCCTTGTGCTTCCACCAGTGGCGACCCCGTCGACTGGTCGCTTTCGGTTAGCATCCCCCCTCGGTCGTCCACCTCGAAGCGCGGGTGTAGGGACAGCACGGTGGCGTAGGGTTCGGCGTCGGGGGGAAGACGGTCAAGGTCGAAATCGCCACGCGAGTCTTGGATACGACGGTGAAGTGTCTCAAACTGCTCTTTCTGGAGTGGAATCGTCTCGTCGTTGTCCCGGTACTGAATCAACACTCGGTGCTGTTGCACGTCCTCGACACCGAAGGCTTTGCGCGACAGCGGCGTTATCAGGGTTGCGTCCGCCGGAAGCTCTTCAACATTTTCGAGCAGGTTGTTCCACGTAGAGCCAAGAGTCATGGAGTCGGGTAGGAGCGGGTGGATGAAAACGATAGGGCGTACCACTCGAAAGAAACCGCGTCATTGGTGAAAGCCGAATCCTCTGTGAACTGTTAGCAACCCCATCGTTTCTGGTGAAGTCACGCGCGACGTAGTTCGAGTCCAACAGTCGACTCGGTCCCAGTTTGACGTCCTCCCCGCCGTGAACGGCGAGGATTCCTCCGTGGGTAATCCACCCAGGTGATTACCCCGGCTGTGAACTTGCGGGTTTGCTGATACTGGGTTGGTCAAGCGAGCACGACTGTTCCCCATCGCCCGCGGGTATCCAGCCGTGGTCATCCCACTGCCAGTACGCCCCACCGGTGGATGCGTCCCTGCCGCGTTCAGCAGACAGGGCAGCAGGCCGCGCCATCGGCCCGACTTCAGACTGCAACATGTTCCACGCCCCAACCACATCAGCATGCGCTTCTAGATCGCACGCGTCACACCGGAACGAATCACCATCCCGAGTGACTGAATCACTCCTGCACTCAGGACACTCACTACTCGACTCAGACTCACCGGTTTCCGTCACGGTGATGCCAACATCACCGAGTGTCAGGTGGATTCGCTCAACAAGCTGGCGGTGTGACCAGAACGCATGCGTTTTTTCGTTCACGTCAGCACACCAGTGCGTCGAAAGGACATTAGTTAACTCACCGACGTACACGGTATCGACGTTGCGTTCAAGCAACCACTCCGCAGCGTGTTTGACTGCTGCATCACGACTATGGGTACGCTGCCGTGACCGTGTCTCGTACACCCGTTGGATCTGCTTACTGGTGTGCTGTTCGTCCGGGAGTTCAGAGTGAAGTGTTGCAATGCGTTCCGATTGCTTCTGGAACCGTTTGAACTCCGGGCGGGCATGATACACGGCAGTGTCACCGTCTTCCGTGACGACCGCCAGCGTGTTGTTTGCACCGACATCGATTGCTGCTGACTGCGTCGTGTTCTCGGAATCGAGTGTGTGAGTGAATGCATCCGCCCGCTGTTGTCTGAGATTGACTGGGTGAATGCGGACGGGATGCTGGACACGAAGCTGGTCAGTGTGCTCATCGTAAATGAGCTCCAATCGACTGTCGTCGCCACGCCACTGCGGATCACCACGGACTTCGAGTGTGAGACGTTCGTTGTAATCAAAGCCGTACCGGTCTTCAAGCACGTCACCAACACCGAAATCAAGTACACTTCGCTGTTCGTTCCAGTCGAACGTGTACAGGTCGTTGCGGACGAGACCGTGCAACTCGTAGCCGTCCTCACGAGTGCCCCAATACCCAGGCGGTGACGGTTTCTCCGTCACTAACTGATTCGATCCATCACGGTACAGTGAGAGGAGTTCGAAGTGACTGCGCCAGGCCTCTGCGTTTTTCCGAGCAAGTTGCTGGCACGTCGCTTTCCCAAGGATTGGGGCGTATTGATCGTACAGGTCGGTGTATTCGGCGTCCCATATGTCGCCGTCCTCGTCGAAGTACTGCTGGCGACGACGATAGGTGATCTGGTTCCAGAGTGGGGCATGGGCGGCCAGCCACTCGAACAAGCACTCCCGATACCGGTCATTGACCGGATCAGCAGTGTACGTGTTCGTTCGTTGTGGCCGGTCGCTCACAAATGATATATGCGTGTCACAGTAAAATAAACGTAGGGATTACGGGGCGAGTGAGTCGTGTGGGTTTGGATATATCGTATCGGATTCATCCCCGCGCTAAAGCGCGAGGCTTTCTCCTTGCATTTCCGTCAAGGCGCGCTCCACGACGAAACATATCCATCGTCCCGACAAACAATCTCCATACACGGCCAATCAGCGGCCTGTGTGACTCGGAAAAAGTGCCGAAATCGGGCGCTGTACGGTCATTACCGAACGATTCGGAGAAGAGTGCCGCCTCCCGGATTTGAACCGGAGGAAGACAGTCCTGCTCGCTTCGCTGCGCGGGCTGTGACTTCCAGGGTTCAAATCGCGGTCGGCGTCGTTTTCTCACCCGTTCGCTGTTGCTCACGGGTTCGAAATATGCCGCCTCCCGGATTTGAACCGGGGACAGCTCGATCTTCAGTCGAGTGCTCTCCCAGTCTGAGCTAAGGCGGCGCATATCGAGTGACGACGAGGGTAGAAAAAAGGATTTCGATACCCCGCCGCCCTAGGGGAGAAAGAGGTCTGCGTTGTCGAAGGCTGCTCCGCAGTCGTCGCAGGTGTACTCCGTCCCGTCGTCCGTCGAGACGTGGCCGCTACAGCGGGGACACGTCGACCCGTCTATCATGCGTGGTGGTACCACAACGGTAGGTAAGTGGGTTTCGCCAGGTGACAGCGTGACAGTTGTGTCACGTTCCGGAGGAGAGGACTCGAGAGCGCTGCTCTCTGGGCTCGAATCCATCCTCCGTCACGACTCCATCACTCGCGGATTGCTCGCAACAGGAATAGTGGGTCCGGGCGGATTCGAACCACCGACCTCGGCCTTGTAAAGGCCACGTCATAACCAACTAGACCACGGACCCGCACTACCGATTTTTCCACCGGCAGGAATAACGCTTTCTCTCTGGGTCGGAACGCTTAGGCCACACCTGGCCCACGCTACGGGTATGGCACGCCGTGCAGTCGTCGCCTTCGTCGGGCTCGTCGTCGCGCTCGCCGTCGCAGTCCTCGCCATCCAGACCGGGCTCTGGGTCGATGTCGTCGGCGTCGGCGAGTACGACCGGGGGACGGTGACGGTCACCGACACCGACAGCAACACAATCACGCCGTGTACCACGCCGCCCAATCGGACTGCCGTCGCAGCGTGTGATGGCTCGCGGACACTGGCGACCGTCGACGTGCGCATCGCCGCCAACGAGCGACAACGGTACACCGGCCTCAGCGACACCGAGTCGCTCGGTCCGGACGAGGGCATGCTGTTTGTCCATCCCGAAGAAGGCACGCAGACCTACGTCATGCGGGAGATGGACTTCGACCTGGACATCATCTTCATCGCGGAGAACAGAACTATCACCACCATCCACCACGCCTCCAGGCCGCCGGAGGGTGAGTCCTATAGCGAGCGCTACCCCGGTCAGGGCAAGTACGTCCTCGAAGTGAATCGTGGCTGGACGAATCGGACCGGCGTGGGCGTCGGTGACACTGTCGAGCTACCCGCTGGCGTAGCGTAAGCGGTGCCGGGCGCGGACCGACGCCGACGATTAGCCCAGTGAGGGGACCGGTACTGACCCCGCCCGTGGCTGGCTGTTAAGCCACTGGAGTCCAAGCTACGGATATGCGAGTGCTCGTCACCGGTGCCTCCGGCTTCGTCGGGAGCCACCTCGTGCCCGAACTGGTCGACCGGGGTCACGACGTCGTCGCGCTGACGCGGGACCCGACGAGCTACGTCGCCCCCGCAGGCGTCGAGGTGGCTGAGGGCGACGTGCTTGACCACGACCTCTCGCTTCCGGGCGTCGACCTGGCCTACTACCTCGTCCACTCGATGGGGGCCGGCGAGGACTTCGAGGAGCGGGACCGCCGCGCCGCCCGGAACTTCCGTGATGCCGTCGACGCCGCCGGTATCGAGCGCATCGTCTACCTCGGCGGGCTGGGCAACGAGGACGAGGGGCTCTCCGAGCACCTGCAATCGCGCCGCGAGGTCGAACGGCTGCTCGGCGACGGCGCGGCCGACCTGACCGCGCTCCGAGCGGCTATCGTCATCGGCGAGGGGTCGGCGAGCTTCCGGATAATTCGCCAGCTCGCCGCCCGGCTGCCGGTGATGGTGACGCCCTCGTGGGTCCGCACGGAGTGTCAACCCATCTACATCGACGACGTGGCGACCTACCTCGTGGGCGTCCTCGAAACGCCCGAGACCGCCGGCGAAACATACGATATCGGCGGCCCAGATGTCCTCACGTATCAGGAGATACTGACGACGACGGCCCGGATTCTGGGCGGTCGACGCCCGCTCATCATCCCCGTTCCCGTCCTCTCGCCCGGGCTGTCGGCCCGCTGGCTCGGTCTGGTGACCGACGTGGACGTAAGCGTTGCCAAGCCCCTTGTCGACGGTCTCCAGAACCGCGTTGTCGTCACGGACGACAGCATCGAGCAGGTCATCGAGGTCGACCTGACGGGGTTCGAGGAGAGCGTGCGACTCGCACTGGGTGCGGAACCGGACGCGAAGCGAGAGGCAGTCGAAGCCTGAGCGGATTGCTTCTGTCCGCTTACCACTCCCTCTGAGAGCCAGAAAGCCCCCGAGGCGCTCGGCTACTGTGGCTCGCTGCGCGCCTTACTCACGCTGTTCGCGCGGTGCTTACTTCGCCTGTTCACACCGCTGATAGCGAAGTCGCCACGCACGCTGACGGAGAGCCAAACCCATTTGCCCGGCAGTTCCCTACCGGCGGGTATGTTCACCGGCATCGTAGAGGCGACGGGCGAGGTACTGGCCGTAACGGACGACGAGGGTGGCCGGCGCGTCCACGTCGGGACGCCGTTCGGAGACCTTTCACATGGCCAGTCAATCAGCGTCAGCGGGGCCTGTCTGACCGTCGAGGAGTACGCCGACGGCGAGTGGATGGAGTTCTTTCTCGCCCGCGAGACGCTCGAGAAGACCTTCTTCGACACCCTGGCGGAGGGCGACCGGGTCAACCTGGAGCGGGCGATGCCGGCCGACGGGCGATTCGACGGCCACATCGTCCAGGGTCACGTCGACGCGACGGCCGAGATTGTTGGTATCGAACAGGAGGGGGATGACTGGACCTTCTCGTTCTCACTGCCAGCGGGCCAGCGCCCCTACCTCGTCGAGAAGGGCTCTATCACGGTCGACGGCATCTCGCTCACGGTCGCCGCCCGCCGGGCCGACCGCTTCGACGTGGCCATCATCCCGACAACGTACGACGAGACGACGCTGTCGGAGAAGTCCGTGGGTGACCCCGTCCACCTGGAGGTCGACGTGGTCGCGAAATACGTCGAACAGCTCTGTTAGGGCTCGACGTCGGGAACGCCGGGGTCGCTCTCCGGGTCGTCGCTGCGCTGTGCCTGCTTGTAGGCCTGCCGGTAGGCGTCGAGTTTCCGCAACAGGAGTAGGATGAAGATGCCGTCGTAGACGACGACGAAGACGACGAACGCGATGAACTGGTTGACCCCGTACACCGCCGACAGCACGCCGACTGCGATACCCGAAAGCGAGTTGTAGCCCGCGTGGATGACCGCCGCGATGAGCAGTCCCTTCAGGATGATGGGGCCGGCGTCGTCCGGGTTGAACTTCGCGAGCCCGAGGTAGTAGCCCGCGAAGGCCGAGTAGATGACGTGGCCCGGCCCGGCAAGTGCCCGCACCGCCGCGATGCCGCTGCCCTCGTTGATGACCTGGAACGCGCCGGTGACCATCTCGGTGTTCTGGACGATGTACAGCACGTTCTCGATGGTGGCAAAGCCGAGTCCCGCCATCGCGCCGTAGACGGCGCCGTCGATGACCGCGTCGAACCGGTCGTCACGGAAGGCGTACAATCTGATGGCGAGCAGTTTCACGCTCTCCTCGATGGGCCCGACGATGAGAAAGAAGAAGACGACCTGCCCGAAAAACGGTATCAGTCCGAAGCCCGAGCCGACGAACTGGACCGGCCCTCGAAACACCCCGTTCAGAATCGCGGCGAAGCCGGCAAAGAGCACGCCGAGCATGAACGTCCCGACGAGCAGGGTCAGGGGCTCCTGGGTGGTCACGTCAGCGTACCAGATGTACGCCGTGAGGACCAGTGCCGGAATCGCCGACATCGCCGCGAGCACGGCAAAGAGGGGCTGGGCCCCGAGCGCGCCGACCAGCGGCGGGGCAATCAGAAACACGAGGATGGCGAGGGCCAGCAGGATGATGATGCCGCGCAGCGCCCACTGGCCGGCGTAGTACAGGAAATACACCAGTCGGTCGAACACCGACCGGACCTCCCAATCGGCTATCTCGTAGAGGTCCACCGACCGGTCGGACTTTCGGTCTACCGGGTCTCGCGGTCGTTCAGCCATGGCAGATGGTCGTAGGCCCCCCACCTAACGGTTTGGCTCGTGACACCAAGGCGGTGACAACCGAGACGAGGGAGTTTTGAGGGCCACAGCCGTAAGACGAGTATGAGTTTACGGGCAGGTGTCCTCGCCGTCCAGGGCGACGTCTCCGAACACGCGAGGGCCATCGAGCGGGCCGCAGCGGCCCACGACGAGTCGGCCGAGGTCATCGAGATTCGCGAGGCCGGCCTCGTTCCCGACTGTGACGTCCTGTTGTTGCCCGGTGGCGAGTCGACCACTATCTCCCGACTCATCCAGCGGTCGGGTATCGCCGACGAGATAGCCGCCCACGTCGGGGCGGGCAAGCCGGTGCTCGCGACGTGTGCCGGCCTCATCGTCGCCGCCAGCGACGCCCACGACGACCGCGTCGACGCGCTGAACATCGTCGACGCCACCGTCGAGCGCAACGCCTTCGGCCGCCAGAAAGACAGCTTCGAGGCCCCCCTCGAGGTGACGGGCTTCGATGAGCCGTTCCCGGCGGTGTTCATCCGCGCACCGGTCATCGACTACGTCGGCCCCGACGTCGAGGTGCTTGCCTCGTGGGACGACCGCCCCGTCGCAATCCGGGACGGTCACGTCGTCGGCACCGCTTTCCACCCCGAACTGACCGAGGACCCCCGAATCCACGACCTGGCCTTCTTCGACAGCCTGGAGTCGTAGAAACCCACTTTTTGAGCACCCACTTTTTGCACGCTCCGGCGGTCGAGCGCGCGGCGCTCGATACGCCTCCGCGGCAAAAACTTGGGGAAAAATCGCGGCGTCGCCTCCTGTCGTACGCCTCCGGCGTGCGGTAGTCGGCTCGCCGCGTTGGAACTGCGGCCTACGGCCGTAGATATCGCCCTTGGTTCGTCCCATCCACAGCTTCGACGCCTCTCTGCCAGTCGTGTAACGACGCGCTGAAGGGCGCCCCAGCCGACGTGTAGGTATGAGCGACGACGCAGACGTCATCGACGACGTGTTCGCGGTCATCGAGGACCGCAAGGAAAACCGCCCCGAGGGCTCGTACACGACTTCGCTGTTCACCCACGAGAAAGGGGAAAACGCCGTCCTGGAGAAACTGGGCGAGGAGACGACGGAGCTGATTCTGGCCGCCAAAGACGACGACCGCGAGGAACTGGCCCACGAGTCCGCCGACATCGTCTATCACCTGCTGGTGCTGCTCTCGATGCAGGATATGGACCTCTCGGACCTGCGAGAGGAATTAGCCAAGCGGCGGTAGGCCGGTCCGCGATTCCGTCTCCGGGCGCGCTCATTCGCCGCCCACAGGCTCGAACCTGTGTCGCACGACCTCGCTGTCGTCGTCCCACTCGAAGCGGTCGTGGACCTGATTGAGCCGCTTGCGGTAGGCTTCCAGGTCCTCGGACCCCTCCCGCTGTGCGTCCTCGTCGGTCAGGTCCCCGAGCGTGCGGTGGGTCACGTCGGTCACCTCGAAGGTCCGCCCGTCGATGTCGAACGTGTCGCCCTCGTCGGCGTACTCGTGGCCCCGGTGCATCTGTGTGATTTCGCCTTCCGCAGCCATCCGCTGGACGTGCTCGTTCGGAAGCAACTCGCCGGCGTCGATGTGTGCCATATCGGCCCTGGGGACCGGACGGGCAAAAACGTGGCTCGCCCCGGGGTCGGTGCTACCCGGAAATAATCTACAATAATCACTATCAGTGGCGCGAGCCGCGCGAACTCCGATTGAACGACCTTTTACCCGGTGACCGTCAAGAACGCCCCAATGAGCCATCCCTTCGAGAATCTCCCGACCACGCCCCGGGCCGAGGAGATACTGGACAAAGCCTTTTCGCGGGCGACGCGCGCGTCGGGGTCCAAGACGGGTGTCGAGGCCCAGCAATCGATGCTGATGACCGCCTCGAACATCATCTCGGACAACTTGGAGAACGTCGCCACGCAGTGGCCGACTATCGACGAGCTTGACCCCTTCTACGTGGAACTGGCCGGTGCCGTCATCAGCGAGACCGACCCGGCCGACGACGACCCCGGCGTCGACGCGCTGAAACAGCACCTCTCGAACATCTCCTGGGCCGGCCGGAAGGCAAAGGGGATTCGCCGGGAGTACGAGGGCCGTCTGGTCCGCAGTGACGTCGACACCGCCCGCAAGCTCCGCAAGCAGGCCTTCGCCCGCATGGCCGACATCACCGAACAGGTCGCCGAGGACCTCGACGCGGTCTCGAAAGCGCGTGACGCGCTGAAGGGGCTGCCCGACATCCGGCCCGACGAGCCCGCCATCGTCGTCGCGGGCTACCCCAACGTCGGCAAATCCTCCTTCGTCAACACGGTGACCCGCGCCGACAACGAAATCGCCTCCTACCCCTTTACCACGACCCAGATTCGCGTCGGCCACGTCGAGGCCGACCGTATCCGCTACCAGCTGGTCGACACGCCCGGGCTGCTCGACCGCCCACCGGAGGAGCGCAACGAAATCGAATCACAGGCCATCAGCGCGTTGGAACACCTCGCCGACGCCGTGCTGGTACTCGTTGACCCCAGCGGCGAGTGTGGCTACCCACTGGAGCAACAACTCGAACTGCGCGACGACATCGAGTGGCTGTTCGACGCGCCGGTCTTGACCGTCGGCAACAAGAGCGACCGCTCGACTGGCGTCGAAGCCGACCACTTCATGAGCGTCACCGAAGACGACAACGTCGACGGCGTCCTGCAGGCGGCTATCGAGGCCGTCGACTGGGAAATCGAGCTGCCTTTCGACGACAAATAGCTCTCCGAACGGTGCTATTCCAGTTCGTAGGTGACCTGGACGCTCACTTCGACGGTGACCGGTCCCGGTGCGATGGTCGTCTCGCCGCCGCTGTCGGCTGCGGTCGCGTACTCCGCCCGGACGACCGGCTGGCCGCCGCTGCTCGTTCCAATCGTCACTGCGTCACCGACGCTGCGGTCCTCGGCGGTCGCGAGCGTGGTCGCGTCGCCACGGGCCCGCTCCATCGCCGTCGTCAGGGCTTTGTCGCGGGCCTCGGCCCGCGTCTCGTCGCTGAGGCTGTAGCTGATGCCCTCCACGCGGTCGGCGCCGTTGTCGACGGCGGTGTCGACGAGTGACCCTACCGAGTCGACGTCGCTCGTCTCAGCTTCGACGGTGTGGACGGCGACGTAGCCGAGCAGTTCGCGGCCGCCGTCGCGGTAGTCGTACTCCGGCCTGACGGTAAATCGCGAGGCGGTGACGGTCGCGCCCTCGCTTTCGAGTTCGGTCCTGATTGCGTCGGCGTCACCGCTTACGTCGTTGCGGGCCGCGTCTGCCGTCTCGCCCCGGCCGACGGCGGCGACAGTGACCGTCGCCTCGTCGGGGGCCCGTTCGACCGTCGCGTCGGCGCCGACGCTGACGGTGGCGTTGTCGGCTGCCGGTGTTGTGCTACTGTCCGCCGCCGGTGGCGGCCCCCCGCCCGTGTCCGCGAGGACGAAGCCGACCCCGCCGCCCAGCAGGAGTGCTGTGACACCGATTGCTGCGAGTGATTGCGTGTCCATACGACTCAGTGCGCGGCCGAACGTATTTAGCTAATCGGACACTCAAACGCGGTTTTGAGCGTGCTACCCGCGCTCAAAGGTGATGTATCGGACGGAGGTCTCGACGTCCCGGTCGGCCGCCTCGTCGACCACGCTGTCGAGTTCGCTTGCCAGTCTCGGGGGGTCGGTCCAGGGCGGGATACCGACGGTGATGACGACGTGGCGGGGCTCCTGGAAGAGGACGGCGTTGCTGTGTTCGACCTCGACGGTGATGACCTGTCGCGGCGGGTCGACGGCGCCCTCGACCCGTTCCTGTATCGCCGCTTCGGTGGTCGCGCGCTGGTAGGTATCCAGTGTCACGCCCCCCAGAAACGCCGAGAGGACGAGGATAGAGACGACCAGTATCCCCATCCGTTTGACCGTCGCCGAGCGGGCGTCGTCCTCCCGGAACCAGTGTTCCGGGCGGTAGCCCTGGTACCACAGCCCGACCAGTACGGCCAGGTTGATAGAGAGGATGTTCACAAGCACCAGGACACCGGAGCCCAGCGAGACCAGGGGCTGGCCCCACGCGATGCCGATGCCGACCGTCGCCGCCGGCGGGATGAGCGCGACGGCTATCATCACTCCCACGATCGCCGTCGAGACGCCCGTCGTCAGGCTCAAGACGCCGGCGGCGCCGGCCCCCAGCGCGACCACGAGCGAGAGGAAGTCGGGGGCGACCCGCTCGCGGACCTGCTGGACGCTCGTCACGTCGGCTATCGGCGGGACGACGTTCGCCGTCCGAACGAGAAACGCAACGGCGGTCGCGCTCGCGATGGCAAGCAGCAGGCCAAACGCCTGGAATTTCACGCCGCGAACGAACAGCTCGCGGTCGTTGACGACGGTGCCGACGTTGGCCGTCATCGCCGGGCCGATGAGCGGCGCGATGACCATCGAGCCGACGACGACCGCCGGCGAGTTGAGCAGCAGTCCCGCCGTCGCGATGACGGCGCTGATGACGGTCATGATGGCGTACGTCCGCAGTGACGGCGAGAGGTCTTCGGCTTTAGCGGTCAGTTCCTCCCGGGCGATTCGGTCCTCGTCTTCCTCCTCGGCGTACCGTTCATCCAGCGCCTCGAAGTCACTCGAGAGGACCGTGTTGGCCTCGGTGATGACCGTATACGTATCGTCGCTCAACCCGACGTTGCGAAGCGATGCGAGGACGGGCTCGACGGCGTTCGTGGGCAGCGGGAACATGGCGACCGAGTCGATACCTCGCCCGCTCGACTCCTCGTGGACCACGTAATCGATGCCCTCGTCGTCCAGGACCCCTTGAACCGACTCGAGTTTGCCCTGTGGGACCGAAATCTGTACGAGCCGCACGGCTACCGGTGTGACGGCCGGAAACAAAAATCCCAGGTGGTCTGTACGCGCCGCTGTCCGGCCGCGCTGGCCCGGTCGTCGCTACCCACGGTGGCCGTGCCGAAACCGGAACCCTCATCGGCGAAATACCACCTAGACGTGCTATGTTCGACGAACGCCCCGACCGGAGCGCCGAGGTCGTCCTCGTCGGCCGCTCTAACGTCGGCAAGTCGACGCTGATGCGGGAGCTGACCGGCCACACCTTCGACACCGGCCAGCGACCCGGCGTCACCCGAAGCCCCAACCACTACGACTGGACCGGCCCCGACTTCGTCCTGACTGACCTCCCCGGCTTTGGCTTCATGAAGGGCGTCCCCGACGAGGTCCGCGAGCAAATCAAGACCGGCGTGGTCCGCTACGTCGAGGACAACGCCGAGGAGATTCTCGTCGGTATCCTCGTCGTCGACGGCAAGAGCGTCATCGACATCATCGACCGCCACTCCGGCCCCGACGAGATTCCCCACGACGTCGAGATGTTTCACTTCCTCCGGGACGTCGGCGTCGAACCAGTCGTCGCCGTCAACAAGATGGACAAGGTCGACGACAGAGACGCGCGCCTGAACGACCTCTGTGACCGCCTGGGCCTCTATCCCCCCTGGAAACAGTGGCAGGAGACCATCGCCCCCATCAGCGCTAAACGGGGCAACATCGACGCACTGGCCGAGGCCGTCCGGCATCACCTGCACGAGGCCAAACGGGACGACCTGTTCCAGTTCTTCGAAACACAGTAGTAGCCGGCCGCTGTCGCTCTGACAACATGGGTAGGCTCACTGGTTGGTTTCGCCGCGTCGGCGACCGCGCCGAGGCCGTCGAGGACCCCATTAACGCCCGGCTCCCGCCGTCGCTGAAGATTGGGCTGGGCGTGCTGTACTGGTTCTCGACCCGAACGTCGAAACGGTTCGACGCGTTCGCGGACCGGAACGGCGTCCGTCGCTGGTGTGACCTCGCCATCGCGGTTCTGTTCGTCCTTCAAGTAGGGACGGTGGTGCTGGTCACCGTCGCCGCCGGCAACGCGCTTGGCCGGGAGCCGACGGCGCTGAACGACCCGGTCAACACCATCGCGATTCCGGGCGTCAACGAGTTCATGCCGCTGGCGTCGACCCCCTACATCGTCCTCGGGCTCGTCGTCGCCACCGTCGTCCACGAGGGCGGCCACGCGCTGGCCTGCCGGGCCGAGGGCATCCCCGTTCAGGAGTGGGGCATCGCGCTCCTGTTAGGAGTCGTCCCGCTTGCGGGCTACGTGCTCCCCGACGACGCACTCGAGGACGCCCCCGCCCGGACGCGGATGCGCGTGTTCGCGCTCGGGGTCCAGCACAACCTCGTCGTCACCGTCCTCGCGGGCGCCGTCCTGATGAGTTCGCTGACGGCCTCGCCCACCGAGGCCTTTCTCACTTACTTCGGCTGGGCGGCGACGGGCGGGCAGGCGCCGACGGCCGCAGCCGTCGCGGCTCTCGGTCCGGTCACGAACACCTGCTTCTGGCTCGTGCTCCTCAACGCGAACGTCGGGCTCCTGAACGCGCTGCCAATCGGGCCGCTGGACGGTGGCCGCGTTCTCTCGGAGAGTATCGACGCGGCCAGCGACCGGGTCGACTACACGGTCCCGCCGCTGCTCAAGCGGCTCACCGTCTACGCGACAAGCGGCTTCGTCGTCGGACTGTTGGTCGTCGCTATCGTCGGCCCGTATCTGTGAGCGGGCGACAATCGGCACGGTCGGCACTGACCGTGTGTCGATACCCGGCGAAACGACGGCTGGTCAGGCGACGTTGAAACCTTTGTCGCGCAGGAAGTCCTCGACGCGACCGGTGTGGTTCCCCTGGAGTTCTATCTGGCCGTCCTCGACCGTTCCCCCGCAGGCGAACTTTGACTTCAGGTCCGAGGACAGCGAGTCCATGTCCACGTCCTTCGGGTCGAACCCCTCGATAATCGTTACCTCCTTGCCGTACCGGCGCTCGTCGATGCGGATGGTGATTTCCTGGGACTCCTTGGCCACGTCTTCACAAACGCAGAGTTCCTCAGGTAGCCCGCACGTCGAGCAGACCTCAGACACGGTTCACCCGGACGGTCGTCGCAGTTGGTTCACCGCTGGCGCTTCGGGTGCCCGGATTCACTGGCGCGTGTGAGGCGCAGGCTTCATTCGACATTACCTAGTCCTCCCTAACAGGTACACGGGTAAATAATCTTTCTCCCGCGCAGTCGCTACCGCTCGGCGACGACGCCGTCGGCGATGGCGATGGCCTCCTCGGCTGTGGCCGACGAAACCGTCCCACCGTACCGGAGCCGTTCTCGCAGCTCGGCCAGCCGCCGGATATCGTCGTCGGCGTCGACGGCGTCGAGATACGCCCGGACCGTCTCGCCGGGGCGGCGCTCGCGGTGGCGCTCGCTCAGGACGTACATCGCCCGCTGGAACGCCGTCTCGACGTCCTCGGCCGGGTTCTGTGGTGACTGGTAGCGAAGCCACAGCCCACGCGAGACGCGCTCGGGGACGCCGGCGTGGCGCAGTCCGGCCGCAGTACCTAGCAAGGCAATAACGCCCAGTGTCGTCTCCTCGCGGGTCGGGAGTTCGGGGAATTGGCTCCCATCGTCGTCGTCCGTCGCGGTTCCCGTCGCCGTTCGCTCGGGGGTCCGTGTCTCGCCCGGCGCCCGGGTCCGGGTCGGCGTGGGCGTCGGCGTCGGGTTTTGACCCGGTTCCGATGTCTCGGTCGGCGTGGGCGTCGGCGTCGGCGTGGACTCGGGCTCGGTTGGCGTCGCCTCGTCCTCGTCGCCGCTGTCGTCCTCGTCGAGTCGCTGTTGCTCGGCCGCCCGGCGGGGGTCGGCCGGCGTCGGGTCGAACTGTACCCACCCCCAGTCCTCGACGTACATCTCGACCCACGCGTGGGAGTGGAGCCCACGGACCTCCCACCGGTTCGACCCGACCGACTCCCCTGTGGTGTAGCCGACGGTCAGCCTGGCGGGGATATTCTGCGTGCGAAGCATAACGGCCATCGTCGTCGCGAAGTAGGTGCAGTACCCCTCGGTCATCGCGTGGAGGAACCGGTCGGCGACGTTGCGCCGGGGCCGGGAGACCTCCAGTGAGTAGTCCCGATTTTCTTCGAGCCACCGCTGGACGACCAGCGCGGTCTGGTAGGGCGTCTCGGCGTTTTCGGTCAGCGTCGCGGTCGTCTCGGCGACCCGGTCCGGCGTGCTCTCGGGGAGCTGGACGTACGTCCCCGCCACCTCGTCGGGGTAGTCGTCGCCGGCGGCCCGCAGCGCCGACTCGTCGGCACTGATGACCTCGCTTTTGACCCAGTAGCTGTCGCCACTTTCGAGCCCGTCCTCGGGCTGGAACCCGTCGTGTCTGGTCACCTGGACGTCCGGGTCGCCGTCGTACTGCATCGGCTTCCACGCGGCCGGGACCGTCCCGATGTTCGACTCGACCTCGTAGCGCTGGACGACCTCACGCGTTCGCTCGGCCGGCTGCCCCTTGAGGCGGTCCCCCTCGTCGTACGGTTCGAGGCTCCCCGTCCGGACCCAGCCGTCGCCGGTGTAGCGGTCGTAGGTCCCGACGCGCCAGTATCTGGCCTCGTCGGCCTCGACGGTAAAGCGCAGCGTCGGACTCAGCGACAGCGACCCCTGGACCGACAGCGAGTCGCCGGCGTCGACCAGGCTCCCCTCGACGGTCCCGCCCGACCCGCGCAGTAGCGACACCGCCGTCCCCCGGACGCCGGGGACGCGCGAGGCGACCGTCGGCAGGACGACGACCGCCGCGAGCTGTGTCAGCACCGACCGCCGGCCGGCGTCGATGCCGTCGGCCGCGTCGGTTACAGTCCCGCTCGCCGACCCAGCGCCCGCCGTCCCCCCATCGTTCGTGACCGAATCGAGCGTCCCGAACCCGATTGCGGCGACGCCGCCGACCACGCCCAGCAGGGTGGTCACGACGCCGGCGTCGGTCGTCAGGACGAAAAAGGAGAGTGCCAGACTAGCGGCGAAGACGGCCGTCACGTACCACCGCCGGAGCGCGAAGTACGTCGTCATGAACACCGGCGCGGCGGCAAAGGAGGTCACCCACAGTCGGACGTTCGCAATCTGGAGCAGCCGGCGACCGGTGACCAACTCGACAGTGTCGGCCAGTAACACGCCGAGTGGCGGGTTGGTCGTCAGGTTCGTGACGTACCACACCAGCCCGGCACCGAACAGGCCGACGCCGAGGACGATGGCGAGGACGGGAGAGAGCACACGCGACAGCAGCGCCGCGAGGACCAGCGCGACGCCCGCGACGAGCAGGAACTGCGTCGGCGAGCCGACCACGTCGATGAGGTGATACATCGTCCGCAGGGGCGCACCCAGCGCCAGCGCGACCGAAAGCAGCGCGAGCGCGCGGGGCTGGGACCACGGCAGTCGGCCGGCGAGACGGCTCACGCGCTCACCCCCGAGACCAGCGGGTTCTCGCGGCTCACCGTCAGGTCCTCGAACGCTTCGGTTCGGTCCTCGACGTGGACGACGACGCCGCCGTCGGTGGCGCTCACGAGGATGTCGGCCCCGTCCTCGCGACCGCTCCGGCCCTCGCCGGTGCGTGCCAGTGCTTCCAGCAGCCGGACCTGGTGGCGCTCGCCCAAGCCCGCCGGGACGGCCCCGTCCGGCGTCGCCAGCTCGACGCTGAAGCCGCTCTGGAGCGCGCCGATTGCGACGGTGGCCGCAGCGGCCGCCATCGCGTCGCCGTGGCCGTCCTTTGCCCGCGTGGCGACGAGCAGCTCACGGGCCTCGCTGTCGTCGTCGAACTCGGTGACCAGCAGGTCGTCGCGCTTGGCGCTCGATTTCCAGTGGATGTTCCGCAGCGAGTCCCCCGGCGTGTACTCGCGCAGGCGGTCGAACGACTCCCGCTCGTCGGGGTCGGGGGTGAGAGTGCGAACGAACGCGTCGGGCCCGCCGAGCCGGTACACCGGCGGGAACACGAGCACCTCGTCGGTCGCTTCGACGGTGCCGCTGGTGACCACCAGCCCCAGCGAGTCGGTGACCGTCACCGCGACCGGCCCCAGTTCGTGCTCACCCCGTCGCTCGTAGGGCACCTCGAAGGCAACGGTCGCGGGCAGCGAACACCTCGCCGTTGCCGTCCCGCCGAGTGCCTCGGCCCGGCGGTCGGTGAGCCGGGCGATGCCGCTGCCCGAGACTGTAAGTTCCAGCGTGCGGGACTCCCCCTGAAAGCCCCGACGAAGCGACGACCGCTCGACGGCTGGAACGTCGGTCAGGGAGACCTGCACCGTCGCGCCACCCAGCGCGATACAGAGCGGGGCGGCGATGGCGGCCAGCCCCGGCTGGCCGAACTGCGCGCCGACGGCGGTGGCCCCGACGGCGACCGCCAGCACGCCGACGCCCCGCAGGGTCGGGCGCATTCACTCGACGGCGACCCGGTCGAGGGCCGCCGCGACGAGTTCCTCGGCGGTCTGGTCGCTGCTGTCGGTCCGGATGCGATGTGGGAGCACGACCGGGGCCTCGGTCTGGAGGTCGTCCGGGACCACGTAGTCCCGGCCATCGAGCACCGCCCGACCCTGAGCGGCCCGCAGCAGGTTGATACTCCCCCGTGGGCTCACGCCCAACCGGGCGTGCTCGCGGGTGTAGGCCGCCAGCCGGGTCGCGTACGCACGGACGGGCTCCTCGACTCGGACCGCCGCCACGGCCTCGCGGGCCGCCCGCAGTTCCGCCAGCGTGGCGACCGGTTCCAGGCGCTCGATGGGGTGGCTGCCGACGACCGCGCCCAGCATCGCCGTCTCCTCGTCGGCGTCGGGATAGCCCAGTCGGAGCTTCGTCATGAACCGGTCGAGTTCGGCCATCGGCAGGTCGTAGGCCTTGTGCTGTTCGACGGTGTTCTGGGTGGCGATGACGGTGAAGGGCTGGGGAATCTCGCGGGTCGTCCCATCTGCGGAAACCTGCCCCTCCTCCATCGCTTCCAGCAGCGCCGACTGGGTCTTCGGTGGCGCGCGATTTATCTCGTCGCCCAGGACGACGTTGGCGAAGATGGGGCCCGGACGGAACTCGAACTCGCCCGTCTTCTGGTTGTAGACGTTGACACCGGTCACGTCGGTCGGCAGGAGGTCCGGCGTGAACTGGACGCGCTTGAACTCGCCGTCGACGCTCGCGGCGACCGACCGGGCCAGCATCGTCTTGCCGACCCCGGGGACGTCCTCCAGCAGGACGTGGCCACGGCCGAGCAGCGCCGTGACGATGTGTTCGATGGCCTCGTGGTGGCCGACGATGACCTCCTCGACGTTCTCGATGACCCCGGTCGCGAGGCGGGTCGCGTCCCGGAGGGCACTGTCCGACTGCTGACCGGCTGTCGTATCTGTCATGGGTGGTAACGCTTGAAGAGCATTGACCGCCAGGGCGCCGTAGCCTCAGTTACCCGTCTGTTTGGAACGGGAACACGTAACTCTGCTGGACGATAGACGGACCGTCGCACACCCTGTGAAACGGGGCCACGCCCTATGGCTGCTCCCAGTCCTTGCACTCGATACAGACCAGGTCGCCGTCCTGCTGCCAGCGGCGCTCGACGGTCTCGTCACACGCCGCACACGCCGCGCCCGCCCCGTCCCAGGCGTAGGTCGTCGCCGCCTCCGACTGCTCGCTCGACTCGCCGCCGAGGAAATCGTTCAGCGAGGCGTTATCGCCCATGTCACTAGCTGTGACTGCACGCCGCAAATAACTGTCTGCTCTACACGGGGTAGTGTTTAGTTAGGCGATGTAGACTGTCACCAGCCAGAAAGCCCCCGACCGCTCGACTACTGCGACTCGCTGCGCGCTTCACTCACCCCGTTCGTTGCAGTGCTTACTTCGTCCCGGTGGCTGGCTTCGGGAAGGCGGGCGACGTAAGCACCGCAGGCCGAAGGCCGAGGAGCGCAGCGAGCCCCCCGACCGAAGCCAGCCGGGGCTTTCCGGCCGTTGGCAGGGATGCTATTGCACACTGTGGGCCAAGAGTTCCGACTATCTACATCTCTAGAGCCTGTCATAGAAATTATGTTAAGGATAGACCGACAGCAAAGACTACTGAACTCGAGAATCAGATTGATTCAACCAACTTTTGGTTGTCTATTTACTGTATTACAAACCTTCTGGTGGATTCATCTATCGGTTCTGCAAGCGCTAAATCTTCGGTATTTTTTATATTTAGATTATTTGGAAACTTTTCTTTAGTGACTTCACTATTGCCTGGTACAGAGAATCCTATTGGTTGATCACCATCAACTATAGATTCCGTTCCAACTAAAGCCAAGAATTTTCCATCGTATTTACTAAAGTTTTCTACCGTAAATTCAATAGTAACTGATTCTTCTGAAGCAACGATTTCAGCATTTTTTAGTCTTAAATCAGAAACATTACCAAGAGCTGACTTCTGCTCTTTAGATAACTCCCAGGTT
The DNA here is from genome assembly GCA_003020925.1 of Halobacteriales archaeon QS_6_64_34. Lineage (GTDB taxonomy): Archaea > Halobacteriota > Halobacteria > Halobacteriales > Haloarculaceae > Haloarcula. The sequence continues at coordinate 29,217 of PXRT01000007.1, read as the reverse complement.
GATTTAATATTTTGTTCTTCTTCGTAGACAATTGAAGATACATCCCCAGGACCCGAATCCACAGGTATTGCGATACACTGACCCTCGCAACTCCTACATACGGGTTCAACACTGTATTGATTCTCTGGAGGGGCCACGACATCTTCACCCCGTGATAATTTAAAGGATTTTAATTCAATATCGGCTGTACTTTCAACATCTATAACAACAAAATGGATATTACTCCCGCGCTCCACAGTTAAGAACGCAGATTGATCAGCGATTATTGAATCTTGGACAGTGAAATTAGATACTGTAATTGAACCACCCTCAGGTAAGGTGGCCGTTTCGCCTATCTTTAAATTTTCCTGTGTAGCCGACTCAGTTTGCGTTTCATTTTTAATCTCCCCGTTATTCGTTATGCACCCGGAATTAATTGCCGCTATAGAAGTGAATAATTTAATTAATGTGCGTCTTCTCATATAATGAGAACGGACCAGGTAGCTTAAATATTTGTTGGAAAATTACACTGAACGGTCTCCGGTTGTTCCTTCCGACATGTCCCGATGGTGATTCAGTCACGCTAACTCACGACGTTGTTGAATCTTGTTGCTCGTCTCGAAAAGTTGTCGCAGCCGATTGCCCCACTCTCTCCTAGGGTCTGTGAGCGGAAGCACAAAGTGGGCCCATCCCAAAGCGGCGGGTATGCAAAGTCTCCCCACGCAGTTGCTCCGGAGCATCCTCGACATGCCCGGGAAGTTCATCGAAATAGCGCTGTTCGACCCGCTCTCGGCCGTGCTCATCCTCATCGGCGCCCTGCTTGTCGGTGCCTCCTCGGCCGTCTTTGGCTACCTCACGCTGGGGGCAGCGGCCTCCCTCGTCGTCAGGCCTGGAAGCGGTCGGTCGCCGCCCCGAGAAGCGAAATAGCTTCTTCGATATCCGGCCCCAGCGGCGAGGCGAAGACGACGCTGTCGGCGTGTTCTCGCAGCTTCTCGGTCCGTTCGGCGACGTCCTCGGGCGTGCCGGCGATACAGAACGCCTCTATCATCGGCTCCGTGACCAGCCCGAAGGCCTCCTCGAAGTCCCCGGCCGAGATAGCGTCGCTAATTTCGCTCGCGGCGCCCTGGTCGATGCCGTGGCGACCGAGCACCGGTGGCGGTGAGCCGGCGGCGACGAAGGCCACGGGGGGCCGAGCTGCCTCGCGGGCGGCGTCGGCGTCCTCGGCGACGCTCACGCTGGCGTAGGCCGCGAGGTCGAACTCGGTGTCGGCGACGCGGTCCTCGAGCATCGAGTCGACCTGGTCGCGGGCCCAGGCGAGGTCCTTCGGATGCGAGCCGTTGTACAGCGCGCCGTCGGCGTGTTTGGCAGCCATCTTCGTCATGTGTGGCCCCTGGGCGCCGACGTAGACCGGTATCTGGCCGACCTCGTAGTTCAGCCCCGCGTCGTCGGCCTGGAACGTGCCATCGTGGTCGACGCGCTCGCCGTCCCAGAGCCGCTGGGCGACTTTGAACGTCTCCAGCACCCGTCGGAGGGCGTTGTCGTGGTCGAAGCCCAGATTCCGGATGGTCGACTTATCGCCCGGGCCGACGCCGAAGAGAGCGCGGCCGTCGCTCAGTTCGTCGAGCGTCGCGACCCGCGAGGCGAGCGTCACGGGGTGGGTCTCGTAGGGGTTGGCGATGCCCGGGCCCACCAGGACGTCGTCGGTCGCCTGCGCCATCGAGGTAAGCGCCATGAACTGGTCGCGGTTGTTGTAGTGATGGCTCGCAAAGACCGCGTCGAACCCCTCGTTCTCGGCGCTGACGGCGAAGTCGGTGAGCTGTGCCACTGGGTGTTCCGGTGTGAGTTCAATCGCGTACATGAGACCACTCCCTGAGTGCGTTCCGGACGACGTCCGTATCGTTCGGGCGGTAGAGTTCGTCGCTGCCGGTGTGGTCGCCGAAGTCGAACTCGCGAACGACGGCGACCGGTGTCCCGCCGTCGCCCTCGCCCGTCACGAGGTTGGCGGCGGCGGCGAGTTCGTCGACGACGGCCTGGACCGTCGCGCCGAGTTCGCGGCCTTCGCGGTCCGATTCGCCCCGCCAGTCGCGAGCGGCGGGGATGCCAGACCAGCCGAGCGCGACGCCGCGCTGGCCCAGGCGGAAGGGCCGCCCCGAGGTATCGGTGACGATGACCGCCACGTCGACACCGAGGCGGTCGCATAGGCCGGCCCTGATGCGCTCGGCGCAGTCGGTCGGGTCCTCGGGGAGCAAGAGGAGGTCGGCGTCGGGCACGTTCGACCGGTCGATGCCCGCGTTGACAGTGATGTGTCCGAACCGCGTGACGGCGAGCATAAACGGCGCCTCGGTCAGTAGCTCCTCGCTCTCCTCGATGACGGCCTGGGCGAAGCGGGGGTCTTTCTGCTCGCCGGCGATGTCGGCGATACCGTCGGCGATGCGCTCGGCGCGTTCGCTCGCCGGAAACGCCGATAGATTGGCCTGGCGGCCCGCCGCCTTCGAGACGATGGTACTGGCCACACAGACCACGTCACCATCCCGCAGGTCCGCCCGCTCGGCGACGAGTTCGGCGACGCTGTCGCCCCGACGGACCTCCGGCAACCCATCGACCGCGAAGACCTCCATACCTCCCCTGTGGGTTGCGTGGGAAAAAGGACGCCGTTATCACTATCAGTCCACGGGCCGCCGGTCACTCGGCCGTGGTGGCGGCCGGGATGGCCGCTTCCAGCTCCTCGAGGCGCTCGATGAGCCGGTCCAGCCCGCCGTTGATGTCGGCCACGCGGTCGGCAATGTCGTCGGCCGGCACCGCGCCCTGGGGCGTCGGCTCGACCAGCCCGTCGTCCTCCAGCATCCGCAGCGAGTACCGAACCTTGTGTTCTGGAACCCCGGTCTCCTCGGCCAGCCGAACGATGCCGATGGGTCCGTCGTCGATGACGGCTCCCAGTATCGTCAGGTCCCGGCTCTCTTTTTCGACCTGGTCGCGTAATCTCTCCATGCCCATTGGTGTGTATGGCTACCCGGTGACGGTATATAAACGCGGTCCTCTGGGGAGCGAGGCGGGCGAGGTCCCGCCCTGCTCACGGCTCCCTGCGGTCGCCGTTCGCTCGTTCGGAGACCTTTCCCGCTGGTCGATATCTCACTACTCTTCGACGGGTTTGCGCCGCAACTCGTCGAGCTGGTCGCGCAGCTTCGACAGCTCAGTCTCCAGTTCCTCGCGCCGGTCGATGAGCGTCGATAGCTCCTCGGTGTTGACCGAATAATCGTTCTCCAGCGCGACGTCTAAGGCGTCGGTGGTCGCCGCCGCCAGGTCCGTCGAGACGCCCAACACCTCACTTGGGGTGCCACGGGACTCGTACAGCTCCTGGTCGCCCGACAGCGGGCTGTACGATATCATCGGTGACTCGACGTTGTGGTGGTAGGTGACCGCGTAGCTCGTGTCCGTGACGGGGTTCAGCCGGTCCTCCACGCGCTCCGTGCGGACGATGTTGAACGGCTCCGCCAGCGACGGGTACGTCCCGGCGAGGTCCCGTAGCCGGTCGGCGGCGGTCACGTCCAGTTGGGCCTCTACGTCGCCGAAGAACTGCCGCGAGTTAGTGAGCGAAAAGGCCACCGTGTAGAACACCGATTCGTCGCTGTCGGCGAGGTTCCGCAGGCGCTCCCGGACGGCGGCGTGGCGCCCCTCGATGGTGAGCTTCTCTAGCTCCTCCAGCAGCGCCCGGACGCCCTCCTCCCGTTCGAGGTACGCCTCGACGATGGCGCCCGGCATCTCCTCGCCCTCGATATCGTCCATGCGTGCCCAAGGAAGCCGCGAGTAAACAGTCTGTCGGCGGGGACAAAACCTATGCCGGGCTGGTGTCTGGGTTCCCCTGTCCGCCACCCGAGGTGGACCTATGACAGGGTAGGGGGACCACCCCCCTTACGTGCCGCTGTGTCCTCGTAGAGCATTGTTACAGACCGGCTAACCAGTGGTTTCGAGGCGCCTGTAGGTTCTAAACACTTGGTAGTGACCCGTCGAATTCGTACTCCGAAGCCCAGTTGATTGATGGGTGGTCAATCTCTGCGGTAAACCGTAGCTCCATCTTCTGTGCTGTCGCCTCCGCTATCGGTATCCAGTAGATGCTATCTGTTTCTGGATACCGCACGACAAAGGCGTCAATCTCACCCTCGTATGTACTCTCGTGGTACTCCCCGTCTTTGGTCGTTTGTGAGTGTGTGTTAAATCGGATTGTATCGGCCTTGTTCTGCCACGCTGTCTTACACTGGACTCTGTACAGCGTCTCGCCACTATCGACCACGATATCGTACTTATCGTTGTCACCGAATGGAATTGAGACGCTATACCCATTTTCGAGAAGCCGATGAACGATTGCGGCCTCCGTTTCATCACCCCTGGCCTTGCTGTTTGTCATGCTATTTGTTTCGACCATTTTTAAAGATAAAACTACGCGTTGAACAACAAGGCCGCTGTAATTATTCAGCAAGCAGGAGAATTACGCTGCCCCGATTTCCTCGGGCCTGACAAATTCCGAGTGGCAGTTTCTCGTATGACATTTCCACGGGCTCGCAGCCAACTCGATAGCACGCACTGGAAAGGTTGTGTAAGAGAGAAACGCCCGGAGCGGGATTTGAACCCGGGCAAACGCTCGCTGTCGCTCGCGTTTGCGTGATTCAAATCCCGCTCGACCGTCCAGCGAACGAGAGAACGCAGCGCGATGAAACGCGCTGCTTGCCAATTTGTGTTCGAAGAAGCGCCCGGAGCGGGATTTGAACCCGCGTCACAACCGTGACAGGGTTGTATGATGGGCCACTACACCATCCGGGCTTGCTGCACTCAATCGTATCCCGGTGCTGGTATTAAGGCTTTCCAAAGGCGGCCGCCCTGTCATGGGTCCACTTGACGGGACCCAAACGCCTATATCTCATCTGCACAAATCAGTGGTAACGTAAGCAGCTCTTCCTCCGCAGTGGGGCGGGGGTCCAGTAGCTACTGCAGACCAAGTTGGTAAGTGTTATTAAGCTCCCGACTATAGCGACCTGTAGTATCTCGTGACAGCCACCTTCTCCAGCCACAGGCCCCACGCACGCACACACACATGGTAGATGTAAGTCAGCACGACCTCGTTCCCGACCACAGCATCGTCGACGAGGCCGACCTCGAAGCAGTACTCGATGAGTACAATATCAAGAAGACCGACCTCCCGAAGATAAAACGCGCCGACCCCGGGCTTCCGGACGAGGCGGAGGTCGGCGACGTCATCCGCATCGAACGCGACTCGCGAACCACCGACACGGCAGTCGTCTATCGACTGGTGGTCGAATAATGGACACACAGGACCGACGCGCTATATCGCGTGAGTACTTCGCCAAGGAACGACTCGCCGAACACCACTTCCGCTCGTTCAACGCCTTCCTCGACAGGGGAATGCAGCAGGTAGTCGACGAGAAAGAGACCATCGACACCGACATCGGCGACAAGGAAGGACAGGAGCCCGTCTGGGTCGAACTGGGCGACGTCCGCGTCGTCACGCCCCGCGTCCGAGAGGCCGACGGGAGCGAAGAATACCTCTACCCCCAGGAAGCGCGCCTCCGGAACATCACCTACTCCGCACCGGTGTTCATGGAGATGGCCATCGTTCGGGGCGGCGAAGAGGAACCGGAGGAAGTCGTCGACCGCACCGAGACCAAGATTGGCCGGATGCCAATCATGGTCGGCTCGAACAAGTGTAACATCGCCGGCTTCACCCGCAAGGAACTCATCGACATCGGCGAGGACCCGGCCGACCCCGGCGGCTACTTCTGTGTCAACGGCTCCGAGCGCGTCCTGATGACCAGCGAGGACCTCGCGCCGAACAAGATTCTGGCCGAGTACGACACCAAGTACGGCGACGAGGTCCAGGTCGCAAAGACCTTCTCCCAGCGCCGTGGCTACCGCGCCCTCGTCCTCTGTGAACGGACTCGCGACGGACTGCTCGAAGTCTCTTTCCCCTCCGTCTCGGGTAGCATCGACTTCGTGACGCTGGTTCGGGCGCTCGGCCTCGAATCCGACGAGGAAATCGTCCACCGCGTCAGCGAGGACCCCGAAATCGTGAAGTTCATGCTCGAGAATCTGGAGGAAGCAGAGGTCCAGACGACCGAGGAAGCAATCGAGACGCTCGGTCAGCGCGTCGCCTCCGGACAGGGCAAGAACTACCAGCTCAAACGGGCCAACTACGTCATCGACCGCTATCTCCTGCCCCACCTCCACGAGGAGGGCGTCGAGGAGGAGGAGGTCCGCATCAACAAGGCCTATTATCTGTGCCGGATGGCCGAGGCGTGTTTCGAACTCGCCTTGGAACGCCGCGAGGCCGACGACAAGGACCACTACGCCAACAAGCGCCTGAAGGTCAGCGGCGACCTGATGACCGACCTGTTCCGGACCGCGTTGAATAAACTCGCCCGGGACGTGAAATACCAGCTCGAACGCGCAAACATGCGAAACCGGCAGCTTTCTGTCTCCACCGTGGTTCGCTCGGACGTGCTGACCGAACGACTTGAACACCCCATCGCGACGGGGAACTGGGTCGGCGGCCGCTCCGGCGTGAGCCAGCTCGTCGACCGGACCGACTTCATGGGGGTACTTTCCCACCTGCGGCGCCTGCGCTCGCCGCTCAGTCGCTCCCAGCCACACTTCGAGGCGCGGGACCTGCACGCGACCCAGTGGGGTCGCATCTGTCCCTCCGAGACGCCGGAGGGCCCGAACTGCGGCCTGGTGAAGAACTTCGCACAGGCGATGGAACTCTCCCAGGACGTCGCGGACGCACAGGGACTGAAACAGGAACTCGCGGATATGGGGGTCCAGGGCATCCCCGGTATCGAATCCATCGAACAGCAGCCCGCGGACGACTAACATGAGTCAGGGACGAGAAGCCAAAGTATACGTAAACGGTAGTCTGGTCGGGACCCATCCCGACCCCGAACAGCTCGCAGAACAGGTCCGACAGGCCCGACGCCGGGGGGACGTCTCCCAGATGGTCAACGTCTCGGTGAAGGGACGGACCGACGAGGTCATCATCAACGCCGACGCGGGCCGAGCCCGCCGGCCGCTGCTCGTCGTCGAGAACGGCGAGCCGCTGATGACCGACGAACAGGTCGAGGCCGTCAAGGAGGGCGAGCTGGAGTTCGAGGAACTGGTCGAGCGCGGGCTCGTCGAGTTCATCGACGCCGAGGAAGAGGAGGACATCCTCGTCGGCGTTGACGAGGACGAACTCACGGACAAGCACACGCACCTGGAGGTCGACCCGCAGCTGATGTTCGGTATCGGCGCGGGGATGATTCCCTACCCCGAGCACAACGCCTCGCCCCGGATTACGATGGGGTCGGGGATGATAAAGCAGTCGCTGGGGCTGCCGAGTGCGAACTACCGCATCCGGCCCGACACGCGCCAGCACCTGCTACACTACCCGCAGCTCTCGATGGTTAAGACCCAGACCACCGAGCAAATCGGCTACGACGACCGCCCCGCCGCACAGAACTTCGTCGTCGCCGTCATGAGCTACGAGGGCTTCAACATCGAGGACGCCCTCGTCATGAACAAGGGCTCTGTCGACCGCGCGCTGGCCCGCTCGCATTTCTTCCGGACCTACGAGGGCGAGGAGCGACGGTATCCGGGCGGTCAGGAGGACCGCTTCGAGATGCCAGACGAGGACGTTCGCGGCGCTCGCGGCGAGGAGGCCTACACGCATCTGGACGACGACGGGCTCGTGAACCCGGAGACGAAGGTCGGCGAGAACGCCGTCCTGCTCGGGAAGACCAGCCCACCGAGATTCCTCGAAGAGCCCGACGACATGGGCGGGCTCTCCCCCCAGAAGCGCCGGGAGACGAGCGTCACCATGCGCTCGGGCGAGTCGGGCGTCGTGGACACGGTCACCCTGATGGAGGGCGAGGACGGTTCCAAGCTCTCGAAGGTCTCAGTCCGTGACGAGCGCATCCCCGAACTGGGTGACAAGTTCGCCAGCCGGCACGGCCAGAAGGGCGTCGTCGGCCACATCGCCCCCCAGGAAGACATGCCGTTTACCGAGGAAGGTGTCGTCCCGGACCTGGTGTTGAACCCCCACGCACTGCCGTCGCGGATGACGGTCGGGCACATCCTGGAGATGATTGGCGGGAAGGTCGGTGCGCTGGAAGGACGCCGTGTGGACGGCACCGCCTTTACCGGCGAGGACGAGGAGGAACTGCGTGGCTCCCTGGAGGCCCACGGCTTCGATTCGTCGGGCAAGGAGACGATGTACTCCGGAATCACCGGCGAGAAGATCGAGGCCGACATCTTCGTCGGCGACATCTTCTACCAGAAGCTGTATCACATGGTCTCGAACAAGCTGCACGCCCGCTCGCGCGGGCCGGTGCAGGTGCTGACCCGCCAGCCCACCGAGGGCCGGGCCCGCGAGGGCGGCCTCCGTGTGGGCGAGATGGAGCGGGACGTGCTCATCGGGCACGGCGCGGCGATGGCGCTCAAGGAGCGCCTGCTCGATGAGTCCGACCGCGAGTGGATAAACGTCTGTGGACAGTGCGGGATGACCGCCGTCGAGAATGTCGAACAGCGCCGGATTTACTGCCCCAACTGCGAGGAGGAGACCGACATCCACGAGGTCGAGATGTCCTACGCGTTCAAGCTCCTGTTAGACGAGATGAAGGCGCTGGGCATCGCCCCGCGAATCGAACTGGAGGACGCAGTCTAAGATGAGTTCACAGCAAACACCACAGGAAATCGGGCAACTCAGCTTCGGGCTGATGGACCCGGAGGAGTACCGCGAGATGTCGGCTACGAAAGTGATTACGGCCGACACCTACGACGACGACGGCTTCCCCATCGACATGGGACTGATGGACCCCCGACTCGGAGTCATCGACCCCGGACTCGAGTGTAAGACGTGTGGGAAGCACTCGGGCTCGTGTAACGGCCACTTCGGCCACATCGAACTGGCCGCCCCCGTCATCCACGTCGGTTTCGCGAAGCTCATCCGCCGCCTGCTTCGGGGGACCTGCCGGGAGTGTTCCCGGCTCTGTCTCGACGAGAACGAACGCGACGAGTTCCGCGACCGGCTCACCCGCACACGGGACCTCGGCCGCGACCTGAACGACGTGACCAAGGCCGCCATCCGACAGGCCCGCAAGAAGGACACCTGTCCGTTCTGCGGCGAGAAGCAGTACGACATCAAACACGAGAAGCCGACGACCTACTACGAGGTCCAGCAGGTGCTCTCGGCCGACTACCCCGGCCGCATCGCGGAGGCCATGGAGGCGGCCGACGAGCGAATCACGCCCAGCGACCTCGCCGAGGAGACCGGTATCGACCCCGGTCGGGTCCAGGAGATAGTCAGCGGTGACTTCCGCCCGCGACAGGAGGACCGCCGGGCCATCGAGACGGCCCTGAACGTCGACCTCACCGAGGAGGACATGAACAAGCTGATGCCCTCCGACATCCGGGACTGGTTCGAGGACATCCCGGACGAGGACATCGAGGTCCTGGGGATGAACCCGGCCCGCTCCCGGCCGGAGTGGATGATTCTGACGGTCTTGCCCGTGCCGCCGGTGACGGCTCGGCCCTCGATTACGCTGGACAACGGCCAGCGCTCCGAGGACGACCTGACCCACAAGCTGGTGGACATCATCCGCATCAACCAGCGGTTCATGGAGAACCGCGAGGCGGGAGCCCCGCAGCTCATCATCGAGGACCTCTGGGAGCTGCTGCAGTACCACGTCACCACGTTCATGGACAACGAGATTTCGGGGACGCCGCCGGCGCGACACCGTTCGGGCCGGCCCCTGAAGACCCTCTCCCAGCGGCTCAAAGGCAAGGAGGGACGCTTCCGTGGCTCCCTCTCGGGCAAGCGTGTGAACTTCTCCGCTCGAACGGTCATCTCGCCGGACCCGACCCTCTCGCTGAACGAGGTCGGCGTCCCCGACCGGGTCGCTCGGGAGATGACCCAGACGATGAACGTCAACGAGCGCAACTTAAATGAGGCCCGCCGCTACGTCGCGAACGGGCCCGAGGCCCATCCCGGTGCCAACTACGTCCAGCGGCCCGACGGCCGGCGGCTCAAGGTCACCGAGAAGAACTGCGAGGAACTCGCAGAGAAGGTCGAGCCCGGCTGGGAAGTGTCTCGCCACCTCGTCGACGGCGACATCATCGTGTTCAACCGACAGCCGTCGCTGCACCGGATGTCCATCATGGCCCACGAAGTGGTCGTGATGCCGTACAAGACGTTCCGGCTGAACACGACGGTCTGTCCGCCCTACAACGCCGACTTCGACGGCGACGAGATGAACATGCACGCCCTGCAAAACGAGGAGGCTCGCGCGGAGGCACGGGTCCTCATGCGCGTGCAAGAACAGATGCTCTCGCCGCGCTTTGGCGAGAACATCATCGGCGCGATTCAGGACCACATCAGCGGGCTCTACCTGCTGACCCACACCAATCCGGAGTTCAACGAGACCCGCGTTGGGTCGGAGACCCAACGGGACGGAGACGGCGAAGCCGTCGACGACGAGAGCGGCGAGGCCTACTGGACCGGTCGCTCGCTGTTCTCGGAACTGCTGCCCGACGACCTGAACCTCGATTTCACCTCCTCGGCCGGCGACAACGTCGTCATCGAGGACGGCCAGATGATATCGGGGACCATCGACGAGGACGCCGTCGGCGCCTTCGGCGGCGAGGTCGTCGACACCATCGCCAAGGACTACTCAAAGACCCGGGCCCGCATCTTCGTCAACGAGGTCTCGGTGCTCGCGATGCGCTCTATCATGCACTTTGGGTTCTCCATCAGCATCGACGACGAGTCCATCGAGCGCGAGGCCGAAGAGCAGATAAACGAGGCCATCGAGAACGCCTACGACCGCGTCCAGGAACTCATCGACACCTACGACGCGGGCGACCTCGAGTCGCTGCCCGGCCGCACCGTCGACGAGACACTGGAGATGAAAATCATGCAGACGCTGGGCAAGGCCCGTGACTCCGCCGGTGACATCGCCGAAGACCACTTCGACGACGACAACCCGGCCGTCGTGATGGCCGAGTCCGGCGCCCGTGGCTCGATGCTGAACCTGACCCAGATGGCCGGCTGTGTCGGCCAGCAGGCAGTCCGTGGCGAGCGTATCAACCGCGGCTACGAGAACCGAACGTTGAGCCACTTCGAGGAGGGTGACCTCTCCTCGGACGCCCACGGCTTCGTGGAGTCGTCCTACCGGTCCGGACTCGGGCCGAAGGAGTTCTTCTTCCACGCGATGGGCGGCCGCGAGGGGCTGGTCGATACGGCAGTCCGGACCTCCAAGTCCGGCTACCTCCAGCGCCGGCTCATCAACGCCCTCTCGGAACTCGAAACGCAGTACGACGGCACCGTTCGAGACACGAGCGACACCATCATCCAGTTCGAGTTCGGCGAGGACGGCACCTCCCCGGTGGACGTCTCCTCGGGCGCCGAGGGGCCGACCGTCGACGTCGAGGAAATCGCCGACAGCGTCCTCGACGAGGAGTTCGAAAGCGAGAAACAGAAAGAGAGCTTCCTCGGGCAGACGACCGAGCGGACCAACCTCTCCGAGCACGCCGACGACTGGTGGATGGCGGAGGGAGACGACTGACAATGGTATCCGAAGACATCGAAGCCGTCGTCGAGGACACGGAACTCCCCCGGCGGCTGAAAGACGAGGTGTACAGCACGGTCGAGGCCCGGGGCGTCGGCGTCGAGGACGCCGACCGCATCGCCCAGGCCGTCGAATCGCGCTACATGCAGACCCGCGTCGACCCGCTGGACCCGGTCGGGACTGTCTCGGCCCAGTCTATCGGCGAACCCGGAACACAGATGTCGATTCCGGGCGACGAACGGGTCGTGGTTCGACGGAACGGTGAGACCGACGTGGTCGAAATCGGCTCGCTGGTAGACGGGCTCATGACCGTCCGGGACATACAGAGCATCGACGGCCACGAAGTCACACGAGCGCCCGACGGAATGGAAGTCCTCTCGCTGCGAGCCGACGAACACGTCGAGTGGAAACCGCTCGAAGAAGTGAGTCGCCACGACGCTCCGGACGAACTCCTCCGGTTTGAACTCGAATCCGGACGGCCGATTCGGGCGACGAAGGCCCACTCGTTCGTGGTCAAGGACGGCGACGAAATCGTGCCTATCGCCAGTGACGAACTCGACGTAGGTGACGGGCTTCCCGTCGTCGGTAAATACGACGGGACCAGCGCCGAAGCCGACCTTACAATGCTGACCGAATCCATGGCAGCAGATGGTGGGACTACGGCTCAGGCACCGACAGCTGACGAAACTGTTGTCGGAACAGCGTCGTGGGACCGTATCGAATCTATCGAGATTATCGAGCCCGACGGCGAGTACGTCTACGACTTCTCCGTCAGCGGTCTGGAGACGTTCACGACGGCACAGGGCGTGGTCACGCACAACACAATGAACACGTTCCACTACGCGGGTGTGGCCGAAATCGACGTGACCCAGGGGCTGCCCCGGCTCATTGAGCTGGTCGACGCCCGGAAGACACCGGACACGCCGATGATGACCGTCCACCTCGACGAGGAGCACGCAGACGACCGCGAGAAGGCCCACGAGGTCGTCTGGAAGATAGAGGCCACGCGCATCCTCGCGCTGGGTGACATCTCCACGAACGTCGCGGACATGCTGGTCCAGATAGACTTAAACGAGGAGACGCTGCTGGAGCGGTGGCCCACGGTGGGCGACATCGAGGCCGTCGCCGAGGAAATCGCCGGGACCATCGAGTCCAACCTCGGCATCAAGACACGCCAGGCCGGCACCGTCATCGAGTTCGGCCCCGAGGAGCCCAGCTACCGGGACCTGCTCCAGCTGGTCGAGGAGCTTCGGGACATCGTCTTCAAGGGTATCGACGAGATATCCCGCGTCGTCATCCGCAAGGAAGAGGTAGACGACGGCGAGGAGTTCGTCCTCTACACCGAGGGGTCGGACTTCGGCGAAGTGCTCGGCATCGAGGGCGTTGACGCCTCCCGGACCACGTGTAACAACATCCACGAGATATACAGAAGCCTCGGCGTCGAGGCCGCCCGCGAGACGCTCATCAACGAGACGATGAACACCCTCGAAGAGCAGGGGCTGGACGACGTGAACGTCCGCCACCTGATGTTGGTCGCCGACATCATGACCAACGAGGGGACCATCGAGTCTATCGGCCGCCACGGCATCAGCGGCTCGAAGGACTCCGTGCTCGCACGGGCCGCCTTCGAGGTGACCGTCAACCACCTGCTCGACGCCGCCATCCACGGCGAGGTCGACGAACTGGACGGCGTCACGGAGAACGTCATCGTCGGCAAGCCCATCAAGCTGGGCACCGGCGACGTCGACCTCCGTATGGGCACCACACAGGACTGATGGGCGTCGAACTCTCGGACGAGGCCCGCCGACTGGTCGCCCTCTTCGAGGACGAAGCCGGCGTCACCGTCCGGGATTGCGTCGTCGACGGGGACCACGACCAGGTGGTGTATCTGGTCAAACGTGGCCAGATAGCCGATGCCATCGGCCCCGGTGGCACCACCGTCGGGGCCGTCGAGGAGCGACTGGGCCGCGACGTGAAGCTCATCGAGGACGCTGAGCGCGCCGAGGACTTCGTCGCCAACGCCCTGGCGCCCGCGGCCGTCTACAACGTCACCGTCTCTGCGAACGGCGACACCGTCGCCTACGTCGAGGTACCCCAGGAGGACCACGGCGCGGCTATCGGCCGGGACGGCCGCAACATCGATGCCGCCCGCCGGCTGGCACAGCGCCATTTCGACATCGACGGTATCGAGCTGACCTGACCGTTTTCAGTTGCGATTCAGTCACGTGCGAGACCGCCACACGCGCCCGCTGGCGACGACGAAAGAGGAGTCTTAAGTAGCTCGGCAGGATACCGATGGGTACTATGGCAAACGGCAAATACGCCGCGCGCAAGCTGAAGAAGGACCGCCAGAAACACCGGTGGTCCGACTCGGACTATGCGCGACGCGAGCGCGGGCTCGGCAAGAAGTCCGACCCGCTGGAGGGCGCACCCCAGGGTCGAGGCATCGTACTGGAGAAGGTGGGCATCGAGGCCAAACAGCCCAACTCGGCAATCCGGAAATGCGTCCGGGTCCAGCTCATCAAGAACGGCAAGCAGGTCACCGCGTTCTGTCCCGGCGACGGCGCTATCTCCTTTATCGACGAGCACGACGAGGTCACCATCGCCGGTATCGGCGGCGCGAAGGGTCGCGCGATGGGCGACCTCTCCGGTGTCAACTACAAGGTCGAGAAGGTAAACGGCGTCTCCATGCTCGAACTGGTTCGCGGTAACGCGGAGAAACCGGTCCGATAACGATGAGTGCAGACGAAGACACACCCGAGACAGAGAAAGCACCTGACGAGGAGGTCGCCGAGGAAGAAGTCGCCCGCGCCGAGCTGTTCGGCAAGTGGTCGGTGGCCGACATCGAGTATTCGGACCCGTCGACGGAACGCTACATCACCGTGACGCCCATCGCACACACGATGGGTCGACACTCGAACAAGCAGTTCCAGAAGTCCGAAATCAGCGTCGTCGAGCGCCTCATCAACCGGCTGATGCAGACCGACGAGAACACGGGCAAGAAGCAACTCGCCACGTCCATCGTCAGTGACGCCTTCGACATCGTCCACGAGCGCACCGAGGAGAACCCGGTGCAGGTGCTCGTCGAGGCCGTCGAGAACAGCGCCCCCCGAGAGGAGACCGTCCGCCTGAAGTACGGCGGTATCTCGGTCCCCAAGGCCGTCGACGTCGCGCCCCAGCGCCGCGTCGACCAGGCCCTGAAGTTCATCGCCGAGGGCACCTACGGCGGCTCGTTCAAGACCACCACCAACGCCGAGGAGGCCCTGGCCTCCCTGCTCGTCGGCGCCGCCAACAACGACGTCAGCACCTACTCGGTCAACCAGAAAGAAGAGAAAGAGCGCGTCGCGGCCGCAGCCCGGTAATATCGTTCTCCCGTTTTCGCCGTCGGACAGCGGTAGCACCGTCGTGGCCCGTAGCGACCGGCACGAGACACGTTGTGCCCGCTCGTAAACCGCTAGCTATTTCTGGGTTGACGAGGCAGACACAGGTATGTCAGGAACTGAGTCGGTTGAACTCGTCGGCGATGAGGCAGTGTCGAACATCGCGCTCGCGGCCCTGCTGGCCGCGCTGACGGCCGCGTTCGCTTACGTCTCGATACCGATACCCGGGCTGCCGGCGCCGGTCTCCTTCCAGGTCTTCGGTGTCTACTTCGCCGGCCTGTTGCTGGGGCCGCGCTGGGGCGGCTTCTCGCTCGGCGTCTACCTGCTTGCCGGTATCGCCGGGGCGCCGGTGTTCTCGAATGGCGGCGCCGGGCTCGGCTACGTGCTGGGGCCGACGGGTGGGTACCTCGTTGGCTTCCTGCTGGCGGCAATACTCATCGGTGCCATCGTCCACCGTGGCCTCGACCCGAAACCGCTCAGCGACGTCTCGCTTTCGACTCAGGCCGGTGCGCTCGTCGCCGGCCTCGTCCTCATCTACGCCGTCGGCGTCCCGTGGCTGGCCGTCTCGACGGGGCTCCCGGCGATGGAGGCACTCACTGTCGGCGCACTAGTCTTTCTCCCCGGTGACGCCATCAAAATCGCGGCGACGCTGGCGCTGGTGAAAGGCGGCGTGCTCGCCCGCCAGCAGTCGACCACCACCGCATGATAGCGGTCGACGGTCTCACCCACCGCTTTGGCGACGCCGTCGCGCTCGACGACCTCACGCTGACGATTCCGGACGGGGAGTTCTGTCTGCTCGTCGGCCCCAACGGCAGCGGGAAGACGACGCTCGTGCGTCACTTCAACGCCCTGCTGGAGCCCGATTCGGGCACCGTCACGGTCGACGGCACCGACGTGATGACGGACCCGCTGGCCGCCCGGATGCGCATCGGCATGGTGTTCCAGCAACCCCGTGACCAGCTCGTCGCGGCCACCGTCGGCGCCGACGTGGCGTTCGGACCCGAGAATCTGGGCCTCACACGGGCCGAAATCGACCGCCGCGTCACCTCGGCGCTGGACACGGTCGACCTCGAGGGCCGGGAGGACGATCCGGTCGACGCGCTCTCGGGCGGCGAGCAGGCCCGCGTCGCCATCGCCGGCGCGCTGGCGATGGAGCCGACCCATCTCGTGCTGGACGAACCCTTCGCCGGGCTGGACCTGCGCGCGCGTCGGTCGCTGCTCGGTCGACTGGACACACTCCACGAATCGGGGACGAGCGTCGTCGTCGTCACTCACGACCTGCGTGACCTGCACGAGCGGGCCGACCGCATCGTCGCGCTGGCCGACGGCGAAATCGCCGCCGACGGCTCGCCGTCCGAGGTCGGCGACCTCGAACCGTACGGTGTCGACGGCGGATGCTGACCCACCGCCCCGGTGAGACGTTTGCCCACCGCCTCGACGCACGGTCGAAACTGGTCTGTCAGTTCGGGTTCGCCGTCGCCGCCTTCGTCGGCCCGACGCCGCGACGGCTGGCGGCGCTGGCTCTGCTGGCGGTGCTGGCACTCGCTGCCGGTCGACTCTCGCCGCTCCGGGTCGCTCGGAGCTACCGCTTTGTCCTTTTGATACTCCTGTTGAGCCCGCTGTCAGCCGTCCTGGCGCTGACCCCACCCTGCATCGACCTCTCGCGGGCCGTCGGCCCGCTGCTAACTATCGCTCGTGTCGGCCTCGTGTTGACCGTCGCTGCGGTCTACGTCCGGACGACGCCGGTCCGTGAGACCCGGGCGGTCATCCAGCGCTACGTGCCCGGCCGAACCGGGCAGGCGTTGGGGGTCGGCGTGGGGCTGACCTTCCGGTTTCTCCCGGTGTTGTGCCGGGACCTCCGCTCCGTTCGGGACGCTATCGCCGCCCGGGGCGGCAAGACCCGGTCGGTCGTCGACCGTGCGAAACGCATCGCCGTCGTCGGGTTGGCGCGGGCGCTGGACCGCTCGGACCGCCTCGCCGTCGCCCTCAAAGCCCGATGTTTCGCGTGGAACCCGACATCGCCGGAGATGGCCTTCGAGCGACGCGATTACCCGGTCGTGGCACTCGGGATGGTGCTCGCCTGTTGGCCCCTTACCGTCATCCTCTAGTCGGCGGCCTGCCCGCTTCCGGCGGTGGCGTAGGCCTTCGTCACGTCGACCAGGGCCTTCCGGAACTCCGACTCGTCGGGGTCGGGCGAGAGGTCGGCGAAATAGGGCTTGAACTCCCCCATCTCGATGCCCTCGGCGTCCTGGGCGGCCGCGTGGGCGAGGTCGTACAGCTGGTGGTCCCCGCTTACGAGGTCGTGGCGCTCGACCAGCGCCAGCGCGAAGGCGGCGTTGACCGCCGTGATGTCGGGGTCGGCGGCGGGGGTCAGCTGCGTCCAGCCCGGCTGGCCACCCGGCAGGTCCGAAACGGCCGCCGCGAGACTCGCCTCCAGGAACGCGACCAGCTTCTCGCCCGAGACCAGCGCCATCCAGACGTCGTCGGCATAGATGTCTTTCATGTGGTTGGCTATCTGGTAGCAGTGGGTGAGCTTGCGCTGCTCGACGCTGTGGCCCGCCAGCGCCAGATAGATGGCCTCCTCCGTCGACTGGGTGTGGGAGGGGTGGCCCCGCTCGTTGTGGTGCATGTGGGCGAACTCGTGGAGGGCCAGTTCGCGAGCCATCGCGCTCGTGGCCGCCTGCCGGGAGATAGTGAGCCGGTGGCCGGCGCCGCTGTGGCTCACGCGCGTGCGCTCGTCGGGGTCCTCGCGGACACGGACTGTCACCGGTCGGTCGAGGTCGTACTCCGTCGAGAAGAGGTTCCGTGCGCCCAGAAACGGTTCGGCCGGTCCGCCCTGTACGTGTACGTCCATGTGTGTCGTTCACACGGGACGGCGGCGTATGATTCTTGCGGGCTTGCTAGCGGTGGTGTTTAGTTAGGCGATTCAGACTGTCACCAGCCAGAAAGCCCCGGCTGGCTTCGGTCGGGGGGCTCGCTGCGCTCCTCGGCCTTCGGCCTGT
>PXRT01000007.1:0-11239 GCA_003020925.1 Halobacteriales archaeon QS_6_64_34 | reverse complement strand
GACCGCTCGACGTCCGAGGCGAAGCAAGCACTGCAACGAACGGAGTGAGTGAAGCGCGCAGCGAGTCGCAGTAGTCGAGCGGTCGGGGGCTTTCTGGCTCTCTTCTGCGTTTTCTACTAAACTAAACACTACCTTGCTAACTAGTGCTTTCCACTGATACTGGTGGCTGTAAGTTCGTAACAATATTCGCCACCGCGAATTCCTTCAGTTTGTTACAGCCACCAGTATGAACGCTCGCGAGCGGACGTTCGCGTATCGCTGCCGCGCTGCGAGTGGACCCCGGCAGTCCGCTCGACAGGCTCGCTCCCTCTCGACTTTCCACGTGAGCCTACCGCTACCACGCTCACGGGGAAACACTACCCTTTTGACCCTCCTGTTGATACGATTCTGTATAATGGGCCGACGCAAAAAGATCGTAGAAGAATGTGAGACACTGATGAGCGACCCGGAGCACATCCGGAACATCGCCATCGCCGCTCACGTCGACCACGGCAAGACGACGCTGACGGACAACCTGCTCGCCGGGGCAGGCATGATTTCCGACGACACTGCGGGCGAACAGCTCGCGATGGACACGGAGGAAGACGAGCAGGAACGTGGGATTACCATCGACGCCGCGAACGTCTCGATGACCCACGAGTACGAGGACAAGAACCACCTCATCAACCTCATCGACACGCCCGGCCACGTCGACTTCGGTGGGGACGTCACCCGCGCGATGCGTGCCGTCGACGGGGCCTTGGTGGTGGTCGACGCCGTCGAGGGCGCGATGCCCCAGACCGAGACGGTGCTCCGGCAGGCCCTGCGCGAGGGCGTCAAGCCCACGCTCTTTATCAACAAGGTCGACCGACTCATCTCCGAGCTTCAGGAGGGCCCCCAGGAGATGCAAAAGCGGCTCCTCAACGTCATCGACGACGTCAACGAGCTGATTCGCGGGATGACCGAGGAGATGGACGACATCGAGGACTGGACGGTCTCCGTCGAGGAGGGCACCGTCGGCTTTGGCTCCGCGCTGTACAAGTGGGGCGTCTCGATGCCGTCGATGCAGCGCACCGGGATGGACTTCGCGAAGGTCAT
Source organism: Halobacteriales archaeon QS_6_64_34 (assembly GCA_003020925.1). Classification (GTDB taxonomy): domain Archaea; phylum Halobacteriota; class Halobacteria; order Halobacteriales; family Haloarculaceae; genus Haloarcula. The sequence continues at coordinate 10,162 of PXRT01000007.1, read as the reverse complement.
GGAACTCGAGCGCGCCGACAAGCGCCAGGAACTCCACGAGCGCACGCCGCTGTCCGACGTCGTCCTGGACATGGTCTGTGAGCACTTCCCGAACCCCGTCGACGCCCAGCCGATGCGTGTCCCGCGCATCTGGCGTGGCGACGCCGACTCGGCCCTCGCCGACGACATGCGACTGGTCAACGAGGACGGCGAAGTCGTCCTGATGGTCACCGACATCGGTGTCGACCCCCACGCCGGCGAAATCGCCGCCGGCCGTGTCTTCTCCGGCACCCTGGAGAAAGGCCAGGAGCTGTACGTCTCCGGCACTGCGGGCAAGAACCGCATCCAGAGCGTCGGTATCTACATGGGTGGCGAGCGCGAGGAAGTGGACCACGTCCCCGCCGGGAACATCGCCGCCGTCACCGGCCTCAAGGACGCCATCGCCGGCTCTACCGTCTCCTCGGTCGAGATGACCCCCTTCGAGTCCATCGAGCACATCTCGGAGCCCGTCATCACGAAGTCCGTCGAGGCCCAGAACATGGACGACCTGCCAAAGCTCATCCAGACGCTCCAGCAGGTCGCCAAGGAGGACCCGACTATCCAGATCGAAATCAACGAGGACACCGGCGAACACCTCATCTCCGGCCAGGGCGAGCTTCACCTGGAGGTCATCGGCCAGCGTATCGAGCGCAACCAGGGCATCCCCATCAACACCGGTGAGCCCATCGTCGTCTACCGCGAGGCCCCACAGTCCAGCTCCCGCGAGGTCGAGGGGCGCTCGCCGAACAACCACAACCGGTTCTACATCACCGTCGAACCGCTCGGCGACGACATCGTCGAGACGATAAAGATGGGCGAAGCCTCCATGGACATGCCCGAACTGGAGCGCCGTGAAGCGCTGCAGGAGGCCGGCATGGAGAAGGACGACTCCCAGAACATCGAGCACATCCACGGGACCAACATCCTGCTCGACGAGACGAAGGGGATTCAGCACTTAAACGAGACGATGGAGCTCGTCATCGAAGGCCTCGAAGAAGCCCTCGACGACGGCCCCCTCGCCGCCGAGCCCGTCGAGGGCTCGCTCCTTCGCCTCCACGACGCCCGACTCCACGAGGACGCTATCCACCGCGGTCCGGCACAGGTCATCCCGGCAGTGCGTGAGGCCGTCCACAACGCCCTCATCGACGCCGATATCAAACTGCTCGAGCCGATTCAGGAGGTCCGCATCGACGTCCCCAACGAGCACATGGGCGCCGCCAGTGGCGAGATTCAGGGTCGCCGTGGCCGCGTCGACGACATGTACCAGGAAGGCGACCTGATGGTCGTCGAGGGCGTCGCGCCCGTCGACGAGATGATTGGCTTCTCCAGTGACATCCGCTCCGCCACCGAGGGCCGTGCCTCCTGGAACACCGAGAACGCCGGCTTCCAGGTCATGGCCGACAATCTCCAGCCGGAGAAGATTACGGAGATTCGAACGCGAAAGGGCATGAAGACCGAACTGCCCGCCGCTATCGACTACTTCTAAACCACCTTTTTCCGGCTCGGGTGAGTGCTTCGCGCTCACCGCTCGCCGCAAAAACGTGGGCGAAAAAGGCCGGAAGCGCGCCGATGGCGCGCTTCCGGTGTCCTGCGGGAGCACCGCGACTGCAGGGCTCGTCAGAGCTTCGTTCTGACGGTGAAACCGCTCGCTTTGCTCGCGATATGTCATCTCCTTCCGCCAGCGACAGTACTTCCCGCAGGCTTAGGCCGCCGCGTCGCCTACCGCCGGTATGTCCGAGCGACTTCACCAGCTCGTGGACCTCCTCGTCGCGGCGCTCATCGCCGGCACGTCGACGGTGCTGTGGGGGTTCGTGGCCCCGCCGGCAGTCGCGCTGTGGTTCGCGACGCTCTTTGCGTCGATGTACTACTTCTCGCGGAACCCGTGGGGCTCCCCCAAGGGCGCGGCGTACAACGAGTGGATAGACGACCTCTACGAGCGGTATCTCCCCTAGTTGTCGAGCCCGAGGACGCGCAGATACCGGTCGTGGGCGGTCTCGTCGGGGCCGACGGCGCCGTCGTAGCGGACCCGCCCCGCCTCGAAGACGGTCAGGCGGTCGACGATGTCCTCGAACCGGCGGACGTGGTGGGTGACGACCAGGACGGTCCGGTCGTCGGTACAGAACTCCGAGAGGAACGTGAGCAGCCGACGTTTCGAGGCGTCGTCGAGTTCGCTGAAGGGCTCGTCGAGCAGGAGGTAGTCGGGCCGATTCAGAAAGCCAAGCGCGAGGTCGAGTTGCTTCTGCCAGCCGCCGGAGAGGGTACCGGCCAGCTGGCCAGCTACCCGGTCGAGTCCGAACACGTCGCGCAGTCGCTCGCGCCAGGCGTCGTCGGGACAGCCAGACAGCCGGGCGAACACGTCGAGGTTCTCCGTCACTGTGAGTCCGGGATAGAACGTCGGGGACTGGAAGCTACAGCCGACCGGCACGTCGGGGACGGTGACGGCGCCACTCGTCGGGCGGGTAAGTCCCAGCAGGAGGTCGAGCAGCGTCGTCTTCCCGCTGCCGTTGGGCCCGACAAGACAGTGAACCTCGCCGGGGCGAAGCTCCAGGTCCACGCTCTCTAGGGCCACCACGTCGCCGTAGGACTTGCTGACGTCCTCGAAGCGAATCGGTTCAGTCACGGTAGCCTCCCCGGTCGTAGTGGACGACCGTCCCGGCCAGAAAGAGGAGACACACCAGGGTGAAGCCGGTCAGTCCCAGCAGGTAGTCGGTGTAGGTCCCGACGCTCTGGCCTTTCAGTGAGATGCCCCGCTGGACCATCATCGAGTAGTGCAGCGGACTACTCTTGGCGATTTCCCGGCGTAGCGGCGAGAAAAAGCCCGCCGGATACACGAGATTCGAGAACGCGAGGGCCCCGAACATGAGGGTGACGTTCACCATTCGGCCGACGGTGTGAAAGCGCGTCAGGAACATCACGCCGAGACTGATGGCGGTGAGATAGACGAAGGTGAGGAGGGTGACGCCGATGGCGCCCGGCGCGACCAGCTCGACCGAGAAGTCCAGATACCACGCGATGGCTTGGAAGGTGAGCACGGGCACGAGTAGTAGTGGAGTGAGCACGAGGAACTTGCTGGCGAGCAGGTGCCACAGCGAGGACTCGACCCGGATTCGCCGGAACACCTGCCGTTCATCCGCGACGACGTACGGGACGTACGCGAAGGCAAACAGCATCGTCACGAGCATCGCGCCGACGCTGACCAGGAACTCAGAGAGGGTGCGGTCCTCGCCGACCGCCGTGCGCTCGACGGCGACGTCGGCCGGCAACACCTGTCCGGCCTGGAAGCGGAGGATGCTGGCGATGGCCAGCGATGGCTGCTCGTAGGGGACCATCTCCTCCTCGACGTACATCTCGACGGTCACGTCGGCGTCGCGCTCGAGAAGGTCGGGCGGGACGACGAAGACGGCATAGACCTCTTCGCGGGTGAGCGCGCGCATGGCCTGCTCGCGCTCGCCGACCTCGTAGCTGCGGGGCTCGGCAAAGAACGTCGTTACGCCCCGCATCGCCGTCATATCGTCCTCGGTGACGTTCTCGTTTGCGGGGACGAGCGCGACCGGCGTATCGCGGGGGATGACCTGCTGGAAGGCGACCGTCCCGGCCGCCACGATGGAGGGGAGAATCACCAGGACGAGGACGACCGTGGCGACGTTGTGTCGCAGCCACCGCAGTTCCTTGTACAGCAGCGAGCGCAGCGACATCTACGAGTTCCCGTACAGATACCTGACGGTCCGCTGGAACGCGCCCAGCGGTTGCTCGTAGCGCACTGTCACCGTCTCGCCCTCGCGTGTCACGTCCACCGAGTCGAGCGCCGCCGCGACGCTGTCGTTTTCGACGGTTCGCTGGCCGATGACCGTCGCGCCCTCCGTCACCTGTGCGACCGTCTGTGCGTCCGGTCCGCTGGACGCTCGCAGCTGGACCGTCAGGCCGGCCGTCCTACCGTCGATATAGTAGTTGCCGGAGGCGGTGTCGAGTTTCCCGTACACCTCGGTGTCGAGGGCGCCGCCACCGCTTGGCACCCACCGCTCGGGTGTTGTCGTGGCAAAGCGGGCCGTCCCGTTGTCCGTGTGCTCGTAGGCCGTCCGGAGCGACCCCTCGACGGGGTCGGCGTCTCCCCGGCTCACGTCGATTGTGTCCCGCACTGCGGCCTGGGTGCCCACGACGAGTTCGCCCTCGCCCAGCACCCCGATATAGCGGTTCGAGGCGTTCGCGGGGACGTAGACTGTCCGGCCGTTGTACGTCGTCGACTGGTAGCTGCTGTCCGTGGTGTCCTGAACCCCCGCGACGGCGGCGTCGGTATGCAGGACGAAGCCGCCGTAGGCCGATTCCGCCGCCGAGCGGTTGTCGCTGAAGATAACCACCTCGCGGGCCGGGCCGGGGTCGATACCGGTCTCGTTTTCGAAGGCCGCAGTCGTGTTGCCCGACCCCGATAGGGGCGCTCCGTTGGCCACCGCCGCGAGCTGTGTGAGTCGGTCGTCGGTGATGGTCAAATCGAGCCGGACGACGGTGTCGGCACTCGCCGGCACCTTGGCGATGGCACCCGTCGGGGCCGACCCGCCGGTCAGCAGGACTGCGCCGACGATGACAGCCGCCCCGAGACCGACTGCGACGAGCAACTGTTGTTTCGATACCCGGTCCCCTCCGACCATCTGTGTCTGCCCCACAATGTCCAGCCGACGGTAAATGTGTACTGATTGGTCAGGTTCTCGACTCGACGGCGGCGCCGTTCGAAACGGCGGGATTCTTATAGCTACCCGCTTTGAGTCACCGGTAATGAGAGCTACGACGCGACAGGAGGTGAGCGGGCGATGAGCGACTCGACCGACGAGGTTCGGTCCTACACAGTGCGGCTCGAACTCGTCGACGAACCGGGCGCGCTACTGAACGCGCTCGAACCCATCGCCAGCAACGGCGGGAACCTCCTCTCTATCTTCCACGAACGGGGTAATCTCACCCCGCGGGGCCATATCCCGGTCGAGGTCGACCTGGAGGCGACCCCGGAGCGCTTCGAAGGTATCGTCGAGGCGCTTCGCGGGGCCGGCATCAACGTCATCCAGGCCGGCGCCGAACGCTACAGCGAGGCCATAACGGTCGTCCTCTCGGGCCATCTCATCAACACCGACCTCTCGGACACGGTCTCGCGAATCCAGGACGCCACCAACGCGACGGTCACCGACCTCTCGCTGTCGGCCCCCGAAGGGACCGAAGACGCCTCCAGCGCCCGCATCCGACTGGCGACAGAGCAGGACGCCGCCGAGAGCGTCATCGACACCGTCCGCGAGGTCGCCGGCGAGAAGGACCTCCGCGTCATCGAGCCCCTCGGCACCGGAGGTGACCCATGAGACTCGCCGTCATCGGCGCCGGTGCGGTCGGGTCGTCGGTCGTCGAACTCGCATCGGACTACGGCCACACCGTCACCGCCTACGCCGACTCCCGGAGCGCCACCGTCGACGCCGACGGTATCGACGTCGCGGCCGCCGTCGAGCGCAAGCAAACCGACGGCCTCATCGGCGACGAAGACCCCGCCGACGCGGTCGGGGGGCCCTACGACGTCCTCGTCGAGGCGACGCCGACGACGCTGGGCGACGCCCAGCCCGGCTTTGGCCACGTCGAGACGGCGCTCCAGCGGGACCGCCACGTCGTCCTCGCGAACAAGGGGCCCGTCGCCGAGCGCTACGCCGACGTGTGGGAACTCGAACGCGACAGCGCCGGCACCGTCCTATTCGAGGCTACCGTCGGCGGCGCGATGCCGGTCCTCTCGACTATCGACGACTTCGACCCCGAACACATCACCGCCGTGCGGGGCGTTCTCAACGGCACCGCGAACTTCATCCTCTCACGGATGAGCGCGGAGGGGCTGGGCTACGAACACGTGCTCGCGGAGGCCCAGGACCTCGGTGTCGCCGAGGCCGACCCGACCTTCGACGTCGACGGCACCGACGCCGCGCTCAAGGGCGTCATCGTCGCGAACGTCCTCTCGGATGACGACACCGAGTACGCGCTCGAGGACGCCGACGTCGAGGGCATCCAGGATATCGAGGGCTCCGCGTTAGAACTGGCCGCCGAGGACGGCCGGACCGTTCGGCTCATCGCCGAGGTCGTCACGGGCGAGGTCCGTGTCGGCCCGCGACTCGTTCCCGAACACGCCCCGCTGGCGCCGACGGGCACTCGCAATATCGTCCAGCTGGAGACCGAACATGCCGGCCGGCTCAACATCTCCGGGCGCGGTGCCGGTGGCCCCGAGACCGCCAGCGCGGTGCTTGCCGACGTCGGCCGACTGCCGGAGCTGTAGTCGCCCGCTGTCCGAACTATCGCCGGCCCGCATACACGGTCGCCCCTGTATGGTCGCCACATACGACACACTCTCTCAAATCGCCAGACAGCGCGGCTCTCCCCGGCGAGGACTTTCGAAATCGTTTTATGAACCACCGGCTAAAGACTCCGATACAGCGCCCCTGCGCGTGAGCAATCAATATGAGCGACGAACAGCACAAGGAAGAGGCCGAGGAGAAGGGCAAGGGCGGCTTCGAGTTCGCCTACGTCATGGACAACCTCGCCGAAGAGCGAGAGCGCGGTGTCACTATCGACATCGCCCACCAGGAGTTCAGCACCGACGAGTACGAGTTCACCATCGTCGACTGTCCCGGTCACCGCGACTTCGTAAAGAACATGATTACTGGCGCGAGCCAGGCCGACAACGCCGTCCTCGTCGTCGCCGCCGACGACGGTGTCCAGCCACAGACCCAGGAACACGTCTTCCTGGCCCGCACCCTGGGCATCGGCGAACTCATCGTCGCGGTCAACAAGATGGACCTCGTCGACTACAACGAGTCCGACTACAAGACCACCGTCGAAGAGGTCAAGGACCTTCTCAACCAGGTCCGCTTCGACACCGACGACGCCGAGTTCATTCCGATTTCGGCCTTCGAGGGCGACAACATCGCCTCCGAGTCCGAGAACACGGGCTGGTACGACGGCGAGATTCTCCTCGAAGCCCTCAACAGCCTGCCGGCCCCGGAGCCGCCGACGGACGCGCCGCTCCGACTGCCGATTCAGGACGTCTACACCATCTCCGGTATCGGTACCGTCCCTGTAGGCCGCGTCGAGACGGGTATCCTCAACACCGGCGACAACGTCAGCTTCCAGCCCTCGGACGTCGCCGGCGAGGTCAAGACCGTCGAGATGCACCACGAGGAAGTCCCCAAGGCCGAGCCCGGTGACAACGTCGGGTTCAACGTCCGTGGCGTCGGCAAGGACGACATCCGCCGTGGCGACGTCTGTGGCCCCGCCGACGACCCGCCGTCGGTCGCCGAGACGTTCCAGGCCCAGATTGTCGTGATGCAACACCCCTCCGTCATCACGGAAGGGTACACGCCGGTCTTCCACGCCCACACCGCACAGGTCGCCTGTACGGTCGAGTCCATCGACAAGAAGATCGACCCCTCCTCCGGCGAGGTCGCCGAGGAGAACCCGGACTTCATCCAGAACGGCGACGCCGCCGTCGTGACGGTCCGACCCCAGAAACCCCTCAGCATCGAGCCGTCCTCCGAGATTCCGGAGCTCGGTTCGTTCGCGATTCGGGACATGGGTCAGACCATCGCCGCTGGGAAAGTCCTCAGCGTCAACGAGCGATAACACATGTCCCAGCAGGCACGCGTTCGGCTCGCGGGCACGAGTCCCGAGGACCTGGACAACATCTGCGCCGACGTGCGGGAGATTGCCGAGAAGACGGGGGTCGAACTGTCGGGTCCCGTCCCGCTCCCCACGAAGACGCTGGAAGTCCCCACACGCAAGTCCCCCGACGGCGAGGGGACCGCGACGTGGGAACACTGGGAGATGCGTGTCCACAAGCGCCTCATCGACATCGATGCCGACGAACGGGCCCTGCGCCAGCTGATGCGCATCCAGGTGCCCAACGACGTCTCCATCGAAATCGTCCTCGAGGACTGAGCGGACCCGACGGGTTCGCGAGGGCCGGAAGACAGCGTCTTCCGGAACTGAGCAGAATCTCCGATTCTGCGACCCGTCCGAACCGCTGGCCGGGACACACTCCACACTCAGTGTGCATCGCTATCGAAAATCGCCCTCACGCGCAGGGTTTTTATCACCCCGCGTTCGAGAGGCACGTGCGGGCTCGTAGATCAGTGGCAGATCGCTTCCTTCGCAAGGAAGAGGCCCCGGGTTCAAATCCCGGCGAGTCCATGATTTTGCGCGCGAGCAAATTCGCGAGCGGCGCAAATCGTCGTCGACGCCCGGATTTGAACCCCTGGAAGTCGCAGCGGCGAGCGGAGCGAGGCGACCGCCTTCCTTCGGTTCAAATCCCGGCGAGTCCACTTGCCCCTTATCCGCCGTTTTAGAACCTCTCTGACCAGTTTATCGGGGGCGTGATTGATTTGTCGGGAATTCGTCACGAGTCGTGTCGAAACTCATCCTAGCCCCGATCCGTGCTCCGGGACTTGAGGACGGGCCCAATAATCAATGTGTGGTTGACCCCACCTGGAACGCCTATACTCCACGCGCGAGCGTGACTGCTATACTATGGGACGACGACAAGATTTAGTATATACGAGCGCAAAGCATCTGTATATGTCCGACGCGGATGCCACAGGCGGCGACGACGGGCCCGAGATGGTCCAGATCAACCTCCGACTCAGTAAGGCGTTCCTCGAAGACATCGACGTGACGTGGCAGGAACAGGGATTCAATTCCCGGAGCGAGTTTCTCCGCTATGCTGCCCGTGACGCGGTGAAACATCCCGAATTCTCCCGCGAGGGCTGGAAACAGATTGCAGCGAGCGAGCACGACCTCCGTTCGGGCGAGGCAGAACTGGTCTCCCGTGAGGAAGTCGTCGAGATGATGGATCGGGACGAGGATGCCGAGTGACGGCGACTGGACGTGGAAGTTCCCGCTACGCAGGCGAGAGGGTATGTGAACTGTTCTATGACACCCTCTCGATTTAAGCTGATCGAGTATTCGGTAGATATGATCTCCGATAAATAGTACTCACTAACAGCTAGTTCTTCCGACTTCGGCTACTGTTACTGATTTTGTATTTCGAAGGCAACGTGAAGAGTTGTCTTGTATCGTTCGATCTGGCCGTTCTCTACGTTTGCCGTTTGTGACTTGATCTCAATGCCACTGATTCCCTCGATTGTTTCATCTGCATCATCAAGCGCGTTTTGAGCAGCATCTTCCCACGAGTCCATCGAGTTGCCGATCAGTTCAATCGTCTTGTGAGTAGCTCCCATGGTCTACAATAACATTCAACACCTGCGGATTTAGGAGTTGGGGAGGGGCGGCATCATTCCCTATCTTCTATTGCTGATCATCCTTCTTCTTGAGCATCAGCGCGCTGAATATGCGCCCTCCATCTTGCACGGTAACCCGTAACAATACCATGAGTTCGATAATTGTTCGACAAAGAGACTTTTGCGAATTATTCGCACGCGATGGTAAAACACACGAACACAACAGAATAGTCGACCTGGTTATTCGCCGGACAATGCCGGGATTAAACGGGTTCTTTGAAACGGTGCAACGGAACCACGGCGAATCCACTTCCTCCTTATCTGTCTTTTTCGGGCGTTTCAGGACCTATACCGCCACCAGAGTATGTCATTACTGGAACCGGGAAGAATTCGTTACGAGTCGTGATGGGGGTCATTGCTGGCTCGGATTCGCGTGCTACGACTCGGAGACACGGGCAATACTCAATCGGTCATTGCCCCCGATACGATACCCTATAGTCCTAATGAGATACGAATAGCGTCCTCGATTTCTTCCATCTGAGACGGGGAGACGGTACCGTATTTGTCAACTATTCGTTCTTCGATGTCAACCGTGCGGATCTGATCTAGTTGAACGTGCGAGTCCTTGCTGAGTTCGTCCATCGATCCCGGGAGATTGACGTGAAACGGGTAGTTCGTATGTCCGCCGGAGAGCGGCGCAATGACCGTCGTTACTGAGTGTTTGTTTCCGACGTCGTTCTGGATAACGACTGCTGGACGGGTCTTGTAAATCTCCCCACCCCGGGTGTCGTCGTCGCTTGAGCCACCGAGGTCAACACTGACGATGTCCCCTCTTCGGACTCTCATTCGTGGTCCGGATGGTCGCCGAGCTGTCCGTTTGCTTCAACCGAGACGCCACTCCA
>PXRT01000006.1 GCA_003020925.1 Halobacteriales archaeon QS_6_64_34 | reverse complement strand
CCGTACCCATCCCGAACACGGAAGATAAGCTCACCAGCGTTTCGGGGAGTACTGGAGTGGGCGACCCTCTGGGAAATCCGATTCGCCGCCACCAGTCATTGCCCACCGAAGAGAGGTATCTCTCTCCGGTGGGCTTTCTGTATTTACGGGGAGTGGCAACGCTGTATCGCTTTTCTTCTCACGACGGAACCGCTACCGGTCGATATCGACGGTCCAGCCGTCGTCGTACCGCGAGAACGCGAGGTCGACGGTCACGGACTGTGAGTCACCGGCGTCGAGCGCGACCGACTGCGCGCCGGCGAACTCGTCGATGCGTTCGAGGAGCGATTCGGGCATGGAGACGCTGACGACGGTCATATATTAACTGAAGCGGAAGATACTATTAAGAATTATTGAACAGTTACTGGCTGTGGAGTTTTCACCACTGACGGAGGGAAAACTTATAACTAGCTATCCAGATGGACCTAGCACTATGACAGCGAACGTCGTGACCGATGTGAACCGACCGTACGTTCCGGCCAGTGGGGCGAAGCTGACAGCCGAGATAGAGGTCGAGCCCGGCGAGCAGGAGGTCGAGCCCGTCCGTCATATCGCACTGTGTGTCGATTCGAGCGGGTCGATGTACGAGAGCGGGAACATGGACCGCGCCCGGGGCGGCGCCGAGTGGGTGTTCGGACTGCTGAACGACGACGACTACGTCTCCATCGTCGCATTCGACACTGACGTCGACGTCGTACTGGACGCCACCCGCTGGGGCGATATCTCGCGGGAGGCCGCAGTCGAGAAGGTCCACGATATCCAGGCCGGTGGCGGGACGGATATGTACCAAGGCCTCCAGGCCGCAGCGGACACGCTGCGGGACCTGCCGTCGGACGCGAACACCGCCCGCCGCGTGCTGTTGCTCTCGGACGGCAAGGACAACACCCACGACCCGCCGGAGTTCGAGACGCTCGCCCGGGAGATAGACAGCGCCGGCATCCGAATCAAATCGGCGGGTATCGGCGAGGACTACCGCAGCGAGACCATCCGAAAGCTCGGGAGCGTCGCCCGGGGCGACTGGACACATCTGCAGGCCTCCGGCGACATCGAGCAGTTCTTCGGCGATGCCGTCGAGGAGGCCGGCAGTGTCGTCGCGCCCGACGCCGAACTCGAACTCGACATCGCCGACGGCGTCGAGGTCAGCGAGGTGTACCGCGCGCTGCCCCAGACACAGGAGGTCTCACCGGAGTGGCAGGCAAACAGCGCCGTCGTCAAACTGCCCGACCTGTTAGACCGGGAGACCCAGCGGGTCGTCCTGAAGATTCACGCGCCGGCACGACCGCTCGGCGAGCACCGACTCGCTGACGTCAAACTCACTGCCGGCGGCGAGACGGCGCGGACGACACTCTCCGTGGAGTACACGGACGACGAAGAGAAGCTCAAGCAGCACAATGAGGAGATAGATATCGACCACAAACAGACCGTCATCCAGACCGAACTGGGCAAGGGCAACGTCGCCGAGGCCCAGACCCAGATAGAGCAGATGACCCGCATCCACGGCGCGGAGACGGAGGCGGTCCAGTCCGCCGAACGCCAGACCGAGATTGTCATGGAGGGGGGCCGGGAGGAGCAGAGCCGGGCGACGAAAATCGTCACCGACGAGGGCATCCAGAAGTGACGGCGCCGCACGTGGGGGTCGTGGCCGTCCGGACAGAGGGTTGAGCGATGCCGTGGGAACCAGAACCGGGCGACGTCATCGCCGGCCGGTACGAACTCGAGGAGTTCCTCGGCAAGGGCGGGTTCGCGAAAGCCTACAAGGCCACCGACAGGGACACCGGCGCCACGGTCGTCCTGAAACACCCGAACTACACCGAGTCACAGAACGACGAGTCCGTCATCGAGGAGTACTTCGGAAAGGAGGCCGACTCCTTGGAACGCATCGCCACAGTGGGGGGCCACGAGAACGTGATGGACCTCTACGACACGGTCCGGTTCCGCGACGTGCCCTTCCTCGTGGTCGAACTCGTCGAGGGCGGACTCGAACTGGACAACGTCATCGACGAGCACGGCCCCATCGAAGACAGCGAGCAGGTCCGCCAGATAGGTATCGACCTCGCGGACGCGATGGGCTTTCTCCACGAGAACGAAATCGTCTACCGTGACCTGAAACCCGAGAACGTCATGTTAAAGCCCGACATCACGCCGACGCTCATCGACTTCAACACGGCGACGGGATTCGACTCGACGGGCGACCCCTCGACGGGGAACCAGGGGACGACCATCCTGGGGCCGTTCAAACCCCGCGAGGTCGCGGAGGCGAGTCGAACCGACGTGCGCCAGGGGCCGTGGTCCGACGTCTACTCCATCGGGAAGGTGTTGCTCTTCCTGCTGAAAGGGTCGGTGCCGAAGAAAGACGGCGTCAATCCCCACGACTTCGGCGCGGACTGTGACGACTACCTGGCCGAAATCGTCGAGCGGGCCACCCAGTCGGACTACCGGCACCGTTACCGGAACGCGACCGTGTTGCGGGACGTTCTGGAAGACAAGGACCCCTCCCCGCCAGCCACGGCCTCTATCCGGTATATCCAGGCGGGCAAGGAGTTCAGCGTCGAGCCGGGTGACACCATCGGCCGGGAGGGGGCCAACGGCCCGCCGGCCTCCATCACCATCGAGGACCCACAGGGGGAGTACATCTCCTCGATTCAGGTACAGTTCGAAAGGGAGGGCGGCGAGTGGTATCTGGTCGACCGGAGCCTCAACGGGACGTTCGTCCAGCAGGGGTCGGGCTGGCAGCGGGTCCTCTGTGGGGCGGGCCGGGACCGGCTCAAGGAGAAAAGCGAGGATTACATGGACCGCCACGGGGAGGAGCCGCCAGAATCGATTCGGGTCGAGAACGGCGACCTCATCTCGCTGGTCCATCCGACCTACGGCGTCACGTTCGAGTTCCAGGCGGAGTAACAATGCGATACACGACAAACTACGACATCGGCGACCGGAAGCGCGGACAGGGAATCAACGAGGATAGCCTCTCGGTGACCGTCTTCGAACAGGGCCACCGGGACGGCTATCTGGGGAAGACGAGGCCGCCGCGAATCAGGGAACGGGCGAACAGTCCGGCACCCGACGAGGTGGACGGCGAGGGAGATAGCGAGCCCGAGGAGTCGGTGTCAGACGACGAGGAGACAGACAGCGGGTCGGCCGAACTGGAGGCCGACGCGGGTGCCGAGCCGTCGGACGTGGCGGCGGCTATCGGCGAGGCCGAAGCGGACGCCGAAGCGGCTGTGGCGGAGACGGGGGAGGCTGTTGGTGCCGACGAGCGCCCAGAGGACCCCGACGAGGGCGGTGACGAGCAGGCGGGCGCTGCCGACGCCGCCGACGAGCGGCCGGAGATGCCGGCCAACCGCTCGGCGGGCGTGTTCGTACTGGCCGACGGCGCTGGCGGGCACGACGCTGGCGACGTGGCCTCCTACATCGCGACGACCGTCGTCGCGGAGAACCTCGCGCCGGTGGCGATTCACACGGCTCGCTGTCACCCCGAGGAGTTCGACATCGACATCAGCCCGGAGGTGTTGCCCGAGACGCTCGGCCCGGAGGACATCCAGACCGGACTGGAGAACGCCATCATCAAAGCCCACCGCGAAATCATCCGCTACGCCGACGAGTCGGGCACGCAGTCCTACACCACGGTGGTCGCGGGGGTGTACGCTGGCGGCCAGCTCCACCTGGGCTGGGTCGGCGACAGCCGGGCGTATCTCGTCAACGAGGCCCGCGAGGAAATCGTCCGGCTCACCAAGGACCACGCGGTCGTCGAGGAGTGGGCCGAACAGGGCGAGATTGACGACGTCGAAGCACACGTCCACCCCGACGGGAACCAGATAACGCGAGCGCTCGGGGGCTCGGGCCACGAGGACCCCGACCACGCGATGGTGGAGGTCGACACCCGCTCGGTCCGGCTGTTCGCCGAGGACACCGTGCTCGCGACCAGCGACGGGCTCATCGACGCCCAGACCGACGCGCCCGAACTCTACGAGGAGTACATCGGGGCCGACCGCTCCGAGGAGATGGCCGAGACCGTCCGTGAGGCGGTCGTCACCGACGAGGAGATACGCGACGTCTTGCTCTCGGCGGACTCGCTCGACGACGCGGCGACCGAATACGTCACGCTGTCGAACGAACGCGGGGGCAAGGACAACATCTCGGTGCTGCTGTTCGAGGACGAGACGCTGCCGCCGACCCCCACTGGGGGAGTCCCGGTCCGCGCGGCCGACCCGGACGTGGACTTATCAGAGCGTGACACTGTCATTATCACTGAAGACTAATGGGGGAAATCTTTTATTTCTCCCCACGAAAGGCGCTCACGAAGGACTATGTCAGACGCGAGCACCAAACAATCAGTCGAATGTCCCATCTGTGGGGACGAATTCGACCCGACGGTTGCAGGCGGGTGGTGTACCAACACGGAGTGCGGTGAGTGGCAGTACACTGAAGGGAGCACCGAATCCGGCGGGACAGCGGCGGACGACGACGTCGAGAGCACGGCGACCGCCGACGAGGGGTTCATCTCTCCGGACGAAGACGACGCGGACAGCGAGTCCGTCAACCTCTTTGACGATTCCGACGAGGGTGATGACCTAGACGCCGACGATGGGGTGGACGACGCCAACGATACGGCCGAGAACCCGCTGGCGGAGGAGGCCGACGGCGAAGAGGTCGATACCGACGAGGTCGACGCTGACGATATCGACGACGCTGCCGAGGAACCATCGGTCGATGACGACGCCGAAGCGTCGGAAGCCGACGACGCCGAGGAACCATCGGCCAATGACGACGCCGAAGCGCCGGAAACCGACGACGCAGAAGCGCCGGAAACCGACGACGCCGAGGAAGTCGAGACTGACGACGAAGACGAAGCGGCCGAGGAAGACGACGCAGACGAGACAGCGGCCGACGACGAGGACGGAGCTGCCGACGAGGCAGCGGCCGACAGCATCGACTGTCCCGACTGCGGGGTCGAACTCGAAGCCGACGCCAACTTCTGTGTCGAGTGTGGGGCCGACGTCTCGGGCGTGGAACCGGGCGAGGCGACGGAACTCGATGCGTGTCCGGGCTGTGGGGCCGACGTCGAAGCCGAGGACAACTTCTGTGTGAACTGCGGTGAGGACCTCGACGCCCACCGTGCCGACGACGGGGCGGACCACGACGACGCCATCGACGCGCTCGAAGCAGGCGCGGACGACGAAGCCAAAGCGCCCGATTCGCTCGTTCTCGAGGTCGAGGGCCGCGAGATTCACGTCGACGACGGCGACACGGTCGGGCGAGAGATTCGCGCCGCGCTCACCGAGGCCGGCCGGCCCGACGACGAGGCCGTCCGAATCCACCGCGAACACGTGCGCTTTGTCCGCGAGGACGGCAGCTTCTACCTCCTCGACCTGGGTGACAACCCGACCCAAATAAACGGACAGACGCTCAAGAAAGGCGACCGCGAACAGGTCGCGCCGGGCGACGAACTCGAACTCTCGGGTGTTGCTTCGGTGTCAGTCCAGGCGCCCTAACCCCCACGAATTAAGCGTCCGCAAGGAAACAGCCATCTAATGTCGGACCGCCCGCCTGCAGCGGAACTGCGACGCTCCGTTGCCATGCTCGCCAGTGAATGGTGGCTCGTCGCCGGCGGTCTCGCCGGCTATCTGACCTACGGGGTGTGGGTGATAGGGACCGGACTGGCAGTCGAGACCGCCACACCGTCGCTTGCGGCCCGAACTCTCACGACCGCGGGTGCCACGGACGTGACCGGACTGGTCGTCTTCGCGGTAGTCGCATGGGTACTCATGCCAGCCGTAGCCGCCGCGTGGCTGCTCGATAGACAGCTCTCGAACGTGAACGGGAACCTCGTGGGTCGGTACCGTATCGACCATCCGGGTGTCCTGCCGGCCCCGTCGGGCGTTCTCGTGCTGTTGGCGACGGTCGCGGCTATCGCCCTCGGGCCGCGTGCGCCAATCGTTGCGGTGATGGCTATCGCGAGCGTCCACCTGCTGGTCCGGACCGTCGCCTTCGGCCGTCGCGTCTACAGCTTCTCCCCGAAACCGCTGTTTGCAGTGATGGCGGCGGTGAGCGGAGTGGCCCTCGCGGCCGCCTGGCTCGTCTCAGCACCGGGGCTGCCGGGGACGGTCGGCGAGCGCGTCGCGAGCGCGGGCGTGGTCACCGTGGTCGACACCGGACTGACCGTCGTCGGCGTCGGGTCCGGAACGGCTGCGGGCATCCTGGTCGCCGTGCCGGCCTTGCTCTCGGGGCTGTACCTGGCCGGGCAAACCATGGTCGCCCGCCGGGTTCAGGCACAGGCCCCGCTGGCGAACCCGGTCAAGCGAGCCGAGCAGCGCTATCCTATCATGCCGCCGGTCGGCGACAGCTCGCGACCTGGCCCGCCGACGCCCTTGACGAACGGGCGTTCGCCCTCAACCGAGAGTTCGACCACGTCCTCGGCCGACGACACGACCGAACCGTCCACCGAGGCCGATACAACGGATAGCCAGCCCAGCACCGACAGGACCGACGACCCCTCGGACGACGACAGCTCTCACACGCAAGTTTTCACGGCCGACGAGCCGATTCCGGACGAGGCGGAGACGATGGCGGCCGTCGCAGAGGCCAAAGAGGCGGCGGACGAGGACGACGGCTGGGTCGACGACACCGCCATCTTCTCGCCCGAGGGGGCGACCAGTTCGGACGACGAGTGTGGCGAGTGCGGCGAGGAGATACCCCGCGACTCGGTGACGTTCTGTCCGAACTGTGGTGAACGCGTCCGGCGCTGACTGAGCAGGCCGCCGCTCCTCGCGGGACGCCGGTGACGAGCATTCCGAGTCCGGAGATGCGGGTCGAGCGGACTCCGCGTTGCCCACTCGACTGGCCTCACTCGCCGTCGGTCCACATCGCATCGGAGAGGGTCCGCTGGACGGCCTCCTCCCCGACGGCCCCGGCCAGCGTCTCGAAGCCGCTGCGTTCGACGGGGTCGCTGGCATTGGCGACCAGTCGGGAAACGATGAACTCCGGCGTAGACTTGCCGACGGTGCCAAAGCGGGGCTGGTAGTCGACGCGCAGTTCGAGGTCGGGGTCGAGTCCCTCGGCGAAGATGCCGTCCGTTCGGGCCACGTCGGGCAGCGGTTCCAGGTCAGCGGCCAGGTGGGTGACGAACACGCCCAACGCCCCGCGCTCGACGGTCAGCGTGACGAGCCCGTGGAGCAGGTTCGCGGCCGACCCCGGCTCCGTGATGGCCTCGAACTCGTCGACCAGCATCAACGTGTGGTCGTCGCCAGACAGCGGCGGGACGACAGAGCGCAGCGTCGATTCCAGGACGCCGGCGTTGAACGACGCGTGCCGGCGGTGGAAGACGACGGTGTCGACGATACCGACTTCGGCGCCTTCGGCGGGGACGGGCAGGCCCATCTGGGCGAGCAGTTGCACCTGACACAGCGTCTCAAGCAGGGTGGTCTTCCCGCCGGAGTTCGCGCCCGTCAACACCGCCACGCGGTCGCCGGTCGGCGGGGCGTTGGCCCGCTCGACGTCCAGCGTGTGGTCGCCGACGGCGTAGGTCACGGGCTGGACGCCGTCGGTGTCGGCCAGCGAGAGGTTGCGGGCGCGCTTGACCGCGATGGCGTCGCGGTCGACGAAGGTCGGCCGCTGGAGGTCATAGGCCAGCGCGAAGCGGGCCAGCGACACCGAGAGCGCGAGGTCACCGACGGCCGTCACTGCATCGTCGATGGTCGACCGGGCGTCCTCGAGGGCCTCGCTCAGGTCCGCAGCGACGGCTTCCTCCCGCTCCTCGACGGCACGCCGTAGCGAGCGCCGGAGTTCACGGAGCGCGCCGTCGACGAAGTCCCGCGCGTCGGTCGCGCTCTCGGGCATCGACTCCCGGACGCGAGCGGCCTCGATGCCCGTCTGGCCGGTGACGTGCCGGACCAGCGCGTCCTGGAACTCGGCGGGCCGTCGGGCGCCGTCCGTGATGGCCTCGACCACGTCCGGCGTGCTCGCCGCGAAGTCCTCGACCTGGCCCAGGTGCTCTCGGAGCGCGTCGAGTTCCTCGTCGGCACCGTCACCGACGCGGTCGTCCTCGCCGGCCAGCCCGGCGAGTGCGGCACGGGCGTCCTCGAGTGCGTCGCTGTCGAGTGCCGCTACCCGCTCGAAGGCACCCGAGTCCACACCCGTGGCCTGCAGGGCGAGCGCCGTCTCGACGGCCGCCCGCTGGCCACCGGCGTCGTGGTCCGAGAAGGCCGACAGTATCGCCCGCTGGTCGCCGTCGTCGAGTTGCCCCCACGTGTCCCTGGCGGCGAGTACGTCGTCCAGGCGCGATTCCATCCGCTCGCGGGTCGGCAGCGGCGTCAGCACGCGGACGCGGTCGGCCGCGTCGGCCGTGACCGCGTACTCTTCGGCGAGGTCCAGTAGCTCCTTGTACACGTCGCGGGTGTCCCGGGTCGCGAGCAGGTCCATCGACTCGGCGCCGGTCGCCCGGCGGAGGATGCGCGTCGCTCGGCCCCGCGAGAGGCCCGCCGACGTGAGCGTGCGCGTGTCCGCCGATTCGATGGCCTCGATGGCCCGCTCGACGCCCAGTGCCTCGGTCAACAGCTCTGACGTCTTCGGGCCGATACCCCAGTACTCCTCCAGTCGCATGCGCGAGCCGACGGGCCGCCCCGGTTTAGCCGTGGCGGATGCCGCCGCCGGAGTATTCAACCCCCTGGCGACTGTACGAAGGCCCATGGACGAGGTGAGCGATGGCCCGCCGACCTGTCCGGCCTGTGGCGTCGAACTCCAGCGAGCCGCCGCGAACTGCCCGGACTGTGGCGAGTCACTGGTCTCCGACGAGGTGGCCGACCTGCTCGACGAGCGGATGGCCGCCGCCTTCGAGTCCGGCCGCGACGCGACGCCCCGCTGGGCGGTCGTACTGACGGGGCTGGCGATGGGCATCGCCGTCTCACCGCTTGTCGTCTACGCGGCCGTCATCGCCGTCGGCGACCTGCCCCTCGTGGTCCTGGTCGGGCTCGGACTGGCCGGCTGGCTTCTGCCGGCGGCGGCGCTCTCGCGGCTCCCGAACCCCAGCGCGGTGCTCTCGCGGGGCCTCTATCTGGTCGTCGGCGGTATCGGCGCGGTTGTCCTGGCCGTGGGCTATGACTCGGTGTCGGCCGGGTCGTCGGTCGTCTCCGGCGACGGCGGCCTCATCGTCGGCGCGCTGGCGCTCCCGGCGATACTCGCGCTCTTGCTGGCCCGCCGCGTCGCGGGCCGGGCGGCCCGCCAGGCTCGGGGGGAGCCGGGGCTGCTCCACGAGCGGGCAGGTATCGAGGCCGACGGCGATACCGAGTCAGCCGACGATAGCTGACCACTGCAGACCCGTGGGGCGCCATAGGCGCCGCTCAATCCCAGAACGACTGGGTGCGCGCGTACTCGCGTTCCTGCCTGAGGATATCCCGGTAGAATTCGTCTTCGTCCTCGCGCAGGCGGTTGATGATTCGGGCGGCGTTGTGCGGGCCGACCCCTCGGGCCGCCAGCGCGACGACGGCCTGTTTGCCGTGGGTCTGGACGAGCGACCCCGAGCGGTAGGCCCGTTCGGTCATCTTCTCCTGCTCGTCGTCTTTCTCGTCGGCCCGAACGGCGGCGACCACCTCGTCGGTCCAGGGGTTCAGCGCGGCCACTCTGGTCGAGCCACACTCGGGACACTCGGGCTGGTCGCGCACGCGGCCGACCTGCTGGCGCCGGTCCCACTCCTTGCAGTGCAGACACAGCAGGATGACGCGGTCGTCCTGGATGCGCTCTCTGACGGTCTGGATGACCGAGGCGTCGGCGTTCTCCGGCGAGAGTAGCTCCCGGCCGGAGGAGCGACCGCCGGTCCCGATGGGGGTGTGTTCGCTCACCGTCTCCAGGTCGATTCGGCCGGACTGTAGGTCGGCGAGCAGGTCCGCCGTCGCCGCGACGGCGAGGTCCTCGTGGCGGACCGCCCGCAGGGCCTCCTCGTACATCGGCGTGTCCTCGAGGGCCGCGAGCAGGCGGTCCCGTCCGAAGTCCGTCGAGCCGCGACCGCGCCAGCGTTTCAGCGAGCCGAACTTCGTGGCGACCTGGGCCAGCTTGAACTTCAGCGCGTCGGCGTTCTTGAGGCTCAACTCGACCAGCGCGGCCAGGTGGTCGGGGTCGGTCTCCTCTAAGACTTCGACCACGTCACCGGCGGTAACCTGTCTCGGCAACTCCAGTTCGATGCGGTAGGGGTCGACTTCCATCGCGACCGACGAGCCGGCCCGCTGGCCCAGCAGCGCCGACAGCATCCGGCCGAGCGTCTCGTTTACCTTGTGGCCCCGGCAGGCGTTGACCACGACCTCGTGGCCGTGGAACTCCACGACGACCGTGGTTTCGTCGGGAATCGGCCCCTCGTGACCCTCGAGCTGTGAGAGGCCGTCCGCGACCGTCTCCACGTCGGCGTCGTAACGGGCGGCGACGTGGCTCGCGACCCCATTAAGTGGCGCGCCGTCCTGCAGTTGGCGGCCGGCCACGCGCCGGAGTTCGCCGACCTCCCCGGCCACGGCTTTCGGGACCGGAATCTCCGAGCCGGTCCAGGAGGGGACCTCGCCGGCCGGGTCCTCGATGGGTGAGACGGTGACGGTCTCCTCCTCCTCCTCGTCGATGGTCGTGATACGCCACATCTCCCCGCGCTGGACGAACACCTCACCGGGCGTGGCGAAGTTGACCACGAACCGCTCGTCGAGGGTGCCGACCTGCTGGCCCGAGGCTACGTCCTCGACCTCGTAGGTCGCCTCGTCGGGAATCATCGAGAGGTTCCGGTAGAAGTACTGCCAGGTGCCCCGTCGCTTTGCTAAAGTGTCGCGCTCCTCGTCCAGCCAGACGACGTTGTTGCGGGCGAGTTCTCGGACGACCGATTTGAACCGGTCCGCCTCCAGGTCCCGGAACGGGGCGGCCCGCGTGAGGATTTCGTAGGCTCGCATGGCCCGAATCTCCCCGGTGTCCATCACCAGCCCGGCAATCTGGTTGGCGACGGTATCGAGGCTCCCGTCGTGGATGCCCGCCGGTTCGACCTCGCCGGCCCCGGCCTGCCTGGCGATTGCCAGCGCCTCGAGCGTGTCGTCGGCGTGGGTCGTGACCACCGTGCCCGAGGACCGCTGGTCCCGTCGGTGGCCCGCGCGACCGACCCGCTGGACGAGTCTGGAGACCTGTCGCGGGCTGCCGTACTGGACGACGTGGTCGACCCGTCCCACGTCGATACCCAGTTCCATCGAGGAGGTACACAGCAACGCGTCCAGGTCCCCGGACTTGAACGCGTCTTCGACCTCGATTCGGGCCTCTTTCGAGAGCGAGCCGTGGTGGACTCCCAGATTGGTGCCCAGTTCCTTGAACCGCGAGCCCAGCGCCTCCGCCGTCTGCCGTGTGTTGACAAAGACCAGGGTAGAGTCGTGTGCCGTTATCAGGTCGTCGATAAACCTGACGTGGCTCGCGGTCGCAGCGTCCGTGACGAGTTCACTGGAGAGTCGTTCGTCGCGGTCGGTGACCTGGGGCCGAACGACGGAGACGTCGAGCCGGCTCCCGACATCGACCTCGATTATCGAGCAGGGCCGCCCGCCAGTGAGGAACTGACCGACGGCGTCTGGGTCCCCGACGGTCGCCGAGAGGCCGATGCGCTGGAACTGGCCGGCTACTTCCCGGAGTCGTTCGAGCCCGACCGTCAGCTGGGCCCCGCGTTTCGCTGCGGCGAGTTCGTGGACCTCGTCGACGACGACGTGTTCGACGTCTTCGAGTGCAACCCGCAGCTTGGACCCGGTGAGCATCGCCTGCAGCGTCTCGGGCGTGGTGACGAGCACGTCCGGCGGGTCCTTTGCCTGTTTGCTCCGCTGGTAGTCAGTGGTGTCGCCGTGGCGGACGTCGACGTCGAGACCGAGCGCCTCGCCCCACCACTCCAGGCGCTCGCGCATGTCGCGGTTCAGGGCCCGAAGCGGCGTGATATACAGTGCACCGATACCGAAGCGGCCGTTGCTCTCGGTCAGTGCGTCGAGTACCGGCAACATCGCCGTCTCCGTCTTGCCGGTTCCGGTGGGCGCAACCACGAGGGCGTCCCGGCCGCGAGCGAGCGGTGGGATGGCCTTTCGCTGTGGCTCGGTCGGCGTCGAAAAGCCCCGCTCGGAGAGCGCGGCTCTGACGTCCGTACCCAGCTCGGTGAAGGCGTCCCGTCCCTGTGTTGCCCCGTCACTCATCGCTACCGGCTAGCCGCTACAATCGGTTAAACACACTGCGTTTGGTGGAGCCCAACGGGAGTGTCCAGGCTCCCCTTACCGCCACTCCGGACGGGCACACAGTAACGTAAGCCCCGCCTCATAGTGGTTCGTGTAGCGATTTACCGGGACGCGCCGACCAGTCTCTGATGACTTCCAGACGAAAGTCGACCGCTCTGGCTTCGAAATATAATGTCATCTGTATTGGCGAACATGTTCGACAATCTCTGGTCGCTCGGGCGAAATGAATTTGGTCGGCCGACGAGTTCATGTAGTATGCCTGTCACAGACGAGGGCGAACTCAGAGCAATACTCGAACAGGACCGCGTCGCGGTCGTTGGCTGCTCGACCACGGCCGGCAAGGACGCCCACAAGATACCGAAATACCTCCTCGAACAGGGGTACGACGTCGTTCCGGTCAACCCCTTCGCAGACGAGATTTTCGGTCGCGAGTGCTACGACAGCCTGGCCGACGTCCCGGGCGACGTGGATATCGTCGACGTCTTCCGTCCGAGTGAGGAGGTCGCGGGTATCGTCGACGACGCACTCGCTCGGGACGACGACGCGGTCATCTGGCTCCAGCTCGGCATCCACGACGACGAGGCGGTCGCGCGCGCCGAGGCGGCGGGTCGGCGCGTCGTCCAGGACCGCTGTATGAAGCCGACCCACCGGTCGCTTCTCGGCTGATGCACGCCGTCTCCCGTTTTAAGCGCAGCTATCTTCTATTTCTTGACGATTTATCACTTTACTATCATAGAATTATATGTAGATGAAGGTAGACCTAAATTTCATATGGAGAATAGTCGTTCGGATGTCGGCAGGAGAGTGGATGGGACCGAACAGACGATTTCCAAGGAGTTCGACTGGCACGAGACGCCGCCGAGCGTCGCAGTCGTTCGACTACTCAGCGTTGCGTTGAACCGCGACCCGACGGCCATCGAGCCCCTGGGAGAGACAGTCGACCCCGATGCGCTCAACCGGCTCCTCCTGTCGATGGACGACAGCTCGAAAGTGGAGTTCACGTATCGCTGTCTCTCGGTGCTCCTGTACGGGGACGGGACAGCGGCCGTCGAGCCCGACGGCTGCTGACAGTTTGTCCCTTCGGGTGCGGGAGGAGAGCCCAACTGTTTTCCTCACCGGCGGCGTTCGGGCGAGTATGAACGCAGACGAGGTCGCGGCTATCATCGAGCGGGAGATTCCGGACGCGACGGCGACGGTGACGACACCGCGTGACCCCGACGACGACAGCCACTACGCGGTCGACGTTGTCGCGCCGGCGTTCGAGGGCGAGTCGCTCGTCGACCAGCACCAGCTCGTCCACGACGCGCTTGGCGACCACCTGACACGGGACATTCACGCCATCGAACTGACCACCCGACCGCCGGAGTGAGCGGTACGCATTTCACTATCCCGCGGTTACGGACAGCCATGAGCTTCGAACCCGAGACACTCTCCCCCGAGGAGGCCCGCACAATAGTCGAAGAGACAATCGAGAACAACGATGTCGCCCTGTTCATGAAGGGCACCGAGATGATGCCACAGTGTGGCTACTCGCGAAAGGCACTCGGTCTCATCGGGCAACACCGTGACGACGTAGCGACGGTGAACGTCCTGACGGCCACGGAGGCCTACCGCGAGAAACTCTCGGAGTACAGCGGCCGCGAAACCATCCCTCAGACGTTCGTCGACGGGGAGTTCGTCGGCGGCAGCGACATTCTGGAACAACTCGACGACAGCGGCGACCTGGCCGAAACGCTGAACGCATAAAGTGGCTCGGTAGCCGTGCCTTACAGGCTGTGGCACCGAGCGATGGTCGGCTCTCCCGGGAAGCAAAGTTTCTTATCTGTGGTTGTCTTTCGACTAGGTAACGACATTCGGTAGCCGTTCGTTTTCGGACGGCCGACTCTCCAATCGTCGCTTTCCCATTCATGAGTACTGCAGACGAGACCTTAGAGAAGATAAAAGCACAGGTAGAGGCGGAGACGCCCGACGATATCACAATCGCATCCGTCGCCTTCGAGGGGCCGGAACTCGTCATCTACACGCCCGAGGCCAAGGAGGTGGCCACGCGTGACGGTATCGTTCGGAACCTGGCACAGACGCTTCGGAAACGCATCAACGTCCGCCCGACCCAGGACGCCCTCGTCTCACAGGCCGAGGCCGAGGCCACTATCGAGGACACGATTCCGGCGGACGCGGGGGTCCAGAACCTGGATTTCGACAGGGACACCGGCGAGGTGTTCATCGAGGCCGAGAAGCCGGGCCGTGTCATCGGTCGCCACGGCGAGACGCTGGACCAGATATCCGCAAGCGTCGGCTGGACGCCGGAAGTGGTCCGCACGCCGCCCATGGAGTCCAACACGGTGTCGAACGTCCGGAACTTCCTGAAACAGGAGCGCAACGAGCGCCGGGAGATACTCGAACGGGTCGGCCGTCAGATAAACCGGCCACAGACGGCCGACGACGACTGGGTCCGGCTGACGACGCTTGGCTGCTGTCGCGAGGTCGGCCGTGCCGCCTTCATCCTCTCCACGCCCGAGTCCCGTATTCTCATCGACTGTGGCGACAAACCGGGCGCGCCGGGGGAGGTGCCCTATCTGCAAGTCCCCGAAGCACTCGCTGCGGGCCCGAACTCCATCGACGCCGTCGTTCTCACGCACGCTCATCTGGACCACTCCGCGCTTATTCCCATTCTCTTCAAGTACGGCTACGACGGCCCAATCTACACGACGGCGCCGACGCGGGACCTGATGGGCCTGCTGCAACTGGACTACCTGGACGTGGCCGCCAAGGAGGGCCGTGCCCCGCCCTACGAGAGCCAGCAGGTCCGGGACGCACTCAAGCATACGATTCCCCTGGAGTTCGGCAACGTCACCGACATCGCCCCCGACATCAAGCTCACGATGCACAACGCCGGCCACATCCTCGGGTCGGCGGTGTGTCACTTCCACGTCGGTGAGGGCCGGTACAACGTCGCCTTCTCCGGTGATATCCACTACACGGATACGCGCCTGCTCGACGGCGCGGTCAACGACTTCCCCAGAGTCGAGACGCTCGTGCTCGAATCCACCTACGGCGGCAAGAACGACTACCAGACCGACCAGGCGGACTCCGAGCGCGTGCTCAAACAGGTCATCAACGAGGCCCACGAGAAGGAGGGAAAGATTCTGATTCCCGCCTTCGCCGTCGGCCGCTCACAGGAACTGATGCTCGTCTTAGAGGAGGCCATGTCCTCGGGGGATATCCCGACGATGCCGGTGTATCTGGACGGGATGATTCGCGAGGCGACGGCCATCCACACCGCCTATCCGGAGTACCTCCGCGAACGCCTGCGGGACCGCATCCTCTATCAGGACGACAACCCCTTCCTGGCCGAGCAGTTCCAGCAGGTCGACGGCGGCGAGGAGATGCGCCAGGACGTCGTCGACGACGAGCCGGCCATCATCCTCACCACCTCGGGGATGGTCACCGGCGGCCCTGTCATGTCCTGGCTCCGCCTGCTCGGCGGCGACCCGGACAACACGATGGTCTTCGTCGGCTACCAGGCCGAAGGGACCCTTGGCCGGCAGATTCAGCGCGGACAGGACGAGATTACGATGTCGGACAAGAGCGGTCCCCGCGCCGAGCGCGTGAGCCTGAAGCTGGGTATCGAGACGGTCGATGGCTTCTCGGGCCACGCCGACCGCCAGGGCTTAGAGACGTTCGTCGAGACGATGCACCCCCGCCCCGAGAAGGTGCTCTGTGTCCACGGCGACGAGAGTTCCACGAACCAGCTCTCCTCGGCGCTGTACCAGAAGTTCAACATGCGGACGTTCAACCCGAAGAACCTCGAGACGTTCCGCTTCGTCTAAGAATCTCTTTCCACCGCGTCGCCGGACTCGTCGATGTTCAGCGCGTTCAGCAGCCGCGCGGTGATGACCTGGTCGACGATACCCATGAGCTGCGTGTCATCTGTTGTGTATCCCGAAAAGATGCCGAGCTCGATAGTCCCCCCGGCCATCTCCCGGTGGCCACCGGCGCTGCCGACGTCGTCGAACGCGTCGTGAACCACTGTGCCGACGTTCACTCGCGGGTCCGTCGAGCGGGCGCTCAACTGAATCGTGTCCTCGACCAGCCCGAAGACGATGGTCGTCTCGATGCCTTCGAGATTCAGCAGGTAGTCGGCCGCCTGGGGGAGCGCATCACGCTCGCTGGTCCGGCCGACTTGTGAGATGAGCACCGACCCCGCGACCTGCCGGTTCTCGATTGCGTGAGCGATTGTGTCGATTGTGGCGCTGGTGACGGCGGGTGCCGAGAGCTTCCGAACCGTCTTCGGCTCGCTGAACTCGTGGAGGTAGGCGGCGGCCTCGTACTCACTGGTGGTGACCCCACGGAGGAAATCGAGCGTCTCCCGCCGGATGGCAAAGAGGAGCGCGGTGGCGACGCGTGCTGTCGGTTCCATCGGGAGCGCCCGGATGTACTCGGTCAGCATGGTCGCCGTCGCCCCGACGGCCTCGCGGCTGTCGACGAACCGGGCCAAAACGTCGTCAACCGGGTGGTGGTCGATGACGATGTCGATATCCGTCCCGGGTGGCACGCGGTTGTTCTCGCCCGGGACGGAGTGGTCGACGAAGGCCACGAGGTTCTCTGGCGGTCGGTTCCGAACCGTCTCGATGCAGAACGGCTCCAGTTCGATATCCAGGACGTTCACCAGCGCCCGGTTTTGCTGGTGGGATATCTCCCCGCCGTAGCAGATGTATCGCTCGTCGATGCCCGCAGCGGCCGCGATGGTGCCGAGGCCGAGGGCGCTTGCTAAACAGTCCGGGTCGGGATTGTCGTGACAGACGATAGTGAGCGTCTCGTTGCTGCCCAGCAACTCCCAGAGCTGCTGTGGTTCGTTCATCGGGAGTTCCGTGTCGGAGCTCATTTGCTGTGTGTGGTCGACAGCCCTCGTGGCGACGCTGCGGTCCGGGGGCATCCGTCCCACAGAAGACCGTTGAATTTGGGACAGTATAAATCCGCCCGACGGAACTCGGTGCTTGGACTCGCTCAGCCGTTGGCTTCGCTGACCGTCAACACTGGAACGGCAGCGCGTCTGACACCCCGAGAGTCGAATCGCTTCGGGAACGTACCGCCACAGTATCAGTCCCGGTTCCGGAAGACCCGAACCGTATCGCGCTTTCGCTCTAGGGACTCGATTTCCTCGAAGTCCAGTTCGGTAAACACCCGCTGCCAGTCCCGGTAGTACAGCGGTAACTGGTCGTCGACGTGGTTTACCGTCCCGTACTCACCGCTCTCGTTTTCGACGGTGACGAGGAGGTCACCGGTAACCCGGGCCAGCTCCTCGAACACCCAGGTCGTCTCGGGATGGATATGCTGGAGCGTCTCGACCGAAAAGACGGCGTCGAGGGCGTCCGTCTCGAGTGACTGCACGTACCCCTCGATGGTCCCCGCATGGAACTCGCCGACGGCCCCGAGCTTGGGGTACGTGTCCCGCAGGACCGCGAGCGCATCGTCGTTCACGTCGACGCCCGACAGCTCCGTAAAGCCCGCCGAGACCAGCTCGGCGAGGTGTCGGCCGACGCCACAGCCGACTTCCAGTACCCGCGCGTCCGTGCCCACGTACCGTCCTATCTTCGCCCGCACCAACTCGCTCGTCTCGTCCGGCCCGTAGTGGGCGTAGTAGGTCGGTGAGTACTCGCCGGACCGGTCGGCCCACGCCTCCCGGACGTCATTAGAATCCACGTTCGTTCCCGGACCTCGCGGGGTATAGGTGTACCGACACGACGACCGCCGCTACGGCTCGACCCGTTCGAGGTCGGACTCTAGCCCCGCGGCGTGGTCGTTGTACGCCTCGACGAAGGCCGAAAACAGCGGCGCGTACTGTCGAGCGATGCGGTCACAGACCTCCCGAATCCGGTCCAGTACGCGGTCGCGCTCGGCGACGAAGGCGTCATAGTCCGCGAGCGCGTCGGCCAGCGCACCCGGCTCGGGCGGCTGCTTCGTCGAGATGACGTACACCTCGTCGCCGCGTCCGGGGTCATAACGGAGATACTCCAGGTCGCCACCCTCGTACTTGACTGTCCACTCGGCCCGGTCGGTCTCGATGGTCGCCGAGCCGTAATCCCCACCCTGGAGGCGAGCCAGCTGGTAGGCAATCTGGCCGGCGTGGTCCCTGACTGCCGCGATAAGTTCGTCTCGCTGTTGTGTGACCGCTGATGCGTCGGCGGGGTCGGCCGGTGGCCACTCTGTCACACCTACTCCAGTACCCCGACAGAAATAACTGTGTGGGAGCGGCGCGCGACTGAGAGGGTTCAAATCCCTCAGCCGACGCTCCTCAGCGCTCACTGTCGTTTGCGCAGAAGTCACGGGCGCTGAGGGATTTGAACCCCCGACGGTTTGGTCCGAAGCCAAGCACTCTGTCCAGGCTGAGCTAAGCGCCCTGTACACTACCATGACCGGTGTTTCGGTTTAAACCAACCGATTCATGACGACGATGTGGGACCGACACAACGGCCACCTGGTCCACTCGGAGCGGGGCCTCTCTCCGGCCCCCTATGGTAAATTCCACTACAGGGGACCCGAAAAATCTATATGTGTGTCAGAGCCACATGAAAGTAGTTTCCGGTTCACTGTCTCCACTCTATGTACGAACTAGACCCTCCATTCAGCGGCACATCGGTGCCACAGGGGACGAATATCCTGCTCTCCGGGCCACCCCTGTCGGGCAAGCGCTGTCTGGCGATGGAGACACTCGCCGTAGGCGCCCGACGCGGCGAAGGGACGATTGTTGTCTCGACTCGCGACAGCGCTGCTCGGGTGCGCGATAGCTTCGCGCCCCTAATCGATGGGACGGCAGACATAGCAGTCGTCGACGCCGTCACTCAGCATATCGGTCGCTCCACCGACACCGAGATGACGAAGTACGCGTCGTCCCCTCGGGATATGAGCGATATCGGCGTCAAGTTCTCCGAGTACATCCAGTCGTTTTACACGGACCAGCAACGCGAGCACAACCGCGTTTTGGTCGACTCGTTGACGACCCTATTGGTGTATGCGAACCTCCAGACGGTGTTCCGGTTCCTCCACGTGTTTACCTCACGGGTCGAGAGCGTCGAGGGGCTGGGGCTGTACACTATCGAGTCCACGGCCCACGACGCCGAGACGCTGTCCACGCTCGACCAGCTGTTCGACGCCACTATCGATATCAACGCCGACGGGACGGCGACGCTCACGCTGCCGGATGACGACAGCCAGACGGTGACGCTCTAGTCGGTCGTCTCGGGCGCGGACTGTGTCGTCTCGTCCGTTCCGTCCTCGATGACCGCCTCGGCCAGAATCGCGTCCGTATCGAGCCCCTGCTCCTCGGCGATGGCCTCCAGTAGCGCCCGCTGTTCGGCCTGTTCGCGGTCGATGGCCTCGACGCGGCCGCTCGTCTCCTCGACTGTGTCCCGGAGCTTCTGGAGTTGCTCCATCTGCTCGTTTAGCTTCGCGTAGAGGTCGTCGGCCATGTCGACGACTTTCTGTAACTTCTTCGCTGTGGAACCAAAACCCATACCCGGAGTAGGTCCAGGGCCCATTTGCCGGTTTCGCTCCACGTCGTTGGGGACTCACTCGCGCTTCGTCGCGGCCCGCCGTCGGAACGTCGCTGTTAAGACGCCCGCGACCCCAGCGCGGATATGAACGGGCTTCGGACCGGCCCGACGGTCGGTATCGTCGGGTGTGTCGCCTATCTGCTGGTCCTCGTCGTGCCGTATCTCATCGTCGAGACGACGAGTGCCGTCGGGGCGTACTACGGTGCCGGCGCGCTCTCGCCGGCGATTGCCGCCGTCTTCGCCCTGCTCGCTATCATCCTGCTGGCCGCCGGCCGAGAGGGACGCACCGACCCCAGCCTCGCCGCCGGCGCCGGGCTCGTTCTGGGCGTTTTCATCGTCGGGCTGAGCCTGCTGTGGGCGACGACGGTACCGACCAGTCTCGTGCTGGGGCTGACCGAATCGACGCTCATCGAACAGCACCGCTGGGCCGTGGTCGTCGCCGCGCTCCCGATTCCGCTCGGCGCTGTCTGGTTTGCCGTCGGGCTGGACCTCTTCTGAGACGCTCGGGCGGCGCCACAGGACCACCCTGTCGCCGTGCGGTTTTCCAGTTCCGAAAGGCCCTTATGGGCCGGTGGCGGAGTTCAGAGTGGACTAGGTCGGGGGGTTTGGCCCCCCTCTGTACCCGCAGTATGGTCATCAGCGGGGACCGAACCCGGGGGCGTCCGGTCAGACGGACGTGGACCCCGTGAGCCAACGTGGAAGCCTCGTCCCACGGGGACGGCGGTCCACGTGGTCGCATCTGCAGGGAGGCACTCCGCCAGGCACGGAAGTGAGCAGCGGACCATCGAACACCCGTCGCTCGTGGGGTCGCGGGGTGGAGGAGGCAAACGGGATTACCCGCGTCCGAACGCCGGGCAATCCCAGTGTCCGTTTACAGACCATTCAGTACCCACTTTTTACCGGGCTCGTCGCGTTGACGACCCGGTCGGCTACCATACTGCTTGGCATCTTCGTCACGTTCGCCATCACTGCAGCGCTCTGTGTCCGCTATCCGAAGCTGGTCTGGGGGGACGGGACAGCGTCGGTCGCCTCTGGCGTCTTCGGCGGTGGTGCAGTGTTCGGTGGCATGGTGCTCGGTGATGCTTTGGGAACTGATTTCCACTTCGGGGCTGCGATGTTCGGGCTCGGACTGGCCACTTTCGGGCTGGCGACCGGCTACTGGCTGGCAGACAGCAACGATGTGTCGCCGGCATCGTCGGTTGACACCGAGGCCTGAGCTTGCTCAGGGCGGAAAGGAGGTCAATCCTGAGCAGTGATTGGGCTGTCGAGGCCGGCCATCTCCAGCCCGCCGCCGATGGTGCGGTTCGGGTAGGGGATGGTGATATCCTCCTCGTCGAACCGCTGTTTGACGGCTTTGACGTACTCGCCGCGAGTTTTCACCCAGTCAGCGCGGCTGGGGTCGTCTATCCAGATGCGGGACTGCAGGCCGACCGAGGAGTCGCCCAGTTCGGTGAGACAGACCGACGGTGCGGGGTCCGCGAGGATGTCCTCGTGGGCCTCGGCCTCGTCGATGATAATCTCGGTCGCGCGGTCGATGTCGTCGTCGTAGCCGATGCCGAACAGAAACTTCAGCCGGAGCCGGTCCTTGGCGACGGGGTTCTTGATGACGTCTTCGGTCAGGTTGGAGTTTGGCACGGTGAGCAGTTCGTTGTCGAAGGTGCGCACGCGGGTGACACGCAGGCTGATGTCCTCGACGACGCCGGCGTTCGTGTCCCACTCAATCCAGTCGCCGATGCGGAACGACTTGTCGGTGAAAATGAAGACGCCGGCGATGAAGTTCTTCAGGACGTCCTGCATCGCGAAGGCGATTCCGAGCGTCGCGGCGGCGCCGATAGTCGCAATCGCCGTCAGGAAGTTCTCGAAGCCGGCCATCCCGAAGGCGACGGCGACGGCGACAAACAGCATGAGGATGCTGACGACTTTCTGTATCGGCTTTCGCGCGTGTGCGTCGAGGTCACGACTCGAAAGCGACCGGTCGACGAGCGGAGTCACGACGAGCTTACCGACGAAGTAGACGGCGACAAAGGCCCCGGCGAACACGAGGAGACTCGCGATAGTTCCGGCGATGCCGGGCCCCAGCGGGAGGAACTCCTGGATGAGCGCGGAGATAGCGGGAACCTGCATTATCGCTCGAACACCGCTGTGTGGCCGCGAACCTGGACCACCTCGGCCGAGACGCGACTGGCGAGTTCGTCGGCCAGTTCCTCACTCGTCGTTCCGCCGCGAGCCGCACGCAGGAACTTCACTTTCACGAACTGGGTATCCTCGAGCTGATTTGCGAGTTCGTCCGCGACGGATTCGACGCCGTGTTTGCCGACCCGGAGCGTCGCGTCCAGGTCGTGAATCCGCTGGTCTCTCGATTTCGATGGCATGGTCGAAAGTAACTGTGGAGTTATTTAAAAGCATCACCAACGGCTCATGCGTAGGGATAGCGTGCCTGACTCCCACAGTCACACGTGACGACGACGTGGCCCGACTGGGTCCGAACGCGGGCGTTGGCACCGGGGACGAGGAAGGCATCGCAGGCCCGACAAATCGAGTGCGAGAAGTCCTTGGGGAGCCGGAGCCGGTGGCGCTCGGCGATGCGACGGGCGCGGCGAACGTACTCGCGGGCCCGCTCCTCGCGACCCTCGTGGACGGCCTCGCGGGCCATCGACTGCAGCCGTTCGATGCGCTCGCGGGCGATGGTCTCCTCGTCGGTCATCATCCGAAATCCGGGAGCGGGGGCCAAACGCCTTCCGGACGACGTCGGTCGCCGCGAGCCGATATCGTTTTGCTCGCGGCCGGCAAGTGACCGGTCGTGCGCGTCCTGAACTATCTGGAACTACAAGACCGGCTCGACCGGTCCGGTATCGCCACTTCCGTCGACCACCAGCGGCAGGCGCTCGCCGACGCCGGTGTCGACGTGGTGACGACGCCCTGGACTGACGGCCACCCGGCCTGGGCCGTCTGCGGGAAGCTGGCGTTCGACGACCCGGTCTTTGAGAGCTATGACGTCGCTCACTGCAACATGATAGGGCCGGGTTCGGTCGCCGTGGCCCGCCACGCCGACCGCAACGACATCCCGCTGGTCCTGCACGCCCACGTCACCCGGGAGGATTTCCGGGGCAGCTTTCGCGGCTCGAACCTGGTCGCGCCGGCGCTGGGGGAGTATCTCGAGTGGTTTTACTCTCAGGCCGACCAGGTGCTGTGTCCCTCCGAGTACACGAAAGGCGTCCTCGAAGCGTACCCTATCGACGCGCCCATCGAACCGGTGACCAACGGCATCGACACTGACCCCCTCGAAGGGTTCGAAGGGTTCCGCGACCAGTACCGAGACCGCTACGACCTCGAAGGGATGGTCGTCTTCGCCGTCGGCAGCGTCTTCGAGCGCAAAGGAGTGACGACGTTCTGTGAGCTCGCCCGACAGACCGAGTACGACTTCGCCTGGTTCGGGACCTACGACGACGGCCCCCACGGCTCCGACGCGGCGCGAAGGTGGACCGCCGACCCGCCGGCGAACGTCACGTTTACCGGCTGGGTCGACGATATCCGAGGGGCCTACGGCGCCGGTGACGTCTTTCTATTTCCCTCGAAGGTCGAAAATCAGGGAATCGTTGTCCTCGAGGCGATGGCCTGCGGGAAGGCCGTCGTCCTCTCCGATATCCCCGTCTTCCGCGAATACTACGAGGACGGCCACGACTGTCTCATCTGTAGCGACGAGCGGGAGTTCAGCGAAGCGCTCGCGCGGCTCGAATCGAATCCGGACTTGCGCGAGCGCCTCGGCGAGAACGCAAAGGAGACGGCCCGCGAGCACGGTCTGGACCGCGTCGGCGACCGGTTAGTCGAGGTGTACGAGGGGCTGGTTTAGCGCCACGAGCGCGGTGCCGACGCGAGCGCCCACGCCAGCAGCCACCGGCCAATGGCAAGCGTTTAGCCGCTGGTCTGTCTACGCCGTGGCCATGGCACTGCCGCAGGTCGCCGCCTTCACCGACACCTACCTGCCGACGGTCAACGGCGTGACCTACACGGTCCAGACGTGGCGCGACCAGTGGCAGTCTCGCGGCGGCCGCATGGACGTGGTCTATCCCCAGAGTGACCACGTCCCCGTGACAGGGGAGCATCCAGTCCGGAGCCTCCCGTTCCCGTTCTACGAGGGGTACCGACTCGGGATGCCCCAGATTCCGAGCGAGGTCCGCGACGCCGACGTGGTCCACGCCCATACCGCCTTCAGCCTCGGGATGGCCGGCAAACGGCTCGCCCGGAAGATAGACGCGCCGCTGGTGGCCTCCTATCACACGCCGACCGGCGAGTACGCCGAGTACGTCTCGAAAAACGGCGTCGTCGAGTCGGCCGTCCGGTCCAGCGCCGAGCAGTACGAGCGGTGGTATCTCGGCGGCGCCGACCGCATCATCACCCCTACCGGGCGGACCGCCGAGTACGTCCGGGGGACCATCGGCACCGACACCCCCGTCGAGGTCGTCTCCAACGGCGTCGACACTGACTTTTTCGCCCCGCCCGAAACGAGTGACTTCCGGGAGCGGTATGACCTGCCCGACGGGCCGCTGGTGGGGTACACTGGCCGCCACGGCCACGAGAAGTGTCTGGGCGACATCCTTACGGCCTGTGTGGAACTGGACGTGACCGTCGTGTTCGCCGGCGATGGCCCCGCCCGGGGGGACCTGAAGGCAGCAGCCGCGACCAGCGAACTCGATGTCCGCTTTCTGGGGTTTCTCGACCGCGAGGAGCTCCCCGAGTTCTACGCGGCGCTGGATGTCTTTGCCTTCCCCAGCCCCGTCGAGACGCAGGGCCTGGTCGCACTGGAGGCCAACTGCTGTGGGACCCCCGTCGCCGGCGTCGACGCCGGTGCACTCAGTGACACCATCGTCGACGGCGAGACCGGCTCCAGCTACGAGGAGGGCGATATGGACGGGTTCCAGCGGGCCATCGAGCGCGTGCTCGACGAGCAGGCGACGCTCCGAGACCACTGTCTGGCCCGCCGGGACGCGGTCAGCGTCGACCATGCCGTCGACCGACTGGTTGAGGTGTACGGCGCGGTGTTGGGGTGAGTTCAGAACTCCGAGAGGCTCGCCTGTCCGCTGTCGTCCCCGTCGCCCTCGTCGGTCTCTCGGCCGCGATTCGAGAACGAACAGCGCCGTCGCACCTGCGGGTCACTCAATGCCTCTTTCGCTCGCTCGTCGAGTGTGGCGAAGTCGTCCCTGGCGACCCGAGCCTCGTGGTCGTACTCCACGACGGGATAGGGGTACGCCGTCCCGATATCGACGCCACAGGCGTCCTGGACGCCGACCGGTGTCGCCTCCGGGCGGGCGAGGTGTTCGTCCGGTAGCCCAGCGAGTTCGGGGACGTACTCGCGGACAAACTCGCCTTCGGGGTCGTACTCCCGGGCCTGCTTTGCCGGGTCGTACACCCGGACCGGATGGACGCCGGTCAGGTTGCACTGGGACTGCCACTGCGTGTAGTTGATAGCGGGGTCGGCGTCAACGAGGTGGTAGTACATGAAATCGGCTCCGGGTTTCCACCACTGTTTCAGGACGTAGACGTAGAACGTCGCCACCAGGGCCCGCATCCGGAAGTTGATGTAGCCGGTTTCCGTGAGCGCACGCATCGCGGCGTCGACCATCGGGAACCCGGTCCGTCCCTCCCGCCAGGCCCGGTCGAGGTCGGCATCGTGCTGGTCACGGTAGAGGCCGCGAAAGACCGGATTGACGGCGCGTTCGGTCCATCCGGGCCAGTCGGCCAGTTTCTGGTGGTAATGCCGGTTCCAGTAGAGCCGCGATGTGTACATCGAGCGGCCCCGCGAGGACGGCGCCGCCTGCACCCGCTGGTAGACCTGGCGCTCGGAGAGACAGCCGAATTTCAGGTACTGCGACAGTCTGGACGAGCGCGCCTGGGCCGCCGCCGGCGGCGAGACGACGCCGGGATACTCCCCCAGCCGGTCGAGGAAAGCCGAGAGCCGTTCGGAACCCGCGACCGTGCCGCCCTCCGGGACCCCCGACTTCTCGGGCGCCACGTCGTGGCGACGCGCTATCTCCTCGACCGTCACCTCGCTGTCGATGGGGTTCGGTCCGACCGAGTCGGGTCGCGGGTGCTGGTCGCGCTCGAAGTAGTCCGCACAGCTCTCGTCCCATCTCACGCGAGTGTCGACGGCGACGGTCCCGTCGGGGTCGCGCTCGTCGGGCCACCGGATGCCGTCGTCCTCGAAGACGGTGACGCCATCGCGGTCCAGCAGCGCACGGTCGCGCTCGCGGCCCCGACGGCTGGTCACGTCGCGGTTGCAGTAGACCGTCCAGCCGTCGGCGAGTCGTTCCGCGAGACGCCGGCGCGGGTCACCCGACAGCAGGGTGAGGTCGCTCCCGAGGTCGCGGTACTGCCGGCGGAGGTCGCACAGTGACTCGTGGAGAAAGCGAAGGCGCGCGTCACACGCTAACCCGGCCTCGCCGTAGTAGGCCGGGTTGACGACGAACACCGGCGCCACGCGGTCGGCGTCCTCCACAGCGGTCGCCAGCGCGGCGTTGTCGACGGTACGCAGGTCGGCCCGGTGCCAGACGACGATGTCGGTCACTGTCCGGGGTACGGCCTGTGGCAATAAAAACGGGGGTGGCGGTTAGGACGTGTACGACCGGCCGACGGCGAAGCCAAAGCCGCCCATCGCTCCCAACACGAGCCCGAAGACGAACTCTCCCGTCGCGACGCCATAGATGCTCCCGAGACCGGTGCCTGCGGCGACGGATTTCGCTATCAGCGGCCAGCAAAGGAAGTCAAGAGCACTCATACCCCGACAGAGAGAGGCGGCCGGTAAAAACGTATCAGTTCGGCCGCGACCCGGTGAGCGAACCATCGAACGGACCGTCGACCCTGACGGCGAAGACCCGAACTATCTGGTTCTGGCGGAACTGTTCGGCGAGCCGCCGACGTCGGTGGCCCAGGTCGAAATCACGTTCTCGTACCACGGCTACAGAACGACTATCACGCCAGCGCGCTGCCCGCTCGGATAATCGTCTTCTCGCCAAAGGCCGGCCCGACCAGCTGGAGTCCGACCGGGAGCCCGTCGTCGGTCTCCCCGGCCGGCACCGAGATGGCGGGCAGGTTCGCCAGGTTCACCGGCGTCGTGTTGGCGTCGGCG
The DNA here is from genome assembly GCA_003020925.1 of Halobacteriales archaeon QS_6_64_34. Taxonomy (GTDB): domain Archaea; phylum Halobacteriota; class Halobacteria; order Halobacteriales; family Haloarculaceae; genus Haloarcula. The sequence goes on along the minus strand of PXRT01000006.1, from coordinate 54,330 downwards.
AGATACATCGTCAGGGGGTCGTCCAGGCTCTCGCCGCGTTTCATCGGCGGGACCGGCATCGTCGGCGAGGCGAGTACGTCGGCCCCAGAGAGTGCCTCGTCGAAGTCCTGTTTGACCCACGCGCGGGCGTCCTGAGCCTTCTTGTAGTATTTGTCGTGATAGCCCGCAGAGAGGGCGTAGGTGCCAAGGAGAACCCGGCGTTTGACCTCCTCGCCGAAACCCTCGTCGCGGGCCTTGGCGAACGATTCGTTCCAGTTGCCCTCCCCACCGGATTGTCCATACCGGACGCCGTCGAAGCGTGCGAGGTTCGAGGAGGCCTCCGACATGGCGATGACGTAGTAGGCTTCGACGGCGTGTTCGACGCTCGGGAGGTCGACCTCGTGGTAGCTCGCCCCCCGAGATTCGAGTTCGTCGATGGCGTCCCAGAACGTCTCGACGACGCGCTCGTCGGCCCCGTCGAGCAGCTCGGTCGGGACGCCAATAGAGAGTCCTTCGACGTCGCCGTCGGCGGCGTCCGCGAAGTCGTAGTCGGTGCCGTGCTCGCGGGCGTCCCGCGTGGTTCCGTCGCGTTCGTCGGGTCCGGCGATGACCTCGAGTAGCTCTGCGGCCTCCTCGACCGTCGGGGCGAGTGGGCCGATTTGCTCTAAGCTGTTGGCGTAGGCGACGAGACCGTACCGCGAGACGAGCCCGTAGGTGGGTTTGATGCCGACGACGCCACAGAACGCGGCGGGACAGCGGACCGAGCCGCCGGTGTCACTGCCCAGCGCGTAGTCGGCGTCGCCAGCGGCGACGACGGCGGCGGACCCGCCGGAGGAGCCACCGGGGACACGCCCCCTGGCGGCGGGGTTCTCAACGGCGCCGTAGGCCGACGTCTCGGTCGTGGTCCCCATCCCGAACTCGTCCATATTGGTCTTGCCGGGGATGGTCGCGCCGGCGTCTTTGAGCCGCTTGATGACCGTCGCGTCGTACGGGGGGACGTACCCCTCGAGCATCGCCGACCCGCAGGTGGTCTGGACGCCTTTCGTGGAGATGTTGTCCTTTACTGCGACGGTCTTGCCCGCGAGTGGTCCGCCCTCGGCCCCCTCGATTGTGTCCGTGGCGATGTAGGCGTTGTAGTCGGTCATCTACGACACCTTGGGGCCCTTGAACTGGCCGGCTTCCGAGTCGGGAGCGTTCTGGAGTGCTTCGTCCTGACTCAGACACTCCCGGACCTTATCGGGGCGCATCACGTTCGTCAGTTCGGCGTCCCGGTCGGTTTCGGGCACTTCGTCGAGCGCCTCGAACGCCGAGAGAATCTCGCCGAACTGCTCGGTGAACCGTTCCACCTCCGCCTCGTCTAAGTCGATGCGGGCGAGGTCGGCGATGTGGGTCACCTCGTCACCGTCGACAGCGTTGTCGCTCATGGGATTTTCGAGTACTGGCCCGGCGGTAAGCGTTTCGGAACCGGGAGCCGAACTGTTTGGGGTGGTTCACCATGGAACAGTAATTTGGGCTGTAAACACGAACACTGATTCGGATTTGGAAACCGTAACTTTGTGATTTGGGAAAAGTTTTAAGTTGCTCGCACCACAACGGAAGGATACAAGAGACGTTTTTCGGGTCCCCATGCCCGCCTGTTCGCCCAAACCAATGACCGACACCACCATCCGTCGATACACGAGTGAGCGCGAAACCGAAGAGGAGCAAACCGACGAGAAAGCGGAGTCACTGGTCTGTCCCGAGTGTGGTGGCTCGTTGCTCTCCGACAGTGAACGCGGCGAAACTGTCTGTGAAGACTGCGGTCTCGTCGTCGAGGAAGACGAGATAGACCCCGGCCCGGAGTGGCGTGCCTTCGACTCGAAAGAGAAAGACCAGAAGTCCCGCGTCGGCGCCCCGACGACGAACATGATGCACGACAAGGGCCTGTCGACCAACCAAGGAGCGCAACCTCAAGCAGGCCCTCGGTGAGATAGACCGGATGGCCTCCGCGCTTGGCCTGCCCGAGAACGTCCGCGAGACGGCCAGCGTCATCTATCGGCGCGCACTCGACGAGGACCTGCTGCCGGGCCGCTCCATCGAGGGCGTCTCGACGGCGTCGCTGTACGCCGCCGCCCGACAGGCCGGCACCCCCCGCTCGCTGGACGAAATCGCCAACGTCTCCCGCGTCGGCAAGGACGAAATCGCCCGCACCTACCGCTACGTGGTCCGCGAACTCAGCCTCGAAATCCAGCCTGCAGACCCCGAGAGTTACGTCCCGCGCTTCGTGTCGGACCTGGAGCTCTCCGAGGAGGTCGAACGCCGCGCCCGCCAGCTCCTCCAGAACGCCAAGGAGGAGGGCGTTCACTCGGGCAAATCGCCCGTCGGACTCGCCGCAGCAGCCGTCTACGCCGCCTCGCTGCTGACCAACGAGAAGGTCACCCAGAGCGAGGTCAGCGAGGTCGCCAACATCTCCGAAGTGACGATTCGGAACCGCTACCACGAGCTGCTGGAAGCCGAAGACAGCGTTCACCCGTAACGTAGTTTTCCCTCCGAACCGTCGGCAGCGGCATGGAGACGACTCGGCATTTCGTTGCGACGGTCTACGCCGTCCACGACGGCGCCGTCGCGTTGCACGAACACGACAAACTGGAGATGTGGCTGCCCGCCGGGGGCCACCTCGACCGGGACGAACTCCCCCACGAGGCCGCGCTCCGGGAAACCGAGGAGGAACTGGGCGTTGTCGTCGACCTCGTCGCCCCGCAGGAGGCCATCACGAGCGAGACGGTCCATTCGATTCCCCAGCCACAGCACTTCCTGGTCGAGGACATTAATGTCCACGAGAACGGCGAGGTCGGGCACCAGCACGTCGACTTCATCTTCTACGGTGTCGCTCCTGACCGGGACATCCGGCCCGGTCCCGGCGAACAGCCGGCCGGGGATTGGACGTGGTTCACCGCCGAGGAACTGGCCGCCCGCAGCGACGAGATACCCGCCGACGTGGTGGAAATCGGACAGCGGGCCATCGAGGCCGTCGAGTAGGCTACGCCGGGTCGGTCCCCCAGTCGATAGCCGTCCACACCCGCTCCCAGAGGTAGTACAGCAGCGTCTTTGTGGCGGCCGCCGTGAGACCGATTTTCACTGACGAGCCTATCTGCCCGGTGTAGAAGAAGGCGATGGCGAAGACCACCGACGTGGCGAACAGTCGGTAGCTTATCGCCTTGACCATGGACCGCCGATGCGTGACCACGGACTGTCACCTCCGGCGGAGGCCGCCATCCCGACGCGAGTTGCAGTGGCCGTCCGCTCGCTACCGCTTCGCGGTTCCACACGGTGTTTGGAACCACGCTACAGCAGCGAGTCGATATACTGGCCGACGTGGTCGTCCATCCGGCGCTTGTAGCCGGCCTGTCTGGCCAGCCGGTCGAGTTCGCGCGCGGCCAGCGAGCCGTACTGGGCGGCCTTCTTGTCCCGCATCGCGATAGATTCCGGCAGCGACCCCAGTGCCGCCTGACGGAGCGCCCACTTGCGCGTCTCCCCGTCGACGAGCATGGCGTCGTCCAGCCGCAGCGCTACGGAGACCACGCGGTCGTGGAGCAACGGCGTGACCGGCTCGACCCCCGCCGACCGCAAAGCCAGCACGTCACGGGACAGCTGGTCCGGCAGCGTCGCGACGACCTCCCGCTGGGCGCCTCGGACGGTGTCGGCCTCGACGCGGGGGTCGTCGGGTGCCTTCTCGACCTTGGCGTACCCGCCAAAGAGCTCGTCGGCGCCCTGGCCGAGCGCGAGGCGGTCGAACCCGTCGGCGGCGACGCGCTCGGCCGCCAGATACAGCGGGAGCGCTATCTGGACCGCCATCGCGTCCGTTCGACCCGTTGTGGCAGCAATTTCGGGGACGGCCCGCTCGATGGCGTCGTGGGTCAGTTCGACCACTCGAAGTTCGCGGTCCAGCAGGTCGGCCGCCGAGCGGGCGGCCTCGATGTCGTGGCTCTCCGGGAAGCCGGCCACGTACAGCGGCACGTCGAGCCGACCCGCGAGCAACGCCGAGTCGACCCCGCCCGAAAAGGCGATAGCCAGGCCGTCGGTGTCGACGGCGTCGATACTCGCTTCGACGGCTTCGCGAACCCGCTCGACTGCTCGCATGCGGTCGCCGAACGGCTCGGGGTCGGGGAGCGTCCAGCCCGTCCGCTCGCTCTCGGTGTCACGAACCCCCCCGGCCGGGAACAGCTCGGGCTCCGCGAGCGCAGTCGGGTCGTGGCTCCAGGCCGGCAGCGACCCCGAATTTGCACCACCATCGACGAACAGGGGTTCACGGCCCAGGACGTCCCTGACGAGCGCCCCGTCTAACGTACCGGCGAACCCGGTGGTCCCGGGTAGTGGGTCGCCGTCGGCCAGGGCACGCCGGACAGTCTCTTCGTCCGTGCCACGCATGGCTCAGCCGAGCAGTGCTCCGAGCCGGTTCACGATTCGTCGCTTGGCGCCGCCGGCGGCCTGCCGGAAGCTAATGTGCCACGGCGTCCGCTTGCCTTCGACGGTGGTTCGCCCCTCCCTGATGGCGTCGAGGATGGCCTCGACGGAGCGCTCGGTGGCGTCGACTGTCGTCACCGCTTGCCCGACCATCTCGGCGATGTGAGCGTCGCTGCCGGCAGTCATCGGGAGCCCCCGCCGCCTGGCGAACCGCTCGGCCTGTCGGTTCGAGCGGCCGGTGAGCAGTCGGGAGTTGTACACCTCGATAGCGTCGGCGGTCGCGAGCTCGTCTTTCGATATCTCGTCGAGGACGCCGTGGCGTGACTCCTGGAACGGGTGGGGAACCACGGCCAGGCCGCCCTGTTCGCGGATGCGGTCGAGCGTTTCGCCGAAGGACCGCCCCGGCGGCACGGCCTCGGTGATGCCCAGCGCGAGGACGTGCCCGGCACCGGAGGAAATCTCCATCCCGGGGATGCCCACCAGCCCGTATTCGGGGGCCAGTTCGGCGGCCCGGAGGCTGGCTTCGAGTTCGTCGTGGTCAGTGACGGCCAGGGCGTCCAGTCCCACGGCACGGGCCTGTCCGAGCAGTAGCTCGATAGCGTCTCGTCCGTCGTGGGACAGCGACGAGTGTGTGTGGAGCTCGACCGAGAGCACACCCATCGATAGCAATGGATGGGGCAAAAGCGCCCCGGTCCACGTTCACGGCCACCAGTCCGACGTGACGCCCTCGAACGGTCTCGGGCCACGTACCTCGTCGTCGGTCCGGGCCGACTGGCCCCGGTGACGGGTTACTGTGGTCGATGCAGTCGGTCATACGTGGCGGTTCGGGACGAAGTATCAAACTCTCCACCGGTCGTTCCCGGCCCGACGGAACCGTTCCTGTGAACTGAGAATCGTCACTGATGAGGTGGCCAGAAGGCGGTCGGGCCTAGCCCAGAAAGCGGTCGCTGACGTCGTCGTCGGGCAGCATACACTGGTCTTTCCGGCCGAACACGTCGTAGCGGTTGGCGGCGACGATATCGTACAGCGCGTCCCTGACAGACCGTGGAACGGCGTATCCGACCGCCACGGCCCGGTAGGGCCAGCCCAGCAGTTCGGCGACCCGGATGACCGCTGCTGACTTCCGGTACAGTTCACCGTTCTCGACGAGGACGACGCTGTCGAGGTCGCTCGGGGGCAACCCATGCCCCGACAGCAGGGCCTTGCCCGCCGCCGACTGCAGTGGGGCGAACCGGATTTTGCCCGCCGGGTCCCGTCGGATGATGAACTGGACGACGCCGTTACAGAGGTTGCAGACGCCGTCGAACAGCAGGACCGGGTGGTCGCCACCCGGTGGCTCGCTGGCACTCATGCCGACCCCTCCGGGGCGCTGAAGGGCTCGCCGGTCGGCCAGTAGCTCGCCTCGTAGTGGGCGGGTCGGGCGCCCGGGTGTTTGGGCCGACTGCTGTAGGTGCGGACGTCGACGTTCGTGAAAGGGACGACCGACAGCCACGCCGACCCGTCGTAGGTGTCCGGGCTGAGCCCGTCCGGCACGTGTGAATCCATCAGCTCCGGGTCGACGGGCCAGTTCTCGAAGAGGAGATGTCGCCAGTCCATCTCCAGCGGGAGGACCATACGGTTTCTTTCGGGGCCGAGTGGAAAAAGGCCATCCGTCGACTCACAGCGAAACGCTGAAACGACTGAGTACCCACTCGGCCGTATGGTGAGCCCCGACATGGACGCGGACGCGCGGGAATCCGTCGCCCTCGCGGTCCAGCGAGCGCTCGCACAGCACGGCTACGAGCGGCTGACGACCGCGAAAATCGCCGAGGAGTACGAGAACAGCGAGGCGGGGCTCTACTACTACTTCGATACGAAAGACGAGATGATTGCGGCCTTCCTGGACCTCGCTGCCGACCACATCCGGGAGGACCTGCTTCGCGTCGAGGCCGACGACCCCGAGGCGGCGCTTCGGGACGCCTGTGAGTTTCTCTTCCGCACGCCCGACCACGAGCACGCGGGCATCGCCGTCGCCATCATGGAGTTACTTTCACACGCCCAGTACAACGAGACGCTCCGGGCGCCGCTGCTGGAACTGGAGACGGCCTGTCTCGACGCGCTGACCGATATCGTCGCCGCCGGCGTCGAGCAAGGCGCGTTTCGGGACATCGAACCGCGCGCGACGGCCGCGTTTCTGCTAGCGGCGGCCGACGGGTCGACGGGAATCGCCGTCGCCCTGGAGATGGACGTGACCGACGACCTCCGGCAGGGCTGGACGGCCTACGTCGACAGCCTGCTGGCCGAGCCAGCCGAGTAAGCCGGCGGCGGGGATGTCGCTGGCGCGCCCGCATGGAAAGCGATTTAGCCGGGCGGGGGCCACGACTTCCTAATGAGCCTGTCCGACAGCGACCACGACATCGTGGTCGAGGAAATCGGTCGGGAGCCGACGCGAGCGGAGGCAGCGCTGTTCGAGAACCTCTGGAGCGAGCACTGTGCCTACCGCTCCTCGCGCCCGCTCTTGACCGCCTTCGACAGCGAGGGCGACCAGGTCGTCATCGGTCCCGGTGACGACGCCGCCGTCGTCTCCCTGCCGACCTACGACGGCGAGGAGATGTACATCACGCTGGGCGTCGAGTCCCACAACCACCCCTCCTACGTCGACCCGTTCGACGGGGCGGCGACGGGGGTCGGCGGTATCGTCCGGGACACCCTCTCGATGGGCGCCTACCCAATCGCGCTCGCGGACTGCCTGTACTTCGGCGAGTTCGAGCGCGAACACTCCCAGTATCTCTTCGAGGGCGTCGTCGAGGGCATCTCTCACTACGGCAACTGCATCGGCGTCCCCACCGTGGCGGGCTCGACTGCCTTCCACGAGGACTACGAGGGGAACCCGCTCGTCAACGTCTCCTGTATCGGGCTGCTTTCGCCCGAGCGCATGATTACGGCCGAGGCTCAGGAGCCGGGCAACAAGCTCGTCCTCGTCGGGAACGCGACGGGTCGCGACGGGCTCGGCGGCGCTTCCTTCGCCAGCGAGGACCTCGCCGAAGACGCCGAGACCGAGGACCGGCCGGCGGTCCAGGTCGGCGACCCATACGCCGAGAAACTGCTCATCGAGTGCAACGAGGCGCTGCTGGACGAGGCCCTAATCGAGTCGGCCCGCGACCTCGGCGCGGCCGGTCTGGGCGGCGCCTCATCCGAACTCGTCGCGAAGGGCGAGCTGGGCGCCCGTATCGAACTGGAGCGCGTCCACGAACGCGAGCCAAACATGACGGCCCTGGAGTATCTGCTGGCCGAGAGCCAGGAGCGGATGGTGTACGAGGTCGCCCCCGAGAACGTCGACCGCGTGGTCGAACTGGCACAGCGTTACGACCTCGGCGCCTCCGTCATCGGCGAACTCACCGAACCGGGCACGAACTACGTCTGTACCTTCGAGAGCGAGACGGTCGTCGACGTCGACGCCGAGTTCCTCGGCGAGGGCGCGCCGATGAACGACCTCCCCAGCGAGGCCCCACCGAAACAGGAGCGGGACCTGCCGACGATGGACCTCGCGGCGGCCTTCGACCGCATCGTCGCCAGCCCGAACACCGCCTCCAAACGGTGGGTGTACCGCCAGTACGACCACGAGGTGCAGGTCCGGACGAGCGTGTTGCCGGGTGACGACGCCGCCCTGCTGGCGATTCGGGAGTCAGGCACTGGCCTGGCCTTCTCGGCCGGCGCGGACCCCAACTGGACCGACGCCGCCCCCTACGAGGGTGCTCGCGCCATCGCCCTGGAGAACGCCACGAACGTCGCTGCGAAGGGGGCGGTCCCACACGCCGCCGTGGACTGTCTGAACGGCGGCAACCCCGAGAAGCCCGACGTCTACGGTGGCTTCAAGGGAATCGTCGACGGGCTCGCGGACATGTGCAGCGAACTCGACGTCCCTGTCGTCGGCGGCAACGTCTCGCTGTACAACGATTCGGCGACCGGCCCAATCCCGCCGACGCCGACGCTCGCCCTGGTGGGCATCAAGGAGGGGTATGACGCTCCGCCGATGTCGCTGTCGGGCGAGGGGACACTCGTCGTCGTCGGCGATACCTCCCTGGAAGGCGAGACCGACCCCCGGCTTGGTGGCTCCGAGTACACCGCGCGCTTTGGCGGTACCGACGCCTTCCCGGAACTGCCTGCCGACCCGACGGGGCTCGTCGAGACCATCGCCGAGGTGGCCGACGAGGACCACGTGCTCGCCTCCCACGACGTGAGCCACGGCGGCCTCGCGGTGACGCTCGCGGAGATGGTCCACGACGACGCCGGAGCCAGCGTCGACATCGGGACGGTCGACCGTGGCACCCGCAAGCGACTCCTGTTCAGCGAACAGCCCGGCCGCGTCGTCTTCGAGACGACCGACCCCACTGCGGTGCGGGAGGCTTTCGACGGCGTCGCCCCCGTCACCAAACTGGGTGAGGCCGACGGCTCGAACCACCTGGAAATCACGGTCGACGACGAGGTGCTCCACTACGACGCCGACGACATCGCCGAGCTACGCGATACTATCGAGGACGAACTGGCCTGAGACGGCAGAAAACGGCTTCTAGACCAGCGCCAGTGCGATACCGAACGTCAACACGAGGCCGACAAGGGCGACGGCGGCGCCCTGTCCGACCTGCCCCATCGTGAAGTCGTCCTGGGGGGCCGTCGAGCGCAGCGGCGGCGCATTCGCGGGCAGTTCGACGTGTTCGGGGTCGTAGTCTGGCCGGTCCTCGTCGTGGTGGTCGTCCGCCATGCCTGTTCGTTTTGTGACCGACCACGTGTAGCTGTCGGATTCACCCCAGTGGGAGCTATCGACAGCCGAAACCATGAAACGGCTCTGTAGCGAACGAAGAAGTAACTAATGACACTCACCAAGCGAATCGTCCCCTGTATTGACGTCGACGTCGACGAGAACGGGGACGCGGCCGTCTACACTGGTGTGAACTTCGAGGACCTGGAGTACACCGGCGACCCGGTGGAGATGGCAAAGGCCTACAACGAGTCGGGGGCCGACGAGTTCGTCTTTCTGGATATCACCGCCTCCGCCGAGGGTCGCGAGACGATGCTCGACACCGTCTCGGCCGTGGCCGACGAGGTCTTTATCCCGCTTACGGTCGGCGGCGGTATCCGGACCCGCGAGGACATCAAGGAGACGCTGCGGGCCGGCGCGGACAAGGTCTCGATAAACTCGGGCGCCATCGCCAATCCGGACCTCATCGAGGCGGGTGCGGCCGCCTTCGGCAGCCAGTGTATCGTCATCTCGCTGGACGCCCGGCGGCGCTTCGACGGTCAGGGCGAACAGTACGTCGAGGTCGACGGCGAGTCCTGCTGGTTCGAGTGTACGGTCAAGGGCGGCCGCGAGGGCACGGGTCTGGACGCCGTCGAGTGGGCCAAGGAGGCCGAGCGTCGGGGGGCAGGCGAGATATTCGTCAACTCCATCGACGCCGACGGCACGAAGGACGGCTACGATATCCCGCTGATGAAAGCCGTCTGTAACGCCGTCTCGACGCCGGTCATCGCTTCGTCCGGCTGTGGTGGTCCGGAAGACATGGAGGAAGTGTTCGTCGACGCCGGCGCCGACGCCGGGCTGGCGGCCTCTATCTTTCACTTTGGCGAGTACTCTATCGCGGAGACGAAACAGTATCTGGACGAACGGGGGATTCCGGTTCGCCTCTGACCGACTGCCACGTTGCTCCGCGAGGCTGACCGCTAGGTCGCCATCGACCGTGACGGTGGAGCCGTGATAGTGACCTCAACCGGGGAGTGGCTCGGTCGGTCCGAGCTATCGAGCAGGGCGTCCCCTCGGCGGGGTCGATAGCGTCGTACAATGGGGGGTCGAGTTCCAGCGGGCCGACACCTGCTCGTTTCGCGGCGGCTCGTCTCACTCGAATGGTCTCTCTTGCCCTGGCGACCCCGGCGGTGGCTGCCCCTGCCGCGACTCCTTTGTAGCTCGGCCACCTAGATTGGGTGATGGAATGGCGGTGTGAGTGGTGCGAGAAACCACACGAGGAGAACGACCCGCCCTGTGACAACTGCGGGCACGGCAGCTTCGAGAAGGCGGTCACACAAGTCAACCACGAGGTCGTTCCCGGCGGGACCGTCTGGGTCTGTCAGGACTGCGGGCGCTCCCACCAGCGGCACTCACCTCCCTGCAAGCGCTGTGGCGGGGCGGACCTCCAGTTGCGCGAGGGACCGCCGGAGACGGACCCGCTGGACGAGATTGGTACCGGCTGGCGTGACGTCATCGAACCGAAATACGTCGCCGGCTACGCCGCCGTGGCGGTCCTGCTCAGTGTCCTCCTGTTATCGGTGGTCGGCGTCATCTCGCTGCCGACGCTCGGGGGACCGTCCGGCCCGCCATCGGTTCCCGACGCCCCGGGGAGTGCCGACAGCGTCGCCGGGCTATCGCTTGCCGAGGTCGAAGACGCCTACATCACCGAATTCAACGAGCGCCGCGAGAACGAGGGCGCCAGCGTGCTCGCCCGGAACGCCACGGGCGACGAGGCCGCCGCCTACTACAACAAGGCGACCGCGGCTGCCGCCGCCGGGGAGGGTGACGGGCCGGATAGCGAGGCGTTTGGCCGCTTCGGGCTCCCGTGTGACAGGCCGAGCGTCGTCAGTTACCGCGTTGCCCCCGAGCGGGCCGGCCAGCCCATAGACGAGTTCGAAAACGAGACCACACTGGCGACGGCGCTGGTCGACAGCTACGTCGAGCGGGGCAACGCCTTCCGCGACGGTGACACCGTCGGCGTCGACGTCCACGTCGCGACCGACGACACTGTCTTCGTCACGTACGTGGTCTGTTGAGAATCTACGCCGCCGCTTCGAACGCGTCGGTGAGGGCGTCTGCCTTCTCGATGACGCGGTCCGTCCCGGCTTCGAGGGCGTCGAGGGCGTCGACGGTTTCCTCGGTCTTGATTGTCAGGACGGGGTCGGTCTGGCCACCGGACTGCTCGGGGTTGACGTCGTAGGTCGCCGCAGTGACGCCGTCCGTCTTCAGCAGCGCCCCCTTGATGACGTTCATGAACGTGTGGTCTTCGCCCGCAATCTCGATAGAGAGTTCCGTATCCGACTTGTCGATGACTCGCAGGTCCATACCGAACATCTCCGGTGCTTGTGCCCATCAACGTGTCGCTTCGCTACAGAGCCCATGAACGTCATCTCGGGCACCGGACTGGCGCTCACCGTCGTCGGGGTCGTCGGCTATAGTGCCAGCGGGACCAGCAACACCCCCATGAGCGTCGCCCGCCGACAGCCCGTGGTCGGCGGGAGATGGCCCACGAGCGTCGCGGCGGCGAAGATGCCGACGCCGAGCGGGCCGGCGAAGACGGCCGACAGCCCGAGCAGGCCGACGAGGACGGCAACCGAGAGCCGGGCCGGGTCCAGCCGTCCGACCGTCCGCAGGTAACGGTCGCCGAGATGGGGCACGAGGACGGCGGCGACGACAGCCGAGATGGCGACCGCCGCCAGCAGCGACGGGAGCACGAGTGGGACACTCGCTCGGTCGAGCGCGACCAGTACGCCCGTACGCGGGTCGCCAAAAACCACCAGCGCGAACAGCGCGAACACCGCCGTCGCCGTGTTGACGCCGCTGGTCGTCACGACGAAGGCTCGCGGGCCCCGCTGGGCGGTCAGGCCAAGCGCCAGCGTCGCCGCGACGGCACTGGAGACACCGGGGAGATACCCCACGACAGCCCCACAGAGCGTCCCGACGGCCGCCAGGGTCGCGACCGTGCGTCGCGGCGTCGTCACCCTCGCATCGGCCTGTGGCGGGACGCCCTCGCCCTCGATGGCCGACAGCAAGACGGGGGCGCCAAACAGTCCCGAGAACACCGGGACCAACACGTCAGCGACGGGGAGCGCGCCCGCGACCGGTGCATCGAGCGTCAGCAGTCCCAGCCCGCCGCTGGCGCCAAGCGAGAGCACCGCGCCAACCCGGCGCTCCCAGCCCGGTTCGGAGAGCACGAGCAGCGCCGCGATAGCGCCAAGCACCAGCGAGAGGTGCGCGGCGACGAACGGATAGATGCGGACCATCACCCACGTCACGGGGACGGCCAGTGGGACCGCAAGCACTACCGCGCTGGCGCTGCCAAGCGCCGAGAGCCGCAGCGCCTCCCGACCCCGGCCCTCGATGACCAGTCGGTGGCTCGGCAGCGCGCTGGCGGCCATCGCCGGGTCCGGCACGCCCAGTGCCAGCGCCGGCACTACGTCCAGAAAGGTGTGGGTCACCCCCGCAGCCAACATCGCCGCGCCGACGTACACCCGTGGGCCGGGAACCGCCCCCGCCATCGCCGCCAGCAAGAGTGCGAGCGTGTTGGCGTGTAGGCCCGGCACCAGGCCGCTGACCGTCCCCAGTCCGATGCCGCCGGCGATGGCCGCGAGCAGCGTGGCGACGCCGACGGGGTCCGTGGCGACGCTGACCGGGAACATAGCGGGGCTGGTCGTGTTCCGGTACTTGAACCTCCGCCTGTCGGCGTGCCCGCGCAGCGACTGCCCGACCCGACAGCGCGACCGCTGCCCGGTTGCGTCAAAAAAGTTCGGTGTGGGACGGATATCCGTCTGTGCCCGTTTACCCGAAGAGTTCGCCGAGGCCCTCGCCGTCTGCCTCGTCGTCGTCATCGTCGTCGTCCGCTTCGGCTTCGGCGACCTCTTCTTCGGACGGCTCGTCGTGGTCAGGCTCGTCGTCGTCACCCTCGCTGGCTGGGGCGCCACCGCTCGCGGGAACGGGTGCGGCGGCGGCCTGCTCGACGGCCTCCTCGATGTCGACGTCTTCGAGGGCGGCCACGAGGGCCTTGACGCGGGACTCCTCGACGGAGACACCGGCGGCCTCGAGCACGTCGGTGAGGTTGTCTTCGTTGATTTCTTCGCCCGATTCGTTCAGGATGAGTGCAGCGTAAACGTATTCCATGGTTCTGTGTTGGTGTGGTTAGAACATCTCTCCGAGCGCGTCGCCGGCGTCGCCGTCGTCTTCGTCGTCAGCGGCCTCGTCGGCCTCGGTGTCGTCGGCGTCCTCGGAGTCGGTGTCCTCGGTCTGGTCGTCGGCCTGTTCGTCTGCTGGTTGCGTGGCCTCCACGTCCTGGAGTTCCTCGGGCAGCGCGTCCGGGTCGTCGATTTGGGTGGCCAGCGCACGCAGCTGTGTGTCGGCCTTGCTGATGAGGTCGGGAACGACCTCGGGGTCCTCGATGGCCGTCTGGAGCGCGAGGCTCTTGGCGTCGCCACGTGCGGTCTGGAGCATCGTCGGGAGCGTGGTCGCGGTCGGGTACTCGGCGTTGACCGAGAGGTTGAAAGCCCGGCTCGCGGCCGCCGCGATGTCCTGCTCGTACTCCTCGACGTCGATTTCGAGCTCCTCGGGAGCAAAGAGCACGCCGTCGGAGAAGACCCCACGGAGGTCGAGGCCGACCTCCTTGGGCTCGATACCGAGTTCGTTGAGGACGTTCGCGAGGTCCTGTGAGACCTCACCGCCCGCTTCGAGCACGGTCGAGTCCGAGAGGACCTGAATCGACCCCTCCTGAATCCGTGCGTCCGCGCCGATGGACTGGAGTTCCCCGACGAACGGGCCGGGGTCGACGCCGGTGTCGCCTTCGGGAACGACGATTTCGTTCGGGGCGATTTCGCCGGCGCCGATGGGCGCGGGCGTCTTCGACGCTTCCAGTTCCTGGTACAGCGAGAACGGGTTGCTGTTGGTCCCGATGAGGCCGACCTGGCCGGTGACGTGCTCGGTCAGGCCCTTGAGGCCGTCGTTGACCTCCTCGAGTGCGCGAACGAGCAGCGTGTTCCGGGAGACCCGAAGCTCCGCAGTGCCGTGGAGGTCACGGCGCATGTCCTGGAGCTGTCGGGACGGAATCCCGGCGATGTTGACGACGCCGACGGAGTCGTAGGACACAATCATCTCGACGATGGCGTCGACTTCCTCCCGTTTCCACTGCGGGATGGTCTCAGTCTTGCGGTCGCCTTCGGCGCTCATATCAGGCCACCTCCACGGCGGGGCCCATCGTCGTCTTCACGTAGATGGTGTCGACGTTGAGCGGCCCCTTCTCGAGGTCGGCGTGCAGGCGGCGGATGATGACGTCGATGTTGTCCGAGATGTCCTCGGCGGACATGTCCTCGGCGCCCACGCGGGTGTGGAAGGTCCGACGCTCACCGCTGCGGAGCTGCACGGTGTTTTTCAATCGCGTTATGACTTCGACGACGTCGTCGTCGGGGTCGAGCGGTTCCGGCATCTTCCCGCGCGGACCGAGGACGGTCCCCAGATAGCGGCCGATGTCCTGCATGAGGCCCTTCTCCGCGATGAAGAAGTCAGTGTCATCGGCGAGGTCCTTGGCGGCATCGTCGTCGTCGCCAAGCTCTGCGAGTTCGTCCTCATCGAGTACGTCGTCTGTGACTTCCTCGGCCCGGAGGGCTGTCTCGCCCTCGGCAAAGACCACAATGGTGGTCTCCCCGTTTCGCGGAAGTTCCGCTCAGGTGCCTCTTCGAGTGCGCGAGAGACTGCGTTCTCAATTTCCTGGTCTGCCATTGTTCACCTCCGTAGTACGCCAAACGGCTTCTACGGGTCAGTGAAACAGGCGGATGCCTGTCTCGTCGAAGTAGAAGCCGATGGGGAACTTAAACCCGTCGAACCACCGGTCCGAAGGGTGCCGACTGGAACAGCGAGACGCGTCGGGGAGCTACGCTGTGGCGGCGAACTGGTCGTCGTACTCGCCCTCGTCGATGCGTTTTTTGAACTCGCGGGGGTCGTTGCCCTCGATGGTGACGCCCAGGGAGGTGCAGGTGCCGACGACTTCCTTGGCGGCGTTCTTGAGGTCGTACGCCAGCAGGTCGGACTGTTTCTGCTCGGCTATCTGCATGACCTGGTCGACGGTGAGGTTGGCGACGAACTCCTCGTGGGGCTCGCCGCTGCCGGTCTCGAAGCCGGCCTCGTCTTTGACGAGTTCGGCCGTCGGCGGGACACCGACCTCGATGGTAAAGGAGCCGTCGTCGTCGTACTCGACGGTCACCGGGACTTCGGTCCCGTCGAACGCTTCCGTCCGGTCGTTGATTTCCTGCACGACTGCCTGCACGTCCACGGGTGTCGGGCCCAGCTCGGGACCGAGGGGCGGGCCAGGGTTGGCCTGTCCGCCCGGGACGAGCACTTCGATAGTTCCAGCCATGTACGTGCAATCCCGCCCGCTGGTTTAAAGGATTGCGTTTCGGGGGGCGCCGCGTGAAGCCAGAAAGCCCCGGCCTGCTACACTCGGGGGCCTCGCTGCGCTCCTCGGTCACTTCGTTCCCTGCGGTGCTTACGTCGTCCGCCTTCGTGTAGCAGGCCGCCCCTTTCATCCCCACCCGTAGCCGGGTGACCAGCCAGCATGGGTGGGGCTGAAAGGGGCCGCGTTCTCAGCGAATCCCGGCGACGCAAGCACCCACCGGAGCGCAGCGAGTCGCGGGAGCTGAGAACGCGGGGGCTTTCTGGCTGTTGCCGTCGCTGTCGCTTAACTAAACACTGCCAGTGATGGACAGATAACAGTTATGTGCTCGCCTATCCTCCACTGACGTATGTCCCTCCTTCCGCTGAAACAAACCGAACTTCGACTGTTCCGTATTCTGTTTGGAACCTTCGTGCTTCTGGGTATCACCGCCGGAAGCCTCACCGGTGAGCCGCTACTGAGCGCAGTCGTCGGCGGCGGAGTCATTGGCGGACTGTACTCTATGCCTCTGATGCTGGTCTATATAATCTATCTATTCGGCAAGCGACGCGGGACTACGCCGGTTTGACGTGCTTTTCGGCTGTTGTCAGCAGCATACCGCGAACGTAGTGAGCGGTTTCCCCGGAATCGAGGCCGGAGACCGAGATTCCGGCCTCTTTCATGAACGTTTTTCAGGCGAAGGTAATGCCGTTCATCGCCAGGAAGTCACCCGCGTCTTTTATTTCGACGGGTGAGCCGATGATGCGAATACGCTCGTCCTCGGTGCGGACGGTGACGGTAAAGCGGGATTCCAGCTCGTCACGGATTCCGTTGAGCGCGCCCGCAGGCAACAGAATCTGCGTGCTGTCACGGAATCTGTCCGCGTTCACCATACTCGTCTGCTGGTGGCGGGCGTCGTATAGGTGTATCGAAATCTCCGGGAATTAACCATGGTAATCGCGGGCCACGGTCGGGGTCGGCGAGTCGTGTTTAGTTTAGTAGAAAACGCGGAAGAGAGCCAGAAAGCCCCCGACCGCTCGACTTAATCAGTGCGGGTGGGACTGAAAGGGGCGGCTGGCTTCGGGAAGGCGGGCGACGTAAGCACCGCAGGCCGAAGGCCGAGGAGCACAGCGAGCCCCCCGACCGAAGCCAGCCGGGGCTTTCTGGCTGTTGACAGTTTAAATCGCCTAACTAAACACCACCGGGTCGGCGAGGGAAGAAAGCCTTATTCGGCGTGCGGGGCGGACGTACACACAATGGGGCTCGAAGACGAGATTCAGGAACTCGAAGACGAAATCGCCAGTACGCCCTACAACAAGTCGACAGAGGCCCATATCGGCCGGTTGAAGTCTAAGCTCGCGGAGAAAAAGGAGCAGCTAGAACAGCAGTCCGGCTCGGGCGGGGGCGGCGGCTACGGCGTCGAGAAACACGGCGACGCCACCGTTGCGCTCGTCGGCTTTCCCAGCGTCGGGAAGTCCACGCTGTTGAACGCGCTGACGAACGCTGAATCCGAGACCGGTGCCTACGAGTTCACGACGCTTGACGTCTATCCGGGAATGCTCAAACACAAGGGGGCGAACATCCAGATTCTCGACGTCCCCGGACTCATCGAGGGCGCGGCCGGCGGCCGGGGCGGCGGTCAGGAGGTGCTGTCGGTCGTCCGGACCGCCGACCTCATCGTCTTCATGGTCTCCGTCTTCGACATCGACCAGTACGACCGCCTGAGCGAGGAGCTGTACAAGAACAAGATTCGACTCGACGCGGAGCCCCCGCGTGTCACCATCCGAAAGAAGGGCAAAGACGGCCTCTCCATCAACAAGGCCGCCGACCTCGAACTGGACGAAGAGACCATCAAAGGCGTCCTGCGCGAGCACGGCTACGTCAACGCCGACGTCACCATCGGCGAGACGGTCGACATCGACCGGCTCGTCGACGGCGTGATGGACAACCGCGTCTACCTCCCCTCCATCGTCGTGGTCAACAAGGCCGACCTCATCGAGCCGGAGTATCTCCCGACGGTCGAAGCGGAACTCGAAGAGCGCGATATCGACCCCGACGACGCCATCTTCATCAGCGCCGAGAAGGAGAAGGGTCTGGAGGGGCTCGTCGAGCGCATCTGGGCGGAACTCGGGCTCATCCGCATCTACATGGACAAGCCGGGCCGCGGCGTCGACCGCGAGGAGCCCCTGATACTCCGCGAGGGTGCCACCGTCGACGACGCCTGCGAGAAGCTGGGCGGGAGCTTCGACGAGCGGTTCCGCTTCGCTCGAGTCACCGGTCCGAGCGCGAAACACGACGAACAGCAGGTCGGTCGGGACCACGAACTGGCCGACGAAGACGTGTTGCGCATCGTCGCTCGGCGGTAGATTCCGATGGTGGTTCGCGTGCGCGCACAACGGTACTTACGCTGCAGTCCTCCCGTCCGGTATGGTCGCTGATTCGCGGCGTCGGCTCGCTGTCGTCGCTCTGGTGGGACTGCTCCCGTGGACGGTCCTTATCCAGTCGTGGCACACTGGCGTCCTGCTGTATCTTCTCGCGCTCGCGAGTGCGTTTTCGGGGGTCGTCTGGTGGTGCTACTGGCCGCTGTTCGCTGCCGGCGAGACGGCTGAGTGACACGAGCTGTCGGTACGCTTTTCGCCGTTCGGGCCGACCGTTCGACCATGCTGACACTCGACCATACGATGATGCGTGTCGAAGACCTCGAAGCCTCGCTTTCCTGGTATCAGGACTACCTGGACTACGAGGAGAAGAGCCGCTGGGAGGCCGATACGTTCACGAACGTCTTCCTCGGGCCCGAAGACGTTCACGAGGAGGGGGCGCTGCTCGAGCTAACGTACAACCATGACGGGCGCTCGTACACGCACGGGGACGCGTGGGGACACATCGCCGTTCGGGTCGAAGACGTCTACGACGCCTACGAGGAGCTGATGGACGCCGGGGTCGAGGACTACCGGGACCCCGACTCCTGTGGCGGCTCGTACGCCTTCATCAAGGACCCCGACGGCCACGAAGTCGAAATCGTCGAGCGCGACCACGGCGCGAAGTGGAGTCTCGACCACACGATGCTGCGGGTCGAGGACGCCGACACGGCTATCGGCTGGTACACACGGAAGCTGGACTACGAGATGTTCCGGCGCTCCGAGCACTCCTCCTTTGCGCTGTATTTCCTCAAGCCCCGCGACGCCGCCGACGAGGCGATGTCCGTGGAGCTGACCTACAACTACGACGGCCGCAGCTACGATATCGGCGACGCCTGGGGCCACGTCGCTGTTCGGACTCCGGACCTCCACGACACCTGGGAGACGCTGCTGCAGCGCAACGCCGAGGACTATCGGGACCCCGAGAGCTGTGACGACCGCTATGCGTTCACCAAGACGCCACAGGGGCACGAAGTCGAAATCGTTAGAGAGTAGCGACGTGCACGGCGACCAACGTCTTCGATAGAACACAGCGCGGCTGTTGGCCCCGCTCTCTCGGTGACCGAAACGCCTACGCTTTTTCGTATATATCGTATACACATGAGTACAATACGTGTCTCCGACGAGGTGAAAGAACGCCTTCGAGACCTCAAACGGGACGACGAGACGTTTGACGACCTGCTGGACCGTCTCAGCCGGAGCGAGAAAGACGTGGAAGCGATTGCCGAGTCGCTCCCATCGTTCGACGAGGAAGATATCGAGGAGATGGACCGGGCTCGGGAGCGATTGAACGAGTCCAGCCTTGGGGCTGCGTTCGCGTGGACCCAACGGGACCACTAGCGGACCGTTCTGTCGTAGTACTTGAACCCACAGCGTCAGACGCCTGTATGACACATGTTTGACAGTAGCCACAAAGCCCTTATACTAACTCAGGAGCGCCTCTATACTCCGATTTCGAGTGTGGCAAATCATGTCATCCCACAGCCGTGACCACAAAACATTTATAATACCCGCCAGAGGTTACTACCGTACCCCTACCTATGGCGCCAGAAGTGAGTACACCGGTTCGGTCTATGCGCGGTCGCGGTGACTGCGTTCCGACCACGTGGAAAACGGCTGACGCCGCCCGATAGCAACCAACAACTATGACAAACAATTCAGACAAGCTTCGTGGCCTGATTCTGGCTGCGCTGATGGTTTTCTCGGTGTTCGCCGGGTCCATCGCGCTGTCCGGGAGTGCCGCTGCGACAAACGAAGGCCTAGAAGGCGAGCCGCTCGATTCAGGTGGCACCTTCTATGCCGGACAAGACGTGTTCGTATCGCAACTCAACAGTGACGAAACCTACCAGATTCGAGAAGTAAACAGCGACGACGAGGCAAGCACACTCGTTCGGACGCTCGACGTTGACACCACCAACGCTACGTTTACGCTCGATGGCTCACTCTCCGACGGTGAGTTCGTTCTCGTCAACGATACCGGGTATGCGGTCGACATTCAGAGCAACGGCCACGCTGGTGATGTTAACACCAACACCAATGACGTGAGCGCTGAATCCTTCGAAGTCGTCACGCAGGACCTGACGGCCGAATTCGATGAGGACTCCGTCGGCAACTCCGGCGGTTCCGCAGAGGTTGACTACGAGATTAGTTCCAATGTTCGAACGGACTACTACGTCAACATCTCGGCCCAGGGCGACCTGGACGCGTCGGAACTCAATGACACCTTCAACGGTGCTGCCGTTAACGAGTTCTCCGACGACGACACGATTCTTGTCCCCGGTGACACGACGTACACTCTCAACTTCAGCGACGATGATGCCGGCACGTACACGTTCGACGCGGAGGTGAACGACACCTCGGCGTCCGACTCGGACGACATCGAAGTCACCGATACCGGCTCCGCTGACGCGGAGTTCAGTGAGAACGTCTACACTGAACAGCGTGGTGACGTGGTGAACATCTCCGTCGAGATGGACAACACCGACGAGGCGACTGTCCAGATCGGCAAGGAGAGTAACAACGGCTACCAGGTCGCCGCTGACATTACCGACGACAATAACGACGGTGTTGCGTACCTCGAGTTCAACACCTACCTCGCTGGGAACAATACCAGTGATGCTCAAGCAGGAGAGACGCTCACCGCCGGTAGTGAAACGACCATTGATACGATCACGAACGACTCCAGTATCAACTTCAACAGCCCGAGGGGAGATGACATCCTTGACGCCGCGGACTACAACCTGTATGTGAAAAGCGGACACGCTAGCGGCAGTATCGATGGCAATGCCGACAGCCGTGGCACGCTCTCGCTGGAAGACCCGTCCGTCGACAGTATGCAGGTCTGGACGGCTCCCGAGGACAGCGACATCGGTAGCGCTGATGCCGAGGATATCCCCGCCTACGCACAGGGAGGGAACCTTACCCAGACTGACACGGTCGCACAGAACGACACGGTCGTCGTGCAGGTCGAAGCCTCCGGCTTCGAAGGTGCACTCGTCGACAACCCGACGTCGTCCTACACGGCCGCATCCTCGACCGGGGACCTGTTCAACCTCACGTTCGAGGGCGAGAGCGTCCCGAACCAGGGCGATGACGTCATCGGTGTCAGCGACCTCGGTGACGACAACGTCTCCGTCGTCTACGACGATGTGAACGACGTGCACTTCGTGGTCATCGACAGCTGGGCGCTGACCGACTCGGCCAGCAACCACGAATCCGGTGACGAGTACACCGCGAACTTCACCGCGTACGATGACAACAGCGACCTCTTCGATGACGATGTCTCCGTCACTGGAGCGTTCGACGTCGAAGACGCTGAACTCGAACTCGACGCCAACGCAGACGACGAGATCGTTCTCGAAGCTGCGGCTGGTCAGGAAGTGACCGGCGAGACGAACCTCGCACCTGGCACCGACGTTGAGGTTACCCTCGACAGCGATACCAGCGGCGACCCGTTCGTCAAGCGGCCCGAAGCGACCGTCCAGGCGGACGGTACCTTCACCGCTGTCGCTGACTTCAGCGAAAACAACGCTGGCTCCGAACTCACCGCCGACGCAGTCTTCGGTGACGTGAGCAGCGACGAGTACGACGGTCGACTCGTCGAAGACTCGGGCCAAGCCGGGACCCCAAGTCCGAACGAGACCACGGACACGGCAGAGCCGATGACGGACACGGCAGAGCCGATGACGGACACGGCAGAGCCGATGACGGATACGGCAGAGCCGATGACGGACCCCGCAGAAGCGACTGATGGCAACGAGTCCGAGGAGACCGCAACCGGCGGTAGCGGTCCCGGCTTCACGGCCGCCCTCGCGCTCATCGCTCTCATCGCTGCTGCGCTGCTCGCAGTCCGACGCAACAACTAACGGGACCGCCCCGTCCTTGACTTTCGAACTTTTTTGCGTGCTCGTCCGGTAGCGGCGGCGCTGTGTGTCCGATGTACAGCCCGCACGGTAGTGTTTAGTTTGGTAGAAAACGCGGAAGAGAGGGTCGGCCCCTTTCAGTCCCGCCCATGCCGGTTGGTCAATCAGTGCGGGTGGGACTGAAAGGGGCGGCTGGCTTCGGGAAGGCGGGCGACGTAAGCACCACAGGCCGAAGGCCGAGGAGCGCAGCAAGCCCCCCGACCGAAGCCAGCCGGGGCTTTCTGGCTGGTGACAGTCTGAATCGCCTAACTAAACACCACCGCCCGCACAACGACAAAGCATTTAGGCCGGATTGGCAAAGATAGAGCAATGAGTACCCCTGTCCTCCAGTCGACTATCACGTTTGGCGGGGTTTCGGTCGACCCGCTCGTGTGGTCGGAACCGCTGATGTGGGTGGTGCTCGCGGCGTTTCTGGGCAGTGCGCTCGTCCATCGATACGACGTGGCGTGGGCCCGACGGGTCGCGGTCGCTGGCTGGGTCGCCTTCGGGGCGTTCTGGCTGGTGCTCGTTCCGCATTTCACGCTGACACAGAAGAGCCTCATCGAGGGCGTGGGCAGTTTCGCGGCGGTACCGCTGTCGCTCTGGGCGGGGTACCACCTCTTGCGGGGGCGGGACTCGCTGTTCGTCCTCACGCGGGCGGTGGGGCTGATGGGACTGGTCTACGTCCCCTTCCTCACTATCGGCCCGATGCGAGAGGCCATCGTCGAGTCCGTCGCCGACCAGACGGCGTTCCTGCTGTCGCTGCTGGGCGTTGACCCGCTGCTGGTCGGTGGACTCGAATACAACGGCGTCCCGATAGCGGACAAACCCTACCCCTACGAGAGCACGTTCTGGTTCGAGGGCAACTCCCGGCCGATAACCTATACGATTATACTGGCCTGTACCGGTATCGGGAGCATCGCCATCTTCGTCGGCGGTATCCTGGCCGTGTCGGCGCCGTGGCGCCGCAAGCTCCGCGCGCTGGCGATTACGGTGTCGGTCATCTACGTGTTGAACCTGGTCCGAAACGTCTTCATCGCCGTCTCCTTTGGGGAACAGCGGATGCAGCTATTCCCCGGTCTCGTCATGGCGCTGTTCAGCATCGAGGACCCACAGCTGGTGTCGTACTACGTGGCCGACCGCATCCTCGCACAGACGGGGTCGGTGGTCGCCCTCGTGGCGATTACGTATTTCCTCGTCCGGGAGCTGCCAGAGATAACCGTCCTCGTCGAGGACCTCCTCTTTTTGCTGACGGGCAACGAGTACGACCTCGCCACAGCGGTCGACGCGAGCGGCGAGGCCGACGAGGTCGCCGCCCCGAGTGACGACTAGCTGTCGGCGACAGCGGCGAGAGCCTCGTCCTCAATGGGATGTAACTCGCCGGGAATCACGAGCAGATGCAGGGGGCTACCGAAGTCGCGGCCGGCCAGCTCTTCCAGCGTGTCGGCGACGACGAGCGGGTCGGGACTCCCGGCCCGGGCGACGACGACAGCCAATTGATCGGGGAACTCGACGCTGAGCAGTTCGGCAGCCGTGTCGGCGGTCATGTACGTGTCGTCGCCGTCGGCCCAGTGGGGGTCGTCGACCTTGATATCGAGGTAGACGAGGGTGTGACAATCACGCTCGCGGTTGCCCTCGATAGTCGAGACGACGCTATCCGGAACGCCCTCGCCGCCGTGGGCCTTCTCGAAGGGCAGCGTCGTCGCCTTCCCGAAGCGGTAGTTCTGGAGCCCGGTGAGCGACCCGGCGGCCGTCTGGGCGGTCGTCCCGTGGACGATGCGGGTCTCGATACCGCGTTCTTCGGCCCGGATTCGGAGGTCGGTGTGGGTCGTCGAGACCATGGTGTCGCCGGCCGTGAGAAAGACCACGTCGGCCGACTGGGCGGCCTCGAGAATCGGTTCGGGCTCGCGCTCGATACCGGCGCGGTCGCGAACCTCGATGTCGGTTCCGTGGAACGTTTCGAGCCTGTCGAGGTCAGTTCCGACGAGGCGGCTGGTGTAGAATTCGGCGAAGACGCGGTCCGCGTCGCCGATAGCGTCGCGTCCCTCGATGGTGACCGAGCGTTCGTCGTAGAGGCCAAGGCCGACGAATGTGAGCATACCCGGAGTCAGTCGGCGCCGGGGATAAAGGGCGCGAAGCGTCAGGCTTACCGCCGCCGCCGGGAGAGTGAGCGCATGGGCGTTCCCTGCGTTCGTGTGCCCGTCACGGATGGCGAGGCGACCCGACAGCGCCTCGCCGAGACGGATGCCATCGACGACGGCTACGACATCACCGCCGAGGACGGTGTGCTGTACGTCCCGGTGACCGACCCAGCCGAGGTGCCGGACACCTTCGAGGTTGTCGAGTTCGACGCGCCGGTCCGGGAGGGCCAAACGATGCCCGCCGACGAGCTGGGCTTTGCCCCGAGCTACGAGCGGCTGGGCGACCTGGTCATCATCGACGAGGACGACCCCGAGCGGGCCCGGGCGATTGCCGACGCCATCATGGCGTCTGACCTGCCTGTAGAGGGCGTGTTGAACCGGGCCTCGAAAATCAAAGGGACCGAGCGGGTCCGGGACTGGGCGGTGCTGGCCGGCGACACGACCGAGGTGCTCCACCGGGAGTATGGCTGTTCGTTCGAACTCGACCTCGCCGAGGTGTACTTCTCCCCGCGACTGGCGACCGAGCGCCATCGGGTCGTCGAGCAGGTCAGCGAGGGCGAGCGAGCCTTCGACATGTTCGCCGGCGTCGGCCCCTTCGTCGTCCCCTTTGCCAAACGTGGCGCGACCTGCGTCGGGACGGACATCAACGAGCGGGCCGTCGAGTATCTCCGGGCCAACGTCGAGCGCAACGGCGTCCCGGACCGCGTCACGGCCATCTGTGGCGACGTGCGCGAGGTCGCATCCGACTACGAGGGGTGGGCCGACCGCATCGTGATGAATCTCCCCCACAGCGCCGGCGAGTTTCTGGAAACGGCAGTCGAGCTGGCGGGTGACGACTGCACGATACACTACTACGATATCCAGCCCGACACGGACCCCTTCGGACCGGGCGAGCGGGCCATCCGTGCGGCGGCCGAACCCGAGTATGCGGTCAGTATCGAGACCCACCGGACCGTCCGGTCGTACGCACCGGGTGAACACAACGTCGTCGTCGACGCTCGGCTCCGCCGCTGACGACCGGAGTAGCAAAAGTTACGGGGGCCGCCGGTGAATTGGGACACAACGGGACCCGACGGTCCCTCTCACTACCATGTATCGGATACTCATTCCAGTCGACACAGACCCGGACCGCGCTCGCGGACAGGCCGCCTTTGTCGAGGACCTGCCGACGGGCGCGGAGACCATCGAGGTCATCGTCACCCACGCGTTACCCCCAGAAGACGTAAAAGACCCCGGCGACCCCGCCAATCTGGAGGCCATCGAGACCGTCACGCTGGCCCGTGAGTACCTGACCGAGCGCGACTACGACGTGACCCCCGCCACAGGCCGACTCCCGCCGGCCGACGGCATCCTCGACCTGGCCGAGGACCACAACGTAGACCACATCGTCATGGGGTCGCGAAAGCGCTCCCCGACTGGGAAGGTCATCTTCGGTAGCGTCTCCCAGCAGGTCCTGCTGGAATCGCCCGTTCCGGTCACTATCGTCGGCACGAGACCCGCCTGACGGCGGCGATTCGCAATCCTTATTGCGGGTTTCGGCACTATCCACTATTGCCGAGTGGCACACTGCAGACGTGCTGTCGTAACGCGTGCCTGGTCGAGTGTGCCAACGCGCCGGTGTAGCTCAGACTGGCAGAGCGAATCCTTCGTAAGGATTAGGCCGAGGGTTCAAATCCCTCCACCGGCTTTCTACTGCGAACAAACGAGAGTAGCGGACATCCGGGTGTGCCTGCTGAGCACGGCAGCTGCGTACTGCCGCTCACAGGCCCAGGCCGGTACTGTACTCCAGCGTTCCGAACCCGGGGCCCATCGACGCCTCGTCGATACGCTGGCCGCCGACGTGGCCGGCGAGCCCGGCCATGCGAAACATGAACTCGTTGTAGCTCCAGTGTGAGCCGACCCGTCCACCGAATCGCATACGGTCGAGCCAGTTTCGTGCGTGCCCGTAGGTCCGGGCGACGAAACGCACGTACTCACCGGCGTCGTTCTCGACGCGAACGTCGAAGTCCGGGTGTTCGCCGGTGTCGAGGAGCGGCTCGATGCTGATTCTGTCGAACTCGACGTGGCCCCCGTCGTCGCCCCAGTGCCAGAACCCGGACTGTTTGAGTGGAATCGTCAGCCGTTCGAGCCTGTTCGAGTCGAAGAATCTGTACCCCCGTCGGAACAGTTGCGGGCCGATGAACGGAACCAGCGCGGAGAAGGTGGACCCGTCCGGGAAGAGTGCCCATATCCACTTCCAGGGGACGAGCGGCATATCGAAACAGACCCGCTGGAAGTAACACGACCCCGAAAGCGTCTCCGCTCCCCCGGGGAGGTCGAACTCGCCCTCGAACGACATCTGGCGCCAGGCGATGACCTCGGCGCCACCGAGCGGCGTGTCGATATCCAGGGAGTGGTGCGGTGCAGTCATCTTCGAGTCGAGTTCGCCCCATGCCTCGAACTCCGCTTCGGCGTCGTCGCCGACGACGTGGGCTCGCAGCCCCAGTGGTCGGTTTGAGAGTGTGGCTATCTCGCTGCCGCGTCTGGTGCCGTCATCGCGGTCTGCCCAGGCCGCGAGACGCTGGTCGTCACGAGAGAGGACCGCTTCGGCCGGCTGCTTGACGACGTGGTCGTGGACTACGTCGGCGTCGCCGGCCCAGCCGACCGTCGTCGCGTTGAACCTGTCCACGCCGTCGGAAACAGGACGGTCCGGGGACATACTGCGAGCCGGGAGGCCGTTGACATGACACTGCTCACCCATGCAGGCAGCTATCGAGAACATGAGCTGTCGCGGGCCGTACCCCGCCTCGCCGTCGGGGAACAGCAGGAAGAACCACCACGACGAGGAGGTGCCGTTCTGTCGCTCCGGATTCTGCCACCATATCTTCTCGAAGACACGCCGGTGCTCAGCGAGGGTCCTATCTGCGAACGTCCCGGTCATCCGTTTACGTCCTGCTCGCTTGATCGTATAAAGGATGTGTCGATATCGACCCCCTCAGTCGGCCGTGTTGTCGGTTCGACGACGCAGCGCACACAATGCGACCGCGAGTTCGGGACTGCGAACGCTTGTTTCTCCGGCGTGGGGTGGCATTACCGGGTGGCCCGACCACCAGTACCGTTTCGGCCGGTGACGGTCACCCAAGGTCGTCACCGATTGCGAGGAAAGCGACGGATGCGCCGACGGCCCAGACGAGAGACGCCAGCAGCGCAAGCGGGAGCGCGACGACGATGCCGATGATAGTGATACAAAGCGTGGGTCGCGGCGTCTCGGCTGATACCGCTTATGGGATGATGACCGCGCGGCCGTCTATCTCCCGGTGTTCCAGCTTTACTGCCACGTCGTTGACGTCCTCGAGGTCGTAGCGGGTGGTGTGAAGGTCGACGGCATCGCGTTCGACCAGAGCGACAAGCTCTTGAAGTTCGGCGTACCGGCCAACGATGTTGCCCTGGAAGGCAAATTCTCCGTTGACGAGCGCCTGTGCGGGCTCGTGGATGTGGCCGCCGTAGCCGATAATGTGGTGGTCGCCACCGGCTGCGGTGATATCCGGCGCGAGCGCGGTGGTCTCGTCGGCACCGACGAAGTCGAGGACCTGTGCGGCGCCGGCACCGTCGGTTATTCCCTCGATTTCGCTTGCCACGTCCTCGCTGGTCGGGTCGATGGTGTAGTGGGCACCGAGGTCACTGGCGAGGTCGCGGGCGGATTGTTTGATGTCCACGCCGACGATGTCGGCGGCGCTCATCGCGTCGAGACACTGCAATCCGATGTGGCCCAGTCCGCCGACGCCGATGACGACCGCTGCGTCGCCGGGGTTGAGCTCTCGAACGGCCTTCTTGGCGGCGTGGTAGGCCGTGATACCGGCGTCGGCGTGGGGGGCGATGTCGGCCGGGTCGACGCCGTCGGGCAGCGGGATGACCGACCGCTCGCTCGTGTGGAGCTTGTCGGCGAAGCCACCGTCCGTTGTCAGCCCGTTGAACGCGTCGTTCTCGCAGTACATCGTCTCGCCCTGCCGGCAGGGCCGGCAGGTCCCGTAGGTCTGGACCGGGTGACAGATGACCTGGTCGCCCGGTTCGACCAGCTGGACCTCCTCGCCGACATCGACGACGGTACCGGCGTTCTCGTGGCCCAGCGTCATCGGCAGCGGCTGTGGGACGTACTGCTCCCACATCCCCTCGATGATGTGGTTGTCCGTTTGGCACCAGCCTGCCCCCTCGACGTCCACGATTACGTCGTCGCTGTTTGTCACCTGTGGCTCGTCTACCTCGTCGACAGAGAGCCCCTCCTCCATCTCGTCTGTGTACTCGTGTAGTCTGGCAGCTCGCATCCCCTAAATATATTCGATAAATCATTATAAACTTGTGTTGTTAATTTCTCGGCTCTCGGTCCGAAAGGCCTCTATCGACATTTTCCCGGGGTCCAGCCGTTCACCACTACGCATAAACTGACCTCTCAGCTGGGGCACAACAGCGAGTGAGCGGACAGGTGAACGCACGGATATGGTGACCCACAATCCCGTGACTGCTACTGTAACGATGGGCTTACGGAACGCCTGGCACCACGACTGTCACGTGCATCGCCTGCGGGGACTCGGTCGGCGGCATCACTATGAGTCCGCACTGCCGTCTCATACGGTTTATTGTAGATTATTTCCGGATTGTGCCGACCCCGGGGTCGGCACATACCGGTAAATCGCTACAATAATCCGTATCAGTGCGTGAGCACGAGCAGCGACTCGTCGGTCCGGGCGAGACAGAACGGGGTGCCCGGGTCGCCGAAGGTCGCCGTTCTGTTCTCGGAGACGAACAGCCGCTCGAAGGGGTCGCCACAGGCCGGACAGGCAAAGTCGTCCCTGTTTTCGAGCGTCATCGTTCCGCGGTCCTGTTTCAGTAGCTTCAGCCCGTGGCGGTAGTCGTGGACGTCGAAGCCGTGGCTGACGTCTAGCTGCTCCATGAAGCCGCAAGGATAGGGAGGCGCTTAAGCGTTAGACCAGGTTCGCGCCGGCATAGAGGACGACCACCAGGAACACCCAGACGATGTCGACGAAGTGCCAGTACATCGAGGCCGTCGAGACCGAGGTGTGGCGCTCGGCGGAGTACTGGCCGTACCAGCCACGGAGGAAGACGATGCCAAGCAGCACCGCGCCCATCGTGACGTGGAGGCCATGGAGCCCGGTCAGTCCGTAAAAGGCCGAGCCGTAGATTCCTTCACCGATGGTAAAGCCCTCGTGGACGATGAACTCGTAGTACTCATAGACCTGCCCGCCGATGAAGACGACGCCCAGCAGGAGGGTCACGGCGAGCAGTTTCAGGAACCTCGAGCGATTATCGTTCCGGAGCGCAACGTGGCTGTAGTGTAGCGTGACCGAGCTGACGATGAGGATGAGCGTGTTGACGATG
This sequence comes from Halobacteriales archaeon QS_6_64_34, assembly GCA_003020925.1. Lineage (GTDB taxonomy): Archaea > Halobacteriota > Halobacteria > Halobacteriales > Haloarculaceae > Haloarcula. The sequence continues at coordinate 24,925 of PXRT01000006.1, read as the reverse complement.
ACCAGCGACCCGAACACGTGTGGGATGTCGGCGGCGAGCCAGACGTCGCTTCCGCGAACGAAGAAGTAGTAGACGAAGCCGGCGCCGAACGTCGCCACTTCGGTCCCCAGAAACAGCAACATCGCGAACTTCAGCGTACGGCCGGAGTGGTGGTTGGTGCCACGCTCCCAGAAGTCGATGACGAAGGCGTGGTAGAGCCAACCGTAGATACCGACCAGGAACAGGCCGATACTGCCGACGGTGGTGCCGGCGCCGATGGTCGTGCTCACGAGTGGCTCCTCGCCCATCGAGAGGACGAACAGCGCCGCACCGACGTAGATTCCCGACCCGCCGATAGCCGTGATGAAGGGCCACCAACTTGCCTCGCCGAAGCCGTGTGGCCAGTCCGCGGTCGCGGGGAGGTGATGTTCGTGTCCCCCCTCGTGTTCGTCGGTCGTACCCATATCCGGACCTTACGAGCGGATTACTAAAAGCCCATCCCATTGGTCGCGAGGTGCCGACCGAAGGGAGGTACCTCGTGGCGGAACGGCGACCGGAGGGAGCCGTGAGCGCAGTGACCCGTACAGCCCCGTGACAACCAGCGCTCCCTGCATCGCGATGTCGGAAGCTACAGGGGCCCGAAGACCCAAGCGCCGCTGATGACCACGCGTCGACGCCGCGTCGTCGGTTGGCTGGTCGGGACGGTCTCGCTGGTGCTTGCGGCCGGAACCGTCGCCGCCCACGGGGGGAGTCTCGCCGGTGGCGGCCGCGAGTCAATCACGGTACCGACGTGGCTGTTCCTCTCGACGGGCGGGGCCGCGGTCGGTGCTTCGTTCCTGTTGGCATCCTTCGTCACCGACAGGGCGTTCATCGAGCGCATCCACGACTGGGGGACGCCGCTGACGGTGAGCGACTCCCGGCTACCCGGGTTGGCGGCCCGTCTCGTGGGCCTCGCGGGTTTCGTGACGGTGCTCGTCGTCGGCTTTCTCGGCCCGACGACCCCGCAGACGAACCTCGCCATCCTGCTGGTGTGGGTCGGCTGGTGGGCCGGCCTCGCCATGACGACGTATCTCGTCGGGAACACCTGGCGGGCGCTCAACCCGCTCGACACCATCGCGTTGGCACTGCCGACCCTGGACCGCAGATACCCCGACCGCGCGGGCGCCTGGCCGAGCGTCGTCGGCCTGCTGGCGCTCATCTGGCTCGAAGTCGTGAGCCCGCTGGCCGACGAGCCGCGCCTGCTGGCGACCGCCGTCGTGGGCTACAGCGTCCTGACGCTTGCGGGCGCGGTCGTGTTCGGCCGCGAGACGTGGTTCGCCGAGGCGGACCCGGTCGAGCGGGTCTTTCGCTATTACGGCCGCGTGGCTCCCATCGGCTACGGCGAGTACGGACTGCGACTCCGGTTGCCCGGGATGGACCTCTCGACGCCGCGACTGGTCGACGGTCGCGACGAGGTGGCCTTCGTCGTTGCCCTGCTATGGGGGACCACCTTCGACGGGCTGGTGACGACGCCGGCCTGGGCCGACCTGACGGCGCCGCTGGTCGAGGCGGGACTGCCGGCCCAGGTGCTCTACCCGCTCGCGCTCGCCGTTGGCTTCGGGCTCTTCCTCGGAGCCTACTGGGGGGCTGTGAGGCTGAGCCGACAGACCGCCGAGACGTATCTCGACGAATCCACGCTGGCCGAGCGCTTTGCCCCGCCGCTGCTTGCCATCGCGGCGGGCTATCACCTCGCACACTACCTGGGCTACTTCCTCGTGCTCGCGCCGGCGCTGTGGGTGGCGCTGCTGTCGCCGCTGTCCGACCCCGGTGCGGTCCCGGTCTACGAGCCGCCGGGGTGGTTCGGCGGCGTCGGCGTCGCCGCCGTCGTCGCGGGCCACCTCGTCGCTATCTGGGTCGCTCACGCCGCCGCTTACGACACCTTTCCCTCCCGGCTCCAGGCCGTCCGCTCGCAGTACCCCTTCATCGCCGTGATGGTCTTCTACACGATGACGAGCCTGTGGGTCGTCTCCCGACCGGAGGTGCCACTGCCGTACCTATGACCGACGACTACGACGTCCCCGACGACGTAGCGGCCTACGACTGTCGCCACTGCGGGCGCCCGTTCGCCCGCGAGGAGTGGCTTGCCCTGCATCGCGGGCTGGACCACCCGGCCGAACTGGACGAGGAAGAAGTCACGGCGTTCCGGGCGGCCCACGAGGCCGAGGAATCCCGGCTTGGGAACTTCCGACTGCGGGCACTTGGCGCGCTCGTGCTCGTCTATTTCTGCCTGCTGATGATTTACGCGCTCGTGTGAACGCGGAAAACGGAACGCGGCCGACGGTTCAGTTCCCGCTGTGTTCGAGGCCACCGAGCAGTTCGTCGACGTTGTCCTCCTCGTCGAACTCCTCGGGGTGGACGGCGACGGCGATGATGACGTCGCCTTCGTGTTCGAAGCTGGCGACGTGGACTCGCACGTCGACTTCACGCCCCTCTATCTCGGTCGTCGCGATGAACTCGGTGACGTCGCGCTCCTCGCCCAGTGACTCCGTCGTCCGGCTGTCGTTCTGTTCGACGTTGTTTAGCTGTCCGGTCTGTCCGGCGACCTGTTTGAGGATACGCTCGTTGGACCAGGACGCTGCTGGGTTGAGCGTCTGGCCGAGCACGTTCGCCCCGGGCGAGGAGACCACGACGAACCGCTTGATGTCCTGGACTTCTGTCGTGTTGCCTGTCCTATTTTCCATCCCGTCCTGGAAGGTCTCGTTGTTCGCCAGCGTCTCGTTGTCCATAGCGTCGCCCAGCGAGCCGTTGCTGGTGTATCTGTCGACCTGGTTCACGATGCGGATGGTCCGCTCCTGGCCGAAGAAAGAGACATCTCGCGTAATCGAGCGCTCCGTCGAGTTGTTCAGCTCGTAGTCGGTCGAGTCCAGCGCGCTCTCGTTCACCGACGACTCGTTGGCCTCGAACTCCACCGTATCGCCCGTAATCAGACCGACACAACCCGAAGAGACGACCATCAGTACCACAACGGCTGTCAGAACTATCCGTCGCATACCACTACTACTCCGTTCTTCGGTTATAAGTTTCGTGGCTTTGAGCGGTGGGTGAAAGGGTCCGGCCGCCCCGTGCTCAGCTCCCGTCACCGAGCCGGTAGGTCGGTCCGTCGTCGGTGTCCTGGACCTCGACGCCCATCGCTTCGAGTTCGTCGCGCAGCTCGTCGGCCCGCTCGTAGTTGCCCGCCGCCCGCTCGTCCTCGCGGGCCTGGAGGACGAGTTCGACGAGGTCACCGGCCAGCGAGACGTCGCCGCCCTCTTCGGTGCCAAAGGCGAGCCCCAGAACGTCGCTGCCGAACTCCTCGAAGGTCCCGACGGCCTGCCGGAGCGCGACGTAGTCGTATTCGACCCGGTCGTCGACGTAGGCGTTGACTGCCCCCGTCAGGTCCAGCAGTGCCGTCATCGCCTCGCGTGTGTTGAAGTCGTCGTTCATCGCCGCCTCGAACGACTCGCGTGCCTCGGCGACCGCCTCGCGGAGCCCATCGTGGGTCACAGTCGCGTAGGCGTCTACGCCGTCACAGGCCTCTACCGTCCGTTCGTAACCACGCTGAAGGCGGTCCCAGCGCTCACGGGCCTCGCCGATGGTCTCCTCGCTATATGTGGCCTTGGAGGTGTAGGCCGTCGACAGCAGGAAGGTCCGAAGCACGTCCGGGCCGAACTCCGCGACCGCGTCGGAGACGGTAAAGAAGTTCCCCAGCGAGGAGGACATCTTCTCGCCGCTGGTCTCCAGTAAGCGGACGTGGAGCCAGTAGTCGGCAAAGCGCTGGCCCGTGGCGGCCTCGCTCTGGGCCACCTCGTTTTCGTGATGGGGAAAGACCAGGTCCTGGCCGCCGACGTGGATATCGATGGTCTCGTCCAGGTGGGTCATCGACATCGCCGAACACTCGATGTGCCAGCCTGGTCGGCCCTCGCCCCACGGCGAGTCCCACGTCTGGGCGGTCTCACAGGCCTCCTCGGCGGATGTGGCCTCGGGGTGCTGGTGGTCGGCGATGTCTTCGGGGGCGACGCCGCCGGCCTTCCAGAGCGCGAAGTCGGCCGGGTTGCGCTTCTCGCCCGTCGACTCGCCCTGGGACTTGAGGGCCTCGACCGACTGGCCCGACAGTTCGCCGTACTCGGGGAAACTGGTCACGTCGAAGTAGACGGAGCCGTCGACCTCGTAGGCGTGGCCCCCCTTGAGGAGGCGCTCGACGAGCGAGATAATCTCGGGGACGTGTTCGGAGACGCGCGGATACACCTCCGCTCTGGCGAGGTTCAGCGAGCGCATGTCCTCGATGACCTGCTGGACGTAGTGGCGCGCGACGTCGGCCTCGCTGTCGCCGTCCTCGCCGACGCGGGCGACGATTTTCTCGTTGACGTCGGTAAAGTTCTCGACGTGGTAGACGTCATAGCCCAGCCACTCCAGCCAGCGCGCCATCACGTCGACGTGGACCCAGCCGCGAGCGTGGCCCAGATGGGGCGGGTCCGACGTCGTCAGCCCGCAGTAGTACAGCAACACCGAATCGGGGTCGCGTGGCTCGAACGGCTCTGTCTCGCCGGTCAGCGTATTCGTCACGCGCAGTGTCATTGTTTGCACTCACCGGACCGGGCCGCTTCAAGGCGTCGAAGCGGGCGGGACCGATGTGCTACCGACCGGCTGTGCTCTCGACGGCGCGTAACGCATCGGGACCGTCCCGCCGTTGGACCACGACAACGAGCGTCCCCTCGCCGACGCCGGCCGCTTCGACAGCGATGTCGGCCACGCGCAACCGGCCCAGCACGTCTCCGAGGGCCGCGCCGGAGACGTCGCCGCTGGCGACGATACCAGTCAGTGAGCCGGCGCCCTCGCCCAAGCGGGTGTCGCCGACCACGAGAAGCGCGTCGTCGGTCTCGACGCGGCCGAGACCGCTCTGCATCGAGACGCTGGCCTCGCTGTCGTGGACGGGGCCGTCGGACAGTTCCTCGGCGAACCGACGGAGGGCGGTGGCGACGGCGTCGGTGTCGCCATCGACGTCGAGCGTTCGTGCGGCGGCGGTATAGTTGACGACCCCGGCCCGCAGGGCGTCGTAGAGAAACGGGCGCTCGCGAACGGCGTCGCGTGTGGCGGCGGCGAGTGACATACCGTATCTCCGGGTGGGAGCCTAAAAGTGTGGTCGGCGTGATTTCCGGCGTCGGCTGTGCCACTAATCACATCGCTTCGATAACGGGGAAGCTTTTTAATCGATAGCGTTCGATGATTTTGTAGTACCTCGGTGGGGTTGTGTATCATATGGGGGCGATATTCGTGGGTCAAATCAGCAACGTAACGGAAGACGGCGAACTGCCGGCGGCTCTCACCGAGACCGTCAAGAGCGGCTTTCATTCCGGCGAGTATCTCGCGGACCGACCGGCAATAGAGTACGTTGCGAACGACGAGACGGTCGAGTACGTCGTGACGAACCGGAAGCAAGGTATCGCGATAGCGGGTGAGACGACCAGACACGTCTTGCCTGACAGCCGGTACGATACTGTCGTGCTCGTCACGGAACGGCGAGTCATTGCCCTGGTCGGGAAGGTAAGTGGTGACGAGCACTTGACACTCGACCTTGCGGAGGTGACCGACGTGAAAACGGAATCGGACCGCCGGACTGGAGAGCTGATACTCCGACGCGCCGACGGGACGACCTGGCGTATCCACACTGAGGCCAACGGGCTGGGGGCGGTGGCCGACTACATCCGAAGTCGGTGTGTGGCGTGTCAGGCCCCCGGTCGGGTGCGCGCCGCCACCCAGTCGATACGGGGGCTGTTCGGCGCGACGGTGAATTCGGCGAAGTCCTTCGAGAGCGACAAGGTGGCCAAGTTGATGCCGGCGCTGGACGAGTCACGGCCCCGCAGCGTGAAACGTATCGACCGCGCCGGCTCGGACGAACCGACACCGACTGCGACCGACAGCGGGGGGACCGACAGTGACGCAGGCGGGGAGTCCGACAGGCCGGACAAAGAGACGGCGATAGATGAAATCCTGCAGGCGCTGGCGAAGACGGACTGGCGAGCCAGGGGCGCAAAGCCCGAGAGCCCGCTCGACCTGCTCGCCGAGTGTGAGGACGAACTGATGGGTATCGTCATCCACAGCCCGGAAGACGGGACCGTCAGAAGCAGTATCGAACACTGCAACGTCGTCACCGGCGCGGCCGGCACCGACACGGTAATGCTGGCGACGACGGGTACCGTTCGGGACGACGACGAGCAACTGGCCGAGGAACTCGGCGTTCGGCTGGTCAAGTCGGACTCGCTCGCCCCGCGCCACGTGACCGAGATAACGGACGAGTAGGGCGACCAGGCCGTGGCGCTCCCCTCGACTCGTCGCGTGGCGAAGCCCCTAAGGCCGATTCGGCCCAACCGACCCGTATGGAGCAAGCGCTCGTCATCGCCGCCCACGGCTCGCACCTGAACGCCGAGTCGAGCACGCCCACGTTCTCACACGCCGACACCGTCCGTGCGACCGGCGCGTTCAGCGAGGTCAGAGAGTCGTTCTGGAAGGAGGAACCGCACTTCCGGGAGGCCCTCCGCACCGTGGACGCCGAGGAGGTGTATCTCGTTCCGCTGTTCATCTCGGAGGGATATTTCACCGAGCAGGTAATTCCCCGTGAGTTCCGCTTAGAGGAGTGGGACCCCGAGCTGTGGGACTCCGACGGAACGAGTGCCGACGTCGCCACGCTCACGGCCGGAGACACCGGCCAGACCGTCCACTACTGTGGCCCCGTCGGCACCCACGACTCGATGAGCGACGTCATCGTCCAGCGGGCCAAATCGGTGACCGACGACCCCGACGTGGGCGACGGTGTCGGCCTGGCAGTGGTCGGCCACGGCACCGAGCGCAACGAAAACTCCGCGAAGGCAATCGAGTACCACGCCGACCGTATCGCCGAGCAGGACCGCTTCGACGAGGTGAAGGCGCTGTTCATGGACGAGGACCCCGAGGTCGACGACGTGACCGACTTCTTCGACAGCGAGGACAGCGAGGCACACAGCGCCTCGGGCCGTTCACACGGGCGTCGCCCGTGTGAAGACGTCGTCGTCGTCCCCCTGTTCATCGCCGACGGCTACCACACCCAGGAGGACATCCCCGAGGACATGGGGCTGTGTGAGGACTACCGCGACGGATGGGACGTCCCAGAAACTGTCGACGGCCACCGTATCTGGTACGCCGGTGCCGTCGGGACCGAGCCGCTGATGGCCGACGTGGTGCTGGAGCGGACGGCCGACGCCGGCGCGGACGTGAGCGCGGCCATCGAGCAGATTCGCGGTGAGAGCGGCGCGGGGCCGGCCGCCGGAAATAATCTACAATAATCCGTATGATACGTTCGCCGCTCGCGGTGTGCCGTGGCAATCGCCGTGGGAATCGACTCGCTTTTTTCGCCGGAGTCCGGAGGGCAGGTATGGACGAGGACCCGGTGGACGCGCTGGTGGCTACCGCGCCGGACGGCATCGATTTCGACGGGCTCAGCGTCGAGAAGCACGCCGACGGCTACACCTTCGAGACACCCGAGGCCGTCCGGACGGGACTCGAAGAGGCCGCCCTCCGCGAGCTAGCGGCCGAGGACGCCCACGTCGGGAACTGGTACTTCTGGCACGCGGTCGCGCCCCAGACCGACGCCCGCTGGGCGTTCCTGCGCTGGCTCGAGGGCGCCGAGGACCACGCTGTTCCGGAGCGCTACGACGCGCTCGCCGACGGGCTGGCCACCGAGTGGGGCCAGCTACAGGTCGCCGTCTCGCTCGACGGGCCGGCCGGCCGAACGTACGAACTGCGACACGTCGAGGACGCCGAGACACCAGCCGGCGAACTGGACGACCACGACGACCCGCTCGCGGCCCGCGACCTCGCCAAACACGACGACGACGGCGACTACCGGCCGCTGAAGACCGCCCCCACCCTCCAGACCGGCTGGCGGTTCCCCGCCCTCGGCGCCCCCGATATCGTCGAGGCCGTCCACGCCTTCTACCCGGCGACGGTCCAGAACTGGCACCGCGAGCGCGAGGGCGAACTCGATATCGACCACTGGCACGAGACCGTCTCCCGCCAGACCGGTATCTACGGGGTCGTCAGGACCTGGGACCGTGGCGAGGGGTACGAACACGTCAACTGGGTCGCCGAGGCCTGCTGTGACGACTCCCAGTGTCTGAAACGGCGGGAGTGGCAGTACGACGGGGAAACAGAGCTGGATGTCGACGGCGGCGACGGGGAGTTCCCCTGTCGGGAACCGTGTTCGCTGGTCATCGCAGCCGCCCGCCAGTGGACGAAACTGGAGGGCGAACAGACCCGGACCTACGAGTTCGAGCTGACGCCGAGCGAGAAAGCGCAGGTCGAGGCAATCATCGAAGCCGTCGCCGACGGACGGGCGGACGACATCCGCGAAGCGGACGTCTACGACGGTGCGAACCGCTACCGGACCCGCTTCCTGCGGGCAAAGCTCTTCGACGACGAGGGTAACCTCGCCGGCGTCGAGACCGACGACTAATCGGAACGAGCCACGACCAGTGCCGCCACGACCCCGACGACGAGAACGACGACTCCGAGCACGAGGACGGCGTTCTGGAACAGCGCGACTGTCCCGACGGTGAGCCCGAGCAGCAAGACGACACCCACCAGTATCTCCGGGCGTCGCTCGAAGGGCGATGACTCCGCGGGTCGGGGCTGTGGTTTCGATAGCTCCTCGCCGACTATGACCGGTTCGTCCGTCGATACCGGCTCCGTGAGCTGCAGGTCGACGTAGCGGGTCGTCGCCCCGTAGGCCGTGACGACTTTCAGCTTCCCGCGAGCGGTGCCGTCCCCGATGCGAGTCACCCTGACAAGTCGCTCCCCGTTGCCATCGACGTGGTGATTGGGGACGTCGATGGCGGCCTGTTCCGAGAGGGCGTCGTCGAGGTGGATGTGGACGTGACAGGACCCGCCGTGGTTGACCAGGCGCATGTCGAAACTGTCGCTCGCCTCGAAGCTGTCGGGGACCGCGAGGCTCTGGGGCGCCTCGCGGTTGATGTGGACGGGTAACACGTCGGACACGCTAGCATATCATCGGGGAGGAAAGAAAAAGGTACAGGCGCGTCACGCTCAGGCCGGGGCTTCCTCGCGCATGTCCGGCGGAAGGAGGTTCGGGATGCCGTCCTCGATGGGGAAGGTCTCGCCACACTCCATACAGGTGAGCGTGCCGTCGAGAATCTCTTCGCCGTCGCGCTCGGAGACCCCGAGGTCGAGGTCGTGTTTGTCCAGCGGACAGCAGATGATATCCATCAGGTCCTCTTTCATATCCGCTCGTCGGGTCGGTAGGGATAAAAGGATACTGTCTGCCGACAATCCGACGGAGCGACTAGTAGGGGCGCTCGCGGACAACGGTCTCGCTGCGACCGGGCCCGACACCGAGCGCGTAGGCCGGCGTGTCCAGTTCGGCCTCGATATACTCGATGTAGTCCCGAGCGTTCTCGGGCAGCGCCTCGTAGCCCTCGCTGGCGACAGTCGCCGGGTCGAACTCCGGCCAGCCGTCGAACGTGCGGTACTGGGCCTTACAGCGGCCCCACTCCTCGGTGGTCGCGGGTACGGTGTGTTGCTCCTCGCCGTCGAGCGTGTAGGTGTCGCCGACTTTGACCTCGTCCAGCCCGGCGAGGACGTCCAGATGGTTGATAGCGAGTCCGGTAAAGCCAGAGACACGAGCGGCGTGGCGCAACATCGGCATATCGAGCCAGGCGACCCGTCGCGGCCGGCCGGTGACGGTGCCGTACTCGCCGCCCTCCTCGCGAATCCGGGTCGCCAGTGCCTCGTTTTCGCCCTCACCCTGTTCCTCGTAGCCGGGCGTGTCGCCGACGACGCCGCCCAGTTCGGTGGGCAGGGGGCCGCTGCCGACGCGGGTCAGATAGGCCTTGACGATGCCGATGACATCGCCGCCGCCGACGACGCCGGGGTTGAGTCCCGTCCCGGTGGTCGCCCCGCCCGCAGTCGGGTTCGAGGAGGTGACGTAGGGGTAGTTCCCGTGGTCGATGTCGATAGTGGTCCCCTGGGCGCCTTCGAGCATGACGTTCTGGCCCTCGGCAATGGCGTCGCTGAGGAAGACGCCCGCGTTGACCATCATATCCTCGGCCTCGAAGCGCTCGCCGTACTCGCGGAACTCCTCGTAGAGCGCGTCGACGTCGAGCGCGTCGGGGTCGTCCAGGTCCTCGACGGCCACGCCGTAGACGTCCTCGACGACGGCGCGTTTCTGCGGGACGATGTACTCCAGTCGCTCACGGAGCACGTCGGGGTTGCGAAGGTCGCCGGCCCGAATCCCTCGCCGGCCGGCCTTGTCCTCGTAGGTCGGGCCGATACCCCGGCCCGTGGTGCCGACCTCGCTGTCGGATTCGCTCTTTACTTTCTCCTCGATACCGTCGAGTACGCGGTGGAAGGGGAAGATGATATGCGCGCGCTCGGCGATACGCACGTCCGGGTCCAGCCCGCGTTCCTGTAGTGTGTCTAGCTCGTCGAACAGTGTTCGCGGGTTGACGACGCAGCCGTTGCCCAGCACGCCGACCTTGCCCCGGATGGCTCCGCTCGGAACGAGGGAGAGCTTGTAGGTCTCGCCCTCGTGGACGACGGTGTGGCCGGCGTTGTCGCCGCCCTGATACCGGGCGACGACGTCGACGTCGTCGCCGTACAGGTCGACGATGCCGCCCTTGCCCTCGTCGCCGAGTTGCGAGCCGACGATGGTTACGGTCATCGACCGGACGTTCCGGCCACCATGATAAACAGATTACGGTCTCACAGTCAGTCGCGACTCGCCTGCAGTGACTGCCAGTCGTCACCGGTTGGCCCGGGTACGCCAACAAGCCCCATGTGAACGGTTACGACGGATTTAAGAACCACCCCTTTGAAACGCGAAACAGGCGAAATCGGATTAGCGAGGGCAACTTTTAAACCCACCCAACACAAGTTAACAATTGCCATGATAGACAGGCTTGAGAAGGAAGTCGACATGCTGGAGCGCCACCTGCAGGTGCTTCGCATGGTAATCGAGAACGAGCCTATCGGTATCGTGAAGATGTCCAACGAGACGGGCTATCCACACCACAAGGTTCGTTACTCCCTGCGGGTCCTCGAAGAGGAGAACCTCATCGAACCCTCCAGCCAGGGCGCTATTACAACGGAACAGACAGGCGAGTTCGTCGACGACTTAGACGAGAAAATCGACGAGATAATCGACAAGCTCAACGGAATGAAAATCGACGACGCCGCAGAGATAGAGAGCTAAGCGGTCTCTTTCTAGAGTTCCGGTACCGCGAGGTGGAACTCCTTGTTTCGCGCTTCGAGCAGACAGAGGTGGTAGCCGCCCTTCCGCGAGAGGTTGACGAAGCTCTTGCGCTTGTCGCGGCTGAACAGGCCACTGGAGGTGGCCTCCCTGGCCGTCTCGAGGGCCTCGGGCTCGAAGAAACTGCTCGTGACCAGAAACGCCGCCGCCAGCGAGTCGGAGGCGTTCCCGACCCGCTCGGCGTTCTGGATGATGTCGGTCATCTGGCCCTCGGTCGCGGGCTGGCGCGAGTCGTTGATGTTTGCCACGGCGAGCGGGTTCCCCATCCGGTCGCGGACGACCACGTCGAAGGTCTCCTGTGAGCGGTGTTCCTGGCCGTCCTCGGTGTAGGTGACCGATACGTTCCCGTTGAGTTCGGCGCGGTCGGCCTTCGGCAGCGCCTCGTAGAGCACGCCCATCGCGCTCTCGTGGCCGGTGTCGCGAATCTCGTACAGGAGATTGCGAACGAGCCAGTCGGCAAAGCGGTACTGGATGCTGTTCTGGAGGAACGCCTCGAAGGTCTCGCCGTCGACGACGGTGTCTGCGGCGTCGAACTGGGTGTGGTGTTCCAGCCGGAGGTTCTCCTCGACGGCCGCTCTGTCGGCACCGCCGTTCTGTGCCTTCTCGAGGGTGGCATCCCCCTTGGAGTGGTAGCGGATGAAGAGGTTCGTCCCGTCGATGGCCGCCGCCGGCGAGAGCGTCTCGCCGCTTGGCGCCGCCTCGCCGGCGGCCGCCAGTTCCGCTTCGAGTCGCTGTATCTCCGCTCTGGCCTCCTCCAGTTCGGCGACCAGTCGGTCCCGCTCGGCGGCCAGCTCCTCGTTCTCGGCCGAGAGGTCGCGTATCTCGCTTTCGAGTTCGGTTATCTCGGCCACGCGTTCCTCGAGTTTCGCCTCCAGCTCCGGGGACGGCTCGGGCTGGCGCTGCTCGGACGCCGCCGGCTGTGCTGACGCAGTGGCCGTCGACTGGGACTGTGTCGAGGCGGTGTCCGCCGACTGCGCGGCGGTCGACGAGGCCGCCGACCGGGCCGTTTCCTCGGGCGTGGAACTCGACCGCTCGGGGTCCAGCGACGGAATCGACCGGGTTTCGAGTTCCCCTACCGCGTCACTGTCGGTCGTCGCGGCGGCGGTCTGGCTCCCACCCGCTGGCGTCGGTGGCTTCTCGGACTGCTCGGTCGCTCGACTCTCCGTCGGCGTCGTTGTCGCCGGTTCGGCTTCCGTCGCCGCCGTGGCCTCGCTCCTTGCGTCGGGCTCTTCGCGCTGGGTCCTGTCGACGGCTGTCCCCTGACTCGCGCCGGCCGCTTTCGACCCGGGTGGGCCGGCCGTACCGCGCTCTTGCTCCGTGACGTCGGCAGCCGTGGCCGAGGCGGGCTCCGTGTCGGCCACATCCGCGACTGACTGTGCATCGCTGGGCTGGCTTGCGTCGCTCGGGGCCGACCCGGTCGCCACACCCACGTCGTCGGCCGCTGGACTCGGTGCCGACGGCTCGGGAATCTCGACCGGTTCGATGTCGGCCGGCATGACCTGATAGATACCCACCTCGTCGTCGGCCTGTTCGAACGCCGCCTCGTCCGTGACGAGCCGCTTCGAGTTCCCGACCCACGCGACGCTCATCGAGCGGCCCTGGTGGTAGACCAGATAGTAGTCCCCCGAAAGCACGTTCTCGGACAGCTCGACGAACCCGGTGAAGTTACCGTCCTCGAGCGTTCGGTCGACCTCGGAGATTGCGGTGTCCTCGGTGTAGTACTGTGCACGCGGGCCCTCGGCCCGGTCCTGCATCACGATGAGCAGTGGCAAGGCGTCGTGGGGCGCTGTCCGTGCGGTACCGTCGGTGCCGTCGAAGTCCTCGATATCGCCCTCGAGGATGCCCACGACGGTGCCGTTCAGCATGAACAGCTGTGTGGGCCCGGCGGTGACGGCACCGGAGAAACCCTGGTCTGAGAGGGACCGAAGCCCGTCGTAGCCACCGTCGAAGGGCACCGCGTCCCACTCTGATACTAGCTCTACCGTACGCATACTCATTACCTTCATCAAGCCGTATCGCAGACAAATAGTTTGTGCCCCGTCTGCCGGGCAGTAGTCCGATGGGCCTAAGACGTGTCACACCCAATCGGGGGTATGGAAGAGCAACCCGGACTGAGCGACCAGTACCGGACGGCGAGTCCGTGGCCGGTGTTCGTCGCGCTGGGACTTGTCCTCTCGGAAATCGGCGTCTTCATCGGCCTGTTTCCGGTGGCCGTCTTCGGTCTCATCCTCTTTGGGGGCTCCGTCGCCGGCATCCTCACCGAGTCGGGCTATGTCACGCGCCCGTGGCCCACGCTCGTGGGCGTCGGCGTCGTCCTCGCGTTCATCGCCGCCGGACTGGCGGTGGCCTATCTCCCGGCCGCCAATATCGCGGTCGCCAACATCGGTAACGGACCCGTCTTCACCCGCCTCGTCGCCGTCGCCGTCGCCGGCATCGTGATGGTGGCGATGGGCGGGGTCGGCTCCGTCATGGAACAGACGAGCGTCTAAGAGAAACCAACAGCCTATTTACCGCCCCGCGTCCAACCCCTGGCTACATGGAACTGTTCGGGTTCGAAAAGGAGACGCTGCTTGACCTCACTGTCAACGTCATCCCGCTTGGTATCATCCTCTTTTTCATTGCGGCCTTCGCGGTCGTGAGTCCGTTCGGTCTCGACCCGGTCTTCAGCGGACTGCAGTTCTCGCTGATGATTTCGATGTTCCTCCTGCTGGCCGTGCTCACGTACTACGCCGGCCGGGCAGTCGAGGACGCCGAAAGAGCGGAAGAAGAACACGCCACGCTCGACGACCCGGACGGGGCGACCGAGCTGGCGGACGACGACGAGTCGACCGAGGACGACGCGGAACTCGGGTCCGACGACGAAGGCCTGCCCGAGGCGTAACCGCCACGGGACGGACCACCGGAACCGTCCCTTTCATTATCACTCAGTCCTGACGTGCGTCTATGGCTGTAGGAGATCTATTGCTGACGGGGTTGATGGCCGTCCTCCTCGTCGGCATTATCGCCGCGCTGACGCGCATCGAGAACTGGCGGTCGTATACACCACTGGCCGGAGGTGGGACCGCGACCGGTGAGGACGGCGCCGTCCTCAACCGCGAGAAACCGGCGGGAATCATCCGCTGGCTGACCACCGTCGACCACAAGGACATCGGACTGCTCTATGGCCTGTACGCCATCATCGCCTTCGCCGTCGGGGGTATCATGGCGACGCTCATCCGCGTCCAGCTCGTCGTCCCCGGTGGGGCGATTCTGGGTGCAAACGCGTACAACTCAATCCTGACGAGTCACGGCATCACGATGCTGTTCCTGTTCGGGACGCCAATCATCGCGGCCTTTGCGAACTACTTCATCCCGCTGCTCATCGGGGCCGACGACATGGCGTTTCCCCGCATCAACGCTATCGCGTTCTGGCTCCTCCCACCGGCTGCCCTCCTCATCTGGGCCGGCTTCTTCCTGGCGCCGGTCACCGAGAACATGATAGAGCCGGCACAGACGGCCTGGACGATGTACACGCCGCTGTCGGCCGAACAGACGAACCCCGGCGTCGACCTGATGCTGCTTGGCCTGCATCTCTCCGGGGTCGCCGCGACGATGGGCGCCATCAACTTCATCGCGACCATCTTCACCGAGCGCGGCGACGACGTCAACTGGGCGAACCTCGACATCTTCTCGTGGACCATCCTCACCCAGTCGGCGCTCATCCTCTTTGCGTTCCCGTTGCTTGGCAGCGCTCTCGTCATGCTCCTGATGGACCGCAACCTGGCGACGACGTTCTTCGCCGTGGAGGGTGGCGGCCCGCTGCTGTGGCAACACCTGTTCTGGTTCTTCGGCCACCCCGAGGTGTACATCCTCGTGCTGCCGCCGATGGGCCTGGTCAGCCTCATCCTGCCGAAGTTCGCCGGCCGGAAGCTGTTCGGATTCAAGTTCGTCGTTTACTCGACGCTCGCTATCGGCGTGCTCTCCTTTGGCGTCTGGGCCCACCACATGTTCTCGACGGGCATGGACCCGCGACTGCGGGCCTCTTTCATGGCTGTCTCGTTGGCGATTGCGATACCGAGTGCGGTCAAGACGTTCAACTGGATTACGACGATGTGGAACGGCCGCCTGCGCCTGACGAGCCCGATGCTGTTCTGTATCGGCTTCGTCTCGAACTTCATCATCGGCGGCGTCACCGGCGTCTTCCTCGCCGCCATCCCCGTCGACCTCGTACTCCACGACACCTACTACGTCGTCGGGCACTTCCACTACATCGTCATGGGCGCTATCGCCTTCGCCGTCTTCGCGGGCATCTACTACTGGTTCCCGGTCTTTACCGGCCGGATGTACCAGCGCACGCTCGGGAAGGCCCACTTCTGGCTCTCGATGATAGGCACCAACATCACCTTCTTTGCGATGCTGGCGCTTGGCTACCTGGGGATGCCCCGCCGGTATGCGACCTATGAATTCGACGGCGCCATCGCGCCGCTGGCACAGGTCAGCACCTACCACCTGCTGGCGACCACCGGTGCGTTCATCCTGCTTGTCGGCCAGCTCATCTTCATCTGGAACCTGCTCCAGTCCTGGCTCGAAGGCCCGAAAATCGAGGACGGCGACCCGTGGAACCTCGAGCGCGACGGCATGCTCGACAAGGAGTGGGAGTGGTACGACCGCAAGCTCGAGACGGCCATCACCGACGGCGGCGAGGACGAGACAGAGTCCGCACTGACCGATGGAGGCGTACCCGAAGGCGACGCCAGCCGGTCCGATGACAACTGACGACGCCGTTTTCCATCGCTACTCTCTCGTAATCGGTCGTCAGCACCAGCAGTGTGCCCAGTCCCGACGCCGCCACCCCGAGTGTGCGTGGAGGTCGAGCGGGGCGGCTGTCATCCGTCTTGTTATGGAACACTGAACCACACACTGAGACAGCCACGACCGACCGAGTCCGTCTCAGCTCGCGCCCGAGACGAGCACGATAGCGGTGATGAACATCATGATAGCGATACCCGAGAGGACGATAAACAGCAGCTCCTTCTGTGACACAGCCGCTCTTGGGAGCGGAAGTGAAAAAGGCTAATCGTCTCGCGGCCCAACCGAGCGTATGACCGACGAGGTGGCCGAGACCGCCGGCGAGAAGGTCGTCGTCCAGATATACGTCATCATCGTCGCGCTCGCGGGCGTGATGGGGTTCGTTCTGGGGACGATTCGACCGAACGACCTCCAGCCGGCGCTCTTTGGCGTCATCGCCCTGCCACCGACGCCCTTCGGCGTGGCGCTGTACGGGATGGTAACAATTGCCATCGGACTCGGTGTTCTGTTGGGGCTCGTCATCTACGTCTCGCGCCGGACCGACGCCGCGGCCGGCCGTCGGGACCCCCGGTAGTCACAGCGTCTCGCGGTACGCGCCGTATTCGTCCCTGAAGACGTCCATTATCTCGCCCATCGTGGCATCGGCTTTGACCGCAGTGACGATGGCCGACAGGACGTTCTCGTCGGCGTCGACGGTCGCTTGCAGGTCCGCCAGGGCGGCCGCCACGGCGTCGTCGTCACGCCCGTCCCTGACAGCGGCCAGTCGCTCGCGCTGGCGCTTCTGGACGTCTTCGTCGACGGTCAACACGTCGGCCTCGGGTTCTTCCTCGACGGCGTAGGCGTTGACGCCGACGACGACCGCTTGCTCGCGTTCGACCCGTTGCTGGTACTCGTAGGCCGAGTCCTGTATCGCTCGCTGGAAGTAGCCGTCCCGGATGCCCGCGAGCACGCCGTCGCGCATCGACCCGTCGCCCAGTTCCTCGCGGATGTGGGCGATGTGGTCCATCGCACCTTCTTCCATCTCGTCGGTGAGGGCTTCGACGGCGAAACTGCCGCCCAGCGGGTCGACGATGTCGGCCGCGCCCGATTCCTCGGCGAGTATCTGCTGGGTCCGCAGGGCGACCCGAACGGCCTTCTCGGAGGGCAGTGCCAGCGCCTCGTCGAAGCTGTTGGTGTGCAGGCTCTGTGTCCCGCCGAGTACGCCCGCGAGTGCCTGGATGGTCACCCGAACGACGTTGTTGAGGGGCTGCTGGGCCGTCAGGGACTGGCCGGCGGTCTGTGTGTGGAACTTTAACTGCTTGCTCGCGTCGGTCTCGGCGCCGTACCACTCGTCCATCACGCGGGCGTAGATGCGTCGGGCCGCCCGGAACTTCGCGACCTCTTCGAAGATGGCGTTGTGGGCGTTGAAGAAAAAGGAGAGCTGCGGGGCGAAGTCGTCCACGTCGAGGCCCCGGTCGAGACAGTCCTCGACGTAGGCAAAGCCGTCGGCGAGCGTGAAGGCGAGTTCCTCGACGGCGGTCGAGCCGGCCTCTCGGATGTGGTACCCCGACACCGAGACCGGTTTGAATTTGGGGGTCTCCTCGCTGGCGAACTCGATGACGTCGGTGACCAGTTTCAGCGATGGCTCCGGGCCGACGACCCACTCCTTCTGTGCGATGAACTCCTTGAACATGTCGTTCTGGAGAGTCCCCCGGAGCTGTTCGCGGGGGACCCCGCGCCGGTCGGCCAGCGCGAGATACATCGCGTAGACGACCGGCGCGCTGGGGTTGATAGTAAACGAAGTCGAGACTTCGGCGAGGTCGATACCGTCGAAGAGGCGGGCCATGTCATCGAGCGTGTCCACCGCGACCCCCTCCTTGCCGACCTCGCCATCTGCCATGGCGTCGTCCGAATCGAGGCCCATCAGCGTCGGCATGTCGAAGGCCGTCGAGAGCCCGGTCTGGCCCTCGTCGATGAGGTAGTGAAAGCGCTCGTTGGTCTCCTCGGCGGTCCCAAAACCCGCGAACTGCCGCATCGTCCACTGGCGCCCGCGGTACATCGTCGGGTAGACACCCCGGGTGTACGGCTCCTCGCCGGGGAACCCCAGGTCCTCGCCGTAGTCGAGGTCCGCCACGTCGAGGGGCGTGTAGAGGCGGTCGACCTCGAGGTTCGACACCGTGGCAAACCGGTCGCGCCGCTCGCCGTAGGCGTCCATGGTCGGGTCGAGCGTGTCATCCTCCCAATCGGACTTGGCCTCGCGTATCGCCCGGAGTTCCTCGTCGTCGTACATACCATGTGGTACGGTAGCTGTTCGCAAGAAGGTTCTCCCCGTTCGAGGCGCCGAGCAGCCCGCTCTCCCCGCGTCGGTATTGGAGTCTTCGCTACCGCTCATACGGTCGGTTGTAACGATTTACTCCTGTAACCGCTCGGTCTGTTGGACGAGCGGATGGCGGGCGTAGTCGACGACCTCGATGTCGTCGATGTCTTCGAGGCCGGCCTTGGCGGCTGTCTCGGCCATCCCGAGTTCGACGCTCTCGCCCAGCACGATGACGTTTGCCTCCATCGATTCGATGTCGAGTCGGTCGGCGGCCTTCACGCGGTGGTGGCCGTCGGCCAGGTAGCGGTGGCCGTCGTTGTCGATGACCACGAGGGGCTCGGCCAGGCCCCGCTCGAGTTCATACACCCGGCCCTCCAGCTCGTCGGCGTACACCGTCGGCTGGGTCGGCGTGAGCGCGGCGAGGTCGACCGTCCGACGCTCGTCGTGGGGGGTTACCTCGTGGATGTTCGCAAGCGTCCGGGCGAGCTTGTCGACCTTGTCGGGTGTCGCTCGCTCGATCTGAGAGCGGATGACGTCGGTATTGGAGATGATGCCCACGAGGTTCCCCGCCTCGTCGACGACCGGGAGCTTCTGGATGCCCGACCGGAGGATGACCCGAGCGGCGTCCTGAACCGCCATCTCGGGCGTGGCAACGATGATATCCTCGGTCATCACCTTGAACATAGGTTCGTGGTCCGCCGCAAGCAGCAGGTCGCGGGCGCTGACGAAGCCCTCGACGCGTCGTCCGTCGGTGACGGGGAAGCCACTGAAGTCGTCGCTCTCCGCGATGCGGTTTGCCACGTCCGTGACGGTGTCGTCCAGTTCGACGGTCGCGACGTCCCGCGTCATATACTCCCCCACCGTTGCTCGGCCCGAGTCTGCCATCACCAGTCGTTGTCAAGCGACCGGCAAAAAGACTCGCCTACGAGCGCTCGTTGTCGTCGGCCGGGCGAAGCCGTTTGACATACTCGTCCAAGCCGAACTCGGTTCGGCCGTCTATTCGGCCCAGCAGCCGGTGTGAGCGGGACTGCACGACATCGAGGAAGCGGTCGTTGACAACCGACTTGACGATGCTGTGGAGTGGTTCCTCCCTGTCGTCGACGCCATCGAGCACACCGAGGGCTATCTGGGCGCCGGCCATGTCGGCGTGACCGCCGGCCGAGCCTATCTGCCCGAAGGCGTCCCTGAGCGCTTCGCCGAGGTCGATATCGGCGCCCCGAGCCCGCGCGGAGACGAAGATAGTACCGTCGAGGACGCCATAGACCATCGTCGCGTGGATGCCCTCGAGGTCGAGCAGCCGGTCGGCGGCCTGTGCCAGTGCGTCGCGGTCGGAGAGTTCGCCGACACAGGAGAGTAACACGGACCCTTCCTCCTCGCGGTTGTCGATGGCCCGGCCGATGATGGACAGCGTCTCGCCGCTGACGCTGGGGTTCTCGATGCGCTGGAGCGCGTCCATGTCTGCCCGCTCGACGAGCTGGGCGGCGGCCAGGAAATCCTCGGCCGACACCTCACGGCGGAAGTCCTTCGTGTCGACGCGGATGCCAAAGAGCAGTCCGGTCGCGATGTGTTCGGGCAACTCGACGCCGAGTCGCTCGAAGTAGTCGACCAGCAGCGTACTCGTCGCGCCGACGCCGCTTCGCAGGTCGACGTAGCGGGCCTCGACCGGGAGCCGGGGCGGGTGGTGGTCGATGACGATGTCGATGGGGAGGTCCTCGGGGAGCTGGTCGTTGACGCCGGGCCGGGAGTGGTCTACCAGCGCGAACCCGTCGTAGGTCTCGAGTGCCGCCGCGTCGTCGGCGTCCAGATTCACGAGGTCGTACTCGAGGAGGTTCACGAACGCGCGGTTCTCCTGATGGGAGATGTCGCCGTAGTAACACAGCGACACCTCACAGCCGGCTCGGGCGGCGAGTTCGCCAAGTGCGACCGCGCTGGCGATGGCGTCGGGGTCGGGGTTGTCGTGTGTGACGACCGCGAGGTGGCCGTCGATGTCCCGTAACACGCCCCGGAGATTGCGGATACGCGAGCCAGGCTCACCCACACTCTCCCGAAGTCGCTCGGTAAGGACGGCCTCGGGGTCGACCAGCCGGTCGGCGACGGCGTCGAGACGGTCACGCTGGGAGTCGGTCGCCCCGTAGCCGGTATAACAGAGTCGGAAGGCGTCGGGAAACAGCTCGGCGGCGGTCTCGGCGGCGGCGACGTTGACCGACGGGTCGTCGCTTGCGACGGCCACTGTGACCGGGGCGATATCGCGCTCACGCATCGTCGCCCGGCCGAACTCGTCGGTGACAGTGACGGAGACACCGTCCTCACGGAGTGTCTCGGCGCGGTGCTCGTCGTCTGTGAGGACCCACAGCTCGCCGTGACCGTCA
The DNA here is from genome assembly GCA_003020925.1 of Halobacteriales archaeon QS_6_64_34. Taxonomy (GTDB): domain Archaea; phylum Halobacteriota; class Halobacteria; order Halobacteriales; family Haloarculaceae; genus Haloarcula. Next base: position 4,179 of record PXRT01000006.1, on the reverse strand, counting down.
CTCACCGCGTCGATTATCGCACGTGCGGTCGAACCGGCTCCCACCACCAACCGAGACGGCATAGTTTCCCTCTTGCCCGGAGCGTCTAAAAACCCGTTACTTCAGCCGTTCCTGCAGGAAAGACGGGTGTGCGGCGGTCACGCCGTCGAGTTCGAGTATCTCGTCTTCGATGACGGCGGCCAGCGAGTTCCCGTCGGTTGCGCGCACTTCGGCCATCAACATGTGGTCGCCACTGGAGGTGTAGAGCGACTCGATGGCGTCGATACCGGAGAGCTGCCGGGTCGCTTCGACGTAGCGTTCGCTGGCGACGTCGATGCCGACCATCGCGATGGACTGGCCCGCCAGTTTCTTCGGGTCGATGTCGGCCGAGTAGCCGACGATGACGCCCTCCTCTTCCAGCTTCTTGATATATTTGCGGACCGTCGGTTTGGAGACTTCGGCCCGGTCGGCTATCTCCGCGTATGATGCCTGTGCGTCCTCTTCGAGAACTGACAGGATACGACGCTCCGTGGACTCGACACTCATGAACGAATATTTACCGTGGGTGAAAAAATATCTTCCGAATCCGCAACCCCCGTTCGGGGCCGGCGATATCACCGGCGAGTCCGACGGTGCGGGGTTACTTGTGGTGTTCGAGGAGCTTGTCGTAGGTCCGCTCCCACTCGGCGTCCTCGTCGAAGTACCGCTCGGCGAGTGGCTCCTCGGGCATCTCGCCGATGGCGCGCTTCTCGGCCCCGTAGGAGGGGCGCTCGCGCATCATCTCGGCGGCTTCCGCGCGGTCCGAGACGTCGAAGTCGAACTCGTCGGACTGCTGGACGTCCGTGTACGGGACGTAGTGTTTCGCGTCCTTGTTCCAAGTCGGACACTGGGTGAGGAAGTCGATGTGTGCGAAGCCGTCGTGCTCGATGGCCTCGGCGATGATTTCTTTCGCCTGGTTGGGGTTGACCGCAGCCGTCCGGGCGATGTAGGTCGCGCCGGCGTTCAACTGCTGGCTGAGCGGTCGAATCGGCGACTTCGCCGAGCCGTGGGGCTGGGTCTTCGATTTGTGGCCCTTCGGCGAGGTCGGCGAGGTCTGGCCCTTCGTGAGGCCGAAAATCTCGTTGTTGAACACGATGTAGGTCATATCGTGGTTCTCACGGGCGGTGTGGATGGTGTGGTTGCCACCGATACCGTAGCCGTCGCCGTCGCCGCCGGCGGCGATGACCTCGATTTCCGGGTTGGCCAGCTTCGCGGCCCGGGCGACGGGCAGCGAGCGGCCGTGGATGGTGTGGAAGCCGTAGCTGTTGAAGTAGCTGTTGAGCTTCCCGGAACAGCCGATACCCGTAAAGAGGGCGACCTCGTCGGGGTTCTTGCCGACTTCGGGCATGGCCTGTTTCAACGCCTTCAGGACACCGAAGTCCCCACAGCCGGGACACCAGGTGGCCTGTGGCTCGATGCCGGGCGTGAACTCGTCTCGGTCTATCTCGCGGTCGTCTCCGATTGCGCTGAATGCACTCATTGGTTAGTCACCCGCTGCTGGCAGGTACTTCATGTTGGTCGCGGCGAGCTCCTCGCCGTTGATGCTTGACTCGAACCCGTCGACGATTTCGGCGGGCTCGAAGGGGTTGCCGTTGTACTTGAGCAAGCTCGAGAGCTTGTCGCCGTACTTGCCGATTTCCTTCTGGGTCAGCCCGCGGAACTGGGCCGTGGCGTTCATCTCGACGACTAAGGCCTGGTCGACGGATTCGAGCCACTCGGAGACCTCCTCGACCGGGTACGGCGCCATATCGGAGACGCCCAGGGCTTTGACGCTGCGACCCTGCTCGTTGAGGCGGTCGACGGCCTCGAAGGCCGTGTCCTGCTGGCTGCCCCACACGAGAATACCGTGTTCGGCCTCTTCTGGGCCGTAGTAGGTCTGGTGGGAGGCGTTCTCGTCGAGGTCGGCGCGGATGTCGTCTAACTTGTCCAGACGGCGCTCCATCTGGACGATGCGGTTGTCCGGGTCCTCGCTGATGTGGCCCTCCTCGTTGTGCTCGTTACCTGTCGCCAGGTAGCGGCCGTCCTTCTGGCCGGGAACCGAGCGCGGGCTGACGTTCGAGCCGTCCTCCGGCTCGTAGAGGAATCGCTTGAACTTCCCGGAGGCGTGGTGGGCGGCGTCCTGAATCTCCTCCTCCGTGAGAACGGAGCCGGGGTCGGCGTTAGGCTCCTCGTCGAAGTGGTCCGCCGGCATGTTCCGGAGTTCGCCCTGAATCTTCTGGTCGTAGACGACGATGGTCGGAATCTGGTACCCGTAGGCGATGCGGAAGGCGGCGCGGGTCTGGGTGTAACACTCGCGGATGTTCGCGGGCGCGAACACGACGCGTGCGGAGTCGCCCTGTGAGGTGTACAGGACGTGTTCGAGGTCGGCCTGTTCGGGCTTGGTCGGCATCCCGGTCGAGGGACCGGCACGCATGGCTTCGACCAGCACGATTGGCGTCTCGGTCATCTCCGCGAGGCCGAGTGGCTCGGACATGAGGGCGAACCCACCGCCCGAGGAGCCCGACATTGCTTTGACGCCCATGTGGGACGCACCGAGGGCGAGCGCCGCGGCGGCGATTTCGTCCTCGACCTGCTCGGAGATACCGCCGAACTCGGGCAGGTGCTGGGACATAATGGTGAAGACGTCGGTCCACGGGGTCATCGGATACCCCGAGATGAAGCGACAGCCTTCGTCGAGAGCGCCGTAGGAGATAGCGTTAGAACCCGAGAGAATGACCTGCTCTTCCCCGTGTGACCCCTCTGGGACCTCGATGTCGTGGTCGATGTCGAGTTCCGAAGCGGCTTCGTAGGCGTCCTGGAGGACGTTGAGGTTCGCCTCCTGCATGTCGCCGCTCATGTTCTGCGTGATGAGCTCCTCGAACTCCTCAGTGTCGATGTCGAGGATGGCGGCGGTCGCGCCGATACCGGCCGTGTTTCGCATAATCTCGCGGCCGTGTTCCTTCGCGATGCCGCGCAGGTCCATCGGGACGACGTGCCAGCCGTTCTCCTCGGCGGCCGCTTCGAGCCCGATTTCGTCGACGTCCTCATCGTCGAGCAGCCCCTCGTCGTACAGCAGGACGCCGCCCTCTCGGAGGTCGTCGAAATTCTCGTACAGCGGCTTCAGCTCCTCTTTGCCGTAGTAGGCTTCGTCCTGTGGGTTCCTGGCGAAGGAGTCACCCAGGGCGAGCAGGAAGTTGTACCCATCACCGCGTGACTGTACATCCTCGTCTTTCGCACGTACTTCGACGTACGTGTGGCCACCGCGAATACGCGACGGGTAATGCCGGTGTGTGAACACGTGAAGTCCCGAGCGCATCAGGGCCTTCGCGAAGTTCTGACTGGTCGAGTCGATTCCATCACCGGAACCGCCAGCGATTCGCCAGATTAGCTCATTGTCTGTCATTGTAAGATCCTCGGCCCCAGCTTTGGTGCCGTACCGGAAGGTTGGGGGGCCACGACTAAAGATTTTCCACTACATCAAGTCCCATTAATCGTTATTATTCGGAGGAAGACACCCAGCTTCGCGGAAAATACTATGATTAATTTTGAAGGTTTTATTATAAAGAACAAGGAGAATACCTGGGGCTTCAGCCACAGGATGAATCCGACAATGACGGAGGATAATCAGCATCGCTGCTGAATCCAGCCTCTGTATTCAGCACGCGACATTTGTTAGGCTCTGAGGGTTTCAACAAAGCCACCTAATTTAGAATTCCCAGTTCGGGTATTCAGCTGAGTGATTACACGTGGATGTGATCGGTTCCTTCTGCGTGGTGAGACAGGAGCACAGTCAGAGTAGTTGCTGTTCTCAACGACACACAACCTAGTCAACTACCCCACCCTACTCGCGCTGACGCGCTCGCTGAGGGTGGGGCTTGCACGCCGGCTCGTCGGGTGGGACTCACCCGCTCGAAGTCGGCTTGTGGCGCAGGGCCAGACGCCAGCGGCAATTCAATTGTCGGTGTCCTCCACTCTATCCCCGGTGGACACCGGGAGCGGAGAGGCGCGTGGCGTCACGCTCGCTTTGACGGACCCGACTTCGGGGCCGGCTGACGGCGGCCCGCCCATGCCGAGAAACGCACCGTGGCCTCGTTGGGACGCCAGCCCTCACGGACTGTCTGTGGCCCGTCATGGACAGTCAGAGAGTCGTTGCGGGCGGTTGTAAAGGTTCGCACGCGCTCC
>PXRT01000005.1 GCA_003020925.1 Halobacteriales archaeon QS_6_64_34 | reverse complement strand
CTGGCTGAACGACGGCGGACGACGTAAGCACCGCAACGTAGTGAGGAGCGCAGCGAGTCCCCCGAGTTCAGCCAGCCGGGGCTTTCTGGCTCTCTTCCGTGTTTTCTACTAAACTAAACACTACCATGTCAGGCGGTCGGCAGTTCGACGACGAACACCGCGCCGGTCGGGTCGTTGGGTTCGACCCAGACGCTCCCTGTCTCGGAGGTCCCACGGTCGAAGATATCGTCCCCGATGTCGTCGGGGATTCCCGAGTGCCACGAAGAGGTGTCCGAGGCCCTGGGTGCACGTCTCGGCGTCACACCCACGCTACTGGTGACTTCTCGCCGTGTTCTGAGTGGAGACTCGGATATAGCCGCGCCGATGGACCGACGGCAGCGGCCACTCACCGCGCCCGGTCGACGGTCGTCTCGCCGTCGACCACGACATTGTACGCCTCCTCGTCGTCGTTCCAGAGGACGAGCGCGTTCTGTATCGACAGCAGGTCCCCGTACGCCGCCGTCCCGAGGTCGTCGTTCAACACCGACGGCTCGGTGAGGACGGCGAAGTGGTCGACGGTCTGGCTCCCGTCACCCAGGAGATAGAGGGGGTTCGACCCCCCCTCGGAGAGGTCGCGACTGAGTTTGATAGCGAGCAGATTCACCCGGTCGGTGACGTAGCGCTCGGCGTCGGCCATCGGGGCGTGGGCGCCCCGGTCGGGCGTGGTGTCGATGGCCCGCCTGCCGTCTTTTCGGAGGACGCTGTAGGCGTACTGCACGTCGACGTTGACGAACTCGCCGGTCCCGCCGGCTGGGTCGTCGAGCCGCTTTTGCACCGGCGGGACCGCGATATCGGGTCTCGTCTCGAAGGACCACGACTCGCTCTCGGGAGCGTAGTGGGGCCAGAGCCGAACTGTGGGTGCGTACACCGTCGCCGGCCCGTCGTCGGCGACGGCTCGCTCTACCTCGCGCAGCCCCGTCGCGGTGTTCCTGTCGGCCGGTTCCAGGACGAGGAGGGTGCCATCGTCGGCCAGTCCACCGAGATACCGCTCGAGGACCGCCGCCGGCTCGGCGAGTTCGTTCAGGACGTTGCTGAACAGAATCAGGTCGAACGGCCCGCCATCCTCGACCGCAGCGTCGAGGTCGAACGCCTCCGCCGTCTCGCGGTGGACGGTAACGTCGTGGCTCCCGTCAGCGGGTTCGAGCACGGCGTCGAGCACGTCGGCTGCGGCGCTCGGCTCGACGGCGTGGTAGTCCAGCAGCCCGCCGGCGTCGGCGACGATATCGGCAAGCGCCAGCGCGGGACCGCCGACGCCCGCGCCCACGTCGAGGACGCGCAGCTGCGAGGGGAGCAGGCCGTCGGCGGCGAGTTCACACAGGACGTGTGTCGCGACGGCGTAGTAGTCGGGCAGGTGGTAGACGGCGTAGCCGTGCGCCGACAGCTCGTCGTACTTGACGCGGTCTTGCCGGAGATACCGCTCCTTGATATCCCGGACTCGCTCGCGCAGTCGGTCGCCGCTGTCGCCTCCGGCCCAGTCCTCGCCGTAGGTGTCGGCCAGTAGCGCTTCGACGCGTGTTTCGTGTTCGGGCGGGAACCGCTCGACACTGTGGCGCGACACGGAAAGTGGCCCCTCCGGCGCGGGGACGAAGGTGCCGTCGTCCTGTTCGACGATGGCGAGGTCGACGGCCTCCTCCCGGAGCACTTGTCGAACGACGGCGGGGTGGGGCTGGCCCTCGACGTATTCGAACAGCTCTTCCGGGTCGAGCGGCCGAACCGAGCGGAGGTACTGGGCGTTCTCGCGTATCTGCTGGCGTGTTTCGGGGTTCATGAAAGCTGGTCGTACAGCGCGGCGAATTCCTCGTGGTCGGCGTCGGTCAGTTCGCGGGCCGCCGCCGCGACGGCGTCGGCGCCGTCGAACATCTCCTGGATATCGCCGTAGACGTGGGCCTCGCCGCCGACTACCTGGTCGACGAGCGACTCCAGGCCGGCCGAGACGGGCGTGTGGAACCGCTCGGGGACGTCCTCGCTGGCCATCGCGTAGGCGAGGACGGCGGCGTGGGCGGCGGCCTGGACCGACTTCATAGCGTCGTCGTGTTCGGCCGAGGTCGTCTCGAAGGGCTCGTTGCCGGCGGCGGCCAGCGCGTTCAGTACGGCGTCGACCGCCTCGCCGCCGGCGGGGGTGACCACGGCGACGTTCCCCGGTGCGTTCTCGGGAGCGAAAAGCGGGTGCAGGCTCGCCCGCTGGCGGTCCGGCACCGTCTCGGCCATCGCCGCGAGCGGTTCGGTCATGCTCCCGGTCACGTCGACGACGGCCTCGGTCGCAAGCGGCCCGTACTCCTCGATGGCGACCCGAGCGACCGGCATCGGCACGGCGAGACAGACCACGTCGAATCGCTCGTCGGTGTCGGTCGGGACGGCCCGGCCGCCGACGGCGTGGGCAGCCCGCCCGGCGACGTGGCTGTCGGTGTCGGCGAAGGCGATTTCGGCGTCGGCCTGCTCGCGAAGCGTCCGGGCGAACCACACCCCCATCGACCCGGCACCGACGACGAGGACGTTCATGAACCGAGCGTAGCCCGCCGCCTCTCAAAAGCGGTTCGGTCGGTCGAGCGGTAGTGTTTAGTTTAGTAGAAAACGCGGAAGAGAGCCAGAAAGCCCCGGCTGGCTTCGGTCGGGGGGCTCGCTGTGCTCCTCGGCCTTCGGCCTGTGGTGCTTACGTCGCCCGCCTTCCCGAAGCCAGCCACCGGGAGAGCAGCTCTCCCGAGCAGTCGGCGCACAGCGCCGACAACGCCCCTTTCTGGCTGGTGACAGTCTAAATCGCCTAACTAAACACCACCACGGCGACGGACGGAATCTTTTTGTCATGTGGACGCGTGTTAACGTAGCACATGAAAGAAGCGTACGTGCGCTTGCTCTGTCCGGAGTGTACCAAAGACTGGGAGTCGACTCCCTCAGGGCTGCCGGCCCACGACACCGTCTATCACTGTCCGGACTGTCACGCGAGCCGGCGGCTCGCCGAGTTTACTCGCACAGACCACGACTTGCGGACGCTGAAAGGGTTGCAGTAGTTTACACTGCCGATACGTTCGTCCGGACGTTCGCCCGGGCTGGCAGTTCACTCGATTCGCTACAGCCGGCAGTCTCAGGTCTCACTCGGCGTGGCCGACCGGGCCCCGCAGGCTTTACAGCGCAGTAGCGTCACGTCGCCCTCGCTCTCCAGTCGCGTATCGGGCAGCCCACACTCCGAACAGCGGACGAACCCTTCGATGTACGTCTCTATCACGTCGCCGATGCGGGCCGCGTCGAAGGACCCGGTAATCCGGGCCCGGCCGCTCTCGTCGATGTTGCCGCTGGTGGCGACCGCACGCTGGAGAAACTGGAGCAAGTGGGCGGGCTCCCGGCCGAGGCGGTCACACAGCGTCTGGAAGTTTTCGACGACGGTGACAACCCCTTCTTGTCGGACCACGGGGTCGGGGACGGAGAGCCGTTCGTCCGTCTCGGTGACAGCGGACGTCTCGCTCGCTGCTCTATCGAGCATGTCGTCGTAGTCCATACAGCGTGGTCATCCGGCGACCAACAAAAACCTTTCAGCCCAGGAGTAGTTTCCTCGCAGCCTCTCGATTTCCCGGCTCTCCAGGCCTGTTCTTCACGTTCTATTATGTCGAGAACGTATGGTAACCGTCCTCAGAGTAGTACTATAACCCCTCGGTTTCTAGGATGTGTTGACCATGAAGAAGCAGGAGCTTATACACCTTCACGGCCTGCTTGCACAAGTACAGAACCACTACGAGGCGGAGTCGGGTTCCGAAGTGGAACACGACGAGTACGCCGAACTCGGTGTCAAGCCGACATCGATTCACAAATCGAAGACGGACCACAAGGCTGCCGTCTTCGCCATCGCGAACGGTATCACCGCCGAGATGACGACCGAAGAGAAAGAGCCGGTTTCTGCCGCCGCGGACTGAATTTCTCGACCGTCTCACTCGTCGATGAGTTCCTCGAACTCCGGGAGAATGTCGCCGTCGTCGGCCGCCGTCGCCTCGGTTTCCGTCGCGTCCTCGGTCTCTGCGTCCTCGTCGGGGAGTCGCTCTATCTCCACGATATCGAGTGGGATGTTGGTGAGACGCTGTCCGATTTCCTTCCGTGCGATACGGGAGGCGTGTTCGTCGCGCTCGACGTTGAAAACCGTCATCTCCAGTTCGAGGGCGACGAGGCTCTCGTCGGCTGCGATAAAGGCCGGGTCCAGCGTCTCGTGGCAGTGGGGACAGACGCGTTCGCCCATGTTAATCTCCACGTAGTTGAGGTCCGGATTGAGCATCTCGCCAGTCTTCGAGATAGCGATACGGACGGCCTCGTCGGCCGTGCCAACGTCATAGACCGGGACAGCAGCTTCGACGACGACTCTGCAATCCATGCCAGTACGTTCACTGGCCAATCGTATGAAGGTTCGCCCGGTTGACTAATCAGCGTCGACGTAGTCGGCGCTGCGCGGGGGTGGGCCGCCCGAGAACGGTATCGAGATAGACTCACTACTGAGTATAGCGAACCCGGCGAAGACGACCAGGAAGCCCACGCCGGCCATCGGTGCGATGGTCTCGCCCAGCAGGCCGACAGCGAGGCCGGCCCCGCCCAGTGGGCCGAGCGACGCTACGACCACTACCGCGTCCATTCCGAGCCACTGACCGTCGAGGAACTGGGCGAGTGAGCCCGGCACCAGTGAGCGGTAGCGCGGAGCCCCCGCCCTCAAGGAGTGACCGAGGGCCGCAAGGCCCGAGGGAGCGAGTAGGGCGGGGTAGTTTACCGGACGCGCCAGACGTCGTCGCCCGGGAGAAATCGGCCGAGTTCGGCCTCCTGTCGGTAGTCGGTCCGGAGTAGCGCCGTCAGCGCCGCGACGAGGGCGTCCTCGTCGGCGTCCGTCCAGTCGGCGGGCTCCTTGATGGGGTAGACCAGCCAGCCGCTGCCACGGACCTCCGTGGCGTGGAACTCCTCCATCACGACGTCGTCGGCGCGCTCTGCGGTCATGTTCGCGAAGACGTGTTTCGTCGCCCGCTCGCCGACGGGAAAGAGGACGTGGGAGGTGATGGCCCGGACCTCCGTGTCAAAGAGCGGTTCGTGGTCGGCGTAGTCGTCCTCGGTCGGGTCTCGGTCCCCGCACATGTACAGATAGGAGAGGTACGTCCTCTCGACGGTTGGCGGCGAGCCGACCTCGCCGAGCAAACCGCCCGCGACGAGGGCCCGCTGGAGCCGCTCGGCGGCGGGGGTCCCGGTGAAGGGGATGCCCGAGTCGCGGCCGCCGTGGACGCGGGGGTTGTCACCGATGACGTGGAAGTCGGCGTTCGCGTCGCCATACCCGGGGACGAACGGCTCACACGGCGCCTCGAAGCCAAAGGGGTTGTGCAACGTTGCCGTGATGTTCTTCACGAACGGGGCAAGGAGGGAAGCGGCCAAAACTCCGACGGTTTGTGCAATCGTGCGGGGGCAGTCACCACACATCCGCCGGGCAACGCTTTTTTCACCCGCCCTCTACGCACCGATATGTGCTGGTCCCGGACCGGTGAGCGGAGATGAGCCACGAGGACCGTATCGAGGACCTCCGCGAGCGCAAGGCGGCAGCCGAGAGAGGCGGCGGCGAGGAGCGAATCGAGTCCCAACACGGGAAGGGGAAACTCACCGCCCGCGAGCGTATCGATTACTTCCTCGACGACGACAGCTTTGTCGAGATAGACGCATTGCGCGAGCACCGCTCGACGAACTTCGACATGGCGGAGAAGGGCGTCCCCGGCGACGGCGTCGTCGTCGGCTACGGGACGGTCAACGACGAGCGGGTCTACGTCTTCGCCCACGACTTCACCGTCTTCGGCGGGTCGCTGGGCGAGGCCTTCGCCCAGAAGGTTTGTAAGGTGATGGACAAGGCCATCGAGAACGGCTCACCTATCGTCGGGCTGAACGACTCCGCGGGCGCACGCATTCAGGAGGGCATCGACTCGCTCGCGGGCTATGCTGACATCTTCCACCGGAATCAGCAGGCCAGTGGCGTCATCCCCCAGATTTCGGCCATCATGGGCCCGTGTGCGGGCGGGGCGGTGTACTCTCCGGCGATTACGGACTTCGTCTACATGGTCGAGGAGACCAGCCACATGTTCATCACCGGCCCGGACGTCATCGAGACGGTCACCGGCGAGGAGGTCGGCTTCGACGAACTCGGCGGCGCGAAGACCCACGCCACGGAGTCGGGCGTGGCTCACTTCACCGCCGCCGACGAGAGAGACGCTCTCGACGATATCCGCTATCTGCTCTCCTATCTCCCGCCAAACAACATCGCTGGCCCGCCCCGCGTCGAGCCCTGGGACGACCCCGAACGTCGGGACGAGAGCCTGAGCGACACCGTTCCGGACGCCCCACAGAAACCCTACGACATGACCGAGGTGGTCGGGGGCGTCCTCGACGAGGACTCCTTTTTCGAAGTCGGCGAGAGCTTCGCCCGAAACATCGTCACCGGTTTCGCCCGACTCGACGGCCACTCTGTCGGCGTCGTCGGGAACCAGCCCCGCGTCAACGCGGGGACCCTCGACATCGACGCCTCGAAGAAGGGCGCCCGCTTCGTCCGCTTCTGTGACGCCTTCAACATCCCAATCATCACCTTCGTCGACGTGCCCGGGTTCATGCCCGGCAAGGACCAGGAGCGAAACGGTATCATCACGAACGGCGCGAAACTGCTCTACGCCTACAGCGAAGCGACAGTGCCGCTGCTTACGGTCATCACGCGCAAGGCCTACGGCGGCGCCTACGACGTGATGGCCTCGAAACATATCGGCGCCGATATGAACTACGCCTGGCCGATGGCCGAAATCGCGGTGATGGGACCCCAGGGCGCCGTAAACGTCCTCTACAGCGACGAACTCGAGGACGCCGACGACGTCGAGGCCCGCCGCCAACAGCTCATCGACGAGTACCGCGACGCCTTTGCGAACCCCTATACGGCCGCCGAACGGGGATTCGTCGACGACGTGCTCGAACCCCAGAACACGCGTCCGCGGCTCGTCTCGGACCTCGAACTGCTGTGCGGGAAACGCAAGGACGGACCCGACCGGAAACACGGCAACATCCCGCTGTAGCGACGACAATGTGGCGGCTGCTGCCTTCGTGGGCCCCGCCGGCGGTCGGGGTTCCGCCTAGTTTTATGGGGCGAGTCTCGGTATGAGCGAATATGTTTGATAAGGTGCTCGTTGCCAATCGCGGTGAGATCGCGGTGCGCGTGATGCGCGCATGTGATGAGCTGGGCATCGGGACAGTTGCGGTCTATTCTGAGGCGGACAAACACTCCGGTCACGTGCGATATGCGGACGAAGCGTACAACGTCGGGCCGGCACGGGCCGCCGACTCGTATCTGGACCAGAACGCGATTATCGAGACGGCCCAGCAGGCCGACGCCGATGCCATCCACCCCGGCTACGGCTTCCTCGCCGAGAACGCGAATTTCGCCCGGAAGGTCGAGGCCGCCGAGGGACTCGCGTGGATTGGTCCGGCGGGCGACGCGATGGAGAAGCTGGGCGAGAAGACGAAGGCCCGCAACGTTATGCAGGACGCGGACGTCCCCATCGTCCCCGGGACGACCGACCCGGTCACCGACCCCGAGGAGGTCATCGAGTTCGGCGAGTCGAACGGCTACCCGATCGCCATCAAGGCGGAAGGCGGCGGTGGCGGTCGCGGGATGAAAATCGTCCACAGCGAAGACGAGGTCGAAGAGCAGTTACAGTCGGCCAAACGCGAGGGCGAGGCGTACTTCTCGAACGACTCCGTCTACCTCGAACGCTATCTGGAGAACCCCCGACACATCGAGGTCCAGATTATCGCCGACCACGAGGGCAACGTCCGGCATCTGGGCGAGCGGGACTGCTCGCTCCAACGTCGCCACCAGAAAGTCATCGAGGAGGGCCCCTCCGCCGCGCTCTCGGACGCGCTCCGCGAGAAAATCGGCGAGGCGGCCCGTCGCGGCGTTCGAGCGGCCGACTACTACAACGCCGGCACCGTCGAGTTCCTCGTCGAGGAGGACATAGAGCGCGGCCCCGGCGAGGTGCTGGGTCCCGACGCGAACTTCTATTTCCTCGAGGTGAACACGCGCATCCAGGTCGAACACTGCGTCACCGAGGAGATAACGGGAATCGACATCGTCAAGTGGCAGATACGGGTCGCTCAGGACGAGACCCTCGCGTTCGACCAGGACGACGTCGAAATCGAGGGCCACGCGATGGAGTTCCGAATCAACGCCGAGAACGCCGCGAAGGACTTCGCACCGGCACAGAGCGGCGAACTCGAGGTGTACGACCCGCCGGGCGGTATCGGCGTACGGATGGACGACGCCCTGCGCCAGGGTGATACGCTCGTCACCGACTACGACTCGATGATTGCGAAGCTCATCGTCTACGGCGCGGACCGCGACGAGGCCATCGCTCGCGGGAAACGCGCCCTGGCCGAGTTCGATATCCAGGGGTTCCCCACCGTCATCCCCTTCCACCGGCTGATGCTCACCGACGCGGAGTTCGTCAACTCCACCCACACCACGAAGTATTTAGACGAGACCCTCGAGAAGTCACGCATCGAGACCGCCCAGGAGAAGTGGGGGACCGAGACCGAGCCCAGCGAGGGCGACGATGAGGAGGTCGTCGAGCGGGAGTTCACCGTCGAGGTCAACGGCAAACGGTTCGACGTGGACATAGAGGAACACGGCGCCCCGCCCATCGATGTCGGCGACGTCGACACGTCCGGCGGCGACAGTCGTCCCGAGCGACCCGGCGGTGGCGGCTCCGGCGGCGGTGGCGGCGGGGGCTCGAGCGCCGAGGGCCAGGAGGTCACCGCCGAGATGCAGGGGACCATCCTGGAAGTAACCGTCGCCGAGGGCGACGAGGTAGAGGCCGGTGACGTGCTCTGTGTGCTCGAAGCGATGAAGATGGAAAACGACATCGTCGCCGAGCGCGGCGGCGTCGTCAACGACGTCGCCATCGGCGAGGGCGACTCCGTCGACATGGGTGACCTGCTCTTTGTCATCGGCTCGGAGTGAGACGGACGCTACCGTGTCGTCTGTAGCTCGTCGACCGCTGACACTCCCTTTTTCACCACCCCAGGCTAAGCGGTGGCTATGAACGAGACACGCGAGCGGGTACTGGCCGCCATCGCCGACGGGCCGGTCTCCGGGCCGGATATCGCGTCACGACTCGACGTCTCCCGGGCGGCCGTCTGGAAACACGTCGAGGCGCTCCGCGAGGCGGGCTTTACTATCACCAGCGGCGACGACGGCTACGCGCTGAGTGGCGTCCCCGATTTCGGCGGGCCGGCCGTGGCCTACGAACTCGGGGCCCCTTTCGAGATAGAGTACCACGACGCGATTTCGAGTACGAACGCCCGCGCCCGCGAACTCGCCGAGGCGGGCGCGACCGACGTGGTAGTGCTGGCCGACGAACAGACCGGCGGGCGCGGGCGACTGGACCGGGCCTGGCACTCACCCAGTGGCGGCATCTGGCTCTCGGTCCTCTTTCGGCCGGACGTGCCGATGGCGGGGACACCGATTTTCACGCTCGCGGCCGCCGTCGCAGTCACGCGTGCGGTCCGCGAGGCCGGCGTCGAAGCGGTCATCAAGTGGCCAAACGACGTGCTCGTCGAGGTCGACGGCGAGGAGCGCAAACTCGTCGGCATCCTCACCGAGATGGATGGCGAGGCCGACCGGGTCTCCTGGGTGGTCGTCGGCATCGGTATCAACGCCAACGTCGACCCCGGCGACCTCCCGAGCGAGGCCAGCGCGACGAGTCTCTCGGCGGTCCGAGGCGAGCCGGTCGACCGCCGGCGCTTCACCCAGCGAGTCCTGGAGGCGTTCGACACCGTCGGCTCCGAGCCTGACACCATCCTCGAGGCGTGGCGCGAGTACGCCTCGACGCTGGGTCGGGCGGTCCGAATCGACACCCTGCACGGCGAAATCAGGGGCGAGGCCGTCGACATCGAGTATCCGGGCTCGCTCGTGGTCGAGACCGGCGAGGAGCGCGTGACCGTCGCGGCCGGCGACTGCGACCATCTTCGGCCCCTATGACTCCGCCTCCTCGACCGCTCGCTCCTCTTCCCGGTCACTGATTGGCATCGTCACCACTGGAACCGGGGCGGCGCGAACGACGCGTTCGGCGACGCTGCCAAGCAGCAGTCGGTCGATACCGCCACGGCCGTGGGTGCCCATGACGATTGCGTCACAGTCGCACCTCTCGGCGTAGTCGACGATTTCACCGCTGGGGTTTCCCTCCCTGACGACGGTCTCGACGGGCTCGTCGCCGGTCATCTCGGCAAACGTCGAGACCGCCTGTTGTCCTTCCTCTCGTAACATCTCCGTCATGCCGTCCCACGTCGTCTCGACTGGGAGCGTCGCGAAACTACCGGTGTCGACGACGTACAGCCCGTGGAGCGTCGCGTCGTGGACGTCGGCCAGTTCCAGCGCGTGGTCGACGACTGACTGCATGCTGGGCGAGCCATCTGTCGGCACCAGTATCCGGTCGTACATACTGTACTATTGTCCGGCCGACAGCATAGTTGTTAGTGTGTGTTACCATCCCTTTCAATTAAATTCGTCGAGGGTAGCGTGGATACCTCGGCGCACGTCCCGGATGCGGGTCCCGTCGAGGTCCAACCCGAGTTCGCGGACGGCCGCCTCGCCGACGCGCTCGCTGTCGCCCGCCGGTGTGTACACCCCAAGGCGCCACTGGTCCGTCTGTGCGGCTCGGATGGCGTTGACCAGCGTCGACTGCTCGCCCAGGTGACGCACCGCTCCGTTGACCAGTACGCGACTGGACGATTCCGTCATCGACGGTGCGGCGGGGATATCCAGGATGACCGCTGCCGGCGCGACGTTAGCGGCGGCGGCGACCTCCCGCTCCAGCCCGCGGACCGCCTCGTGGTCGGCCTCGAGTAGTTCGTCGGGGACGGCTTGTCGTTCGGCCCACACCGCCCGCTTGAACAGGTCCCGTTCGCTCAGCCGCCGGGCGTACTCGCTCGTGGCCTCGCTCCCGCGTAACCCGACCAGCAAATCGCAGTCGTCCCAGCGGCGCAGCTCCTCGGCGGTCACGTCGGTCTCCCGCAGCAGCTTCTCGGTCCCTCGCCGCAACATCGACTTGGCGATTCGGGCGACGTGGTGGGCGTAGACGGTGGGATTCATCAGCGCCCGCGCGAGCAACAGGGACTCGGCCGTCTGGACGTTCCCCTCGTCGAGCACGAGGTCCCCATCGACGAATCGCAGCTCCCGAACCAGCCGCTCGTGGTCGATGGTGCCGTAGGGAACGCCGGTGTGGTGGGCGTCCCGGACCAGATAGTCCATCCGGTCGACGTCGAGTTCGCCCGAGACGAGTTGGCCGAGTTCGCCTCCACCGCCAACCAGCCCCGCGACTCTCGACGGCGAGAGGTCGTGACTCGCCAGTACACGACCTACCTCGCCGCTGTCGAGCAGCTCCTCGACGTCGTCGTGGTATTTCCCGGTCTTCCGATGGACTATCGCCTCGACGTTGTGGCTGTAGGGGGAGTGGCCCACGTCGTGAAGCAGCGCGGCCGCCCGGACCCGTTCGGCTTGCTGGCCCTCGATGCCGAGATGGGAGAGCGCGCGGTCGGCCAGGTGATACACACCGAGTGAGTGCTCGAACCGGGTGTGGTTGGCGGAGGGGTAGACCATCGTCACCGTCCCCAGTTGCTTCACCCGACGGAGCCGCTGGACGGGCGGGGTCTCCAGCAGGTCGGCGGCGACGCCCTCGACCGCGATGTGGTCGTGGACGCTGTCCTTGATAGTGGTCATTACGACCCTATTGGCCGCCAGCCGGCAAAACAGTACTCCCGCTGACGGCAGGTTACGGAAGATTCGAGGCGAAAGACTCGTGCTTTAGCGCGGGGATGAAGCCGACAACTGGGTATCAATCTCCCCTCTGAGCCACGACTGGATATTCCACAGACAACAGCTATCCGCAACCATTATGTAAGAGAAAATACTATGCTTACATATGTCGAATCAGGTCGTCACTCGGACACTCAAAGCGAGTCTCACCAACCACTCGCAAGTGTGTGATGGCCTCGATTCGCATGGCTTTGCTGCCTCGAAACTGTGGAACGTCGGACGATGGACGATTTCACGTGTCTGGGACGCTATCGACCATATTCCAGACGCCGACGAACTGTGTTCGTATCTCAAAAGCCACGACCGCTACGCGGATTTGCACTCACAATCCAGCCAACGAGTTCTTCAGGAACTCGGGGAAGCATTTGTGTCGTGGTACGAACAAGACGATCCAGACGCGAACCCGCCCGGCTACCGCAAACACGGCGAACAACATCCACGGTCAACGGTGACGTGGAAAAATCAAGGCTTCAAACTCGACACTCAGTACAACCGTGTTCGGCTCTCGAAAGGGACGAATATGAAGGCCTCACGGTACGCCGCTGACTACATGCTGTGTGAATACACGCTCCAAACAGACGCCGACCAGACGCTCGCGGATGTTGAGAGCGTCCAGACTGTGCGTGCTGTCTGGACTGGTGACAAGTGGGAACTGCATTTCGTCTGTAAAATGCGGGTTGAGACCCCCGAAACGCCAGGCGAGAACACCGCAGGTGTTGACCTTGGAATCTGCAATACGGCGGCTGTTTCTATCGGTGACGAGACACTGCTGTATCCGGGCAACGCCCTGAAAGAAGACGCCCACTACTTCCGCCAAGAAGAATACGACACAGCGGGTGAAAACGGCCCAAGCCAACACGCACAGTGGGCACGACAGAAAAAATCACGGCGACAAGACCACTTCCTACACGCCTTGTCGAACGATATTGTCGAACAGTGTGCTGCCCATAATGTTGGAACGATAGCAATCGGCCATCCCAAGCAGATCCATGACGATCAAGACTGGGGGCGACACGGCAACAAACGGCTGCATAACTGGGCGTTTAAAACCCTTCTGAACCACATCGAGTACAAGGCTGAAGACCGTGGAATCGACGTGGAACGTGTTGATGAAGCGGAATTGAAAACGTCGAAAACGTGCTGTGAATGTGGCACAGAAGCCGACGCAAACCGTGTGGAACGTGGCCTGTACGTCTGTGATGAGTGTGGACTGGTCGCTAATGGCGACCTGAACGCGGCAGAGAATATGCGAGTGACGGTAACTCCGAATCCTGTAGAGGATAGGAGTAACGGCTGCTTGGCACAGCCATCGGTACGTCTGTTCGACAAATCCACTGGCAGAGTACGCCCACAAGAATAGATCGTATCGTGAACCACAATATCCCAACCCAGCGGTGCGGTTCCGTGGGAATCCTCGCGCTTCAGCGCGGGGAGGATGTCAAAGTCTGGCGACGGTGCCCAACAGCGCGTGCAGTTCGTCCTCGGTCGCATTGCCCATCCGGACGGCGTCGGTCGGGTCCCGGCCGTTCTCCGTCACCGTCTCGATGGCCCGCTCCGGGCCGTAATCCCGGTTGTAGACGAGCCACGCGGCCAGGACCTGCCCGGTCCGGCCGATACCGGCCAGACAGTGGACCACGACCGGCGCTTTGGCCGCCCGACTCTCGGCGAGGAAGGGGAGTATCTCCTCGACGAGGATGGACTCGGGAATCAGATGGTGGTCCCGGACCGGCGCGTGCAGGACGTTCCTCTCGCCGAAGGCTTCGTGGTAGTGGTCGAGAATAGCGCCACAGTCGTCGAGTTGACAGCCAGTCAGGAGACAGCAGACCCGCTCGATACCTTCAGCCCGCATACACTCGACCCAGTCATCGATAGCGGCGTCGTGGCCGGCGGCCGAATGCCAGCCCGGCGTGCAGGCCCCGTAGACGTATAACTCGTCCGGGGCTGCCGGCGCGAATCGGTGTGCGTTCACAGTGGATTGGCCCCAACAGGTCAACGGTTAGAGTGGACCATCTTGAGTCTACCCGCGCAGTTCTCAGCAGTGATTCTCAGGCGGTTGATACGAAGCCGATTCGCAGGGCCACGTTTATACCGCCCGTCTCCCCTACCTCGGCGTATGGTTACGTTCCTCGCCGGCGGGACCGGGACGCCGAAGCTACTCGCCGGTGCCGGCGACGTGTTCCCGCCCGAGCGGACCACAGTCGTCGCCAACACCGGCGACGATATCGAACTGGGCGGGCACCTCGTCTGTCCCGACCTCGACACCGTTCTGTTCCTCGACGGCGGCGAACTCGACCGGGAGACGTGGTGGGGTATCGCCGACGACTCCGATGCCACGCACGACGAACTCCACCGGCTGGCAGACGCGGCCGACCTCCCGACCGGGCCGCAGTATCTCCCGGAAGATATCCAGACTGCGGGGCGAGATATCGCCCGTCACCGACGTTTCTCCGGTGTGGCGGAGTTCATGTATATCGGCGACCGGGACCGCGCGGTCCACGTGACTCGGACCTCGCTGCTCGATGCCGGTCACTCCCTGACCGAAGTGACTCGCCGGCTGGCCGACGCCTTCGGGCTCGAACGGACCCTCCTGCCGATGAGCGACGACCCCGTTGCAACGATGATTCACACGCCGCGAGGACCGATGCACTTCCAGGAGTGGTGGGTCGGCCGGAACGGCGTACCGGCTGTCGAGGACGTGGAGTTCCGTGGCGGTGACCGGGCCACGGCGAGCGATTCCGTCCTGCAGGCACTCGCCGACCCTGTCGTCGTCGGCCCGTCGAATCCGGTCACGTCGCTGGGGCCGATGCTCGCCGTCGAAGGCATTCGGGAGGCGCTTGCGGAGACGCCTGTCGTGGCCGTCTCCCCCTTCGTCGGGGACCGGGTGTTCTCCGGCCCCGCCACAGCCCTGATGGCCGGTGTCGGTCGGGACCCGAGTACGGCCGGCGTCGCCGATGCCTACCCCTTCGCCGACGCGTTCGTTCTCGACAGCGACGACGAGACGGCACTCGACAGACCGGTCGTGCGGACGGACACGACACTCGACACCGAGGCCGACTCCGACCGGGTGGCCCGCGCGGTGGCCGACGCGCTCGGGGAGGTGACCTGATGTTTCGCCCGCGTGTCGCCCTGGCGAGTCTCAGCGGCGAGGGCGACGCCGACTGGGCGCGGGCCGTCGCCGCTCACGCCGGCTGTGCGTTTCTGGGCGGTATCGCGCTGGACGAGGCCACCCGGGAGGCCGCCCGGGCGATGACCGACCGGGACCGTTCGGAGTTCCTGCCCGAGGACCCGATTGCGTTCGTCGACGCACAGCTCGATGAACTCGCCGACGTGCCGCTTCGGGGGGCGTTCAACGTCCGCAGTGCCTCCCTTGCACCCATCGAGTGCGCCGCAGAAGTCTGTCGTGACCACGACGCGGTCCTTGAACTCAACGCTCACTGCCGACAGGACGAGATGTGCGACGTCGGGGCTGGCGAAACGCTGTTGCGGAGTCCCGAGAGGCTCGCAGAGCAGGTCCGGACCGCTGCCGATACCGGTGTCGCAGTCTCGGTGAAGGTCAGGGCGGAAGTCCCCGGTGTCGACCTCCTCGCCCTGGCCCACCGGCTCGAAACCGCCGGTGCCGACGCAATCCACGTCGATGCGATGGACTCCGAGTCCGTCGTCGCCGATGTCGCCGACGCGACGGACCTGTTCGTCGTCGCCAACAACGGCGTCCGGGACCGCGAGACAACCCAGGAGTACCTCGAGTACGGGGCCGACGCCGTGAGTGTCGGCCGGGCGAGCGACGACCCCGAGGTGCTGGCCGCCGTCCGCGAGACGGCGGCCGACTGGTTCATACGGGGGGCCACTCGATGAGCGGCCGGACGGCGGTTCAGAACGCCGAGCTGGCGCTCCTACTGGAAGTCACGGGCACGCCCAAGCCCGGCAACGTCGACCGGGAGCGGGACTTCGAGGCCCTCCGATTCGAGCACTTCATGGCCGGCGCGGTGGGCGCTCGACCCGGACTGGCACTGGCGGCCGACGGGAGTGCCGTCGGCCACGCCTTCGAGCGGGCCGTCGCCGGGATGGCCGACCAGTCGGCGGGCAACACGCAGTTCGGTGCCCTGCTCGTGCTCGCACCGCTTGTCGCCGCTGCGAGCGAGGGCGAGCTGACGCCCTCGGGTGCCGACAGTGTCGTTCGTGAGACGACCGTTGACGACGCCGCGGAGTTCTATCGGGCGTTCGAGCACGTCGACGTGGCCGTCGACGACCCGCCAGCGGGCATGGAGCCACTGGACGTGCGTCGCGGGAGCGACGCGATATCGGCCCTTGAGGAGCGCGGTCTGACCCTATTCGATATCATGGCCCGGAGCGCCGACGTCGACGGCATCGCCGCCGAGTGGGTCGGTGAGTTCGCGCGGGTGTTCGACGCCGCCGAGTCGATACTGGCAGCCCACGGGCCGGTCCCCGACCGTGCCTCGCGGGTCTTCGTCGAGTTGCTGGCCGGGGAGGTCGACACCTTCGTGGTGACGCGCAACGGCCGCGAGGCTGCCGAGGAGGTAACGCGCCGAGCCGGGGCGGTGCTCGACGGCGAGGAAGACGCGACCGACCTGGCCGAGGAGCTGGTCGCCCGCGACATCAACCCCGGGACGACCGCCGACCTGGTCGCCGGTGCGCTGTTCGTCGCGCTCGAACGGGGGCTGGTAGTATGACCGAGTCGGCCGACTGGCCCGTAGAGCTAGCCGGTGTCACGGAGTCGGTAGTGACGACGCTGGGTCCGAACGGGTTGTACAACGTCGCCGCGCTGGGGCTACACGAACCCGATGCTGACGGGAAGGTGACGGCGACGACGTGGGGCCGGACGCGCACGTGGCGCAACTTCAGCGAACGCGGCGAGGGGCACGTCCAGTTCACGCGGGACCCGGTCGATTTCGCCGAGGCGGCGCTGTCGGTCCGCGAAGAAGCCGAGCCCGTACTCGACAGCGCCGACGCGTGGGTGCGAGTGCGCGTCGAACGGCTGAGCGAGGGGGAAGACGGCGACACTCAGTGGGTCGAGTGGGCGCTTGTCCCCGAGGCGAGTGCCGTCGAGCGCCGCGTGGTTCCGACGACGAAGCGCGGCCACGCTGCCGTGGTGGAGGCGACCGTCGCGGCGTCGCGGCTGGACGTTCCGGCCTACGACCGGGAGACGATGCTGGACCGGCTACGGTACTTCGAATCAGTCGTCGAGACGGCCGGAAGCGAGCGCGAGCGGGCCGCGTTCGACCGACTTCGAGAGCTGGTCGACGCGGAGTGGTAGCGAACAGGCGACACCGTCGGTGCTCGGGCCAGGACACCGGCGTACAGTGACGTGCTGTGTCGCACAACCGCTTTACACGCCACCGCTCTGTTCAGCGCATGGGACGGGCTGGTCAGGTGCTAAATAATAAAGCTTTGCGCGCTCCGGAAGTCGAACCCTTTTTGAAGGCCAGCAGGCAACATTGGCGCATGGCAATCAAACCCGCCTACGTCAAGAAGACAGGGCGACTCATCATGGAGAAGTACCCCGACGCTTTCGGCGCCGAGTTCGAGCACAACAAGGAGGTCGTCACCAAGGTGACGAACATCGAGTCCAAGGGCGTCCGTAACCGCATCGCCGGCTACGTCACGCGCAAGTACAACCGCCCGGTCGAAGCGTAATCCGCTCTTCTCTCTGCCACGCTCGAAACCCCTGTAGCGCCTGCTATTGCTCTGCCTGATTCTCCCCGTCCGGTCGGTCGTCCGTCGGCGCCTGGTCCTGGCCGGTCCGGCTGTCAGACTGGCGTTTGCGGTGGATGATGCCCTGCATGTTGGCGGTGTTTGCGGCTATCTCGCGGAACGCGTCGCCGGTCGCGTTGTCGTCGTCCAGTACCAGTGGCTCGCCGCTGTCGCCCCCTTCGCGGACGGCGGGGTCGAGTGGCACCTCGCCCAGGAACGGCATTTCTGTCTCGTCGGCGAAGTCGTGGCCGCCGCCGCTGCCGAAGATGTCGTGGCTGCCCTCGCAGTCGGGACAGACGAACGTGGACATGTTCTCGACGATGCCAAGCACCGGCGTCTCGTGGCGGCCGAACATCCGGAGCCCCTTGCGGGCGTCGTCAAGTGCGACCTCCTGTGGCGTCGTGACGATGACTGCGCCGGAGACGGGCACCCGCTGAAGCATCGTCAGCTGCGTGTCGCCGGTGCCCGGCGGCAGGTCCACAATCATGTAGTCGAGGGTGCCCCAGAGCACGTCGTTCCACAACTGGGTGAGGACGTTGTCGACCATCGGGCCCCGGAAGATGACCGGGTCATCCTTGCCGACCAGAAAGTCCATGCTCATCAGCTTCATGCCGTACTTCTCGACCGGGAGTATCTCGTCGTCCTCGGTGGCCTGTGGGGACTCGTCGGCGTCGAGCATCCGGGGCACGTTCGGCCCGTAGACGTCGGCGTCGAACAGGCCGACGCGGGCGCCCAGGCGGGCGAGTCCAGCGGCCAGGTTCACGGCAATGGTCGACTTGCCGACGCCGCCCTTCCCCGATGCGACCGCGATGACGTTCCTGACGTTGGGGAGCGGGTCGTCCGCTTCGCTGACGCCACGGTCGACGCTCGCCGACAGGTCGACTCGCTGGTCGAGGTCGGACAGGGCTTCGCGGACCGCGTTGGCCATCCCGGTCTCCGTCGGGGAGTAGGGTGCCCCGAGCGCGAGGTCGATGCGTATCTCGTCGCCGTCCACCTCGATACTGTTTACAAGTCCCAGCGACACGATATCGTCGCCCAGGTCCGGGTCGTTGACGGCCCGGAGCCGCTCGCGCACGTCCTGCTCGTTCATACGTCGGGTAGGCCATGGAGGTGCGATAAGGATTGTGACACCGACGCTGTCGCGTCGCCGAGTGAAACGATAAGCCCGTGTTTCCGGACGAACGTCCAGACGGCGGACGGACTTAGAACAAATTTGGTACGGAACCGCCGTTTTATGTTCGTGGACGGCGAATCCGAAATCGTGTTAGCAGACGGCCACGGCCGCGAGGTGTCTCAGGTCCGCGTCTCCCTGACAGACCGCTGTAACTTCGACTGTGTGTACTGTCACAACGAGGGGCTGGGCGACACGCGCGGGCCGATGGAGGCCCAGGACCACGAGATGGAGACAGACGACGTGGTCCGCTTTCTCGAAGTGGCGCGGGAGTTCGACATCGAGGCGGTGAAATTCACCGGCGGCGAGCCGATGCTGCGGGGCGACCTGGCGGAGATAATCCGGCGCACGCCCGACGCGATGGAGGTGTCGATGACGACGAACGGGACCTTCCTCCCCGGGCGTGCGCCGGCCCTCGTCGAGGCCGGTCTGGACCGCGTGAACGTCTCCCAGGAC
The DNA here is from genome assembly GCA_003020925.1 of Halobacteriales archaeon QS_6_64_34. Classification (GTDB taxonomy): domain Archaea; phylum Halobacteriota; class Halobacteria; order Halobacteriales; family Haloarculaceae; genus Haloarcula. The sequence goes on along the minus strand of PXRT01000005.1, from coordinate 116,423 downwards.
GCCATCGACCAGGAGGCCTTCGCGGAGATAACGAAAAGCGGCGCCTACGAGCAGGTCATCGAGGGCGTCGAAGCCGCCATGGACGCGGGGCTGGACCCGGTGAAACTGAACATGGTCGTCTTCGAACCCACCGCCGGATACGTCCCGGAGATGGTCGACCACGTCGCCGCAAACGAGGGGCTGTGCCTCCAGCTAATCGAGTACATGCCGGAACTCGTCGGTCGGCCGGAGTGGGCCATCGACATATCGCGGGTCCACGACTGGCTGGCCGAGCAGGCCAACCGAATCGAAGCGCGGGAGATGCACGACCGCAAGCGCTACTGGGTGAGCGACGACGACGGGTCGAGCGAGGGGATGGTCGAAATCGTCGACCCTGTCGAGAACACCGACTTCTGTGACAACTGCCATCGCGTGCGCGTTACCCACGACGGGAAGCTGAAAGGCTGCCTGAACCGGACCGACGACCTGCGGTCGATGGGCGAGATGACCACAGACGAAATCCGTGAGACGTTCCGCGAGACCGTCGCCAACCGCGTGCCCTACTACGGCGAGTATATGGTCCGGAACGACGACGGCGAGTGGGTCGTCAACGAGGAGTATATCGAGCGAGGCCCGGTCGAGGAGCCGCTGGCCGCCGACGACTGATACGGGTCCTCGTCTCGATGTATCGACCCGGGCCCGGAACTACTTATGTACTTGATATGTCAGCTGGCGATTTATACTCTAGCCCCGGTAACCGCCGATAAACGGAGATAGGGGTGTGTAACGCCGATATATCGGAGATAATCACACGGACACACAACCGTGTTGGAGAAGTCTTTTATGCTATCCTCCTAACAGGTAACTATGGCTACAGATTGTGAGCCAGCACAGTGCCGATACACGCCCGTCTACAAAACTGACTGGACCGAAAGTCAGCGAGCACCGTCGATGGTGATTATCGACGCGGTCGCGACCGCCGAAGGCGTCGACCCTATGGAACTCACGCCGCTCTCCGGCGAACTCGACCTCGAAGCGCTCGACAGACTGTTAACGAATTCGGGGACGGACGCCTGTGAGATTCTCAGCTTCCACATCGCCGGCTGGAACGTCCTCGTCGCGGGCGACGGCCGTATCAATGTCTGTGAGCCATCGGAAACGGCCCCCCTCGAACCGGTGTTCAAGCCGGTTTCGGCCGACTGATACGGACGGTCGGCCCTGTTCGAGGGCTCTCGCCCCGCAGCGTCACGGCTACGGTCGTCGGAACATGTAATTCGACCCCTCGCCCGTCACGACGTGGAGTTCACCGTCCCCGTGGTCGAAGTGCAGTCGCTCGGCGGGCCCGTCGAAGGCGTGCAGCGGCATCCCGCTGTGCACGTGTCCGTCAGGGTCGACCGAGACGTACGTCGAGGAACTGAACCGGGCAGTCACGGTCCCGTCGGTGCCCGCCGTCACGCTGTTGGGGCCGGCGAACTGTTCGAGATGCCTGCGGAGCGTCTCCCTGTCGGTCGGGTCGACCGTCTCGTTCTCGTCCGTGGTCGGGCCGTCGTCCATACGCGGTGGAAGGGCCGCCCGCCACTACTGCGTTGTGTCACGCCCACTCATGGCTCGCCTTCACGAGCCAGCCCCCCTTCGTTGCGTTTAAATACGACCCCGGGATACGTACGTACAGACTCGTGTAGAGCGTGTCGTGGTAGCCAAGCCTGGCCCAAGGCGCAGGGTTGCTAACTCTGTGGCGTACAGCCTCCTGGGTTCGAATCCCAGCCACGACGCTCACACCACTACAAGATATGAGTGCAGAAGACCCAGACGCGGGCGAGGACGTGGATGCGGAGGCGGACATCCGCTACTTCGTTCGCATCGGACAGACAGACCTCGACGGCACCAAGTCCGTCGAGCGAGCACTGACAGAACTGAACGGCATCGGCCACCGCGCCGCCCGCATCATCGCCCAGCGCGCTGACGTGGACCGCCGCGCGGTCTTTGGCAAACTGGACGACGACGTCATCGACGAGGTCGTCGACCAGGTCCAGAACTTCGCCGACAACGTCCCCGAGTGGATGACGAACCACCAGAAGGACTACTTCTCCGGTGAGACCACCCACGAAATCGGCAACGACCTCCAGCTCACCCGCCGACAGGACATCAACCGCATGAAGATGATAGACTCATACCGTGGCGTCCGTCACAAGCGCGGGCAGAAGGTCCGTGGCCAGCGCACGAAGTCCACCGGTCGTACCGAGGGGACCATCGGCGTCAACGTCGAGGCCATCAAGGAAGAACAGGCCGAGGAAGCCGCTGGGGAGGATGCCGAATAATGGCGCTCGGTTCCAACACGAAGTTCTACGAGACGCCGAACCACCCCTACCAGGGAGAGCGAATCGCCGACGAGAGCAACCTCCTCGGTCGCTACGGCTTAAAGAACAAGGAGGAACTCTGGCGCGCCCAGTCCGAGCTGCGTGGCTACCGCCGCGAGGCCCGGAAGCTGCTCGGCAGCACCGAGGGAACCGACCTCGAGGCCGAGGAGTTCCTCGCCCGACTGAAACGCTACGGGGTTCTCAACGAGCAGGACCAACTCGACGACGTCCTGTCCCTGGACGTTACCGATGTCCTCGAACGCCGACTCCAGACGGTCGTCTACCGCAAGGGCTACGCGAACACGCCCGAGCAGGCGCGACAGTTCATCGTCCACGGCCACATCGAACTCGACGACGCACGCGTCACCCGACCGTCGATGAAAGTCGACGTGGCCGTCGAGAGCACGGTCGGCTTCGAGGAGCACAGCTCGCTGGCGGACGAACTGCACCCTGAGCGCGCGGAGGCCCAAGAATGAGCGAAGCACCCGACGACATCTGGGGTATCGCCCACGTCCACGCATCGTTCAACAACACCATCATCACCATCACCGACCAGACCGGCGCGGAGACGCTCGCAAAGAGTTCCGGCGGGACGGTCGTCAAGCAGAACCGCGACGAGGCCTCGCCCTACGCGGCGATGCAGATGGCCGAGGTCGTCGCCGAGAAGGCCCTCGACCGTGGCGTCGAAGGCGTCGACGTCCGTGTGCGTGGCCCCGGTGGGAACCAGCAGACCTCCCCCGGGCCGGGCGCCCAGGCCACCATCCGAGCGCTGGCCCGAGCGGGACTGGAAATCGGCCGCATCGAGGACGTCACGCCGACGCCCCACGACGGCACCCGCGCGCCGAAGAACTCCGGATTCTAACCAATGACACAGGATTACGAGGTTGCGTTCGTCGAACGCGGCGAGCGGGAGTCGCTCGTGCTCGTCCGTGGCATCACGCCGGCCTTCGCCAACGGCATCCGGCGGGCGATGATTGCCGACGTGCCCACGTTCAGCATCGACACCGTTCGCGTCATCGAGAACACCAGCGTGATGTTCAACGAGCAGATCGGCCTCCGACTGGGGCTGGTCCCGCTGACGACGGACCTCGATGACTTCGAAATCGGTGACGAGGTGACGCTGTCGCTGTCGGTCGACGGGCCGTCGACGGCTTACTCCAGCGACATCGTCTCCAGTGATGCGCTGGTCGAACCCGCCGACGACAACATCCCCATCATCGACCTGAAAGACGGCCAGCGCCTCGAAGTCGAGGCCGACGCCGTCCTCGATACGGGGAAAGAACACGCCAAACACCAGGGCGGCGTGGCCGTCGGGTACCGACACCTCCAGCGGGTGGAGGTCGTCGGTGACACGGGCGAGTTCGAGGACGAGGAACCCAACATCCTTCGCGGTGTTATCGAAGAGGCCGCGGCCGAGCACGCCGCCGACCCAGCCGCCACAGACGGCGACCTCGTCCCGACGGCGTCGTTCAGCAACGACCTCTCCCGGCGGTATCCGGGCAAGGAAGTCGAGGTCACCGACGTCGAGAACGCCTTCGTGTTCCACGTCGAGACTGACGGCTCCTTTACCACCGACGAACTCCTCGTTCGCGCCGTCGAGACACTGCGCGACCGAGCGACAGAGCTGAAAAACGCGGTCCAACTGTAACGCCAATGCCCCGAAACATCCCTTCGACGCCGATGACCGCCCGTTCCCCGAGCGCGAGGACCGAAAGGGGTTTTACGGGGCATCAAGAACCCACTAACGCGAGCAGGGATAGCCAAGTTTGGCCAACGGCGCAGCGTTCAGGGCGCTGTCCCGTAGGGGTCCGCAGGTTCAAATCCTGCTCCCTGCACTTTTCCTATCAAGGAGGAACCCTATGAGCAAGACGAATCCGAGACTCAGTAGTCTCATCGCCGACCTGAAGTCGGCCGCTCGCAACTCGGGCGGCGCAGTCTGGGGCGACGTCGCCGAGCGGCTGCAGAAGCCGCGGCGAACACACGCCGAAGTCAACCTGGGCCGCATCGAGCGGTACGCACAGGAAGACGAGACCGTGGTCGTTCCGGGCAAGGTGCTCGGCTCCGGCGTCCTGCAGAAGGACGTCACCGTCGCCGCCGTCGACTTCTCCGGAACCGCCGAGACGAAGATCGACAAGGTCGGAGAGGCTGTATCACTAGAACAGGCAATCGAGAACAATCCCGAAGGCTCCCACGTCCGGGTGATTCGATGAGCGTCGCGGAGTTCGACGCCGACGTCGTCGTCGACGCCCGCGACTGTATCATGGGCCGGGTCGCCTCACAGGTGGCCGAGACGGCCCTCGACGGGCAGACCGTCGCCGTGGTCAACGCCGAGGGCGCGGTCATCACCGGCCGCGAAGAGCAGATAAAGGAGAAGTACAAGAAACGCATCGACATCGGCGCCGACAACCAGTACTTCTACCCGAAGCGACCGGACGGCATCCTCAAGCGCTCCATCCGTGGCATGCTGCCCCACAAGGAGCAGCGTGGCCGCGAGGCGTTCGAGAACGTCCGCGTCTACGTGGGTAACCCATACGACGAGGACAGCGCGGGCGGTAGCCCGCAAAGCGGAGACGGCGAAGCCGTCGAAGCAGCGGTGCTCGAAGGGACGTCGCTGGACCGACTCTCGAACATCAAATTCGTCACGCTCGCGGAAGTGAGCGAGACACTCGGAGCGAACAAGACATGGTAACGAACACGTCTGGCAAGAAAAAGACCGCCGTCGCTCGCGCCACCATCCGCGAGGGCGAGGGTCGCGTGCGTATCGACTCCCAGCCGGTCGAACTGGTCGACCCGGAGCTGGCTCAGCTGAAGATGCTGGAGCCGTTCCGCATCGCCGAGGACGCTCTCCGCGACGACGTCGACGTCGACGTCTCCGTCGAGGGCGGCGGCGTGATGGGGCAGGCCGACGCGGCCCGTACCGCCATCGCGCGTGGCCTCGTCGACTTCACCAACGACGCCGAGCTCCGTGACGCGTTCATGGAGTTCGACCGCTCGCTGCTGGTCAACGACGTCCGCCAGTCCGAACCCAAGAAGTGGGGCGGTCCCGGCGCACGGGCCCGGTACCAGAAATCCTACCGCTGAGGTGATTTGATATGATGGTACCGGTCCGGTGTTTCACGTGCGGTAACGTCGTCGGCGAGCACTGGGAGGAGTTCAAGGCCCGAACCCGCGAGGCCGAAGAGCCCGAGGACCCCGAGATGGTCCTCGACGAACTCGGCGTCGAGCGACACTGCTGTCGCCGGATGCTCGTCTCACACAAGGACCTGGTCGACATCGTCGCTCCCTACCAATGAACGCACAGGAAAGCCGATACGAGAAGGCCCGCAAACTGGGCGCTCGCGCGCTCCAGCTGGCCCACGGCGCACCCGTGCTCATCGAGACGGAACACACCCAGCCCATCCTCATCGCGGCCGAGGAGTACGACGCCGGGGTGCTTCCGTTCACCGTCAAACGTGGTGACCACAAATGACGCTAATCACTGACATCCGACTCCGCCGCGTGCTCGACTCGCGTGGCAACGCAACCGTCGAGGCCGACGTCCTCACAGAGAGTGGGGGCTTTGGCCGCGGCAAGGCACCGAGCGGCGCAAGCACCGGCGAGTACGAGGCTCTGGAACTGCCGGCTCAGGAGGCCATCGCGAGCGCTCGTGAAGACGCTTTACCCCGCCTCATCGGCGAAGTACACGCCGGCAACCAGCGCGAGGTCGACACCGCCCTGCGCGGTGCGGACGGGACGGACGACTTCTCCAGCATCGGGGCCAACAGCGCGGTCGCCATCTCGATGGCAGCCGCCGCGGCCGGCGCCGACGTCCTGGGCGCGCCGCTATACCAACACCTCGGTGGGACCTTCCGGGGAAATGAGTACCCGACGCCGCTGGGTAACATCATCGGCGGCGGCGAGCACGCCGCCGACGCAACCAACATCCAGGAGTTCCTGTCGGCCCCCGTCGGCGCCCCGAGCGTCGAGGAGGCCGTCTTCGCCAACGCGGCGGTCCACCAGGAGGTCCACGACATGCTCGCCGACCGGGGCATCCCGGCCGGCAAGGGTGACGAGGGCGCGTGGGCGCCGTCGGTCACCGACGACGAGGCCTTCGAAATCATGGCTGAGGCCGTCGAGACGGTCGCGGACGACGTCGGCTTTACCATCCAGTTCGGACTGGACGTCGCCGGCGCCGAACTCTACGACGAGGACGAGGACGGCTACGTCTTCGACGACGGCGTCAAATCGACCGGTGAGATGATAGACTACATCGCCGAGAAGGTCGAGGAGTACGACCTCGTCTACGTCGAGGACCCCCTCGACGAGAACGACTACGAGGGGCATACGGAGCTGACCGAGCGGGTCGGCGACCGGACGCTCATCTGCGGTGACGACCTGTTCGTCACGAACGTCTCCCGCCTGCAGACCGGCATCCAGCAGGGCGCCGGCAACTCCATCCTCATCAAGCCCAACCAGATTGGGACCCTCTCGGACGCCGTCGACGCCATCGAACTGGCGACCGAGAACGGCTACGCCTCGGTCGTCTCCCACCGAAGCGGGGAGACCGAGGACACGACCATCGCACACCTCGCCGTGGCGACCGGCGCCGAGTTCATCAAGACCGGCGCCGTCGGCGGCGAGCGCACTGCCAAGCTGAACGAACTCATCCGTATCGAGGACAACGCAGTATGAGCGGCAACGAGAAAGAAGGTCTCGACGCAGAGGAGTCCGAGTTCGACCCGTCCGAGGAGGACGAGGTCGTCGACGACGCCGACGCGGAGACCGAGACGGACGCCGAACAGCCCGCTGAGACCGCCGACGAGGCGGCCGACGCAGAGACAGCCGACGAGGCCGACGACGAGGCCCCCCAGCTCGACGAGGACGTCATGCCCGACGAGCAGAGCGAGGCCGACCTCCTCATCCCCGTCGAGGACTATCTGGGCGCCGGTGTCCACATCGGGACCCAGCAAAAGACCAAGGACATGGAGCGGTTCATCCATCGGGTCAGGACCGACGGGCTCTACGTGCTGGACGTCTCGATGACCGACCAGCGCATCCGGACCGCCGCGAACTTCCTGGCCAACTACGAGCCCCAGCAGATTCTGGTGGCTTCCTCGCGCCAGTACGGCCGGTTCCCGGCCGAGAAGTTCGCCGACGCCGTCGGCGCCCGTGCCCGCACGGGCCGCTTTATCCCCGGGACACTGACGAACCCGGACTACGACGGCTACATCGAGCCGGACGTCGTGGTCGTCACCGACCCCATCGGTGACGCACAGGCCGTCAAGGAGGCCATCACGGTCGGCATCCCGGTCATCGCGATGTGTGACTCCAACAACACCACCTCGAACGTGGACCTGGTCGTCCCGACCAACAACAAGGGGCGCAAGGCCCTCTCCGTGGTGTACTGGCTGCTGGCCAACGAGACGCTCGACCGCCGCGGCGCCGAGCCCACATACGGGCTCGACGACTTCGAATCCGAACTGTAAGCGCGCAGTCTGTTTCTTTTCTTCTCGGTCCCCAGTGCCGATAGAACCCAAAACATAGTAGGGCCGCTTCTGTATAGGGGTGCGATGGGAGAACACGACACCTTCCTCAACGCCGTCATCGGGGCCGTTGCGAGCGTCGTCCTGAGTTTCGTCCCGCTCTCGCCCGCACTCGGCGGGGCGGTCGCCGGCTATCTTCAGGGCGGGACCCGCTCGGACGGGCTCCGGGTCGGCGCCATCTCCGGGGTCATCGGTCTGCTAATCGGGGCGGTCTTCTTTGGCCTGACGTTCCTCCTGTTCGGTGCGTTCCTCCTGGGGACGAACGCGCCGCCGATGTTCAGTGCCTTTGGCCTCCTCTTCGTGCTCATCGCTGCCATCGTCAGCGCTCTGTACACGGTCGGGCTGAGCGCGCTCGGTGGGTGGCTGGGTAACTACGCCAAACACGAACTCGATATCTGAACGGGCCGGACACATACATTATATATCCGCTGCTGCCGACACCGCTGACAGTATGCGCGAGACCTTCGTCGACGCGGGCTGGGGCGCGCTCGTCACGCTCGCGCTCTCGATACTCCCGTTCTCGTCGGTCGTCGGCGGCGCCGTCGCGGCGAACCGCCACAGCGGCGGCTACGCCAGTGGGCTGTGGCTCGGGACGCTCGCTGGCGTGGCCGCGATGGTGCCACTGCTTGCGCTGTTCGTCCCGTCGCTGTTCATCGCTGGACTCCTCGGGTTCGGAATTCCGCCCTCGTCGCCTGGGTACGGTATCTTCTTGGCCATCGTCTTCGTCTTCTTCCTCCTCTATACGGTCGGTTTGAGCGCACTCGGCGGGGTGGGCGGGACGTGGGCCAGACGGAACACCGACTGGAATCTCGACCCCGTTCGGTGGCTGTGATACGGATTGTCGTAGCTATGTCCCGGGACAGCGATACCGCCACGAGACTACACCGGACCGCTCGAGTTGGCACGTGATTCAAACGTGTTGAGTCCTAACCCGCGCCAATGGCAGAAACGCCACCCGGACCGAAAGGCGAACCGCTGTTCGGGAGCAGTCGAACGTATGCGAACGACCCGTTCAGGTTCATCTCGACACTGGAAGACGCCTACGGCGACGTGGCGTACTTCGATATGGGGCCCATGGAGACGGTGATGCTGTGTGACCCGACCGCAATCGAGCGGGTGCTGGTCTCGGAGGCCGACAGCTTCCGGAAACCGGACTTCCAGGGGGACGCCCTGGGGGACCTGCTGGGCGATGGGCTCTTGCTCTCGGAGGGTGACACCTGGGAGAAACAGCGCCAGCTGGCCAACCCGGCGTTCTCGATGCGTCGGCTCGCGGGGATGGCCGACCGCATCACCGGCCACGCCGAGGACCGGCTGGCCGGCTGGGAAGACGGCGACGTGGTCAACGTCGAGCGGGCGATGACGCGGACCACGCTCGACGTCATCCTCGATTTGATGATGGGGGTCGAACTGAGCGAGGAGCGCGTCGAGACGATAGAGAAACAGCTGCTGCCGCTGGGCCAGCGCTTCGAGCCGGACCCGCTGCGGTTTGCCGCCCCGGAGTGGATGCCGATGCCCGACGACGCCGAGTTCGACGCGGCCGTCGAGACGCTCGACTCGATTCTCGACGACATCATCGCGGTGCGCGAGCGGACGGCCGGCAGCGGCGACGAGGGCCCGATGGACTTCCTCTCGGTGCTCATCCGGGCCCGCGACGACGGGGTGGAGAGTCCGGAACAGCTTCGCGACGAGATGATGACGATGCTGCTTGCGGGCCACGACACCACGGCGCTGACGCTGACATACACGTGGTTCTTACTCTCCGAGCATCCCGAGGTCAAACGCCGGGTCCACGAGGAGATAGACGAGGTCATCGGCGACGAGAGCCCGGGGATGGAACACGTACGAGAACTGGAGTATCTGGAGTGGGTCATCCAGGAGTCCATGCGCATGTACCCGCCGGTGTACGTGATGTTCCGCGAGCCCACGGAAGACGTGACGCTGTCGGGCTATCCCGTCGAGGAGGGGATGACGCTGATGCTCCCCCAGTGGGGTGTCCACCGCTCGGAGCGGTTCTACGACGACCCCGAGACGTTCGACCCCGAACGGTGGAAGCCCGAACGCGCCACGGAACGGCCCCGCTTTGCGTACTTCCCCTTTGGCGGCGGTCCGCGCCACTGCATCGGCAAACACCTGGCGATGCTCGAGGCCCAGCTCATCGTCGCGGCGACGGCCCAGCAGTACGAACTGGACTTTTTGGGTGAGACACCGCTGGAGCTGATGCCCTCCCTGACTGCCCATCCCCGACAGGAGATGTCGATGCGGGTCCTAAAGCGGTAGCGTCTCGTCTCACCGTCCCGGGCGACTCGGAGCCCGGAGTCGCCTCTGCATCGTCACCGTTGGGCCGCCTCGTCCCGGGACCGGTCGTGACCCCAACCGGGAACGACATCGGCTTGTCGGCGAACAATCGCGGCAGGACGACGGCGCCGAAAATTGCGAGCCCCGCCAGCGCCAGTCCCGTTTCGTATACACCCATTCGTAGTAGTTAATTGAGCTTTCGCGTGTGCGTCTTTGGCCCGCTCCGAAAACACCTAACACCCTGCGCTCACAGGCAGGGGTATGGTCACATCGAGCGCTCCCGGCAAGGTGTATCTGTTCGGGGAGCACGCAGTCGTTTACGGCGAGCCGGCGGTCCCGTGTGCCATCGAGCGACGGGCCCGCGTCACGGCGGAGAAGCGAGATGCGGGGCTGGTCGTCCACGCCGAGGACCTCCAGCTCGATGGCTTTACCGTCGAGTACATTGACGAGGGCACGGACCACCCGGACGTCGATGCGGAGAACTCCCTGCTGGAGGCCGCGATGGGCTACGTCAACGAGGCGGTCAAACAGGTCCGCGAGGCCGCCGACGCGCCCCAGGCCGGCTTCGAGATTTGGATAGAGAGCGATATCCCGCTGGGTGCGGGACTGGGCTCCTCGGCGGCGGTCGCCTGTGCGGCCATCGACGCCGGCTGTCGCGAACTGGGCGTCGCGCTCGCTCCCGAAGAAATCGCCGACCGGGCCTACCGGGTCGAGGCGGCGGTCCAGGACGGTGAGGCCTCGCGTGCGGACACCTTCTGCTCGGCGATGGGCGGTGCGGTCCGTGTCGAGGGCGACGACTGCAGCCGGGTCGAGGGCGTCGGCAATCTCCCGTTCGTCATCGGGTACGACGGCGGCGCCGGCGACACCGGCGAACTGGTCGCCGGCGTGCGGGCGCTGCGTGCGGAGTACGAGTTCGCCGCCGACACCGTCGAAGCAATCGGGGACGTCGTCCGGGAGGGCGAGTCCGTCCTGGGCACCGAGGACACCGAGACGCTGGGGGAACTGATGGATTTCAATCACGGGCTGCTCGCGGCGCTTGGGGTCTCCTCGCGCTCGCTGGATACGATGGTGTGGGCGGCCCGCGATGCGGGCGCTATCGGCGCGAAACTCACGGGCGCCGGCGGCGGCGGCTGTATCGTCGCGCTTGACGACACCGACGCCGCGCTCACGGCCCTGCGATACACCCCGGGCTGTGACGAGGCGTTCCGGGCGACACTGGACACCGAGGGGGTCCGGGCGGAGTGACGGTCGTCCTGAAACTCGGCGGGAGCGTCGTCACCGAGAAATCGGAGCCCGAGACTGTCGACGAAGGCGCCCTCGCCCGTGCCGCCGATGCCGTCGCCGACAGCGACGAGGGCCTCGTCGTCGTCCATGGCGGCGGGAGTTTCGGCCACCACCACGCCGCCGACTACGGCGTCAGCACGACCAAAGGGACCCACGACGCCGCCGGGGTCGCCGCCATCCACGGCGCGATGAAGCGACTCAACGCCACAATCGTCGAGGCACTGACCGACAGGGACGTGCCGGCCGTTCCGGTCCACCCGTTCTCCGCCGCCAGCCGCGATGTCGACGGGACCCTGGAGCTCCCGACAGGACAGGTCCGGACGCTGCTGGCGGAGGGGTTTGTCCCCGTCCTGCACGGCGACCTCGTGGCCCATCGGGGCGAGGGCGCGACGGTCCTGAGCGGCGACGAACTCGTGGTCGAACTCGCGCCGGCAGTGGCCGCCGACCGGGTCGGCGTCTGCTCGACGGTGCCGGGCGTGCTCGACGAGGACGGCGCCGTTATCGACCGCATAACCGACTTCGAGGCGGTGCGGTCGGTGCTGGGCGGCAGCGACGCGACCGACGTCTCCGGCGGGATGGCGGGGAAGATACGGGCGCTGCTCTCGCTGTCCTCGCCGGCGCAGGTCTTTGGCCCCGAGGGACTCGGGGCGTTCCTCGACGGTGGGGAGCCGGGCACGACGGTCGCGGGCGAAGGGTCGGCATAATCCCGTCGTAACATATTTGACCGCAGTTATCATTTGTCCGACTATGTCTGCTACTGGGTTGTTAGATGTTTACCGATACGGTGTCCGCTTCGTCGGCTACCTGCTCGCCGTGGCACTCGTCGCCGGCGCGTTCGTCGTCGGCGGCACTCTCGTCGGCGGTCAGGTACTCACGACAGTCATCAACGGCGGGGTTGCGACGGCAGCGACCGGCCAGGCGGTAGCGGCCATCGCGCTCGTCGCCATCGGCGCGTTGCTCTTCGTGTCTGGACTCGTTGGGCTGGGACACAAACTCGTCGCTGACGCGACGATGGTGGGTGTCACACAGGGACGAGCCGTCGAAACGAGCGCCGACGGTAGCGAGGACAGTACGGAAAGTGAGACGGAATCCGCCGCTGGGGACGAACAGCCGGCCGAGACGGACGGTGAAGCCACGGCAGCGGGGGCCACAGAGGCAGCCGACGTGGCGGCCCCAGACGCGGATGGAGCCGAGGAGCCAGCCGTCGCTGACGACGCCGATATCGGTGCGGACACCGGCTCCCCGGCAGACCGGCCGGCCACGGAGCCCTCGGACGGGGTGACAGCGACCGACTCCCCGCCGGAGCGGGCGACCGACGCACAGACAGTGGTCGAGGAGCCACCGGAGACGGACGACGGGTCGACGGCCGGAGACGACGAGCCGTCGACGCCGGCCGATAGCGAGCCAGAGCCGGCCGACACACAGCCAGAGGAGTGGTCCCCACCGGACCCATCGGAGTTCGGGACCGAGGTGTCGGACCCGGCCGAGGACTCCCCGTCCACCGAGGGCGCGTCGGACTGGGAGATGGCTGACGACGACGAGGCATCGGCGGCGGAGCCCCGGAGCGCTGACGACCTCTTCGACGAGAGCGACGAGGAAGTCGAGACAGCCGATGACGACGCGGCCGAGTCGACTCCCTTCGAGACCAAATCCGACGGTGACCCGCTCTCGGACGCGCTGGACGACTCCTATAGTAACAATTGAAACGGTTTACACACCGACCGCACTCACGTTCCGCTCCCGCCGAACCCACACCGTTTTATGAACTCGGCTTGTACCAGCCGGTAACCGAGCGCACGGCCGCCCGCGACGGGTCGGCGGCCGGCAGACGACGGGCGCAGTCGTCGGGACGCGAGTCCCTTCCATTGCGGACAGCGGGGCTACGGGCGACACCCGGCCGGCCTCGTGTCCACCGGAATCGAGACGCCGTTCCAGCCGTTACCGTCGTTGCCACCTCCGACCGCGTGCTCGCGGACGGCTCCTACTCGGAGCTACAACCATGGAAGTCGAAATCGCAACAATTGGCGGATACGAGGCTGTGGGCCGACAGATGACGGCCGTCCGGGCAGGGGACGACGTCGTCATCTTCGACATGGGCCTGAACCTCTCGAAGGTACTGATTCACGACAACGTCGAGACCGAGCGGATGCACTCGCTCGACCTCATCGACATGGGTGCTATCCCGGACGACCGGGTCATGTCCGAACTCGAGGGCGACGTACAGGCCATCGTGCCGACACACGGTCACCTGGACCACATCGGCGCCATCTCGAAGCTGGCCCACCGGTACGACGCCCCCATTGTCGCGACGCCCTTTACCATCGAACTGGTCAAACAGCAGATAAAGGGCGAGGAGAAGTTCGGGGTCCAGAACGACCTCGTCAAGATGAACGCCGGCGAGACGATGCAAATCGGCGAGCGAACGGAACTCGAGTTCGTCAACGTCACCCACTCCATCATCGACGCCATCAACCCCGTCCTGCACACGCCCGAGGGCGCCGTCGTCTACGGCCTGGACAAGCGGATGGACCACACGCCGGTCATCGGCGACCCCATCGACATGAAGCGGTTCCGGGAAATCGGCCGCGAGGACGAGGGTGTCCTCTGTTACATCGAGGACTGTACCAACGCAGGCAAGAAGGGGCGCACGCCCTCCGAGAACGTCGCTCGAACCCACCTGAAAGACGTCATGACGAGCATCGAGGACTACGACGGCGGCATCGTCGCCACCACGTTCTCCTCGCACATCGCCCGTGTGAAGTCCCTCGTCGAGTTCGCCGACGACATCGGCCGACAGCCGGTCCTGCTCGGTCGCTCGATGGAGAAGTACTCGGGGACCGCCGAACGGCTGGACTTCGTGGACTTCCCCGAGGACCTCGGGATGTACGGCCACCGCAAGTCCGTCGACCGCACGTTCAAGCGAATCATGAACGAGGGCAAGGAGAACTTCCTCCCCATCGTCACCGGTCACCAGGGCGAGCCCCGCGCGATGCTCACCCGTATGGGCCGGGGTGAGACACCCTACGAACTGGACGACGGCGACAAGGTGCTGTTCTCGGCCCGGGTCATCCCGGAGCCGACCAACGAGGGCCAGCGCTACCAGTCCGAGAAGCTGCTGGGCATGCAGGGCGCCCGCATCTACGACGACATCCACGTTTCGGGCCACCTCCGACAGGAAGGCCACTACGAGATGCTCGATGCCCTCCAGCCACAGCACGTCATCCCGGCCCACCAGAGCCTCAAAGGGTTCGCACCGTACGTAGACCTCGCCGAGGACTTCGGGTTCGAGTCCGGTCGTGACCTGCATGTCACACGCAACGGCAACAGGATTCAGCTCACGGACTAAGATGTCCGAACGCTATCAGCAGGTCGAGCGAGCTATCCTCGCCCGTCGAGAGCGGGTCAACGCGGCCCTGCCCGAGGAGCTCCCGGTCGTCAGACCGGAGGGGCTCTACGAGGCGACCCGGTACTTGCTCGACGCCGGCGGGAAGCGACTCCGGCCGACAGTCCTTCTGCTGGTCGGCGAGTCGCTACTGGACGTCGAACCGCTGTCGGCCGACTACCGGACGTTTCCCACGCTCGACGACGGGGAGGCCGACCTGCTGTCGGCTGCTATCGCCATCGAGGTCATCCAGACGTTTACGCTCATCCACGACGACATCATGGACGACGACGACCTCCGTCGTGGCGTCCCGTCCGTCCACGAGGAGTACGACCTCTCGACGGCCATCCTGGCCGGCGACACCCTCTACTCGAAGGCCTTCGAGTTCCTGCTCGAGACGGGCGCGGCCCACGACCGGAGCGTCGCCGCGAACAAGCGGCTGGCCGAGACCTGTACCCGAATCTGTGAGGGCCAGTCACTGGACATCGAGTTCGAGGCCCGCGACGCGGTGACGCCCGACGAGTACCTCGAGATGGTCGAACTCAAGACCGCTGTCCTCTACGGGGCGGCGGCGGCGATTCCGGCCACGCTGCTTGGCGCCGACGACGCGACCGTCGAGGCGCTGTACAACCACGGCCTCGACGTCGGCCGGGCCTTCCAGATTCAGGACGACCTGCTCGACCTGACGACGCCCTCGGAGAAGCTGGGCAAGCAACGCGGGTCGGACCTCGTCGAGAACAAGCAGACGCTCGTGACGCTACACGCTCGCCAGCAGGGTGTCGACGTCGCGAACCTGGTCGACACCGACTCAGTCGAGGCCGTTTCCGAGGCCGAAATCGACGCGGCCGTCGAGACGCTCCGTGAGGCGGGCTCCATCGAGTACGCCCGCGACAGGGCACAGGAACTGGTCACCAGCGGCAAGGAGAACCTCGAAGTCCTCCCCGACAACGAGGCCCGTGACCTGCTGTCCGGCATCGCGGACTACCTGGTCGAACGCGAGTACTGACGCAGGCCGTTTTTCTCCGGCGGAGCGTTAAAGACGTGTGACACCTACAGGTAGCCGTGACCCAGTTCGTCCTCTACGGCGGGAAAGGCGGGGTCGGAAAGACGACTGTCGCGGCGGCCACTGGCCTGCGACTGGCCCGTGAGGGGTTCGAGACGCTGGTCGTCTCGACGGACCCGGCCCACTCGCTAGGCGACGCCGTCGAACGGGCCATCGGCCCGGAGCCAGTCGAGATACGCGACAGGCTCTGGGGCGTCGAGGTCGACCCGCAGGCGGGCATCGACCGCTACGAAGCCATCTTCGAGGCGCTGGCCTCGGAGTTCGACGACGCAGGTATCCACCTGGACGAGGAGCAGGTCGCCGAGCTGTTCAGTTCGGGCGTCTTGCCGGGCAGCGACGAACTCGCCGCCGTCGACGGGCTGGCGACCTACGTCGACGACGAGCGCTGGGACCGGGTTGTCTTCGACACCGCGCCGACGGGCCACACCCTCAGACTGCTGGACCTGCCACAGGTGATGGACCGCGGGCTGGCGACGGCGCTGGACCTCCGCGACCAGGTCCGCCAGAAGGTCGACACCGCCCGGACGATGCTGTTCGGGCCGATGGGACGGAAGCGGCGCGACGGCGCCGATGATTTCACTGAAATGCGCGACCGGATGGAACGGGTCGGCGCAGCGCTTCGGGACCCCGAGCGGACCGAATTTCGCGTCGTTACTGTTCCCGAGACGATGGCAGTTAGAGAAAGTGAGCGGCTGGTCGAACAGTTACGGGAGTTCGAGGTGCCGGTGACGACGCTGGTCGTGAACAAGCTCATCGAGGACCCCGGTGACTGCAAGCGGTGTCTCGGGAAGCAAGCAGTTCAGGAGGCGGCGCTTGCGGCGTTGCGGGAGTCACTGCCCGGCCTCGATTTGTGGACCGTCCCCGACGAATCCGGCGAGGTGACCGGGCTGGCGGCGCTGGAGCGAGTCGGGCAACACATTGGTGGCTGAACGACCGGTAGCATACGCCGAGCGTAGCGAGGCGTTTCTCTGACCGCGAGGCGAAGCCGAGCGGTCAGCACTTTTTCGCCCACGTTTTTCGAGGAGCCGTCCTGCAACGAACGAAGTGAGTGAGGAAAGGCGACGACGAAAAAGGTGGTCCGACGGCGTTTTGAGCGGGGCGGTAGCAGTGACGTGCATGGACGACGAGTTGCGCCAACGTATCGAGGAGACAGCAGAGACGAACGCCCTCCTCAACGCGGTCAAACACGACAGCGAGGCACAGGTCGGGGCCATCATGGGGCCGCTGATGGGGGAAAACCCCGAGTTTCGCGAGTACGGCGACGAGATTCCCGGTATCATCGCGCCGGTGGTCGAGCGGGTCAACGGGATGAGTAGTACAGAGCGCCGGGAGCGTATCGCCGAACTCGCCCCGGAGAGGTTAGACGAGATAGAGAGCGAGGACGAGGGCGATGACCACCCGCTGCCCGACCTCCCGAACGCCAAGGACGGCGAGGTGCGAATGCGTGTTGCCCCGAACCCCAACGGCCCGTGGCATATCGGCCACGCCCGCATGGCGGCGGTCATCGGGACGTACAAGGACCGCTACGACGGCGAGTTCGTCTGCCGGTTCGACGACACCGACCCCGAGACCAAGCGGCCGGACCTCGACGCCTACGACGAGATTCTCGACGCCATCGACTATCTTGGCTTCGAGCCCGACGACGTCTATCGGGCGAGTGACCGCGTCGACATCTACTACGACCACGCCCGCGAACTCATCGAGCTGGGCGGTGCCTACACCTGCTCCTGTCCGCAAGGGGAGTTCTCTGACATGAAAAACAGCGGTGAGGCCTGTCCCCACCGCGAGAAAGACGGGGCGACCGTCGCCGAGGAGTTCGAGGCGATGGTCGACGGCGAGTACGACAGCGGCGAGATGGTCCTGCGGGTGCGTACGGATATCACCCACAAGAACCCGGCGCTGCGGGACTTCGTCGCCTTCCGGATGATAGAGACGCCCCATCCGCGCGAGGAGGCGACACAGTACCGCTGCTGGCCGATGCTTGACTTCCAGAGTGGCGTCGACGACCACCTGCTGGGAATCACGCATATCATCCGCGGCATCGACCTGCAGGACTCCGCGAAGCGGCAGGGCTTTGTCTATGACTACTTCGGCTGGGAGTACCCCGAAGTGGTCCACTGGGGCCACGTGCAGGTCGACGCCTACGACGTGTCGATGTCGACCTCGACCATCAGTGAGCTGGTCGCCGACGGGAAACTCGACGGGTGGGACGACCCACGTGCGCCGACGGTGGCGAGCCTCCGACGGCGGGGCATCCGGGGCGAGGCGCTCGTCGACGCGATGGTCGAACTGGGCACCTCCACCTCGAACGTCGACCTCGCGATGTCGTCGGTCTATGCGAACAACCGGGAGCTGATAGACGACGACACCGACCGCGCCTTCTTTGTCCGTGACGACGAGGCCCACGGCGGACTGGTCGAAAAAGCGGTCCTCGACGGACCGGACGCCGGCCACCCGCCGTTGCATCCCGACTTCGAGTCGCGTGGCCGGCGGGAGATTTCGGTCGAGTCGGGCGTGGTCGTCGAGGGCGACGACCTACCCCCGAAGGGCGAGCGGGTCTGGCTGAAAGGGTACGGCTGTGTCCGACACACTGGCGACGCCTTCGAGTACGTCGGCGACGACATCACTGCGGTCCGGGAGGAGGGGGTCGACGTAATCCACTGGGCGCCGGCCGATGGCCCCGTCCTGTGGCTGCGGACGATGGACCGCGACGTGACCGGCGTGGCCGAACCCGGCTATCTCGACTACGAGGCCGACACCATGCTCCAGTTCGAGCGCATCGGCTTCGTCCGCGTCGACAGCGTCGACCCCGAGGGCGAGTCGGTCGCGTACTTCACACATCCCTAGAAACGGAACTCGAAGCGCGCACCGCCGGCGTCGCCCTCGGTGACCGCCCACCCGTGTGTCCGCGATGGTGCTGACGATGTCGAGTCCAAAGCCCGTACGCGACGTCCCCGTCGGCCGTCCGAGCGGGCTGGAGGTGCCCGGCGGCGACCTTTGTCGTTGCAACCACCAACTTTGAGCGAATCCGGGGTGTGAGAAGCTATAACATGGATGCTATGGCACGCTCTAGGATGTCAATCGTCAACTTCTTCATATCCGATATCCGGGCCGGAATGGATAGAAACGAAAATTACGTTGTCATCCCCTTCGTTGACGCCCCCGTGGACGTTTCTCTCCGGAGCGACATCTACCTGACCGGCGTCGATCTGCTTGGTTTGTCCGTCTCCAAGATGGTAGGTGAGCGTTCCTTGGATTATCACCCATGTGTCTTGACCGTCGGGGTGGATGTGTGGGGCAACTTCCTGACCGGGTTTCACACCCCAAACAAAGACAGCCGAATCGGATGTTTCGGAGATTTGTGTCATCTCGGCGTGTTCATCAGAGAACTCGACGGCCTCTGCCACGGTGAAAATTCTCTCGTTCGTTCGCGTGGTCGTGGGATGATTATTTTCTGCCACAACGTATGAACTACAGTGGCTGTCCACATACAAAGTTTCCGCTGGTCTAAACCGATATTCGATTTGGTATAGGGCCAATAAGTTACTATTCATTGGTAAAAGCGCAAATAAACAAAATTTCTTCTAACTTCTATGTCTTGTGCTAATCCCTGTGAATATACTTATATGACACGCTGTATGGCGCTTCCCACGACCACACCCAGTTCGTGGATGGGTGAGCTAGACCTGCCAGGACAGTTCTTCGAAACAGGCCGTGACGACGACGAACTGTACGAGGAAGACGGGGAGTTCGTACCGAGTGTGGAGCTCCCCGGCTTCGACGTCGACGATATCGACGTCACGTGGGACGACAGCATGCTGAACATCGCTGCCGAGACCGAGGACGGGCAGCGGAACCAGCGCCGCACCTACCACCGGCGTTTCCGGTTCCCCAAGCGGGCAAGACCATCGAAGTCGAGGCCTATGGCCCGAACTATTTTTATTCGACTCGGCCCGACTGCCGGCCGTGAACCCACCCGAAGAATCCACCGTCACGGTCCGTCGGGACATCCCGTTCCACGAAGTCGACGGCGAGACGCTGTTGCTCGACGTGTACGAAGACGCCACCGGGACCGCGCCGAAGCCGGCAGCCGTGCTTGTCCGTGGCGGCGGCTTCACCGTCGGCGACAAGGGGGAGTTCGCCCGCCACGCAATCGACCTCGCAGCGGACGGCTATCTCGTCGTCGAACCGCAGTACCGGCTCGCACCCGAGTGGACGTTTCCGGCCCCGCTGGTCGACGTGAAGGCGGCTATCCAGTGGTGCCGGACACAGGAACAGGTGGACCCACAGCGCGTGGCAGCCGTCGGTCACTCCGCCGGCGCGAACCTCGCCGTTCTGGCGGCGGCGACGGCCGACGACCCGGCGCTCGAACCCGAGCAGTACCCCGGCGCTTCTTCGGCGCTGTCGGCGGTCGTCGGCTACAGCGGCGTCTACGACTTCCGGATGGGCCTTGATGACCGTCGGGAGACGTATCTGGGCGGTTCGCCCGAGGACCTGCCAGCCGCCTGCGACCTCGCCTCGCCGGTCGAGCAAGCGGACATGTCGATGCCGCCCACGCTCTTGCTCCACGGCGAGGACGACGGCGTGGTCGACCCGGAGCAATCAGCGGTCCTGGCCGAGACGCTGGACCCGCTGACGACGGTCGAGCACCATGTCGTCCCCGGCGGCCACGGCTTTCCCTTCGACGGCGCCCACTACGAGGCGACCGACGACCTGACCGCCGACTTTCTGGGGCGGCGGCTGTCAGCGCCGGGCGACCACGGGCGGGACATCGCCGACGGCGGTCCGGACGAGACGGGTTTCTCGCGGCGGTAGCGGTCACGGGCTGGACCGCTCACTCGACGGACACGTCGCTGGCACTCGGACTGTCCCCGCCGTGGAGTGTGGCCCGTCGCCGTATCTGTGCGGCGTGAACCGTCTCCGTCGCGTCGTCGACGATGACGACTTCGCCCGGTTCTGTCGGGAGCCGTTCGCTCAGCGAGGACTGCATGTAGGTCGGCCGGGCGGCCGCCAGGGCCTCCAGGTCGGCCTCGGCGGTCAGGCGATGGGAGACCAGGATGTCGGACTGCGAGACGGCCACCTCGGGGACGGCGCTCGGTCGCTGTGTCGCCGTGACGAGGCTTACACCCGGGGCGCGGCCACGCGTGAGGATGGTCTCCAGTGCCGACCGCGCCACGCCGTCGAAGAAGGTGTGGGCCTCGTCAACGAGCAGCCAGGGGAGCCGTGGAATATCCCGGTCGACGCGAGCCCGATACAGCGCCTCGCCGATACCACGGGCGACGGCGTTCATCGGTGCGTCGTCCAGCCCGGAGACGTCCACGACGGTAATCTCCCCCTGTCCCAAGTCAGCAGCCGTCATCCCATCCGCGTCGAAGACGCCCCACGACTCCGCGAGCATAATGTGGTTCGTCGCGGCCCGTTTGTCGACTCTCGGCGCGTCGGTGGCCTCAACGTGGGCGCACATCTCAGCGAGTGACCCGCTCTCGCCGGCGGCCTGCCAGACCAGCCCGCCCGCACCGCTCTCGGGTGCCAACCCCAGCAGCGCACACCAGGATTTGGGGTCGAGCGAGCCCGGCGTCACCGTCGGCTCGTCGACGACAGTCGTGGGCACCGGCGCCCCGTCGGCCGCCTCGGCGAGGGTCCCGAACACGCCCATCGGGTCGATGACGACCGGCGCCACGCCCGCTGTCCGCGCGAGCGATTCGGCGATGACACCCAGCGTGTAGGACTTCCCGTAGCCCCGCTTCCCGACGACGAGCACGGCATGGGAGCCGTCGAGGTCGATGTGCAGGGGCGCTCCCTCGCTCCCGTCGAGGGCGCGGTACGACCCGAGGTTCCCGACGGGGCCGGTCTCGATGCCCGCCTCTCGTCCGAGTACGAAGCTCACAGCGGGGGTGGTCCCGGGTTCGTATTTCAACCTTCGTCCGGACGCCGCCAGACAGTATTTGTAGCCGGCCGCCCAAACACGCCGCATGCGCGTCGCGGTGGTCACAGTCGGGGACGAACTGCTCGTCGGCGAGACGCTCAACACGAACGCCGCGTGGCTGGGCGAACAGCTCCGCGACCGCGGTGTCACCGTCGAGCGGATGACCACGCTCCCGGACCGAACCGCCGACATCGCGAGAGTCGTCAACGAGTACCACGCTGAGTACGACGCCGTCATCGTGACCGGGGGGCTGGGGCCGACCCATGACGACCTGACAATCGATGGTGTCGCCGCCGCCTTCGGTCGCGAGGTCGTCGAGAGCCAGGCGGTCCTCGAGTGGCTGGCCGAACACGGCGGGTACAGCCGCGAGGACCTGGCCGAGGGGACCGACGAGTTACCGGCGGGAAGCCGTATGCTCCCGAACCACGAGGGCGTCGCCCCGGGCTGTGTCGTCGAGAACTGCTACGTGCTGCCGGGCGTGCCAAGCGAGATGAAACGGATGTTCGCCGAGGTGGCCGAGGAGTTCACCGGCGAAAAGCGCCACGTCGTCACCGTCGACGCGGCCGAACCCGAGAGCGCGCTGCTGGACCGGATAGGCAAAGTGCGACAGCTGTTTCCGGTGACGGTGGGTAGCTACCCCGGCGAGTACGTCACCGTGCGGTTCGAGGGGACCGACGCCGAGGCCGTCGAAGAGGCGGCGGCGTGGCTTCGCGAGCGGGTCGACCCCGTCGATGAGTGACCGTCACTGACTACCGGTAGAGATAGGCCAGCCAGCCGAAGGTCAGTGCGAGGCCGCCGAGACTGACGAACGCGCCGGCGGCGTTGATGACGTCGGGCTGGACGCCGGTCGCGAGAGGTTGAAGCATGGTCGTTCGTTTTGTGCCTGCCGTCTTCAATGACCCGTTCCCGGGTGCCTTTTGCCGCCGGGTGCAGAAGGCGGGGTATGTGCCGTATCGCCGTCGTCGTCAACCCCATCGCCGGGATGGGCGGTCGGGTCGGGCTGAAGGGTACTGACGGGAAAGTCGCCGAGGCACGCGAGCGAGGGGCCGAGCAGCGGGCGCCCGACCGAGCCCGCGTGGCGCTCGATTCGCTGGCGGAAGTGGGCGGGGACGTCGAGGTGGTGACCTACGGCGACCCGATGGGTGCGTCTATCGCCAGAGCGGCGGGTTTTGACCCGCTCGTCGTCGGCGAACCCGAGGACCCCGACGCGACGACGAGCGCGGATACCCGGGCGGCCGTGAGGGCGTTCGTCGACCACGACGTGGACTGCATCCTCTTCGTCGGCGGCGACGGCACCGCCGTCGACGTAGCGGAGACGCTCGCGGACCTCGACGCCGAGACGCCCATGCTCGGTGTGCCGGCCGGCGTCAAGGTGTACTCGTCGGTCTTCGGCGTCTCGCCACGGGCGGCCGGTCGCATCGTCGCGACGTTCTCGGAGACCGAACCCGCCGAGGTCAACGACATCGACGAAGACGCGTTCCGCGGCGGCGAAGTGGTGACCGAACTCCGGGCCGTGGCGACCGTTCCGGTCGCGGACCAACGCCAGTCGGCCAAACAGCTCGGCGGGGGGACCGTTGAGACGCTCGCTGAGGGTGTCGCCGAGAGCGTCGAGGACGGCGTCACCTACGTTCTGGGCCCCGGCAGCACGGTCGGGGGTATCAAGGAGCGCCTCGGCTTCGAGGGGACGACGCTGGGCGTCGACGTCTGGCGCGACGGCGAGGTGGTGGCCCTGGACGCCTCGGAGTCGGATATCCTCGCCGCGCTCGGCGACCGGAACGTCATCGTCGTCTCGCCCATCGGCGGCCAGGGCTTCGTCTTCGGCCGGGGGAACCAGCAGCTCTCCCCGGCGGTCATCGAGCGGTGTGACATCGAGGTGGTCGGTTCCCGTCGGAAACTCGACGGCCTGGGAACCTTGCGGGTCGACACGGGCGACCCTGACCTCGACGCCGAACTGGCCGGCTGGCTGCAGGTTCGTGTCGGTCGGTACGAACGCCGACTCGTCGAAGTGCTGGACTGAGGGTCGTAGGCTACACCTCCCGGATTGTAAATGATTGTATACCCTGCGGCAGATTATATGCTGTATAGTGAAGATTAAGGTCTCTCATCTGTAACCAAGGACATATGGAAACGCGGAAAGTTCAACGACTCGGGCCATCGACGCTGGCGATGACGCTTCCCGCCGAGTGGGCGAGCGCCCACGACGTCGAGAAAGGGGACGAAGTGTCGCTGCGGATGGGTGGGAAAGGGACCCTGACCGTGATGCCGGAATCCGTCCAGACCGAGGAGTCCGAGGCCGTCATCCACGCGGAGAATCTCGACGCCGACGCCGTCGAGCGGGCCATCGTCGCCCAGTACGTGCTCGGTCGGCGTATCATCCACGTCGAGGCTCCCGAGGACCAGACCCTCGAATCAACCCACATCAACGCCGTCTACAACGCCGAGACCCAGCTGATGGGGCTGGGCGTCATCGAGGAGACGCCAAACAGGATAACGATTCGGTGTTCGGTCGACCCCGAGGACTTCACGCTCGATAACCTGCTCGAACGCCTGGAATCGACCGGCTCGACGATGCGCAACGAGGCCATCAAGGCCTTAGCCCACGGCAACCCCGACCTCGCCCAGCGGGCCCTGAACCGCGAGCGCCAGGCCAACAAGATATTCGTCCTCCTGTTGCGGCTCATCTTTACCTCCTATCAGAACCCGAACCTGGCCCGAGCGGTTGGGCTGGACGACGGCTTCCCGCTCATCGGCTACCGCTCCATCGCGAAGAACCTCGAACTCACGGCCGATAACGCCGAGGACATCGCCGAAATCGCTCTGGAGGCGGAGGACCACTCGCTGGCCGTCGATAGCTCGACCATGCGGCGCATCCGTGACTTCACCGAGGAGGTCAATGATATAACCGAACTCGCCGTCCAGGCGGCCGTCGAACGCGACTACGACACCGCCATCCAGGTCCGCAAGAGCTACGCCGGCATCGACGACAAGGAACGGGACATCCTCAGCGACCTGCCGGAGATGGACAACGAGGCCCTGCTCAAGGTCCGTGAGGTGCTCGTGAGTCTCCAGCAGACCGCCGAGTACGCCGTTCGGAACGCCGAAATCGCGACGAATCTCGCGCTCGACCAAGAGTCCGAACACACGACGATTCAGTAGTCAGAGTTTGCCCAACAGCTCGCCGTCGTCGGTCGGTGTCGCCCCAGATGGCGTCGCCGTCTCGCCCGTCGAACCGCCGTCCGTCGAGCCATCGCCACTCCCGGTGGCGTCACCACCAGCATTTCCGCCCGTGGTCGGGTCCCCGCTCGATTCTGTCTCCCCGCCGGTCGGATACTGCGCTTTGTTGCCGAAGATATCCGTCTCGATGGCCGTCCCGTAGTCGATAGCGTCGAGGTCGACGCGGAACTGCTCGCCGCCGCCCTCGACGATGAAATAGAAATCGATGTACATCGTCGTGTTCTGGTTGCGCTGGAGGTGGGTGACCCACCACCGGTCGAGGCGCTGGTTCCGGATGACGTTCCGGACCCCGATGGTCTTGCGCTCGCCGGGCATGATGAGGGCCCCGCTGTCAGTCTCGCCCGACCCGACACGGACGTCGTTCATATACGTCCGGTAGCCGATTTTGGTGACGGTGTAGGGGACCGACTTCGGGTTGTAGACGTCGAAAGTCATCTCTATTGGGGTCTCCGAACGATTGGTCGCCGCCCGGTCCCAGGACCCGCGCGTCTCGTTGATGTACAACACCGGGTCCGAGACGAACGGCTTGTCGGCGTTGACCGGGCGGGTCTCCGTGGAGTTGAACGCCCCCAGTATGTCGGTCTCGACGGTCCGGTTCTGCGTGACGGTGACGGACCGCTCGCCCGCCAGCGAATCGGTGATATTGGCGTCGATGGTGACCTGTGTCCGCTCGCCGTTTTGGATGTGACTGACCCACCAGGGCGGAATCCTGGCGTTTCGCATCTCGGTGCTGAACTGGAGGGTCGTGTTCCCGCGCTCCAGACTGAGGCCCCGTTTCTCGCCGCTCGCGACCGCGACGTCGTTCATCGAGACGGTGTAGTCGATTGTCGTCCCGTTCAGCGTGACGCCGATTGGGTTCGGGTTCGTCACCGTTATAGTCGTCCCGACGGTCGTGGTGTTCGCCGAGACGCCGGTGAATCGGTTCTCGACGGTCTCGACGCTGGGTGTACCGACCACACCGAGCCCCACGGCCCCGACGGCGACTCCGACGACCACAGTCACCGCGATAGCGACCTGCTGTAGCCGCCCTAATCCGCGTACCGCGCCTACCAGCTTGCTCATTACACCCCCCTCTATACTGGGCCCTCATATGTCTTCTGGCCTCCCCCGAATGAACTAAGTGTGCCAGGGCGGAACGCACGCCCATGACAACGGAGTCGGCATCCGACATGGGCGTTGGCCTGGGCGCGCTCTTTGGCGTCGTGGCCCTCATCGGTGCGGGCGTGACCGCCGTGAGCAGTTACAACTACGCCATCCGCGATGCACAGGGGGTAGAGACGGCGGGGCTGTTGACCAACAGCGGGCTGGCCTTCGGTGTCGCGATGGTGGCCGCCTCGCTGGCACTCGTGGCCATGCACGTCTACGCCGAATGACGTCCTGAAAGCAACCATTAATAACGCTGGACACGTAACGTCTATATGGTGGATTTCAGCGAGGAGGACCGCCGCATTCTTGAGTACCTCCGGGAGAGTGTCTCGCGCGGGGAGAGTTACTTCCGCGCGAAGAACATCGCCTCTCAACTCGGCCTCTCGTCGAAACAGGTCGGAGCCCGCCTGCCGCGTCTCGCCGAGGAAGCCGACGAAGTAGATATCGAGAAGTGGGGTCGGGCCCGCTCGACGACCTGGCGCGTCACACCGAGCTAACCCGGTCGTGGTTTGGAAGCTCCGTGGCTAACGACCGAGTAGTCGGTGGATTCATCCCGGTGCACGCCCGACTGAGGGTATGACTGTCCGGGTCGAACGGACGATGTCAGTGGCGGCCAGCCCCGAGCGCGTCTGGGAGTTCATCGGCGACCCCGACCAGCGTGCCCGGCCGATAAGCGTCGTCGAAGACTGGGAGATTCACGACGACGACCGCGCGACGTGGCACGTCTCGCTCCCGATTCCAGTCATCGACCAGACCATCGCGGTCGAGACGGAAGACGTCGAACGCCGGGCACCCGAGTACGTCCGCTTTATCGGCAAGTCGAAGGTCATGCGAGTCCAGGGCGAACAGGAACTCGAACCCACAGGCGACGGCGGGACGCGGGTGACAAACCGGTTCATCGTTGACGGGAAGCTCCCGGGCGTCGAGCGCTTCTTCAAGCGGAACCTCGACCAGGAGCTACAGAACCTCGAACGCGCGCTAAACGAGTATCTAGACGACAGATGAAACTCGGGCTCGCACAGCTGGATATCGACGCCGCTGCACTGACCGAGAACCGACGGCGAGCGGTCGAGGCCATCGAGCGGGCCGCCGACGCGGCGCTGCTGGGCAGGTCGAGTCGGTCCGCGCGGAGTTCCCGGCACTCGCCGACCGTCGCTGACCGCGCCTTTTTTGTCCCTGGGCACCGTCCCTCCGATGCCGGCAAGGCGCTTTTCACGTCGATGCCGGTTGCTTAGCCCGTCTCGCTGCTCGGCCACACGGCGTCGCTCGTCCGCCAAAGGCTGTCCGGACAGCCTTTCACCGCTCCTCGTCAGCGGCGCCGTTCCATCCTCGATACGATCGCCCCCCGGGAATCCCCTGTAAAGGACAGCGGCCGTCTCAGCGGTCGGCAGCCCGCTCCAGCGCTCGCCGGAAGTGGTCGCCGGTGATACGGACTTCGTCGGCGCGTGCGGTGGCTTCGGCGGGGCCGAGGTCGTCGGCTATCTCGCGGATGGCGAGCATCGACGCCTCCCGGACCACGGCCGCTATCTCGGCGCCCGAGTAGCCGGATAGCTCTCCGGCGAGTGCCGCCACCGAGACGTCCTCGCCCAGCGGTTTATTGTGGGTGTGGACCGAGAGAATCTCCTCGCGGGCCGCCGTGTCGGGGTTTGGCACCTCGACGTGCTGTTCGAGCCGGCCCGGGCGCAGGAGGGCGTCGTCTATCATGTCTCGGCGGTTCGTCGCTGCCAGCACGACGAGGTTGGGGTTCTCGGTGATGCCGTCGAGTTCGGCGAGCAACTGGGAGACGACGCGCTCGGTCACCTCGTTTCCCTGGCCCCGATGGCTGGCGATGGCGTCGATTTCGTCCAGGAAGATGATACTCGGGGCGGTCTGGCGGGCCCGCTCGAACAGCTCCCTGACGGCTTCCTCGCTCTCGCCGACGTAGCGGTCCATAATCTCGGGCCCGGCGACGTGGATGAAGTTCACGTCGCTCTCGCCGGCGACGGCCCGGGCCAGCAGCGTCTTGCCGGTCCCCGGCGGGCCGTACAGCAGGATGCCACTCGGCGGGTCGGTGTTCGTCTCGGCGAACAACTCGCCGTACTCGAGGGGCCACTCGATGGTCTCCGTCAGCGTCTGTTTGACCTCGCTCAGTCCGCCCACGTCGTCGAAGCCCACGTCGGGGGTCTCCGCGACGTACTCCCGCATCGCGCTGGGGTCGACGACAGCGAGCGCCGCGTCGAAGTCCGCTGCGGTCACCGCTTGCCCTTCGCTTTCGCTCGCACTTTCAGAGCGCTCACTCCGTTCGCGCTCGTCTTCGGCCCGCAGCGAGGACATCGCCGCTTCCGTCGTGAGGGAGGCCAGGTCCGCGCCGACGAAGCCGTGGGTCTGGGCGGCGATGCGGTCCAGGTCCACGTCGTCGGACAGCGGCATCTCGCGGGTGTGGACGTCCAGAATCTCCCGCCGGCCGCGCTCGTCGGGCACGCCGATTTCGATTTCGCGGTCGAACCGGCCGCCCCGCCGCAGCGCCTCGTCGACGGCGTCGACGCGGTTGGTCGCCCCGATGACCACGACCCGGCCTCGGTCTTTTAGGCCGTCCATCAGCGTCAGCAACTGGGCGACGACCCGGTTCTCCATGTCGGCGTCCTCGTCCCGCGAGCCGGCGATGGAGTCGATTTCGTCGACAAAGAGGATGGCAGGGGCGTTCTCCTCGGCCCGCTCGAAGGCCTCCCGAAGGCGCTCCTCGCTTTCGCCTTTGTACTTCGAGACGATTTCGGGCCCGGAGATGGTGTCGAAGTAGGCGTCGACCTCGTTGGCGACGGCCTTCGCGATGAGGGTCTTGCCGGTGCCGGGCGGGCCGTGCATGAGGACGCCGCTCGGGGGGTCGATACCCAGCTCGCGGAACCGCTCGGGCTCGGAAAGGGGCATCTCTATCATCTCGCGGATGCGGTCGAGTTCCTCGTCCAGCCCGCCGATGTCCTCGTAGCTGACGCCGGTGGCCGCCTCGGCCGGCCCGCCGGTCGGGCGCACTGTCGATGGCGACCGGTCAGTACTACCGGCGTCGTCGCCGTCGTCCGGGTCGTCGATAGTCGGCAGCACTGTCACCTCGGTCCGGGGCGAGACACGGACCGCGCCGTCGGGGTCGGTCGTCCGCACGATAAACGTCCCCAGCCCGTCGATGTGGGTCCGCTCGCCGGCCTGGACCATCTGGTCGACCAGCCGCGTCCGCACCATGTGGGCGTACTCGTCGGCACCGGGCAGGGGCTCTAAGGGCTGGATGCTGATGTCCGTCGCCTCCGTCACCGAGCCTGCCCGGACCTGTACCGTGTCACCGATGTTGACGCCGGCGTTGGCCCGCGTGTCCGAATCGATGCGGACCGTGGAGCCGTCGCCCTCTCCCGGCCACACTTTCACCACGGTCATCCCATCGCCCTCGATGATGACCGGCGACCCGCTCAACACGCCCAGTTCGCTTCGCACGGACTCGGGGAGACGTGCGATACCCCGTCCGGCGTCGCGCTTGTGGGCACCCTCGACCGTGAGTTCGACGCTCCCGCCGCCGTTCCCGCTCATACCAGCGGCTAGCCCTCCGGAACCCTTGAGAGTTCCCGTTGTGCTGGCAGCTAGCCGAGACGGTACGCCGACAGCGCCCCACAGTGGTCACTCTGACCAACTGCGGGAAAACAATTTACCGCCCGACGACAGAGTTTCACACATGGTGGTCACTACCGAGCGCGACGAGATGACTTGGTACGAATGTGAGACCTGCGGGCTCATGTTCGACGACCAGGCGGACGCGAAACAACACGAGAAAAACTGCGACGACGAAGACCCCTCGTACCTGCAGTGAACGCTGACTGAACCGGCGCCGTCGACAGCCTCCTTGAGATTTGCTCTACTCGGCCGGCACGATTTCGACGCTCCGCTCGCTCATCTCGTCTTCCTCGAAGACGAACACGCGGCCGTTGGTCACGTCGTAATCGACGGTCACCTCGACGCGCATCTGGTGGTCAGTGACCGTGACGCCCGGAAACAGCTCGTCTTCCTCGCCGTCCTCAAGGATGACGCGACCGACGCCGCTCTCCTCGATGATGTCGTCGTGCGTGCGGAGGTCGTTCACGTAGACCATGATGCCCGAGGTCTCGGTCTTGTCCGTGATGAGGACGTGCGCGTCCTTGCCGGGCGCGGTCGTCACGCTCTCCTCGGCCTTCGTCGGGACCCCGTGGTAGAAGGCGGTCCGGCCGTCGAGGTACTCGACGGCGACGCCGTCCTCGGTCAACTCCACTGAGACGGTGTCGGGCGGGATGTCCGAACGGTTGCTCATACCCGCCGTTCAGGCTCACCGGGCAAAAGTAACGCGTGTCGGACTGGCCGCTTCCGCAGATAGTAAATACCGGCGGCCGGGACCACTCACTGATGGAAGGGCAAGCACGAGCGCCGGCCGCCGGGACGGTCCTGAACGCGCTGGCGACGGGGCGTGGGTCGGCGTTCGCTATCGACGAATACACGACCGCGACAGTGACGCTGTCGACGGAGCGCGAGGACGTGACCGGGGAGGTGGCGGGCGCGCCGGACGCCGACACGAGCCTCGTCGAGCGCTGCGTCGAGTACGTCATCGACGCCCACGGTGGCGCCGTGGGGATGCCAGCGGTGTCGGGCGGGTCGGTCCGCACGGAGAGTGAGGTCCCGATGGCCTCCGGGCTGAAGAGTTCGAGCGCGGCGGCCAACGCCACCGTGATGGCGACGCTCTCCGCGCTCGAGGCCACCGACCGGATGACCCGCGAGGACATGGCGCGACTGGGCGTGATGGCCGCCCGCGACGTCGGCGTGACGATTACGGGCGCCTTCGACGACGCCTCGGCGTCGATGCTCGGCGGCGTCACCGTCACCGACAACGGGAACGACGACCTGCTGGCCCGCGAGGCGGTCGACTGGGACGTGCTCGTCTGGACGCCCCCCGAGCAGTCCTTTTCGGCGGACGCGGACGTGGACCGCTGCCGCCAGATTGCGCCGATGGCTCGACTGGTCGAGGACCTGGCCCTCGACGGCGACTACAGGCGCGCGATGACAGTCAACGGACTGGCCTTCTGTGCCGCGCTTGGCTTTGACACCGAGCCGATTATCGAGGGCGTCTCACAGGTCGAGGGCGTCTCGCTGTCGGGCACCGGCCCGTCCTTTACGGCCGTCGGCGAGCGCGCGGCACTCGAACAGGTCAGGGAGTACTGGGACGAACGGCCCGGTAGAACCTTGTTGACGACCACGCAAACGGACGGAACACAGACAGTATGAGTTCGAACCCGGAGGAGATGTCACTGGAGGAACTGCGCGAGGAGATACGCACCATCGACCGCGAAATCGTCGAGAAAATCGCTCAGCGGACCTACGTCGCCGACACTATCGCACAGGTCAAGAAAGAACAGGGGCTGCCGACGACCGACGAGTCCCAGGAACAGGCTGTCATGGACCGCGCCGGCGAGAACGCAGAGCGGTTCGACGTCGACGCCAACCTCGTGAAGGCGACGTTCCGGCTGCTCATCGAGCTGAACAAGGTCGAACAACGCGAGAACCGGTAGGCCGAAAACGGCCTGCCCCGCTCATGATGAGCGCCAGACTGTCAGCACGACGCTGCTGGCGACGCGCAACTGTATACCAGTCGGCTTTATTCGGCTATGGGTTACGGACAACTGGAATATCAGTGAACTACCGTATCGCCATACGGCCGGTACTTTTAAGTCTCTCACTCACCTCACCTCAGTTGACGCTTCGCTTGGAGGGCCGAAGCGTCAGCGGGGACCAATTCAGGGCGGCAAGCGGCCGCATTTTCGGCGGCCGCTTTCCACTTACTTCGCTGAAATAACTCAGGTAGCGACGCTACCGCGTCCGTGGTGTAACTGCGAAACGACCCAGCGATGGGACTGTTCGGCCTACTCTATGGAGAGGCCGCCGTCCCCGCTCGCGTTTTTGGGCCACTCCAGTTCGACTTCGATACTGAGTTCGCCGTCCCCGTCGGTCGGCCCTTCGCGCTCGGCTTTGACCTCGAACTCCACCTCGCCCGGTGGGCTCATCGTCACCGACTGGTCGCCCGCCTGCAACGTCACGTCGGACCCGGACTCCAGGGAATCCGCGAACGTGCGGAGGTAGTCGGCGACGGCGTCACGACCCATGAGCTGCTCACTCTCGAACAGGGTTTTTTCTGGCATACCGACGGTTGGTCGGGCGGGTAGATAACAGCACCGGCGTCACACACCGAGAAGCTGCTAGATTATATCAGATGGAGGATGTATCTGTCTCATCGGTTTCCGGCCGCTTTCCGGTAGCGTCGGTCGCGTATTCGAACTGGTAGCCCGTTAATCCGACATGTTTAAATGGTTCAGAGCCTGATACATGCAGAGGGACAGACGATGCACGACCTGACCGGGTTTCAGCGGGACCTCCTCTACGTGATTGCCGGCCACGACGAGCCACACGGGCTCGCTATCAAGGAGGACCTGGAGGCCTACTACGAGAAAGAGATTCACCACGGCCGACTCTACCCCAACCTCGATACACTGGTCGAGAAGGGACTCATCGAGAAGGGCCAGCGTGACCGTCGGACCAACTTCTATACGCTGACCCGTCGCGGCCGTCGGGAACTTGACGCCCGACGCGACTGGGAGAACCAGTACGTCGATACCGAAGCGGATGCCTAGGAAGGGTCCTCGGTGCCCAGCTTCGGAGTCGAATCGTCGCTCCGTTGCCCCTCCCGGACGTCGTCTATCTCCGGGGCGACGAAGTCGAGGGGGCTGAACGCGGTGGCGCCGTCGCGTAGTAGATGAAGACATTCAGTCAGGTCATTACAGCCGGCATATTAGTCGGTCCAGTTCGTACGTTGACTGTGTTGACGTCGATACAACTGGCCCCTGGGATAGACGCCGACGTCCTGCGAATCCTGCTCGCAGGCTTGCTCGGGATGTTCCTCGGACTCGAACGGGAGTGGTCCCAGAAGTCCGCCGGCATCCGGACGTTCGCACTGGTCAGTCTCCTGGCCGCCGTCTTCACCGTCACGGAACGCGATACCTTGCTGACGCTGGGCGGGGTGTTGGTCATCGTCCAGGGGATTCTGCTGGCGGTGCAGGGGCTCCAGGCCGAGGAGCCGACGCTGTCGCTGACTACGTCTGTCTCCCTGCTCGTCGCCTACGGCGTCGGCGCGGTCGTCGCAGCGGGATACATCTTAGAGGGCGTGACCGTCGCGGTCTTCTCGTCGCTGTTGCTCGTCCTGAAACGGGAGCTCCACAGCTTCGCCTGGGGACTGAGCAAGGCGGAACTCCGGTCGGGGACGGAGTTCGCCATCCTCGCGTTCGTCATCTATCCGCTGTTGCCGGGCGACCCGGTGCGCCTCCCCGGAGACGCGCTCGGCGTCGCTATCGAGTTACGGGTGGTCTGGCTGATGGTGGTGTTCGTCGCCGGCATCGGTTTCGTCAACTACGCCATCGTCCAGACCTACGGCGGGCGCGGTATCGCCGTCACCGGCTTCTTCGGCGGGCTGGCCTCCTCGACGGCCGTCGTCGGAACGATGATAGACCACGTCCGTCAGGAGCCCGCCGCCGCCTCCTATGCCGTCGCCGCCATCATGCTTGCCGACGCCGCGATGGCCCTGCGGAACCTGCTCATCACGGTCGTGTTCACCGTCGAAAGCGGGCTCTTGCTGTCGCCGTTGCTCCCACTGGGGGCCGTTATTATCGGGAGTGTCGCCGTCGCGGCCTACTCCGCCGACTGGTCGGAGAACGTCGAGATGGACCTGGGCAGTCCGTTCTCGCTGCGGGGCGTTCTTAGCTTCGGCGGCGTCTTCCTGCTCGTGGTCGTCGTCGGGGGTGTTGCCAGCGCTCGATTCGGAACCGCCGGGCTGTACGTCACGTCGGTGCTTTCCGGGCTGGTCTCGAGTGCCGGCGCGACCACCTCCGCCGTGTTGCTCTACCGGGGCGGCGCTATCGACCAGACGACGGCGACGCTCGCTATCCTGCTCGCCACCGCTGCCAGTATCGCCGTCAAGGCCGCCATGACGGCGCCGGGACCGAACCGAAGCTTCGCCGGGCGTGTCGCCATCTGGAGTACGGTGGTACTGGGCGGGGCGAGTGCGCTGACGGTCCTACTGCTCCTCTAGAACTGATAGCGCCGGTCGTCGTTGTCCTGGGCCTGCGGGAACTGGTTCCCACCGGCCATCTCGTCGAAGGTCATCCCGGAGAGATACTCGTCGTACGTGCAGTCATAGCCCGACCGGAGGTGAAAGTCGAGCGTTCCCCGCTCGACGGTCGACTGAAACAGCATGTGGATAGCCCGGCGGACGAGTTCGTCGGTGTCCTCCGGGTCGAGTGCGACCGACAGCATCGCCAGTTCGTTGCGCGTCTCGCGGTCCAGCGACACCGGGAGGTCGTCGTCCAGGTCAGCGTATCTATCCTGTATCTCGTCTTGCAGTTCGTCGAGGGTCATGCCTGTCCGAACGGCCAGCCCGCAGAAACGACTTGCGACTATCCGCCGTCGTCAGTTCGATGAGTTCGATGCCACCTGCAGAAGTAGCCGTGATCGAAGCCACAATCACCACACACAAACCACCGAGAGCCAAAGGGCAGACAATGAGCGAGCAGTCGGGTGAGTACCTGGAGGACGTGACGGCGGTTCAGGACGCCCTCGTCGAGTGGTACGAGGCCGACCACCGGGACTACCCCTGGCGCCGGACCGACGAGCCCTACGAGATTCTGGTCTCGGAGGTGATGAGCCAGCAGACCCAGCTCGACCGCGTCGTCGCGGCCTGGCAGGACTTCCTGGAGCGGTGGCCGACGGTCGCGGACCTCGCGGCAGCGAAGCGGGGCGACGTGGTCGGGTTCTGGACGGACCACTCGCTGGGGTACAACAACCGCGCGAAGTATCTCCACGAGGCGGCCAGGCAGGTAGTGGAGGAGCGCGACGGCGAGTGGCCGACCGACCCGGACGGGCTCTCGGAGCTGATGGGCGTCGGGCCCTACACCGCAAACGCCGTCGCCTCCTTCGCGTTCAACAACGGGAACGCCGTCGTGGATACGAACGTCAAGCGCGTCCTCTATCGCGCATTCGACGTGCCCGACGACGACAGCGCCTTCGAGGCGACAGCCCAAGCGCTCATGCCCGAGGGGGAATCGGCGGTGTGGAACAACGCCATCATGGAACTGGGCGGGGTCGCCTGCGAGAAGACGCCAGATTGTGACGGCGCGCAGTGTCCCTGGCGCGAGTACTGTGGGGCCTACCAGTCGGGTGATTTCACCGCGCCGGACGTCCCGACCCAGCCGACCTTCGAGGGGAGCCGGCGGCAGTTCCGTGGGCGGGTCATCAGCGTCCTCAACGAGTACGACGAACT
Source organism: Halobacteriales archaeon QS_6_64_34 (assembly GCA_003020925.1). Taxonomy (GTDB): domain Archaea; phylum Halobacteriota; class Halobacteria; order Halobacteriales; family Haloarculaceae; genus Haloarcula. Next base: position 80,892 of record PXRT01000005.1, on the reverse strand, counting down.
GGCGCTGGATGAGCTGGGTCCGCGTATCCGTGTCGACTACGCGCCCGACGGTGACCACGGCCGCGAATGGCTGCGGGGCTTGCTCTCGGACCTGGAAGACGACGAACTGGTCACGCTCGCCGATGAAGACGGCGACACCGTCGCCTCCCTCCACAACTGACCGGCGAACGGAGCGCCTATCCGACGGTTTCGCTGCCGAACAGCGGCCCCGTGACTCGGCGGATGGCGCGTCTGACCTTCCGGCGGGTCCGTGAGTTGCACTCGTAGTCGACGCCGTGGCTGTCGAGCCACGTCCGCATCGTTTCAATGTCCGCCCCCGACCTGGCACCCCGGGGGTGCGATACCCCTATGGCCCGCCGCTGTCTGTATTCGCACATGACACGACCCAACGTCGTCGGCGTCGTCGGCAGTCTCCGTGATGAAAGCTACACTCGCGTCGCCATCCAGCGCGCCCTCGAGGCGGCCGAAGACGCCGGTGGGACGACCGAACTGCTCGACCTCCGCGAGTACGACCTCCCCGTCTTCGACGCGGACGACCGCGATGCGGGCGACGCGCCCGAGGTCACCCGGCGGATTCGCGACGCGGACTCGATACTGCTCGGGACGCCCGTCTATCACGGCTCCTACTCGGCGCCGCTGAAGAACGCGCTCGATTACTGTGGCTTCGACGAGTTCGAGAACAAAACTGTGGGCCTGCTGGCCGTCGCCGGCGGGGGGTTTCCAATCACCGCCTTGGAACATCTGCGGTCCGTCTGCCGGGCCCTGAACTGCTGGGTCATCCCCCATCAGGCGGCCGTGCCGCGAGCCCGCGAGGCCGTCCAGCGCGGGGCTATTATCGACGACGGAATCGACGAGCGGGTGGCCCGACTCGGCGAGGAAGCCGTCCAGTACGCCAACATCGAGCCCGACCCGCCGTGTCTGGAGTCGGTAGAGAACATCGGAGCGGATGATTAGCCGGGAAGGAACTCTATCCGAGCCGTGAGCATCCGCTCCGAAGGTGCCGGAGACGACTGACTGTGACTCGCAATTGTCTTACTGGCCGAGTCCACAGTCACGGACGTGACACAGTGGGTCGAGACCACGGGCACGGGACGGGACCGGGGACCGGTGGCAATCGTCCGCGCCTGGGCGGAAGTCCTCCGACGACCGCGCCGGTTCTTCAGGACCGGCATCGCCCCTGGTGACCAGGCACCGGGGCTTATCTTCGCGTCGCTGGTCGTCCTGGTCGAGGAACTGGGCCGCTTCCTCGTGGTCGAACTCGCTGCCCGTGGTCTCGTCTCGACGGGACCGTTCCCCTACCCCGCAATCGGCGGGTTCTCACCGGGCGTTGCCGTGCTTGCCCTCCTGGGTATCATCGTCTTCGTCGCGCCTATCACGGTCCACCTGACAGCGGCGATACAGACGCTCCTGCTGGTCGCCACCGCGCCCGACCGGGGCGGTATCAGCGAGACCGTCCAGGTGATGTGCTACGCGATGGCGCCCTGCGTCGTCGCGGGACTCCCCGTCCCGGAACTGCGCGTGGTCGTCACGCTCTGGTCCGGGGTGCTGTACGTCGTCGGGACGGCCATCATCCACGAACTCAGCCTGCCGAAAGCCGCTGCCGTCGGCGCCGTGCCAGCCGCCATCCTCTTTGGGTACGGCTTTCGTGGGTTCGCCGCGATGTCCGCGCTCGCGAGTGCGAGCGGACTTTAGGCCGGGGGCTGTAGGGTCAGTATGCTCACGCTTGACATCGACGACTTCATGCTCGAACTCAAGGACGGCGCGTTCAAGAACGTCGGCCCGTCGAACAAAGCTGCGACGGTCAAGCTCTACGACGTCGAGGGTGTTGACGTGTGCGAGTACGGCGACAAGCGCGTCAAACTTGCCTTCGAGGACGAACAGGGAAGCGAGGTCGAAGTGGCGCTGTTCCCGGAACAGGCCAGGGCCGTCCGAGAGGGGCTGGAACTGCTGGAATCGGAAAGCGAGGTCTTCGAATGAGCGGTCGGTGAGGGCGAGTTCTCCGGCGCGCGGAATCCGACAACAGTTTTAGGCCCCACCTGCTTGCATCGGGCAATGGGTTCGTGTATCATTTGCGGCACATCCGTCGACGGACACATCTGTGACCTCCACGAGGAGGACGCGTTGTTCGAGTTCCGAGGGAATAGCGCCGACCAGCTCAACGTTGGTCGATACTACCGCGGCAGCGTGGACGGCTTCGCCGAGTTCGGCGTCTTCGTCGACATCGGCGACAGCGTTACCGGCCTGCTCCACCGCAGCGAACTGGACCAGCGACTCGACTCGCTGGACTGGGAGCCGGGCGACGAGGTGTACGTCCAGGTCAAGAACGTCCGCGACAACGGCAACGTCGACCTCGGCTGGTCCATCCGCCAGGCCGAACGCGAGTTCCGCGGCGTGCTCGCCGACGACCCCGACGTTGGCCACGCGACGCTGATTGACGAGGAAGACGAATCGGGAAACGCTGACGGGGACGGGGCGTCCGCCCAGTCCCCCGAGACGGCCGACGACGCGGGAGACGACACCGCCGACGAGGACGACACCGAAGACGACGTGGCCGAGTCGGACGCAGCGACCACAGACGCTCGCTCCGAACCGAACACCGGTAGCTCGGTCGGTTCGGACAGCGACGCCGAACAGGTTGCCGAAGACTCGCCTGGAACGGACTCGACGGGCGGCGGTGTGGCCACAGTCGAGGCCAAAGCGGAACCCGAGACTGTTCCGGTCGACAGCCTCTCGGACTACGTCGGCGACGACGTCCGACTCGAGGGCGAGGTCGTCGGCATCCGCCAGACCTCCGGCCCGACGGTCTTCGAACTCCAGGACGCCAGCGGCACCGTCGACTGCGCCGCGTTCGTGGAAGCCGGCGTCCGTGCCTATCCCGAAGTCGAGGAAGGCGATTTCGCCCGACTCGACGGTGAGGTGCGCGAACGACGGGGCGAGTTGCAGGTCGAGACCCAGGAACTCAGGGTCCTCGACGACGAGGAAAGCCAGGCGGTGAAACAGCGGCTGGCCGACGCCCTTGACGACGAGGCCAGGCCCGACGCCGTGGAACCGCTGGCCGACGACGACACTATCGCAGCCCTCTCGGAGGACCTAATCGAGGTGGCCACCGAGATTCGCAAGGCGGTCCTCACCGAGCGGCCGGTCATCGTCCGTCACGCAAACACTGCCGACGGCTACCTCGCCGGCAGCGCACTGGAGCGTGCGACGCTCCCGCTGGTCACCGACCAGCACCGGCGGGCCGACGCCCAGTACCACTACTTCGACCGCCGGCCCCTGGAGGGCGGCGTCTACGACATGGACGACGCCACCAAAGATACCTCACAGATGCTGGACAACAAGGAGCGCCACGACGAAGCGCTCCCCCTGTTCGTCTTCGTCGCGGCCGGTGGCACCCGCGAGAGCCTCGACGGCTTCGACCTGCTGAACGTCTACGGCGCGCTGACCGTCGTCGTCGACGACATCGAGGTCGACGGCACCGTCACCGACGCGGTCGACGCGGTCGTCTCGCCGAGCCTGGCCGACGCACCCGACACCACTGCGACGACGCTGTCGGCCAACGTCGCCGCCCACGTCAACGCCGACGTGCGAGCGGACCTCCGACATCTCCCCGCCGTGAGCTTCTGGGAGGACGCCCCCGAGGCGTACGTCGACCTCGCGGGCGAGGCCGGCTACGACGGCGACGCAGTCACGCAGCTTCGCGAGGCCGTCGCGCTCGAAGCACACTACCAGTCCTACGAGGACAAGCGTGAACTCATCACCGACCTCGTCTTCGGCGACGACGAGAACGACGTCGGCGGGCTGGCCGGCCACGTCGCCGAGCAGTTCCGCGAGAAGGTCGACGACGAGGTGGCCACCGCCGTGGCCAACCTGGAGTACCAGACCGTCGGTGACGCCGACGTGGCCGTCCTGGACACGGACGCCTTCTCCCACCAGTACGAGTTCCCCCCGGAGACGCTTCTGCTCGACGAACTCTACCGCTCGGTCCGCGACGAGGTCGACGCCGTCGTCGGTATCGACACGGACACGCTGTACGTCCGCACCGACGCCGACGTGGACCTCCACGAACTCGTCGCCGACGTCGACGAGGCCGCGCCCGAGGGCGGCGTCACGACCCGCAGCGTCCGAGACGGCTCCCTCCGGTATCTGGCCGGCGAGCGCGACGCGGTGCTCGACGCCGTCATCGACGTCGTCGCCGACGAAGTAGCCTGACGACGGACCTTTTTGCCGCTCTCATTCGTCGCTTCGCCCGTGAGCGACAGCGACCCAATCGACGACACCGACCCGATCGTCACCGAATCCGACCTCGACTGGGAGGAGTACGACCACGGGGAGCGAGCGTTCCGCCGCAAACAACTCGGCGCGGCGGCGGGCGGCGAGGAGCTTGGAACCAGTCTCTACGAACTCGACCCCGGCAAGCGGACCTGGCCCCGCCACTACCACGCCGGCAACGAGGAGGCCATCTACGTCCTCGGCGGCGAGTTGACGCTCTGGTTGGGAAGTGACGATTCGGAGTCGGGCGAGACAGAGCACGTCCTCGAACCGGGCGACTACGTCGCCCTGCCGAGCGCGCCGGACCACGCCCACGAGGTGGAGACGCGAGGCGAGACGACCGCGCGCTTCCTGGTTGTCTCGACGATGAACGAGCCGGACATGTCCGTGCTGGTCGACCGCGACGCGGCGATGCTGTTCGCTGGCGGCGCGCCCGGTAACTACGACGACCGGTTCATCTCGAAGACCGTCGACCTGGACGCCGAAGTCGACTACTGGGACGAGTAGCGGTCAGTCTCCCACCTCCGCCTTTGGATCGAAGACGCCGCGGCGGAGCCCATCGCGGACGTGGCTGGCGATGTCGCTGCTGGGCGCGTAGACCGGGACGAACTGCCCCGGCTCGAAGTACCCCCAGACGACCTTCATGTGGTCGCTCCGGAACGCCTCGCGGGCGGTGAACCGCTCGTCGCTGTACTCGTTCAATGTCGAAATCGGTGACGCGCATGCATACGGGGGATGAGGACTCACGGATAGAAACCGCTGCCGCCGAACCGGTCCCCGTCGCTCGAACCGTAGAACGCCTGTGAGAGCGCTAGCCGACTGCTTACGGTCGTTCGACGGCGTAAACGTATCCGTCGTTGCTCCCGAAGTAGATGGTGTCATCGGTGAGGACCGGTGTCGAGTGGACCGCGTTGTCAGTTCGGTACGACCACTGCTCTTCCCCTGTCTCGGTATCGAAGGCGCGCAGGTACCCCCGGAGGTCCCCCGTGTAGACCAGCCCGTCGACGACCACCGGGTCACAGTTGATCGTCCCGATCGGAGCGTCACTCGTCCACCGTTCGTTACCGGAATCCACATCGATGGCGTAGAAGTTACCGCCCCAATCGCCGAAGTAGGCAGTTCCACCAGCAATCGCGGGACTAACGTTGATCCCTTCGCTAGTCCCGTAGGACCAACGATTTCGGCCGTTCTCGGCATCCAGTGCGTAGAGGGTCTCGTTCTTGCACCCTGCTAACACTATGTCTCCTGCCATCGCGAGGCCAGCGTCGAACGAATCATCGACTGTGAACTCCCACCGTCGGTCGCCCGTCGACGAATCGAGTGCCATGAGTGAGCCACCCCTGTTTCCGGCGAATACTGTCTGACCAGTTACATTCGGGGGTCCGAATACCCCATCACCGGTTTGATAGCCCCACTGTTCGGTCCCAGTTCCGGCGTCGATCGCGTAGACGACTCCGTCTTCACTTCCGACGTACACGGAGTTCCTATGCACGGCGGGGCGACCTCCCCAGATGCTTCCTTCCGTTTCGAATTGCCACTTTTCCGACCCGTCGTGCCCGAGACAGTGTAGATTCGAATCCTTGCTACCGACGTAGACCGCAGTATCGGTAACAGCAGGACTCGACCATATCTCGCCATTTGTCTCGTACGTCCAGCGAACGGATCCATCACCCGGATCGAGTGCTCGGAGGGCCCCGTCGAAGCTCCCGATATAGAGAGTCCCATCGTGCAGAGCAGGACTCGAAGCGGCACGTCCGTCTACCCAGCGACGCCATCGGAGGCGGTCGCGGTCTGGTGTCCACGTTCGCTCAGGGTCGGTATCGATTTCCACACAACCCGCTGTCGAGAGAGTCGAGACTGAGAGGGCCGAAATGAATGATCTTCGGTTCAGTGATATGGGGGGCATGGGGAGCGTAGAGGTTTAAGCAGTCCGCCGAGCAACCGAGGGGGTTTGGTCGGGTACTACTCCGACTCTACCTTATTTGCCAATGGGAATAAAAGGCCCTCAGCCAGTCCGAAGGGAGCATCCTGTTCGTCGAGCGGCACGCCGTCATAACTATCTAAGCCGACAGTCGCCCGGGGTACATCGGACATCAACTCGTTGACCCCCCAGCCAACTGGCAGGAGGTCGATCAGATCCTGTATCGGTTCCTGCAGCATCCCTTCTCTGAGATCGTCATCTTTGATCAGTCTGGAGTAGAAGTCGAGTGGGGTGTGATACGGAGTTACACCAACTGATGCCTCCAGCATGAACGCGAAGACATTTGCGTTGAACCGTTCGTCCGTGTTGTATGGCATCTTCTCCAGTTCCTGTAATCTTTTATCGACGTACGTTGCGAGTGACGGATAGATACTAGCGTCCCAGACTCTGGCGTACCGCCGACCGTCTGCGAGCACGATGAATTCGATGAACGAGTAGGTGTTCGGAACGACGCTCATGTAATCAATGAACGGTTGCATTCCTAGAGGAGCAGCCAGCATAGCTCGCTTCGCGATGAACTCTGGGATATCCCATCCCCAGACTTCATTGAAAAACAGCGCCGGGTTGTCGCCGACTCTTCTAGACCAGTCCTGAACGAACCCCGCCCAGCCACCGGCTACGGTGACGACACGGACACACTGTACGTCCGCACCGACGCCGACGTGGACCTCCACGAACTCGTCGCCGACGTTGACGAGGCCGCGCCCGAGGGCGGCGTCACGACCCGCAGCGTCCGAGACGGCTCCCTCCGGTATCTGGCCGGCGAGCGTGACGCGGTGCTCGACGCCACGCTCGAACGGCTGGCCGAGGACCTGTAACGACACAGGGTTTTTTTCTCCGGTCGCTGTCGACTCGGTATGAGCGACGGCCCCGTGAACGTTGCCGACCTGGAGTGGACCGAACACGACCACGGCGACCGACAGTTCAAGCGCAAGCAACTGGGCGCGGCCGCCGGCGGCGAGGCGTTGGGAACGAGCCTCTATGAGGTACCACCGGGCAAGCGGCTGTGGGTCCGGCACTACCACGAGGGCAACGAGGAGTCGATTTTCGTCCTCGACGGGAGTGGGACCCTCTTTCTGGGGTCCGACGAGACCGAACACCCCCTCTCGGCCGGCGACTACGTCGCCCTGCCGGCCGGCGAGGAGAGCGCCCACGACATCGAGGCCGGCGACGAGGGCCTCCGCCTGCTGATGCACTCGACCATGGAGGAGCCCGACATCACCGTCTATCCGGACCGGGACATGGTCGGGCTCTACGCCGGTGCCCCACCGGGCGGCGATAGCGAGGAGCGGTCGCTATCGACGTATCTCGACCGGCACGCCGAACTGAACTACTGGGAAGAATCGTGAAAGTGTAAACCAGACTTACAGTCCGAGCCACCCAACTGTCGACAATGGCACAAAGTGGCATCCCCGTAGCACTGCTCGCGGATCTGCTCGCCGTCTTCATCATCGCGGCCGCCGTCGGCATCTTCGTCGCGAAAATCGGCGATTTCCCCTACACGATCGCCCTGCTCATCGCCGGCTTCGCGGCCTCAGTGGTCGGCATCACCATCGAAATCGAACTCTCCCACGACTTGATCCTGCTCGTGCTCCTGCCCCCACTGCTGTTCGAGGGCGCGGCGACGACCGACCTGGAGCGCCTGCGCCGGGACCGCCTGCCGATACTGCTGCTCGCCGTCGTCGGCCTGCTGGTGTCGGTCACGCTGCTCGGCCTCGCTGGCGCGTCCCTGTTCCCGGGGTTCGACCTCCTGCTCGCGCTGCTGTTCGCCTCGATGATACTGCCGACCGACCCGGTGTCGGTGCTAGCCTTATTCGAGGAACTCGGCGCGCCCGAACGGCTCGCGACCCTCGTCGAGGGCGAGAGCCTCATCAACGACGGCGTGGGCGTCGTCGTGTTCACGGCGCTGCTGGGCTACGTGAGCGGCTCCGAAGCGGGTGGCTCGGCGGCGCTGTTCACCGCGCGTGGTCTCGGAACGTTGCTCCTCGACATCGTCCTGGTTTCCGGGGGCGGGCTGGTCGTCGGGCTGGTGGGTGGGTTGCTGGCGTACTCGGTCATGTCGTCGCTCGACGACCACATGACGGAGATAATCCTGACCATCATCCTCGCATACGGCGCGTTCCTGCTGGCCGAACACTACGCGGCGGACGTTCTCGGCATCCATCTCTCCGGGGTCATCGCCACCGTCACCGCCGGCCTCTTCATCGGCAACCGCGGCGCCGAGTACGCGATGAGCCCGCAGACGAAGGTCGCCGTCTTCAACACCTGGGAGACGGCCGCGTTCATCGTCAACACGTTCATCTTCCTGATGATAGGCGTGACGACGCCGCTGGACGACCTCGTCGCCAACGCGGCGCTCATCGCTCTGGCCATCCCGCTCGTGCTGGCCGCCAGGGCGGCCGTCGTCTACCCCCTCGCGGCCGTGGCGAACCGCGTGACGGAGCCGACCGTCCCGCGACAGTACCAGCACGTGATAGTCTGGGGCGGGCTTCACGCGTCGATTTCCATCGCGCTGGTGCTCGGCCTACCGCCGTCGACGCCGCTGCGTGCGCAGCTTCGCGCGATGGTGTTCGGCGTCGCGGCCTTCTCGCTGGTGGTACAGGGACTGACGATGTCGAACCTGCTTGACCGGGTCGGCATCGTCACGCGCAGCGACGCCGAAGAGCTGTTCGAACTCCTCCTCGGACGGGCACGAGCCGTCGAGGCCGCGCTGGACGCGACCGAGGAACTCCATCGGAACGGCGACGTTCCACAGGACGTTTACGACGATTTCATCGCCGAGTACGAGCGGGAGCGGGCACAGCTCAGCGAGGCCATCGCCACGCTGACGCGCGAGAACCCGGTGCTCCGACACGAGCGGGTGCTGGCCGGCGAACGGCAAATTCTCCAGCGCGAGAAGAGCGCGACGCTGGACGCGACGCGCAATGGCGTCGTCTCGGGCGACGTCGGGGACGAACTCGTCGAGGAGCTGAACGTCAAGCTCGACAGGGTCAGAAGCGGCCAGCGGACGGTCTCGGAGACCGAAGAAGAGTACGAAGAGTTCTGGCGGCGACGGGCGGCCGAATACGGGCTAAACGTGGACGGCGTTGATGACCGCTCATCCGCTGACGGGGACGCGTAGGGTCACTCGCGTGTCCCGGACACCGACCTTACGGCCGTCTTCGCGCCATAGTAAGCCCACTCGCCCGCATAACAGAAGACGCAGCCGCGGAACTCGGGCCGGTCCGACGTGTCGCTCGCCGTGGCGTCGCTCATACCTGTATCTTCGATCGCTACCCTACTGAAACTGGCGGCGAGGTGTGACACCCGCGCACAACCGGTCACTCGGTGATGTCGTGTCGCGGTTCGACGGACTCGGTAGCTCGCGGCTCGTGAGGACGCATGTGGGCCGGTCGCCGTAGAGCCACCCGAAGTCACGAACCTGTTCGTACGTCGCTGACCCACGACGAGCGCGTCGACGCCGACGACGAACCGCTCGTAGCTGTCGCCGGCGTCGAACGCCGCCAACCAGTCGACTCCCGTTCGGCCGCGACGGTCCGTCAATGCTCGTCGCGATGTACGGCGTCACACGTCGGTCATACCCGGCGTTCGCGGGCTGTGGGCCCGACTCCGTCGGCGGCTGCCCGAGCGACACGCTTATTCGGCCGTGTCGACCAGTTCCGGTAAGCGATGAGCACGGAGACCGAACCGGAGGAGACCGAGGCCTTCCAGCAGGTGTGTGCGGAGCTGGTCGACCGCATCCTCGCCGGCGAGGTCGAACGCGACGATGTCGAGAGAGCCAAAATCGACGTCTGCCGGGAGTACTCGGCCCCGAAGGTCCCCCAGAACTCCGAACTGCTCGACTACGCGCCACAGGAACACCGCGAGGTCTTAGAGGAGGTGCTCCAGCGCAAGCCGGTCCGTACCGCGTCGGGCGTCTCGCCGATTGCCATCATGACCTCGCCCCATCGGTGTCCCCACGGGAAGTGTCTCTACTGTCCGGGCGGGCCGGACTCGGAGTTCTCCTCGGCCCAATCGTACACCGGCCACGAGCCCGCCGCCGCTCGCGGCGAGCAAAACGATTACGACCCCTACGGCCAGGTGACCCTCCGGCTGAATCAGCTCCGGGAAATCGGCCACCCGGTCGACAAAGCGGAGTTGATTATCATGGGCGGGACGATGACCGCTCGGAGCCACGACTATCAGGAGTGGTTCGTCAAGCGGGCCCTGGAGGCGATGAACGACTTCGACGTCGACGCCGAGCCACAGCCCGCCGAAGACATCAGTTTCGCCGAGGACGACTACGACTTCCGCTATCTGGAGGACGTCATCGCCGAAAACGAGACCGCCGACGTCCGAAACGTCGCGACCACCTTCGAGACCAAGCCCGACTGGTGTGACCCCGAGCAGATAGACCGGATGCTCCGGCTTGGGGGGACGAAAGTGGAGGTCGGCGTCCAGACGACCTTCGAGCGAATCAACCGCGAGATGCACCGGGGCCACGGCGTCCAGGCGAGCATCGACGCCAACCGCCGGCTGCGAGACTCGGCGTTCAAGGTCGGCTTCCACATGATGCCGGGCCAACCCGGGATGAGCAAGGAGATGTGTCTGGAGGACTTCCGGCGAATCTTCTCGGAGACCGACTGGAAGCCGGATTACCTCAAAATCTATCCGACACTCGTCGTGCCGGGCACCGTCACGTACGACTGGTGGAAAAAGAACGACTACGACCCCCTGAACAACGAGGAGGCGGCCGAACTCGTCGCCGAAATCAAGGACATGATTCCCCGCTACACCCGCCTCCAGCGGGTCCAGCGGGACATTCCGGCGGATTTCATCGAGGGTGGCGTCTGGAAGTCCAACCTCCGTCAACTCGCCTGGAAGGAGATGGAAAAGCACGGCTGGGCCTGCGAGTGTATCCGCTGTCGGGAAGCGGGTCACTCCGAGGCGGTCGCCGAGGACATCGACCTGAACGTGATGACCTACGAGGCCTGTGGCGGCACGGAGCAGTTTATCTCCTTCGAGGACTTCGACACCGACGTGCTGGTGGGCTTCTGTCGGCTCCGGTTTCCCTCCCACGCGGACGGCGGAACCGCGCCGTCCACAGCATCGGACCCAGTCCGCCGCGAACTCGACGACGCCGCGCTGGTCCGGGAACTCCACGTCTACGGGAACTCCGTGGGTGTCGGACAGACGGCGGGGGACGACGACCACCAACACAGGGGGTACGGCAAGCGCCTGCTCGCCGAGGCGGAGGAACTGGCTCGTGATGCCGGCTTCTCGAAGATTGCGGTCATCTCCGGCATCGGCGTCCGGCAGTACTACCGGGAGAAACTCGGCTACAAGCAGGACGGCCCCTACGTCAGCAAACAGCTGGAGTAATCTCGCTCCGGCCTGCCGTTTTGGGCTGGTTATTTACTCGCCCCGCCCCACTGTCCGACCATGACATCGAAGCTCGCAGTCGTCGGTGCAGGCGGGGCGGGTGCGGCCACAGCCTACGCCCTCCGGGACGCCGCTTTCGACGTCACAGTCTTCGAGAAGAGTCACGGCGTCTGCGGGCGGGCCGCGACCCGCCGGAAGGACGACTGCGTCTACGAGTACGGGGCCAACTATCTCAAGGCCGACGACGAGCGCGTCACCGAACTGGTCACCGAGACACTCCCGACCGAGGGGCTGGTCGACGTGGACGAGCCAATCTACGCGTTCGAGCGCGACGGCGACATCGGCGAAGGTCGGGACAGCGACGACCACAAGTGGACCTACGAGTCCGGCATCACGCAACTGGCAAAGCGGCTGTTCGCGGCCACTGACGCGACCGTTCAGAACGGCGTTCGGGTCGAGACGCTGGACCGCAGGACTGACGGCTGGCGCGTCCACGCGGCCGACGGGACCGACTACGGACACTACGACGCGCTCCTGCTCACGCCGCCGGCGCCACAGACCGCCGACCTGCTCGGCGAGGCCGACTGGGACCACGACGACTGTCGTGACCTGCGCCAGACCATCGCCTCCGTGCCCTACCGGACCGTTATCTCGGGGATGCTCCACTACCCCTTCGAACTCGACGTCCCGTGGTACGCCGCCGTCAACACCGACACGGCCCACGACATCGGCTGGCTCGCCCGCGAGGAGTGCAAGGCGGGCCACGTCCCCGACGGGGAGTCGCTGCTTCTGGTCCAGATGAACGAGGGCTGGTCGGTCGCCAACTACGACGCCCACCCCGACCGGTTGCTCGAGGAGATAGCCGGGCGGGCCGCCCACCTGCTCGACGACGACCGGCTGACCGACCCCGACTGGACCGACCACCAGCACTGGCGCTACGCCCAGCCCGAGGAGCCGGTCGACCGGGACGCCCTGTCGACCGGGGCCGACCACGACCTCTACGTCGCCGGCGACTGGGTGGCCGAGGAACCGCGATTGCACGCGGCCGTCAGGAACGGACTGGAGACCGGCGAGCGAATCGCTGACGAACGCTGACACGGCGGGCTGGTTCGACTGGTCGCTACAGGCGGGACGGCCGGGCCCAGGCCGGGTTGCCGGGATTAATGGGCCGACGCGTGATACCATCTCACCGCCTGCGGTCGTCCTCTCGGGCGGTGAGACGACTGTCACCGTCACCGGCGGGGGGCGTGGCGGCCCCAACCAGGAGTTCGCTCTCGGGGCTGCCATAGAGCGGCCCGACGGGGACGAACGTCAACGACCTCCGCGTGCTCGTCGTCGGGTCGCCCGACTGAGAGTGAGACGATTTGTCCCGACAGGCCTTTGGACGGCCGCCGACAGCCTCCGACATGGACCACAAGCGGGAGCTGACGAGCGTCGACCTCGCCGCACTCGGGACCGAACTCGGCGAGTTCACCGGCGCCAAGCTCGACAAGGCCTACCTCTACACCGCTGACGACCTCGTGCGGCTCAAGATGCGGGACTTCGACCGGGGCCGCGTCGAGTTCATCATCGAACTCGGCGACGTCAAGGGCGCCTACGTCGCTGTGGCCGACCACGTGCCCGACGCGCCGGGGCGCCCGCCCGATTTCGCGATGATGCTTCGCAACCGGCTGTCTGGCGCCGACCTCGTCCGCGTCGAGCAGTTCGAGTTCGACCGCATCCTCGAACTGGAGTTCGAGCGCGGGGACGGCTCGACGACGGTCGTCGCGGAGCTGTTCGGCGACGGCAACCTCGCGGCACTGGACGGCCACGGCGAGGTCATCGACTGTCTCGACACCGTGCGCCTGAAATCCAGAACCGTGGCCCCGGGGACGCCCTACGAGTTCCCCTCCGCTCGGTTCGACCCACTCACCGTCGACTACGACGGCTTCGTCGCCCGAATCCGGGAGTCCGACGCCGACCTCGTCCGGACGCTTGCCACCCAGCTCAACTTCGGCGGCCTCTACGGCGAGGAGCTGTGTACGCGGGCCGGTATCGACTACCACGAGTCCGTCGACGACCTTACCGAGGACCAGCTCGAACGGCTCTACGAGGTGGTCTCGGGGTTCGCGTCGGTGCTTCGCGAGGGCCCGCTCAACCCGCGTGTCTATTACGAGGACATAGAGACCGAGGGCGGCGAGCCCGAGCGCCGCCGCGTCGACGCCACGCCGGTCCCCTTAGAGGAGTACGAACACCTGTACAGCGAGCGTTTCGATACGTTCAACGCCGCCCTGGACGACTACTTCTACAACTTCCAGCGCGAGGAGGAAGTCGAGGGGGGTGGAACCCAGCGTCCCGACTTCGAGAGCGAGATTTCCAAGTACGAACACATCATCCGCCAGCAACAGGAGGCCATCGAGGACTTCGAGGCCGACGCGCAGGCCGAACGCGAGAAGGCCGAGCTGCTCTACGCCCGCTACGACCTCGTCGACGACGTGCTCTCGACGGTGCAAGCGGCCCGCGCCGAGGACGTTTCCTGGGACGACATCGAGGCCAAACTCGGGGAGGGCGCCGACAAGGGAATTCCGGCCGCCGAAGCCGTCGTCGGCGTCGACGGCAGCGAGGGAACCGTTACGCTCGACATCGAGGGGACCCGGGTCACTGTCGACGCCGATACGGGGGTCGAGAAGAACGCCGACGAACTGTACAAGGAAGCGAAGCGAATCGAGGGCAAGAAGGAGGGCGCCCAGGCGGCCATCGAGGATACCCGCGAAGACCTCGAAGCGGTCAAACAGCGCCGTGACGAGTGGGAGGCCGACGACGACGCCGGCCAGTCCGACGACGGGACCGACGACGCCGACCACGAACCGACCGACTGGCTCGCCGAACCGTCGATACCGGTCCGGAAGAACGAGCAGTGGTACGAGCAGTTCCGCTGGTTCCACACCTCGGACGGCTATCTCGTCATCGGCGGCCGCGACGCCGACGACAACGAACAGATAGTCCAGAAGTATCTCGAACGCGGTGACAGGTTCTTTCACGCCCAGGCCCACGGCGGGCCGGTGACCGTGCTCAAAGCGACCGGTCCGAGCGAATCCGCCACGGAGGTCGATTTCCCCCAGTCATCGCTCGACCAGGCCGCCCAGTTCGCGGTCTCCTACAGCTCGGTCTGGAAAGACGGGACGTTCGCCGGCGACGTCTACATGGTCGACCCCGACCAGGTCTCGAAGACGCCCGAGAGCGGCGAGTACCTGGAGAAGGGCGGTTTCGCGGTCCGGGGCGACCGGACCTACTTCGAGGACACGCCCGTCGGCGTCGCCGTCGGCATCCAGTGTGAGAACCGCACGCAGGTCTTGGGGGGCCCCCCGGCGGCCATCGAGGGCGACGTCGCCACGAGCGTCGAAGTCGAACCCGGCCAGTTCGCCCAGAACGACATCGCAAAGCGGCTCTACCGGGAGTTCAAATCCCGGTTCGCCGACGAGTCGTTCGTCCGCAAGGTCGCAAGTCCCGACCTGATTCAGAAGTTCCTCCCCCCCGGCGGGAGCCGGATGGTCGAGGAGTAGCACCGCTCACGCAGCGTTTTATACTCGTTGGGCGTAATATAGGTAGGTACAAGACGACGAGCCATGCAGACGGGCGACTCGGCGGTGCGGGAGATGCCTGCCGTCAACGGCGGGATTCTCTCGCTGAATCAAGATAGCAGGGCACTTGTGGCCCGGCGGCGGAGTTCGGGTATGCAGATACAGAGCCGGCAGGCCACCGGCGAGGGGCGCGAGCGCGTCGAGGTGGTTCCCGAGACGCTCGACGACCTCTGGCACCTCTCGTATATCATCGAGCCCGGCGACCACGTCTCCGGTGACACGACTCGCCGCATCCAGCGCAACGACGACAACCTCCGGGATAAGGGCGGCGAGCGCGAGCCGATGTGGCTCGAAATCGAGGTGAGTGACGTGGAGTTCGCGAAGTTCGCCAACCGCCTGCGCGTGGGCGGTGCCATCGTCGACTGTTCCCGCGAGGACCAGCTCGGCTTTCACCACACGCTAAACGTCGAGGAACACACCGAACTCACTATCGAGAAGCGCTGGAAGCCCGACCAGAACGACCGGCTCGGGGAGGCCGTCGAGTCCACGGCAAATCCCGACGTGGCCATCGCCACTATCGAGGAGGGTAAGGCCCACGTCCACACGGTCGCCCAGTACGGGACCGAGGAACGCGCGACCATCACTTCGACGACGGGGAAGGGCGATTACGCCCGGCCGCGTGACGAGCTGTTCTCGGAACTGGCCGACGTGCTCGAGCGCCAGGACGTCGACGCCTACATCCTCGCCGGTCCGGGCTTTACCAAGCAGGACGCGCTGGAGTACTTCGAGGACGCGATTCCGGACATCGCCGAGCAGATAACGACCGTCGACACTGCGGCTGTCGGTGACCGTGGGGTCCACGAGGTGCTAAAACGCGGCGCCGTCGAGGACGTCCAGCAACAGACACGCATCGCCGAGGAGGCCGACCACATCGACGAGCTGATGGCCCGAATCGGCGAGGGAAGCGAGGTCGCCTACGGCCCCGAAGCGGTCGCGAAGGCCGCCGACTTCGGCGCCATAGAGACGCTGCTCGTCCTCGACGAGCGGCTCCGGAAGGAGCGGGCCGGCGAGGGCGACTGGGACGTCGACGCCGACCGTATCATCGAGACGACCGAGCAGAAAGGCGGCGACGTGACGGTGTTCTCGGCGGAGTTCGCACCGGGCGAGCAGCTCGCGAACCTCGGCGGTATCGCCGCCTTGCTCCGGTACCGGCTCGAGTGATACGGGTTGCCGCAGCTGTTTCCCGGTCGAGATGAGGCCGGCAACGCTGGGACGGGACGCCAACACTCCATGCGATACTGCCGCCAGTACGAGCAGTGGGCATGGCAGGACAGGGGCCGCGCCCGTGGGAGTATCGAATTTGGTAATCTCCGGGGGCCATTTTTATACTGGTACCGACAAATTCAATACGAATCGGGGATGCACCAGCATGTCATTTGAAGAACAGCAGGATTTCGCGCGCCAGGTCGCGGACCTCAACAAGTACGGGCAGGCACTCAATCGGTGTGAGTCCGTCGAGGAGGTAGTCTCGCTGACGCTTGAGGCGATGTCACTGCTGTTCCAGTTCTCCTACTCGACGTTCATCGAAGTTCGAGACGGTGAACCCGAGGTGGTCCACAGCACGAACCCGCGACTGACCCAGGGGGGCCAACCCGGCTCGGTCGCCAGACAGGCCCTCGAAGACGGCGAGACCGTCGTCACGACCGGACCCGAGGCCGGACTCGAGAGCGACTCGGACGTGACGGCGACGCTGGCAGTCCCGGCACAGGTCGGCGGCGAGGTGACCGCTATCCTCGTCACCCGCTCGACCTCAGTGGACACGTTCGGCGACGAGTACAGCCGCCCGCTGGAGATTCTGGCCTCCCACGCGGCCACGGCCATCAGTAACATCCGTTCCCGCGAACGGCTCGAACGGGCCCGCCAGGACCTCGAGACGCGCAAGGAGATGATAGAGATGTACGACCGGCTCCTGCGCCACGACCTGGGCAACGACCTCCAGATTATCGCCGGGTTTGCCGACGCGGTCGCAAGCGAGGTCGAGGGCCAGACCGAGGAGTACGTGAGCAAGATACAGCGGGCCGCCGAGAGTTCCGCCGACCTCATCGAGCGGGTCGGTAACCTCGTGAGCACCCTGGAGGAGCAAGACGAGCCTGAACCCCGGGACCTCCGGGGGATTCTCGAGGAGACGGCCGCCGAGGTCGACGCGAACTTCCCGGAGCTGACCGTCGATTTCGACCCCGAAACGGCCGACTACCGCGTCTACAGCGGCGACCTGCTCGACTCCGTGTTCACGAACCTCATCTCGAACGCCGCCGTCCACAACGAGGGGGCGGTCCAGATGGGCATCTCGGTGGAGGTGACGGGCGACGACTCCGTCGTCGTCGAGTTCGCCGACGACGGCTCGGGGGTCCCGGAGGCGGTCCGCTCGGAGATATTCGAGATGGGTGCGAAGGGCCCCGAGAGTTCGGGGACCGGGTTCGGGCTCGGCTTCGTTCGCGCGCTCACCGAGTCCTACGGCGGCGGTGTCACGGTGGGCAACAGCGAGATGGGCGGCGCGGAGTTTCGCGTGACGCTCCAGCGGGCCTGATACTCGGGAGGGGCGTTCTCAGCCCTCTTCGACCGTCATCGAGAGTCCGTCCTGTGCAAAACGAACGTCGCCGTCGTAGCCCTCGGCAAGCGATGACAGCATCTCCTCGTGGCGACCCTCGGTGTGGGGATACAGGTGATTCAGATAGACGCGGCCCAGGTCCGCGTCGGCCTCGGCCAGGGCCCGCCCGAGGCTCGTCGGCGTGGGGTGGTTCGAAACGTCCACGTCGTCGGGAAACGAGCAGTCGTGGACGAACACGGCCGCGCCGTTGGCGAACTCGACGAGTTCGTGAAAGGCCTCGGAGTCGCCGCTGAAGGCGACCGTCGGCCCGCCTGCCGACGGTGTGAGTCTGTAGGCGAAACACTGCATCGAGTGGCGGGTCTCCAGCCACTCGCCGTCGAAACCCGCCAGCGAGAATCCGGACGCCTCGATATCGACCAGCGTCAGGTCGAGGCGCTCTTGCATGTACTCGTGGACGGCGAGCAGGTCCTCGACGAGTGTGGCCGTCCCGGGCGGGCCGGCTATCGTGAGGTCGGTCTCGCCGGCCAGCCAGCGCGCTTTCATGAGCACGTCGAGGTCCGAGACGTGGTCCAGATGGTGGTGGGTCAGGAGGACGGCGTCGACGCCTTCGTAGCCGGTGTCGGTCCGTGCGAGCGCGTCGAGGACGCCGCTGCCACAGTCGACCAACAGCGCGTACTCGTCGGTTTCGAGCAGTGTGCCGGACTGCGCGCGTCGCCCGGTGGGCATCGCGCTCCCGGTTCCCAGAAACGTGAGTCGCATACGCCACGTTGTGGGGGGAGAGGCAAAGGGATTCCTGCGTCAGCGGGGAGCGCCGGGGAACCGGTGGTGGCCGCCGTCGGGGAAGGAGGACACGCGGGCGGACGTGTCGGGCGGCGGCCCGGGGCTACTGGCGGCTACGTAAAGAGTCCATCCGAGGGTCAAAACCGCGTTTGAGCTACACAGTGTAGGCCCAGGTCACCCCGACGACAGCCAGAACGAGGAGGCCACCGAGGAAGAACGTGACGCCCGGTTCGAGGTCCAGCCCGCCACCGCTCGCGACGGCTGTCGCCGTCTCCGTGGCCTCCCCCGCCATCTCGACCGGCGTCGACGGCTCGGTGGTCGACGGCGCCGGCGTCTCGGTCGGTTGCTCCGTCGTTTCCATGATGCCGACGTCGTCGCCTTCGGTCGGTGTCGGCTCCGGGGTGGCCGTCGTCTCGTTGGCGCCGGTGGTGTTACTATCCGCGCTCGGGCCGGCGTCCGACCCGCCAGCGGGTTCTGGCGAACCGAACAGGCCCGGTATCGTCCCGAATACGGCCTGTACCATGACACTCGCAGCCGTGAGCAAGCCGATTGCGGGGACGAGGCGCTCGAACAGCGAGCGAAGCGTCCGCTTGCGGTCGGGCGTGCCGACGAAGACGACGAGCGGGTCGTCGGGCGGTTCGTACACCGTCATCTCCTGGCCCTTCTCGGAGTACTGGGTGCCGGCGACGGCGATGAGTTCCTCGGATTCGAGCTTCTCGAGGTGGTAGGAGACCTTCTGGATGGACATATCGAGGCGGTCGGACAGTTCCGACGGGGTTCCGGGCTCCTCGTAGACGGCGTTGAGTATATCCCGGGCCGTCTCCGAGGAGAGCGCGTCGAGGACAGAGGCGACGTCCTCGTCGACGCCGACGACCTGCAACTCACCGTCCTGTGACGCGCTGGCGTCGGGGCCTCTGGAGGGGAGGAGGGACATACGCCACTCACTGACGGCCAGCGTAATGAATCTCGTGGAGGCGACCACGGTCGTTTGACCGACGGTCCCGGAACCCACTTGTCCGTCCGCGCCAACTTCTATCCAGACGATGGACCCCCGCGAGCGTCTCGCCGCCACCGACCCCGCTTTCGACGCGGCATCGGTCGATATCGACGACGCCGAGGTGCTCGACCGGCTTGCGCCCGTGGTCGCACAGTGGTGGGTCGAGGAGTTCGGCGAGTTCGTCCCCGGCAACGGGGGCTTTTTCACGCCGCCACAGAAGGAGGCGATTCCGCTCATCCACGAGAGGGAAAACGCCCTGGTCTGTGCGCCGACCGGCTCGGGAAAGACCCTTGCCTCCTTTACTGCCATCATCAACGAGCTGTTCGGCAAGGCCCGCGAGGACAGCCTCGACAACAGCGTCTACTGTCTCTACGTCTCGCCGCTGAAGTCCCTGGCAAACGACATCCACCGGAACCTCACCGTTCCCCTCGAAGGCATCACCGACAAACTCGACGAGCGCGGGGAGGACGTCGAGATTCGCCACGCCATCCGCCACGGCGACACCTCAAGCACCGACCGGCAGGCGATGCTCGAGACGACACCGCACATCCTCAACACGACGCCGGAGACGCTTGCTATCCTGCTGAACTCCCCGAAGTTCCAGCAGAAACTCGAAACCGTGGAGTACGTCGTCGTCGACGAGATTCACAGCCTCGCGGAGAACAAGCGAGGCACCCATCTCTCGGTGTCACTGGAACGTCTAGAGGCGATGGCCGATGAGTCGCCCACGCGAATCGGCTGTTCGGCGACGGTCGAGCCCCTGGAGACGGTCGCCGAGTTTCTGGTCGGCCGCGAGGAGCCCGGCGGCGACTCCCGACCGTACGAACTCGTCGACACCAGGTTCGTCCGCGACCTCGACGTCGAACTGAGCTGTCCGACCGACGACCTCATAGACACGCCGAGCAGCGTCGTCACCGACCGGTTCTACCGCCAGCTTCACGAGCACGTCCAGGACCACACCAACACGCTCGTGTTTACCAACACGCGCTCCGGTGCCGAGCGCGTCCTCCAGAACCTCCGGGAGCGCTACGACGACTACGACGAGGACAACTCGGGCTGTCACCACGGGTCGCTCTCGAAGGACAAGCGCCACGAGATAGAGGAGCAGCTGAAAGGTGGCGAACTGGACATCGTGACGACCTCGACGAGTCTGGAGCTGGGTATCGACATGCCATACATCGACCTCGTCGTTCAGGTCGGCTCCCCCAAGTCCGTCGCCGCCCTGCTCCAGCGGGTGGGGCGGGCGGGCCACCAGCTCGGCGAGACCGTCGAGGGGCGGGTCATCGCCTTAGACCGCGACGAACTCATCGAGTGTGCGGTGATGCTCGGGAAGGCCATCGACGGCTTCGTCGACCGCGTGTTCATCCCCGAGGACGCCCAAGACGTTGCGACACAGCACGTCTACGGGATGGCCATCAACGAGGTCCGGCCCGAAGCTGACATCAGGGGCATCCTCGAACGGGCCTACCCCTACCGGAACTACGCGGACGAACAGTGGGAACAGCTCTGTCGCTATCTCACTGCCGACTATCCCGGCATGGAGGGCAAGAACGTCTACGCGAAGATATGGCGCGACACCAACGACCCGCCCGACGGCGAATACCACTACGAGGAGTACGACGTGGGCGAGCCCCTCATCGGCAAGCGCGGGCGGCTGGCCCGGGTCATCTACATGACCAACATCGGGACCATCCCGGACTCTTTTACCTGTGACGTCATCACCCGCAGCGGCGACGAGTGGGTGGGGCAACTCGACGAGTCGTATCTGGACACGCTGGGGAAAGGCGACGTCTTCGTGCTGGGCGGGTCGAACTTCGAATATCGCTACCGGCGGGGGTCGAAGGTGTACGTCGACCCCACGGCGGCCCGGCCCACGGTTCCGTCGTGGTTCTCCGAACGGCTCCCGCTCTCGTATGACCTCGGGCGCGAGATTCTGACCTTCCAGCGCGAACTGCTGGCGAACCTCGACGCCGGCGGGCTCTCGGCGGTCCGCAACTGGCTCAGAACCGTCCCGCTGGACGAGAACTCCGTTCGGGCTATCGCGCGGATGTTTCGCGACCAGGTGGCCTACGCCGGCGCCGAGAGCGTCGCCACGGACGAGCGACTGGTAATTGAGGAGGCGATGGACCACGACGAGTACGAACGGCACTACCACGTCCACTCCAACTACGGCCGGCGGTTCAACGACGGCTTCTCGCGCCTGCTGGCCTACCGGGTCGCACAGGCCGCAAGCGCCAACGTCCAGGTTGCCGTCGCCGACAACGGCTTCACGCTCTCGATGCCGCTCAATCGGAAGGTCGACATCGAGCGCATCGTCCGGGATATCGACCCCGCCGACGTCCGGGATGACCTCCGGGCGGCCCTTTCGGGAACGGACCTCCTCCAGCGGTACTTCCGCATCAACGCCACTCGCTCGCTGATGATTCTCAAGCGGTACAAGGGGTACGAGAAGTCCGCCAGCGAACAGCAGGTCTCGGCGGAGATGCTGCTGGGATTCGCCGAGGACCTCGGGGACTTCGCCGTCGTCGAGGAGACCTATCGCGAGATTCTCCAGGACAAGCTCAACGTCGACGCCATCGAAGACGTGTTGGCCGATATCGAGCGGGGCGCGCTGGCGGTACGGACGATACGCGTCGATTCCCCCTCGCCACGGGCCTTCGGCCTGGCGACGCTGCTGGCCTCCGACGTGGTGCTGGCCGAGGACGAGTCCGCCGTGCTGGCGGAGTTCCACCGCCGGGTTATGGAGGCAATCGAGGGGAAAGACGCCGTGGCGGTAGACGATTGACCGCTGTCCGGCGGCGTCCTGTTGCGGGCCCGGAGCGTGCGTTTAATCCGACGCTCGGCCCACGACCCAGTATGGAGTCGTTGCACCCGCGTGTCAGGCTGTTGTGGGCGGGTCGGACCGCCTTCAGCGGCCTGGTTCTCGTCGGCATCGCGCTCGTCGTGGACCGGTTTGTCGTCTCGTTGCCCCTCCAGTTCGCCGTCGCCGGCTGGGTCGCACTCGTCGCTCTGGGCGCTGTCCACGCCGTCCTGGCCCACCGCATCTGGCGCTTCGAGTTACAGGACGACGCGCTCTTTCTCGTTCGCGGGGTGGTGACACGAACCGACACCTCGGTCCCGTACGTCAGAGTCCAGCACGTTGACACCACGCGCGGACCCGTCGAACGAACCGCCGGGCTCGCAAGCGTCGTCGTCTACACCGCCGGCTCACGGGGCGCCGACATCACGATTCCGGGACTGGGGCCCGAACGAGCGACGGAACTGCGTGAACGCCTGCGGGACCTCGCCGGCGAGAGCGAGGCGACGGACGCGGTATGAGACGCCTTCATCCGCTCAGCGGAGCGCTGAAGGTCGGTCGCGGACTGCTCCAGGGCGCGTTTTTCGGCCTCATCGCCGGGACCACGCTGGTCGGCGTTCTGGGACTGCCCGCCGGGGCCGCCCCCCTGGTGGTTCCGGCGCTGGCGCTGGTCGTCGGCGGGTTCGCGCTCGCGCGGTACTACCGCTTTACCTACGAAATCGAGGGCGACACCTTGCGGGTCGAATCCGGCGTCTTCGCCCGGCAATCGCGGGAGATACCCCTCGGCCGTATCCAGAACGTCGACGCCAGACAGGGTATCCTGAACCGGCTCCTGGGCCTCTCCGTCGTGGCCTTCGAGACCGCTGGCGGGGCCGCCACCGAGGCCACGCTCGACGCCGTCGACGGGGCCGAGGCCGAGCGGTTGCGCCGCCTCGTCCAGCGTCGTGGAAAGGCAACTGACCGTGGGACCGAGCTGACGAGCGCCGAGGCGAACGGGGCGGACGAGTCCGAGACCGAACAATCGACCGGCGTTGCCGCTGACCCATCCGACGGGCCCGACACCGAGGAGCTGTTCGCGTTCTCGACCCGCGACCTCCTGACCTATGCGCTCGTCTCGGTTCGGCCGGCCGCACCGGTCCTCCTGCTCGTCGGCCTCCCGCTGGGCTTCGATATCCTGGCCGGTGTCCTCCGCTTCAATCTCGGGCTGGTGGGCGGGGGCTCCTCGCTTTCCCTATCGGTCCTCGGGGCGTTTGGCCCACCCCGGTTGGTCGCACTGGTGGCTCTCGTCGGCCTCCAGTTCCTTGTTGCCGCCCTCGTCTTGAGTGTCGCCCTGACCCTCGTCGAGTACTACGACTTCACCCTCGTCCGCGAGGGCGAGGACCTGCGCTACGAGCGGGGGTTGCTCCGCCGGTACAGCGGCACCATCCCGCTGTCGAAAGTCCAGACCGTCTCTATCCGTGAGAACGTGGTCATGCGCCGATTCGGCTTTGCGACCCTCGCGGTCGAGACCGCCGGCTACAGCGGTGGAAACGGGGAGTCGGGCCAGGGTGTCGCCGTTCCGATGGCCCCGCGTCCGGTCGTCTACGACCTCGCTCAGGACATCGAACCGTTCGGCGACCTCGACTTCGAGCGGGCTCCCACGCGTGCCCGACGCCGCTACGCCGCCCGTTTTGCCATCGTCGCCGGCGTGGTCACCGCCGTCGGCTACGCGGTCGATACGTTTCTGCTGGAAGGCGGGTACTGGTGGCTCCTGCTCGGGCTGTTCGTGCTCGTCCCGCCGGCAGCGCACCTCCGATGGCGACACCGCGGTATCGCGCTCGACGACGACGTCATGGCGACGCGGACGGGGTTCTGGCGCCAGACCACGCGCGTCGTGCCGTACTACCGCGTCCAGACGGTGTTCGTCGGCCGCTCGCCGTTCCAGCGACGCCGCGACCTCGCGACCGTGACGGCCGACACGGCCTCGACGAGCACCATCGTCGGCGGGTCGGCCACGGCCTACGACGTAGACGACGACCGGGCGACAGAACTGCGGGGCATCCTTCGCGAGCGTCTCTACACGGACTTGCTCGGGCGAAAGGCCGACCGCGACGCGTGACCGACGGCCATGTCTCGAGTTCGGTGGGACCGAACATTCATTGGTTCGCGGCCCACTCGACCATGCGGCCGTAGACGGGGTCGGTCCCGAGCGCGTCGGCGTCGCCGACGAGGACGAGCGCCTTCTTCGCTCTCGTCAGTGCGACGTTGATGCGCCGGTAATCCTCGAAGATCGGGCCCTCCAGCCCGCCGGTCGCGACGAAGGAGACGACGATGACTTCCTTGCTCGACCCCTGAAACCGGTCGACGGTGTCGACGGCCACGTCCGGCAGCCGGCGGTTCAGTTCGGCCACCTGTGCGCGAAACGGCGCGATGACGCCGATATCCTCGGCGGGCACACCGGCCGCCCGATACGCGCCGACCGTCGCCGCCACCGCGTCGGCTTCGGCCGGATTCGTGTTGCCCGTCTGGGTGCCGCCGGGGTCGACGAAGGTCACCCCGTCGCGCAGGTGTTCGGGTAGCGCGTCCATCGACACGCCGTCGAGGTCGTCGATACGCTGGGCAGCTACGTCGCCCATCGCTGGCCGCAGCTGGCCGTCGTAGAACTCCCGCGAGGCAAAGGCCTGAATGCGCTGGGCCATCCGATACTGGCGGTCGAGCATCACGCCTGCGTCCGGGAACGCTTCGATGAGCCGCTCGAACAGCGATGTCGAGAGCGTCTCGTCGTCGGACTGGACCACCGGCGGGAGCTGCTGGTGGTCGCCGACCAGCACGAACCGGTCGGCGAGTGTCGTCGCTGCCAGCGTCCCCGGTTCGGTCAACTGGCCGGCCTCGTCGACGACGGCCGCGTCGAAGGACTGTGACTGCATCGCTGTCCCACCACAGGTCGCGGTCGTCGCCGCGACGACCTGTGCGTTCTGGAGCCGGCCCGCACACTCGTCGGGGTCGCCCGACTGCTCCAACCGGTATTGCTGCATGTCCTCGCGGACGCCGCTCTCGGTGCCGACCCGGACGATGTCGGTAAACCCCTGGTCTTCCAGCGCCTCGATTGCGTTGTCGACGGCGCGGTTGGTAAAGGCCGAGAGCAACACTCTCTCACCCTGTGCAACCAGCGCACGGACCATCCGCGCCAGCGTGTATGTCTTGCCGGTCCCGGGCGGCCCGTGCACGAGGGCAAAATCCTCGGCCCCGACGGCTAGTTGGCAGGCCTCGTTCTGGGCCTCGTTGTTGTCGATGAACGTCTCCGTGACGTCGCTGAATTCCGGTTCCCTGCGTCCAAGTAGCACGGCTTTGCGCTCGGGTGGCTGGGTGAGCAGGGCGTCGTGGAGCGCGTTCTGGAGCCGGTCGGTCGTTATCTCGGAGGGATACACGTCCAGCCGGCGCAGGTCGAGGGGTTCGTCGGTCGTGACGACGATTTCGTCGTCGGCGAGCCGTCGAACTCGCCCGAGTTCGGCGTCGCCATTGATTGGGTCGCCGTCGCTGGCCATGACGTAGTCGCCTTCGCGAATCTTCGAGACGGCTCCCGTCCCTTTCGCCCGAAGCTCCCACTGGCCGCCGTCGAGTTCCGCTCGTCCGAGCGGTTCCAGATTCACCAGCGCGCGGTCGTCGTCGGCCCGCTCCTCGGGCGTCTGCTCCCAGAGCTTGGCGTACTCCCGGTGGACCGCGCGGCGCTCGGCCTCGATTGCGTCGTAGAACCGCTCGAAGTAGTCGCGCTCCTCGTCGGGGATGGCGACGCCGACCTGCCCGGCCTTGGATTCCTGGTCCAGCCGACCGGAGACGGCCATGCAGGTGTCCTGCTCGAAGCAGTACTCGCATTTGGCGTTGGCCTCGTATCCGGTTGGGACGCCCGTGTCGTGTTCCATCGCCGCGATAGCGTTTCTGGCCCTGATGACGTACTTGAGGAGGCCGGCGCCGATGGAGAACTCCTTGGCCGGCGAGAGGTCGCCGCTCTCCTCGTTTCGGTCGACGGCGGCGTTCTTGGTATAGAGGAGCGTGCCGGTGTCGGGCGCCGCGTCGATTGGGGTCTGCGTGGCCCCGCCGTCGCCGGCCATCACCGCGCTGGCGTCCAGCGAGTTGGCCGCTCGCTCGCCCAGCATGAGGGCGTACGCGGTCGCCTGAATCTTGTCCTGAAAGCGCGGCTCGCGCTTGGTGTTTTTCCCGGTCTTCAGCTCGACTGGCATCCCCCGGCGGACGGCGTCGGCCCGCCCTTTCATCCCGTAGCGCTCGGAGATAAGCGTCATCTCGGAGCGCCACTGGTCAGTTTCGGTCAGCGTTCCCTGATTCAGCCATCCTTCGATGGCTTTCGCGTGGTCCCGGACGTCGCCGGCGACGCCGTCGGCGGTTCGACCGAGCAGACCGATATCGAGCCCCGCTTCGTGGACCTGCTCCTCGATAGCGGTCTCGACGTCCCGCCCCCGAAGGAGGTCCCCGAACACCTCGTGGACGACAGTCCCTTTCACGAGCGGGTAGGCCAGTTCGGCGCCGTCGAGTTTCCGCAGATAGTACATCCGGGGGCACTGCACCCACGCCCGGATGTCGGTCACGTCGACGAGAAAGTCCGGTTCGACGACGACAGTCGCGTCGCCGCCGACGGAGTACTGCGTCTCGCCCCGATACTGGCGCTCGTCGGGCTCG
Organism: Halobacteriales archaeon QS_6_64_34; assembly: GCA_003020925.1. Lineage (GTDB taxonomy): Archaea > Halobacteriota > Halobacteria > Halobacteriales > Haloarculaceae > Haloarcula. The sequence goes on along the minus strand of PXRT01000005.1, from coordinate 53,868 downwards.
TAGACGGCCAATTCCATCCCCGGCTCCAGAGACGCCGCGGTCTCGGTCCACTTGCCCCACAGCGTCACGGTCGTCGGGTCGCCGGCGCCCCGGTCGGGCCGGAGCGTCACCTCGCACAGTTCGGACTCGCCGTACTGCGTATCGACGGTTTTTGGCTCCTCGACGCCGACGACGACACCGCGCAATTGCACGGCCATAGCAACGACAGGGACCGGAAAAACGCTGTCGGTCAGCGGGGTTACTCCTCGGCGTACTCCCGCAGCGTCTCCAGCGAGACGTCCTCGAGCACGTCCTCGCTCGTGGCCGCCAGGTTCACCGGCGGCGCCACCCCGGCCTCGTGGGCCTCAATCCAGCGCGGGACACAGACACACCAGCGGTCGCCCGGCTCCAGGCCCGGAAACTGGAGGTCGGGCCTCGGTGTACCCAGGTCGTTGCCCTGGGCCTTACTGTACTGCAGGAACTCGTCGGTCATCACCGCACAGATTTCGTGGCGGCCGGGGTCCCGCTGGAGCGGATAGCAGTACCCGTCACGCATGAACCCCGTCGTCGGGTCCGTCGAACAGACGGCGAGTTCCTCGCCGAGAACGTTCGGTTCGCTCTCCATACCGCTGTCTGGGACGGCGACGGGAAACCGTTTAGGACTGCTCTTCGGGCCCGCCGTTTGCCGTCGCCGACGGGGCGTCCGGCGAGACGGCGGGGACGTCGACGCTGTCGAGCACCGACCGGACGACGTCGTCGGGGTCGACGTTCTCGACGGTGGCTTCGGTCGTCAGGATGAGCCGGTGACTCATCGCCGCCTGTGCCATCCGCTTTACGTCTTCCGGTGTCGCGTATTCGCGGCCGTCGATGACGGCGCTCGCCCGCACCGCCTCGAACACCCGCTGGACACCGCGCGGGGAGACGCCGATTTCCGTGCGGTCGTCCTCGCGTGTCGCCCGGGCGAGGTCGACGATGTAGCGGCACACCTTCTCGTCGACGCGGATGTCCTCGGCCAGTTCCTGCAGTGCAAGCACCGTCTCGGGGGTCACCACCGGGTCGACGCTCGGCGCGAGCGTCCGGCGGTTGTCCCGCATCGCCAGGAGGTCCATCTCCCCGTCGGCGTCGGGATACCCCATCGCGGTCTTGACGGCAAAGCGGTCCCGCTGGGCCTCGGGCAGGCGGAAGGTCCCGTCCTGTTCGACCGGATTCTGCGTGGCGATGACGACGAAGGGCTCTGGCAGGTCGTGGGTCGTCCCGTCGACGCTGACCTGGCGCTCCTCCATCGACTCCAGCAGGGCGGCCTGGGTCTTCGGCGGGGCGCGGTTTATCTCGTCGGCCAGCGCGACGTTCGTAAAGACGGGCCCTTCGGCGAACTCGAAGCGGCCCTCGTGTTCGTTGTAGATATTGGAGCCGGTGACGTCGGCCGGCAGGAGGTCCGGCGTGAACTGGATGCGCGTAAACGAGAGTCCGAGCGACTCCGCGAGGACGCGGGCTAAAACGGTCTTGCCGGTTCCCGGGACGTCCTCGACGAGGACGTGACCTCGGGCGATGACGGCCGCGAGCGTCTCGTACAGCACTCGCCGCTCGACGACGACGGCCTCCTCGACCCGGTCCACGATGTCCCGACACCGCCCGGCGGCTTCCTCGGGAGTCAGGGATTGCTCGGCCATACCGGTGACTTGGGCCCTGCTGGCATGAAAGTGTTTCATCCCCTGGCCGACCCAGGCGTTCCTCAGCCGCGCAGCCCGACGGCCACCAGCACCACACCGAGGACGGCGATTCCCATCGTCGTCGGCGAGCCGACCGCCGAGCCAACCGACCGCCGGGCGAGGTCCAGCACGGTCAGGCCGGCGACGGCGAGCAGGCCGATACCGACGGCGACGACGCCGTGATACAGCTCCAGCCGGCGGGTCTCGGGGATGTGGCCCAGTTCGGCGGTCACGCCCAGGCCGAAGGTGCCCACGTCCCAGGCGACGAGCGCGCCGGTGACCGCGCCGAAGACGAACAGCGACGGGAAGCCGACCAGCGCCCCGCCCAGTCCCATCGCGACGAGGCCGGCCGCGACAACTGCAGCCGAGGCCGCCCGACCGGGCAAGATACCGGTGTAAAAGCCCAACAGGACGGCCACGAGGCCGACATAAACCAGCAGCGGGAGCACCGGGACGAAAAAGAGGAAGGTGACACCGACGTAGCCCAGCCGGAGGAAGGTAGGGATGGCGACCAGCAACGCGAGCGAGTACGAGACCGCTGCCACGGCCGCGCCGACCGTTCGCGTGGACAGCCGCTCGAAGCCCGCCGTCGCATGGCGGACGGTCCAAGCGAGAACCGCGACGAGCAGGGCCAGCACCGCGACACAGGCGAGTGGTATCGCGGTCAGCTGGGCCACCGGGACGACCGTCGCCCGGATACCCGGGAGCGACAGCACCGGCCCAATCAACCCGCCGACCAGCCCGACAATGCCGAGGGCGACGACCCCCCACGCGGCCGCTGTCGAACGGAGCAGTACTGATTTGAGTCGCCCGTACCGCGCTGTCGCGTCAGGCCGCCGATGAACCGGGGTCACCTCGATGGCCGGGACCGCCCGCACCGCGATGTAGAGACCGGCGGTGGCGAAACCGAGGAGTCCAAACAGGCCGAAAAACGCGGCGACCGGGCCACCCCCTCGCGTGAGGTCAGTCACGATTTCCCACCCCAGGAATCCAGTCCCCACGACGGTAGTCAGGACCAGTAGCCACAGGAGAAAGCAAACGTACGAGAGCCCGCTCTGGACGAGCGTCGTCGTGACCGTCGACCGGTTGAGGACGTCGTTCCAGCCCGCTGTGACCCCGAACATGGCGACCAGGCCGCCGACGGCGAGCGTGGCGACCCCCGGGCTCGAAAACGCGACCAGCCCGCTCGCACCCACGAGCGCGGCCAGGACGACGGCCGCTGGCAGGAAGAGCAGGTGGCCAAGCACCGTTGCCTGGAGCCGGTCCCGGGACAGCAGGGCCATCCCGGCCGACAGCAGCCCGACGAACAGCGCGAACGTCGTGAACGCGAGGGGCTGGCCGACGAGGAAGCCGGCGGCGGCAAGCACCGCAACGGCGACCACGGCGACGACGGTCAGGCTGGCCCCACGGGGTCGGCCCTCGTCACCGACGGCGGAGGGCGTGTCCAGGCGCGTCCCGCCGATGGCCATTCAGCCGCCACCTCCGGCGCGGACGCCCCCGCCAGCCCGGTGGGCCTCGACGGCGAAGGTCGCTTCCAGAATCGCCGGGAGCGGGCTCCCGCGCCGCCAGTCGATGGTTCGGGCGCCGCCGGCCTGGCAGCGGGCCAGGCGGGTCCGTCGGCGAACCTGCTCGTACTGGCCACTGACCGTGTTCGAGGCCACGATATCGGGCGAGAGAACCGTTCTGGACCCGCCGAACGCGGACCACTGCTCGACCATCGCGACCGGTACGTCATCGAGCAGCGGCGAGACGAGGACGAACTGTGCGTCCCGGTCGACTAACCCGCCGATTTTTCTCGCCTGCCGCGTGGGGTCGCGCTCGGTCGCCGGCGCCGCGTCGAGGGCATCGCCCAGTGCCGCGATGGCCCGCGAGCGCTGTTCGCTCCCGCTGCCGGGCGCCAGCCACATCAGCCCGCCCGGCCCGTCACCGTCGACGCCGACGACGGCCACGGCGACCCCGTGGCCGGCGCCAAGCAGCGTGTTGAGCGACCGCGTCGCCGCGTAGGCGCCGAGTTCGACCGCCGTCGGGCGGCCCGGCCCCGCAGCGACCCGCGCCGCTTTGCGGGCGTCCAGAACGAACACGACCGTCGCCGAGAGCTGACGGTCGTAGTTGACGGTCGCGAGTTCGCCCTGCTTGGCGTAGCCGCGCCAGTCGATGCGGCCGGCGGGGTCGCCGTGGCGGTACTCCCGCGTCGAGTGGAAGGTGAGACCCTCGCCGGGCGAGTCCGCCGTGAGCCGACCGACGCGGGTGTCACCGATATCGGACAGCGGCGGCGCGTCGGCGTCCAGCCGGCAGATGAGCCGTGTCTCACCGGCCGGCGTCCGGTCGGCCGTCGCCACGGCCCCGGCCCCGGCGCCCCGGACCCGGACGCGTGGCGCGGGGAAGTCGAACTCGCCGCGCCGGGCGACTACGGTGTAGGAGACGGTCATCGTCTCACCGGGTTCGAGCGTCCCCCCGCCTCTCGGCGTTCCCTGGAGGACGGCCAGCGCCTCGGGAACGGGGTCGACGACGCGGAGGTCCGACAGCGTCCGGTCGCCGTCGTTCGTCACCGAGAGCGTGACCGTTACCGGACGGCCCGGCGGCGCGACGCGGGGGTCGACCTGTCGCGTGACGGTGAGGGTTTCGGGCACCGACGCCGTCGAGAGGGCCCCGTAGGCCACGTAGGCCAGCGGAATCGTCCCAGCCAGCAGCACGGTTCCGTTCCCCTCGATGCCGCCGACGAATCCGAGCAGCACTGTCGCGACGACCGCCCCGCGCCAGCGAACTCGTCGGGCCATCAGTCGGTCCCTCCCGACGGCCACCCGACTGACTGGGACTGGGCGTCTTCGGGGTCGTCGTTCTCGTACTCCGGGGCACCCACCGAGGCCGACCCCTCGACGGCGCGTCGCAAGCTCCCGTCGGCGGCCCGCTGGAGGTCATCGAGGGTCGGTTCGACGACCGGAATCGGGCGTGGCGCCCGCTGGCCGACGACAGGCGGGAGCGCCGCCTCGGCGGCTCTGGCCACTGCCCCGACGGCGCGAGCGGTGCGGTGGCGGACGGCCTTCCCGGGGAAAAGCCAGGCCCAGACGCGTCGACGGAGCGGCCGTTCCGGCGGAACCACGGTCTCGTCGACGACGGCTGCGGCGACGGGGTCGTCGGTCCAGGAGCCGTCGGCCAGCGCCGACTCGATTCGGGCGCGGTCCCAGCCGCCCCGTTCCAGCGCCGCGACGAGCGTCTCTCTGAGGGGTCCCCGGACCGTCGCCAGCCCCGCTTCGACGGTCTCTTCCCGGGCCTCGCTCGCGGCCGCTTCGACGACATCGGACAGCGCGGTCCCCGAGATGGGGTCCGTCTTGGGCGTCCCCTCGGGCGGGTCGCTGACGATGGCTCCGCCCTCGCTCCAGGGAGCGGGTGCAACCCCGTCGCCGCCGGGCGAACGGACGAGCTTCCAGAGCGCCAGGACGAACACGACCAGCCCGGCGAGGGCGGCCATCCAGCCGGGCACTCCCGCAGCGGGCTCGTCGGCCAGCAGGCCGAATCCCGCCCCGAGCCCCACCAGCGCCGTACCGAGGCCGACGAGCAACAGTGCGACCCGTCTCATTCTCCGTCCTCCTCGTCGCGATGATACTCGAGTGCGTCGTATGCCGCCTCGGCCCGGGACTGCCGGCTCGCCTCGGCGTGGCCGCCGTACTCGACGTCGCGGAACGCCTCGGTCAGTGTCTCGACCGGCCCGCGCGGGAGCCCCCGTTCGATGGCCGCCCGGGACACCTCGGCGGGCGTTCTGGTCCGCCACGTTCCCGGAAACACCCGGCTCGCGAGCCGGCGCCAGAGCTGCCGTAGCGTCGGCGCGGTCGGGTCCGATGGCGACCCCGTCGCGGGGCCGGCAGTACCCTCGCTCTCCGACACCTCCGGCTCTCGGCCCCGGAGCCACCGGACCCACGCTGCCAGGCGGCCGACCCCCGCCCGGCCCCAGTCAGCCAGCGTCTCAACGGCGCCGACGACCCATAGCACGGCACGGCTACACCACTCGATGAACCCCGCAATCAGCCCGGCGGTCGTCGCGCCGCCCGAGACGACGGCCCGGCGGTAGCGGTACAGCGCGAGGAGTACGACAGCGGCTGCTGTAACGCCCAGTCCGAGATGTTCACCGACGACGTAGCCGACGAACAGCGCCCAGACGCCACCCCAGACGAACGCGACCCGCTTTGCGGGCCCGCGACCGCCCATGCCGGCCGCTATCGCCGTCGTGAGGGCCGTGAGAAACGCGAGCAGCAGCGTCATCGCGGCGGTGAGCCAGTAGGCCAGCCACAGCGGGACGGCGGCCGACTGCGGACCGGCGGTGGCCCTCACCGTCCCGCCCACCGAGCGCGGCAGGGCGACGGCGACAGTGCCGCTCTGACCGGTGGTCCCCAGCGTGGCTCCGTCGAGAGCCACCGTCGCGTTCCCGACCGGCTCGCCGCCCCGGGTCACCGCGACTGTCGCGCGTTCGCCGGGCACGACCAGTCGCGGGACGAAGCGTACCGACAGCTCGAGGACGTCGACGGTCGTGTTGCCGCTAATCTCGCCGCGACTGACCGTCACCGCGACGCTGTCCCGGTCGGGCACCGTCAGCGCGTAGCGGCCGTTCGCGTCCGTCCGGCCCACCCGCGTGCCGTCGACGGTCACGGTCGCGTCGGGCATCGGAGCCCCTGCGACCGTCGCCCGGAGCGTGACGGTCTCCCCAGGGATTGGGTCGCCCCTGACGCGGATACTGACGTCGTTCGCGACGTCGTACTGAGTGGAGTTGTTCACCCCCTTGGCGTCGCCCTGCTGGCGGCGCGGCGGCGGGCTCTCCCGCGCACGCGCCGATATCCCGCCGGCAGCGACTGCACCCGTAGCTGACGCCGCGCTGACTACTGTACCCGCCCCGACGAGGCCGGCCCCCTCGACCGCCGCTGGGTCCTGTCGGGAGAACCGACAGGGTTCCTCCGTGGGCGAGGTCACCGTGACGTGCAGGTCAGTCACGAAGGGGACAGTTCCGATTACGGTGCCGTCCTCGGACGTGTGGCCGACGAAGTCGCCGTTGAACCAGACCGGGACGTCGGCCGCCGCCTCGCCACCGACGGTGACCAGCACGCTGGTATCCTGGCCCGGTGTGGGCTCGGGTTCGACGAAGACGAAACAACCGCTGTACTCCCCGGCGGCGACACCGCCACCGGGTTCGAACTCACTGCCGGGGTCACGCTCGCCGTTCTCTCCCCGTTCGGCAACAGTCTTTGGGGTATCGGCCGGCTCGGGGTCAGTGGGCTGGCGGTCCTGTTGCTCTTCCAAGCTACCGTTGCCACCTGGGGCGACGAGATTGTTCGCCCCGACGACGGGCGCGAGGAAGGCCGCCACGACCAGCCCGGCGATGCAGATGCAGACGAGGAGGAGCTGGGCGCTGTCGACGCCGATATCGTCGCTATCACCGTCTGTCGTGGCCACGCATAGACCCCCTGTCTCGACTGTCGCAGCTACGTCTCACTCGGCCGGGCACCGTAATCAATCCCCTGGACCGATGGGTTCATTCTGGCCCGGGTCCAACGGCGGACATGCTCGATGCGATGGACTCGCCGGCCTACGGCCCGATGGAGTACGACCGACCGGGGGTTCTACTGATGGGTGCCCGCTGATGGTCGGTCCCTCGGTTACGAAGGAAGACCGCGAGAAGTTCCTGGTCCGACTGAAAGTGGGTTTCGCCCTGCTGGTGGGGCTCTCGATGGCACTGGTGGCCCTGTGGGGTGCCAGCGGCCCGCTGGTCGCAGTCGGCGCCGGTGTCGGCGGCGCGCTCGTCGGCGGCGCGCTCGCGGAGTTAACGTTTCCCGACAGCATCGCCGAGACGCCTTACGAGGACGACCGGGAGCGCGGCCCCAAGCCCGGACAGCGAATGCAGGAACGCCGGGAGCGAACCGAGAATCGGGACGAACAGGCGACGGGCGGGAACCGACAGCGGTAGGAGGCTCAGTCCAGCACGCGCTCGACCCACAGCCGCGGCGTCGCTATCTCCTTGTCGGTCGGCAGCGTCTCGGGGGAGTCCCAGACCCGCCCCGCTGTGGCGACGCCACGAGCGTCGGCCACCTCGTCGAAGAAGGCCTTGCCCCGCTCGTACTGCTGGCGTTTCATCCCGAGGCCGAGGAACCGGCGGACGAGTTTGGCGACCGGGCCACGGCCCTGTCGGCGCTCGTCGACTTTCCGTCGGAGGTCGTCGTACTCGTCGTCGAAGGCGCGGTCCATCAGCAGTTCCGCGTACCCCTCGACGGCGGTCATCGTCGTGTCGAGTTCGCCAAGCGAGGAGCGGTCGAGTTCCCCGCTTGAGAGCTTCTCGACGGTCTCCTCCATCGTCTCCTCCATGTACTCGGAGAGCCACGGCGCGGCCCCGAACTCGGCGGCGTGGGTCACCTCGTGGAAGGCTATCCAGCGGCGGAATCGGTCGTCCTCGACGCCGAGCTGGCCGGCGACGCGCTGGATGTTCGGCCGGACGAAGTACAGCGCGTGGTCGTCGTTGTCAGCGAGCAAGAGGGGGTCGTACTGCCCGAGGACGTTGTTGCCAAGGAAGGAGAGCGCGAAGGCCATCGAGCCGGTGTTTATGGCCCGGGCGACTCCAGGGATGTACTCGGCCTGCTGTTCGATTGGCGCCATCACGCGCTCGAAGGTGGCGACGTTGGCGTCTATCCAGTGGTGTCGGTTCTGAATCTCGACCGTCTCCGGGAGGTCGAAATCGAGTTCGCTGACCTCGCGAACCCGGTCCCGGGCGTCGCGGACGTCCGTCGTGTACCCCTCCGTCTCCGCCGCCGAGAGCGTGAGGTCGCCGGGGTCCGTCGACTCCTTTGCGGCCTCGGCGACCGCCGTCCAGTCTATCGGTCCGTCGCCCGTCGCTCCGGCGACGGCGCGGACGCTGTGATACAGTCCCATATGCGGGAAACGGTGCGGGGCGTGATAGGCCTTCTCCCGAGGGGCAAACTGGCGCCAGTATCACTCCGCGTCGTCCAGCGGGGACTCCCCGCCGTCGCTGCCGCCCCGTTTCTTTACGGCGACCACCGCGATGACCACGAACACGACCAGCACCAGGCCGGCGACCAGCCCCAGCGGGGCGTTGCCGGAGTCGCTTTCGTCGCCTTCTTCGTCGCTCTTACCGATGCCGGGGGCGTTCGCCGTGAACTCGGAGCCGTCGAGGTGCAGTTCGAAGAGCGTAATGTCTACCATACTGACACATCACGCGCTCGACTCTTAGGCGTTGTGCTACCGTTCCAATTTCAGTAGCTTTCAGTAGTATGCCGTAAGAAACGGGTACACTGCTGGACGACTGGGCCACGTCCATCACTACCATCCGCATTCGACTCGGGCACGGCGACAGCGGGCGCTATGACAGCCGACCCACCACCAGTGGTCGCCGCTGCCTGTTCTGGTTTGTAGGCGACGATGCCAGTTCCAAACGTGAGCCGCGTGCCAGCGTCAGAAGCGAGTTCTGACGTGGATCGCGAAGCGACGCTTCGCTCACCAGCGGAACGGCGAGCTAGCACGATTTCAGAATCCCCCGTGTAGGAGGACGTGAAACCGTAGTCTAGCTCGTCCGTCTCGCTAAAGAATACGCGAGCCACGTTCAGCGCCCCGATGTAGTCGCGGTCGCCCTCGAACCCACACCGGACATTGTCACACCGGAAGTGCCCGCCCCACCACTGTTCGTGGTGATGATCGGGTGACTTGCAGGTATGGCCGGTCGAACCACACCGGGGACACGACCGACTCGTCCCCTTCGGGTACACTCGCTCGACAGCGACACCAGCACTTTCTGCCCGATATTCGATGTTCTCGATGATGTCCCGTCGTGCCCACGATGACAACTCCCACGACAACGTGCCTTCGCCACGCGGTGGTGAAAGTGACCGCAAATCCTCGTGAACGATGGCGTCTACGTCGTACAGGAGTGCGAGTGCGAGGACTTGGTTGGCTACGTCGTGTGTTAATTGCTCGCGCTTGTGCTGGAGTTTGCTGTTCGCTCGCTCGTACTCACTGTGGATGTGGGCGAACTCGTCAGTATGGGCGCGCCCGTCACGGCGCAACGCGGCAAGGCGGTCGTTCAGGCGGGTACGTTCGCGGTGGAGTCGTCGCATCCCGTCACGTTCGGTGAACTGGATGAAATGTGGTGTGGATAGTTGCTCGCCATCGTCAGTCACCACCACAGCAGTCATCTCCTTCCGCATTCCGGCGTCAAGTGCCAGTACGCGGCCGGTGCCGTCAGTCCCCTCTGCGTGTTCGACTTCGACGGGGAACGACAGTTCGTAGTAGGTATCACCACTTTTGCGACGGGAGGGTTGGAACTCGGGAGCTGAGAGATCACCGTGGGAAAGTAGGTCGTGAAACGATTCATAGCCGCTACGCTCGTATTCTGTCCACGACCAATCGCCCCGTGTCTCCGGTGAAAGTCTGTCTGGCGTCTTGAGTCGGATGGTCAGCGTCTCGCTATCGCCGTCGTACTGGTAGTTGACGGCTTGCCCGCTGGTTGGCCCGTCGTCAGCAGAGAACGGCAGTACACCGCTTTCATACTCGGGACAGTCTTGCATCTCGAAATACGTGTCTGGATACGTGCCGTGGCGGTCGTAGTAGCTGTTGAGTTGGTCGATGAGAATATCCACGTAACCCGATGAGAGATAGTCGCCGTCGCTCCAGAGTCGTTCTTTGATACGACGGCGGTGAATACGTCGGATTTTGTGGTTGGGCAACATGCTCTGGATGGACTGAAAGGCGTCTCGGCGGTCGGCGTGACTGCGGAGGGTTTCACCGACTTTCTGCAAGACACAGCGCCGAAACCGAGAGGGCAGGTACAGGTCAAGTTGCTCGAACGGTTCGTGTTCATCGAAGTGCTTCCACGCCTGATGCGATGCGTCGGCAATGCCGTCCAGATGGACTGGCGTCCAGTGGTCTTCAAGGGCGTGGTTGGCGACACGACGGGAGAGTGTTGCCAGTCGCTCGAATCGTTTTTTGTCCTCGTCTGGCAAACGGATAGGAAGCGAGAGGTGGTCACTCATCGGGTTTCACCTCTGATTCGACGGTGTTGATGACCTGTTGTTTTTTCGAGGAGCGCATGCCATAGAGTTTACCGCTGAAACTGGCGACGAGCTTGATGAGGTCATCAACGAGTTCTTCCTGTGCTGATTTGTCCGTCTCGTCTTCGATGACGGTGATGGTGACACCGTAGCAGTCGAAATACCGTTCAAGATACGAGAATCCAAAGCGGGTGAGTCTGTCCTCGTAGGTGACGAGAATGCGTCCGTAGTCGGCTTCTTGCACATCATCAAGGAGTGAGTCGAGACCACGGCGGTCTTCGTTCAGACCACTGCCAACGTCCGTGTAAGTGTTTTCGACGCTCCAGCCATGATCGTGAGCATAGTTTGTGAGTCGGTCAAGTTGGCGGTCAAGGTCGCCGTTGTCTTTCTGACCGTGACTGGACACACGACCGTAGAGAGCAACACGATCTGTTGGCCGAGTGTCGCCCGCGAGTCGGCGGAGTTCTCGGTTTGGAATCCGTCGTTCACCACCTGGTGTTCGGGTATAATCGAGATTGTCGTTGCGACACCAGCGTTTGATGGTCTGGACGTGAACACCGAGTTCATCCGCGAACTCGCCAATCGAGTACGACCGCGACATCTTGATGTTACTGTTTACTACTGGTAACTACTTATAGGTACTGTATTCTGTAACAGTTATATAACCCCGGCTATTCATGACGGACGATGGCCAAAGCGGGGTATGGACGACCGACGACGACAGTTCCTGGAGGAGTTGCTCTCGACGCCCGGCCCGTCCGGCTACGAAGCGAACAGCCAGCGGGTGTGGGTCGACTACGTGGGCGAGTTCGCAGACGAGGTCCGCACCGACGACTACGGCAACGCCGTCGCGACGCTCTCGGGGAACGACACCGACGTCGCGCTGGCCGGCCACGGCGACGAAATCGGCTTCATCGTGCGCGACCTGACCGACGACGGCTTCGTCCGCATAGGTCGTATCGGCGGCTCTGACAAGACCGTCTCCCGGGGCCAGCACGTCACGATTCACACCGCCGACGGCCCCGTCGCCGGCGTCGTCGGTCAGACCGCAATCCACCTACGGGAGGGCGACGACGACGGCGTCCCGGACGTCTCGGAGCAACACGTCGACGTGGGCGCGACCGACGGCGACGAACTCGCCGACTCGGTCGACCGGGGCGACCCAATCACGTTCCAGCAGACCGTCACGGAACTCGAGAACGGGCGGCTCTCGGCCCGCGGAATGGACAACCGCATCGGCATCTGGGCGGCTGCCGAGGCGCTTCGCCGGGCCGCCGAAAACGGCGTCGAGGCCACGGTCCATGCCGTCTCCACCGTCCAGGAGGAGGTCGGCCTCCAGGGGGCGAAGATGGTCGGTTTCGACCTCGACCCGGACGTGGCAATCGCCGCCGACGTGACCCACGCGACGGACTCGCCGGACTCCCCGGGCAAGCGCTCGACCGGCGTGGAACTGGGCGAGGGCCCGGTGGTTTCACGGGGCAGCACCAACCATCCGGTGGTCGTCGAGGCGCTGCGGGCGACCGGCGAGGACGACGACATCGACGTACAGCTACAGGCGACCGGCATCCGGACGGGCACCGACGCCGACGCGTTCTACACATCCCGTGGGGGTGTTCCGTCAGTCAACGTCGGCCTTCCGAACCGGTACATGCATACGCCGGTCGAGGTCATCGACGAGGGCGACCTCGACGCCCTGGCGGACCTGCTGGCCGGCTTTGCCGCCAGTGTAGACGACCACGCACCGTTCGCCGTCGGCGTATAGTCCACAGTCCGACCTTACCACAGCCGCCCCCCGATAACCGCCGTCTAACCAACCGATTGGAGCCGATAGGTGCGGTATGCGCTCCTCTCACGGTCAGCCTATCGTGTGCCCGAACTCGCCCAATCGGGGGCACCGCCGATAGTATGGAGTGGCCCGACTCCAGAAGCCGGGTCGCGTGGTGGTTAGTGGCCGCCGTGTTGGGTGCTATCACCGCCTGGATACTGTTCGTGTACATCGGGACGTTCATTCTCGGACTGTTTCTCTACTACGTGGCACGCCCGGCCTACCGGCGGTTCAGAAAGAAGTTCGGGCCCAACGTCGCGGCCGCGACGGCCCTGCTCGCACTCGCCGTGCCGGTGGTCCTGCTCGTGGGGTACACCCTCGCCATCGCGGCCCAGGAGCTTGCACAGCTCCAGGAGACCGTCGACCTCGGCCCACTGACTGACCAGCTCGGGCCGTACCTGGACGTCTCCGGGACGTTCCAGAACCCACAGACGCTGCTGCAGAATCCGGATATCGTCAACGCAGGCCAGCTCATCGTAGAGGGGGCGCTGGGGTACGTTCCAATCATCGGCACCGCGCTCATCCACCTCTTTCTGGCCCTCGCCGTCGCGTTCTACCTGCTCCGTGATGGCCCCCGGCTGAGCGACTGGGTCCGACGGACGTTTCACGACCAGGAGGGGTTCCTGAGCGACTACCTCGAAGTGGTCGATGAGGACCTCGGGAGCGTCTACTTCGGCAACATCCTCAACGCCTTCGCCATCATCATCGTCGCCGCGTTCGTCTACATCACCCTCAACGCACTCTCGCCGGCCGACGGCATCCCCTACCCCGCGCTGCTGGCCGTCCTGGCCGGTGCCGCGAGCCTCATCCCCGTCGTCGGGATGAAACTCGTCTACGTCCCGCTCGCTATCGGGCTGTTCGCGCGAGCGATTCTGGGCGGGGACCCGCTGTGGTTCCCGGTGGTCTTCATCGTCGCCACCGTCCTCTTCATCGATTTCATCCCCGACCTCGTGCTCAGGCCATATGTCTCCGGGCGGAACCTCCACGTCGGGCTCGTCATGATAGCGTACGTTATCGGCCCGCTGCTGTTTGGCTGGTACGGCCTGTTCCTCGGGCCGTTCCTGCTCGTGGTTATCTATCACTTCGCCCGGCTGGTGCTGCCGGAACTCGTCGGGGGCAACAGTGTCGACAGCGGGCCGGCGTAGCGGCCTGTTCGACGAGTGACCAATTCCGGTCGCCAAGCGGTACGTTTAAGCGCCCGTCACGATGCCAATCCTACATGAGTGGACGACCGCTGGACGTACTCGAAGCGTCACTCGGCGAAGCCGTCACCGTACAGCTCAAGGACGGCGAGGTTTTCGAGGGCGAGCTGACCGGCTACGACCAACACATGAATCTCGTAATCGAAGACGAAGACACAACGATTATACGCGGCGATAACGTCGTATCAATCAACCCATGACTGGTGCAGGAACCCCGAGCCAGGGCAAGAAAAACACCACGACACACACGAAATGTCGCCGGTGTGGAAGCAAATCGTATCACACCAAAAAGAAGGTCTGCTCGTCGTGTGGCTTCGGCAAATCGGCGAAACGACGTGACTACGAGTGGCAGTCGAAAGCCGGCGAATAACCCATCACCATGCACGAGAAGTGCGGCGTTGTTGGCATCGCACTCGAAGACCGAGACGCCGCCCGCCCGCTCTACTACTCTCTGTACGCTCTCCAGCATCGCGGTCAGGAGTCAGCCGGTATCGTCACCCACGACGGCTTCCAGCAGCACAGCCACGTCGAAATGGGGCTGGTCGGCGACGCCTTCGCCCCCGGTGACCTCGAATCGCTAAACGGCTCGAACGGCATCGGTCACGTCAGGTACCCGACGGCCGGCAGCGTCAACACCTGCTGTGCCCAACCGTTTTCGGTCTCGTTCAAATCGGGGTCACTCGGGCTCTCCCACAACGGCAACCTCGTCAACGCCGACGAAATCGGCGACGAGCTGGCCGACCTGGGCCACGCCTTTACCTCCGACGGCGACACCGAGGTCATCGCTCACGACCTCGCCCGCAATCTGCTGGAGGAAGACCTCGTCCGCGCTGTCAAGCGGACGATGGAGCGAATCCACGGCTCCTATTCGCTGACCATCATGCACGACGAGACCGTGATGGGCGTCCGGGACCCGCAGGGTAACCGCCCGCTCGTCATCGGCGAACTGGAAGACGGCTACGTCATCACGTCGGAGTCGGCGGCCATCGACACGCTCGACGGGGAACTCATCCGGGACGTCCGCCCCGGGGAACTCGTCGTGCTCCACGACGACGGCACCGGCTATGACACCTACCAGCTCATCGAACAGGAGAACACGGCCCACTGCTTTTTCGAACACGTCTACTTCGCTCGCCCGGACTCCACCATCGACGGCAACCTCGTCTACGAGGTCCGGCGGGAACTGGGCCGCAAGCTCTGGGAGGAATCGGGCGTCGAATCCGACGTCGTCCTCCCGGTGCCCGACTCCGGGCGCGCCTTCGCCTCTGGCTACGCGGAGGCCGCACAGGACGACGGCTCCGATATCGAGTTCGCCGAGGGGCTGATGAAAAACCGGTACGTCGGTCGAACCTTTATCATGCCGACACAGGACGAGCGCGAACGCGCCGTCCGGCTGAAACTCAACCCTATCAGGTCGACCATCGAGGGGAAGAAAGTCACCATCATCGACGACTCCATCGTCCGCGGGACGACCTCGAACCAGCTCGTCCAGCTACTCAAGGACGCCGGTGCCGAGGAGGTCAACGTCCGCATCGGCGCCCCGCCCATCATCGCCCCCTGTTACATGGGCATCGACATGGCCTCCCGCGACGAACTCATCGCGGGTGACCAGCCCGTCGAGGAGATTTGCGAGGAAATCGGCGCCGACTCGCTGTCGTATCTCTCCATCGACGCCATCGCCGCGACGCTGGATTCCAGCCGGGCCGACCTCTGTCTCGGCTGTGTCACCGGCGAGTACCCCTACGACATCGAGGGCGAGGAGACCGACCGCGACGTCCACCGGCCCGAGATTAGTGGGCAGCCAAGTCCCGCAGACGACTAGCGAGGGTCCAAACGGTCGTTTCTCTCCGCTCGCTCACCACAGGAGATACAACATCGCGTAGACGACGATACCGAGCGTGAACGACACCAGCCACAGCGTCGCGGCTACCTTCCCCGCTCGCGGGTGGTTCGTCTCGCGGAGTTCCGAGACGGGGTGGCTCACTGCCAGCAGGAGCGTGTAGTAGACGGCGGGGATAGCGACGATGGCAAGGAGGATATGCACCGCGAGCAGCGGGAAGTAGACGTACGTCTCGACGGCGGCCGGGCCGCCAAACTCTGTCGGGCCAACGAGTGTCACGCGGTAGAGATAGAGGACGAGAAACGCTACGAACAGGCCGAAGGTGGTGACCATCAGCCGTCGGTGGCGCTCGACGTTCCCCCGGCGAATCGCCCGGACGCCGGCGACGATGGTCCCGATGGCGGCGGCGCTGATGACGGCGTTGACCGTCGGGATAGCTTCGATGACTGATTCGGGGGCGCGGGGAAGCGCGGTGCTCGGAATCGCGCCGCCGACGGCACCGAACACCAGCGCCAGCGACACGGCCGTCAACAGGCCGGTGAGTGCGGGCACTCGCTCGCGTACGTCTGACATGAGGGCGGGTTAGCGGTGCCCGATAAAATCAATTGGTGTTCGCGCCTGCGGTCGCGTTCGCGTCGGGCGTCGACATACTGTTCGTCCCGGCTTCCTGTTGCTCCCCGAGCCAGTCATCGTACTCGGACTGGTTCAGCACGACGACCGGGGCCTGCATCCGAGCGTGGCCCGAGCCACACAGCTCCGCACAGTAGAGCCGGTGGGTGCCGTTCTCGGTCGGGTGGGTCCGTGCGACCGTCTCCTGGCTCGGGAAGATGTCCTGTTTCAGCCCCAGTTCCGGTATGTAAAAGGAGTGTATCACGTCCGTCGACCGCAACGTGAACCTGACGTCCGTGTCGTTCCTGAGATAGAGCGTCTCGCTGGTGGTGACACCCGTGTCGCCGTAGCTAAATTCGTACCCCCACTGGTAGGTCAGCACGTCGATTTCAATCCCTTCACCCGCCTCGACAGTCGAGTCGGCCGAGGCTGGCGAGATGTAGGGGTTCGCCAGGACGAAAAAGCCGGAGATGCCGACGAACACGAGGATGGCACCCGTCGCGGCGGTCCAGGTGACCTCCAGTGCGGGGTCGTCGACGGTCGGTCTAGGGTCGTCGTTGTTGTGGAACCGATAGATGGCGTAGACGAGCATCAGTTCGACGAACAGCGTCAGCGGCAGTGCGACGTACATCAGCTGTTCGTTCAACTCGTTAATGGCCGCCCGGTTCACCGACTGGGCGGCCGCCGGCGTGCTGCACACCACTGCACCGAGGGTGAACACGCAGAGCCAGGAGAGGGCGCGACTGGGACGCATTGGCCACAACTAACGACGGGGGTATCATATAGCTTGGTCAGTTAGCGCCGGGCGTCCGCTTCGTACGCGGCCGGCGTCGCGTGGTTTTATGCCGATGGCTCCGTGAGACTCGGGTAATGCTTTCACCGACCGAAACGCTGACTACTACGGCTCTCACGACGGCTCGCCGATGATGAACAGAGCGGTCGTCGAAGGGTCCGCGCTCGCAGTTCTCGCGGTGGGTATCCTCACCCTCTGGTTTCGCGCCCGGTACAAAGCGAGACCGGCCAGTGACGGTGGCTACTTCACCCGCGAGGAGCTCCAGTTCGAGCTGGGCCGCCTGCAGGACGAGGCGCTGCGCTGGCTGACGACGACGAACCACCGAGAAATCGGTCTCCTCTACATCGCCTTCGGTACCGTCGCGGCTCTCTGGGGCGGGATGGACGGGATGATGCTCCGCACGGAGTTGCTGACGCCGCCGGCGGACATCTGGACGCCCGAGACGTACAACGCCCTCTTTACGACCCACGGGCTGACAATGCTCATCTTCTTCGTCCTGCCCGTCTTCTTCGGCATCGGGAACTACTTCCTCCCGTTGCTCATCGGGGCCGACGACATGGCGTTCCCGCGAGTCAACGCCATCGGCTTCTGGCTGCTCCCGCCCGCCCTGCTGATGGCCCGCTTTGGCCTCATCGTCCAGATAGGCGGGCAGGTCCTCAGCATCTTCCTGCCCGAGGACCGGATTACCTTCTTCCTGTCGTTGCGCGAGGTCAGCGTCGGGTGGACGCTGTATGCGCCCCTCTCCGTCGTCCAGCCCAACCCACAGATTGACCTCCTCCTGTTGGGCTTGCATCTGAGCGGTATCGCGACGACGGTCGGGGCCATCAACTTCATCGCGACGGTCATCTACGAACGGGGCGATGGCGTGAACTGGGGCAATCTCGACATCTTCTCCTGGAACATGCTGGTCACCAGTTCCATCGCGCTGTTTGCGTTCCCGCTGCTTGGCAGTGCCCTCGTCATGCTGTTGATGGACCGGAACCTCGGGACGACCTTTTTCGCCACGGAGGGCGGTGGACCGATACTCTGGCAACACCTGTTCTGGTTCTGGGGCCACCCCGAAGTCTACATCCTCTTCCTGCCGGCGACGGGGCTGATGAGTCTCATCCTCCCGAAGTTCGTCGGCCGCAAACTGTTTGGCTACCAGTTCATCGTCTACTCGACGCTGGGACTGGCCGTGATGTCCTTTGGCGTCTGGGCCCACCACATGTTCACTTCCGGTGTCGACCCGCGACTGAAGGCCTCCTTCATGGCCCTCTCCCTCGCTATCGCCGTCCCCAGCGCTATCAAGGTGTTCAACTGGCTCACGACGATGTGGGACGGTGACATCAAGCTCTCGGCGCCGTTTATCCTCTGTGCGGGCGGCATCGGGACCTTCATCTTCGGCGGGGTCACAGGGGTCTTCCTCGCGGTCATCCCTATCGACATCCTCTATCACGGCACTTACTACGTCGTCGGTCACTTCCACCTCATCGTCGTCGGCATCATCCCGATGTTGATGATTGCCTCGTCGTACTACTGGTACCCGATTCTGACGGGCCGGTGGTACGACCGGCGGCTGGCGAAGTTCCAGTCGGGCCTGCTCATCGTCGGTGCCTTCGTCACGTTCATGATTCTGCTGGTCATCGGCGGCCTCGGACTGCCGCGTCGGCAGGCCATCTACCCGCCCGAGTACCAGCTCGCCCAGCAGCTAGCCACCGTCGGGGCCTACGTCATCGGGCTGAGCGCGCTGATGTGGCTCTACAACATGCTGGTGTCGTACTGGCGCGGCGACGTGGTCCAGACGACCGACCCGTGGAATCTGAAGGCGACGAACCAGTTCACCCGTGAGTGGCAGTGGTTCGAGGACCGGATGGTCGAGAAATACGACATGGAGCCGTCCCAGCCCGAGAGCACGCGGCGGTCCTACGCCCCCGAACTCCAGCCGATGGGGCTGCTTGGCGGCGTCGGCAGCGTCGCCCAGAACGTCTACCGGAACGCTTCGATGGCGGCCATCGCCGGCTTCGTCGGAACGTTCCTGATGACCGGCGGCATCGGCACCGCCATCGTCATCGGCGTGCTCGAGCCGGCCGCCTTCGGCGAGATTGCCCAACTGGTCGGACTCGGAGAGAGTCCGCTCATCGGCGCTGCCCTGTTCCTCGTCGCCGGGACCGTCACCTGGCCGCTCCTGTTCCTCTCCTTCCAGGAGTTCCTGCCCGGCAGACGGATGTTCGAGACGGGGCTCGTGTTCGCGACACTGGTGGCGACCGGCTTCTCGGTCGCGTTCTACACCGACCAGCAGGGGCTGGCCTTCCTCGGCTACCTCGCCTTCGTCTTCGTCGCTCACTGGGCCTACGGGCTCGGTCTGGCAGTGACCTTCCAGTTCCTGCGGTCCCGGCGGACCGACGTGGAGGCCTGAGATGAGCGACGAGTCGATTCTCTTTACGTACGTCGCGCCCTTTGTCGGCGTGCTGGTGGTGGCCGTCGGCATCGGAGCCGCCGTCCCCGGCGGCTACGCCATTATTCAAGAGGACATCACCACCTGTGACTCACCCACCATAGCCGTCGAAGGGCCCGAGGAAACCCAACAGCGGTTCGGCGACTCCGAGCCACAGGGTCTCTCATGGCTCCACTACGAGAACCTCTCCGAGGCCGAACGGGCGGCCGTCGACGGAGCGCTTGCGGACCCCATCGGCGAGGCCCGCGTCGAGGGGGCGTTCCCCAACGGCGACAGCATCCGCAACGGGTCAATCGTCGTCTACGAGGGTGAGCGCCACTACACGACGGTCGTCGCTGAGAACCCCTGCTTCATCGCGCCCGAACTGCAGTTCCCGCTGGGCGTGTTCGCCATCATCTTCGGCGTCATCGGCATCCTCAGTCCCCCCATCTACCGAAAGCTCGTGGAACTCGAAGACCGGGCGAACATAGACGAGCGCAGGTAGCGTGTTCTGAGGGCTCGTGTGGCGTCCAACAGCCGTCGACTTTCGAACGTCGTCACACCGACGCACCGACGTAGAGGACGACGACGAGGAAAACCCACACCACGTCGACGAAGTGCCAGTACAGCGAGGTCGTCTTGATGGCGGTGTCGTGGCCGGGGCCGTACTCGCCACGGAGCGACCGGCCGAAGGCGATACTGATGAGCAAGACACCGAGCGCGACGTGCAGGCCGTGGAGTCCGGTCAACCCGTAGAACGCGCTGCCGAGGACGCCACTCGTCAGCGAGAACCCTTCGACGACGAGCAGCGCGTAGTACTCGTACACCTGTCCGCCGAGGAAGACGACGCCCAGCGCCAGCGTCGCCCCCAGCAGCCCGAGGAACTTCTTGCGGTCGCCCTCGTTGAGGGCGTGGTGGGCGTAGTGGATGGTAAAACTGCTGGCGACCAGCAACACGGTGTTGACGAAGACGAGCGGGGTCAGTAGGTGATGGCTGGTCTCCCAGGCGCCGGCGCGGACGAACGCGTAGTAGATAAAGCCCGCCGAGAACGTCGAGACGTCCGAGGCCAGAAAGAGTATCATCGTCGTCGAGTAGCGGTCGGCGTGGCCGCCGTGACCGGCCCTCGGCGCCAGGAACGCCTCGTAGACCCAGCCGAAGAAGCCGGCGAGGATGCCCACCGTGCCGACGCCGGCGAGACCGGCGGGGATGAAGACCGGAACGAGGTCCAGCCCGACGAAATAGAAGCCGGCGCCGAGATACAGCAGGCCGGTGCCGACGGCCGCGATGAGAGGCCACCGGCTCCGGTGTTCGTGCTGCTCTCCGTCGTGGTCCTCCTCGGCGTGACCGTCTGCAGTGCTCAGCCAACCGGACATTACCGCTACGTGTGGCCGCTGTAGGTAAATAAGTAGTCGGGAAGCGTCGCGGTCGCACAATGACCTCGAAATAAACGGCGCGTAGTGCCGTGAACAGCCCGCGCCGGCAGCCTTTGGTCACATTAAGTTAGAGGATGAGGCGGACGAGTTCCAAGTGCTTATGCCAGAATTCGACTTCCTCATCCTCTAACTTAACGCGAGCTGCGACACGACAAAAATTTATATAACAATATACTAAATCATAGTCCGATGTCCAAAGATAGTAACCGGTACATGTCTCGCCGTAAGGCGATAAAAGTTGCAGCAGGTGCTACTGCTTTCAGTTCGGTTGGAACAGCAACTGCAGGTCGGGTTGAGAGGCAGGTTAATATTCCCGTGGTTATATCCGGAGATGAAATAGTGAAGAGTAAGAAGGTCTCGAAAAAGTGGAAACAACAAGAAGAAAAGGCAGATAAAGTCCTTTCTAATATCCATAATTCGCATAGTAAAGATCAGGGAGTCGCCGCTATAGCTAAAGGGATTGATGATGATAAAAAAGAGGAGGACGGAATGCTAGTAATGTAATAATTTACAAAGAGCAAGATGCGCCACAACCAGATGTACCATCGGAACAAAATGGTGTCAGTGTAGAGGTCATCGAGGAGGTTCCTAACACTGAACCAGACACCTGTAACACAAGCGAATATTGGCCAATTCCGGGCGGGGTTCAGTTGACAAATAATGATAGCGGGGGGAGAGCAACAACTACACAGAAAGTATTGGTTGATGAAGAGGAACACCTCTTGACGTGCGCCCACCTATTTTCATCGGACTGTAGCACTGTAGAGGGAGAGGCAGTACAAGGATACAATAATTTAGGAAATGCATATGGTGGAATTAACGACAAGAGTTTAGATATTACTACTATTCCAGATTACGATGTGAATGATTATGATGACTATATCAAAGATGGTGATTCCCCAAGAATGAGTGGATATGTATCAGAGATTGCTCTCTCTGATTTCAAAGAATCTGGACAAGATGTACATAAGATGGGAAGAACATCATGCTTTACATCTGGTACTGTGGAAAATGACAAATACATGTTTTCGCCCTGTGGTTCGGATCAACCATATGTTAGAAGCACAATGAGAACTAAACCAGGCGATTCGGGTTCACCACATTACTACAAGTGGGAAAATGATGGAGATTATTTTGCCGCAACCATAGGTACACACTTTGGTGGGGAATCTCTTGCGGGCGCGGCTTGGAAAGTCCATGAAACACATGGTATAGAATATGGCCTCCTCTAAAATTAGGGAGAAATAGCCCTCTTTGACATCTATTGAAATCACCAGCTTTTAATCTATTGGTCTCTATAAATAATAATATCTAATGAATAACAATTCCATCAGCCGGAGAGAACACATTATCTCTACTATATCAGGGCTATCATTAACCTTATCCGGATGTGTCTCATTCAATATGTCCGATAATAATACCCCCTCGGATAACTCATTCGAACAAAAAGGAGCCTCACCTTCGTCACGCGAATTGTGTGAAGGTTACAGTCCACTGAGCCCTGATTGGCCTGCTCATACTGGGCCTATTAATGGATTTGACATTACTGTCGAGCAGAGGAATATTTCTATAGGAGATTATTTAAAAGTGTCCTTAAAAAATGTGAGCAATAGTGATAATCTTACCGGCAATAAGAAAAAATATGATATACAGTATCAAAATGATGGGGAATGGCAATCGATAATTGCTACTGAGGAGAATGCTGTACATTCAGATGATGGAATTAGCCATCCACCGGGAGAGGGATTTCAATGGAAATTAAGATTCACAAAGGACGGACTGTCAAACTCCACGGGACACCCCCCCACATATTATATTTGCGGACAAATTAGACCTGGTAATTATCGATTCATATATTGGGGAATACCAGATACAAAATATGGAATCGGTGTTCCGTTCACTGTGAATGAAAGATAGCAAAATAGCCAACCCCGTGTTCAGATAAGAGTTAAAAGATGGGTGCAGTACGGTTCTCAGGTATCTATTCTAGAAAACACACGTTGCAGCAGGTTATCTGTGCTAATTGAAGTTGACTGGTCGCGTTAATTTTGTCGTAAATTGTGGTAGACGGCGAAGGCATCAAGCCACGATTGAGTTGTCTCAGCGTCGACATGGCTAAAACTATTTGCAAACAATGATGTTCGGCGTTCTATTTTGCAAAAGACACGTTCGATAGCGTTTTGATTCCCGTTTGATATCACTTGGAATCAATACCCGTCTTTGTCGAGGACAGGCCCGAGATAGTTCGCACCGTCGACGAGAAAGACGGAGTCATCGAGCCGACACCGATGATGTAGCTCGTCCAGAAACCACCGCGTCGTCTGTTTCGTCGTCGTTGGAAACAGGCTTAGATGGATTATTTCGTTCGTTTTCGGGTCGATAGCGCCGTACAGCCAGTGGTCATCACCGTTGATGCGGATCAGCTTTTCATCAACCGCGATCTGCTCCTCGGTCACCGTCGAGACCGGCTGTAACTCGGCCTTATGCACCCAGTCGTGAATGGCTACGTGACTCCGACTGACTCTCAAGCTTTCGAGATGCTTACTGGTATCTCGAAGTGACATGCCCGCCAAATGACACCGGATACCCACTTGAATCGCCCACTCGGGAGTCCGCTGTCGCTTCACAAACGACAAGTCGATCCACTCGATACAGCCATTGAGGCGATCAAATTCTGGCATAAGCACTTGGAACTCATCCGCCTCATCCTCTAACTTAACGCGACCCCCGAAACCGCCCGAGCGACAAAAAGTACTACTGGAAGGTCCGGCTGACCGTGTCCGCTTCGAGGTCGGGCTCGGTCGTGTCGAAGCGCTGTTCGATTTCGTCGTAGCGCTCGCGGGTCTCGTCGGTGACGCTGGGGCCGACTTCCGAGAGCGCGTGCTCGAAGTGGTCCATCGTCACGCGGACGTTGGTGACCGAGTCGTCGATGTCTTCGGGGTCGACGCTGTTGATGAACTCCCGGGTCGCGGCCATCGACGCCTCGCGGCAGACGGCCTCGATGTCGGCGCCGACGTAGCCGTCGGTCCGGCTCGCGAGCGAGTTCAGGTCGACGCCGTCGGCCAGCGGTTTGTCGCGGGTGTGGACCGCGAAGATGGCATGGCGGGCCTCCTCGTCGGGCACCGGGACGTGGACGTGACGGTCCAGTCGGCCGGGGCGCAACAATGCGCTGTCGATGAGGTCGGGCCGGTTCGTCGTCGCGACGACGACCACGTCCTCCATCTCCTCGATGCCGTCGAGTTCGGTCAGCAACTGGGAGACGACCCGTTCGCCGACGCCGGAGTCGGTCTGGCCGCCACCGCGTTCGCCGGCGATGGAGTCGATTTCGTCGAAAAACACCACCGTGGGGGCGTTCTCCCGGGCTTTGGCGAACACTTCGCGAACACCCTTCTCGGACTCACCGACGAACTTGTTCAGTAGCTCGGGGCCCTTCACGGAGATGAAGTTCGACTGGGCCTCGTTGGCGACGGCCTTCGCGAGCAGTGTCTTCCCCGTGCCCGGCGGGCCGTACAGCAGGACGCCTTTGGCGGCCTCTAGGTCCATCGCCTCGAAGACGGAGCCGTACTCCAGGGGCCACTGGATGGTCTCGCGGAGCCGCTCTTTGGTGTCTTCGAGTCCGCCAACGGAGTCCCAGGTGACGTCGGGGACCTCGACGAAGACCTCGCGGAGCGCGGAGGGTTCGATACCCTTCATCGCCTCCTTGACGTCCTCGTCAGTAATCTCCAGTTTCTCTAAGACCTCGGCGTCGATTTCCTCGGATTCGAGGTCGAGCTCGGGGCGGATGCGCCGGAGCGCGTTCATCGCGGACTCCTTGGTCAGCGTGGCGAGGTCGGCACCGACGAAGCCGTGGGTGTTTTCGGCGTAGCTGTCGATGTCGATTTCCTCGGCGAGGGGCATCCCGCGAGTGTGGACCTGCAGGATTTCCTTGCGGCCGCCCTTGTCCGGGACGCCTATCTCTATCTCGCGGTCGAAGCGACCGCCACGGCGCAAGGCGGGGTCGATAGCGTCCACGCGGTTGGTCGCGCCGATGACGATGACCTGCCCTCGCTCTTCGAGCCCGTCCATCAGGGAGAGGAGCTGGGCGACGACACGGCGTTCCACGTCGCCCTGGGTCTCGCCGCGCTTGGGCGCGATAGAGTCGATTTCGTCGATGAAGACGATGGCTGGGGAGTTCTCCTCGGCCTCCTCGAAGACCTCACGGAGCTGCTCCTCGCTCTCGCCGTAGTACTTCGACATTATCTCCGGCCCGGAGATAGTCGTAAAGTACGCGTCGATTTCGTTGGCGACGGCTTTGGCCATCAGCGTCTTGCCGGTACCCGGCGGGCCGTGCAGCAGGACGCCCTTCGGCGGCTCGATGCCGAGCTGCTGGAACAGCTCGGGGTGGCGCATCGGCAGTTCTATCATCTCCCGTACTTGCTCGAGTTCGTCGTCGAGACCGCCGATGTCCTCGTAGGTCACGTCGGGCGATTCGGGGCTGGCCGCGCCCTCGCCCTCGCGTATCTGTTCGGCGGGCTTCTCGCTGACCTGAATCTCCGTCGAGTCGGTGACGACGACGGTCCCGGAAGGGGCCGTCTCCGCGATGCGGAGCGGAATCCTCTGGCCCGACATCGAGGAGAGCGGGCCGAGTCCGAAGCTCACGGGCACCGTTTGACCCTGCGTGACGGCCTGACCGCTGAGATTGTTGCGAATCATCGGGCCGACGTTGCCCCGGACGCGGAGGTTCTGGGGCAGTGCGACGGTCACGCTGGTCGCTGGCTTGACGTCCGCTTTCTCCACTGCGACGTTGTCGTCGATGCCGACGCCGGCCTCCTGCCGGAGCTGGCCGTCGATACGGACGATACCCTTGCCGTCGTCTTCGGGGTAGCCCGGCCACACGCGAGCGACGGCGCGGCTCTGTCCTTCGAGGACGATGTAATCACCGTTCTCCAGGTCCATCTCGTCCATCGCGGCCCGGTCGATGGCCGCGAGACCACGGCCTGCGTCTTTCTGTTTGAGGGGTTTGACTGTGAGTTTCATCTAGTGTGTCGCCTCCGCTGACAGTTCGATAGTCAGGACGCCGTTGTTGATAAACACACGTGCGTCGCCGCCGTCGTACTCGAATCGGCTGACGGACAGCTCGTCGAACAACTGTTGGTCTGTGTTCATGCTAACTACAAGTAATCTTGACAAGTATATAAACCTTCCGCCCAAAACCGGCAGACGACGCCGATTATCATAGAGTTGCTTGAATGCGGTTCACAACTGATTGCGGTGCCACACGGCCCATCTTCGAAGGGGTACACTCGTACCCGACGCCCCAAGTCTGGCGATGCTCGAACAGCCGGCCGCGTTCACCGACGCTCTCGAGGGGTTTCTGGCCGACACTCTTTCGGATTAGTTGGCCCAGTAGTAGCGCGGTCCCAGTGCGAAAAACAGGAGCGCAATGACCAGCATAAGACGCGGTGCCGCCCGGCCGACGGCGGTCGGCGCGACGACGGCGCCAAAGAGGACGACGCCCATCGGCCCGACGGTTTTGACCCCCGGCTTGGGGTAGTCGAAAGGCGAGACCTGTGCGACAGCGAGGGTCGCCGCACCGACTGTGATGGGTATCGGCCCGGTGAGACCGGCCAAATAGGCCGTCGCAAGCAGTATCGCTCCCAGCGAGTTCGGCATCCCGGGCCGCTCCTCGGCGCCGTCGAAGTATATCGTGTAAAACGCCGTCCGGAGGATTGAGAAGACGGCATACAGCGAGGCGGCGACGAGTAGCCCGACGGTCACGACGGGGTCAGCTTCGCCCACGCCACCGTAGCTCGAGGCCAACACGACGTAGACGAACAGGCTGGGCGTGACGCCAAAGGAGAGCACGTCGGTGATGGAGTCCAGCAGCGGTCCCACGTCCGAACTCTCGCCGTTGCGCGCGGCGATGCCGTCGAGGGCGTCGACGATAACGGAAAGCAGAACGAGCCGCGCCGCGAGGTGGAGGTCGGTAAACGCCACGACCCCGGCGGCAAAGCCCACGACCGCGTTACACAGCGTCACGGCGTCGGCCCGGCTGAGTCGGCGGTGCACCCTGAAGCCCATGGTTGGCGGTGGACCACCGGCTACATGAAAGAGTCGATAGCGAACTGCCCCTGGCGCCCGTCTCGGGGCGACCTGTCCGTAGAATTACCAATATCGCTCCCATAAGTTATTTATGTATCAGAAAAGATTGCGGAAGGTAGGGGCTACTGTCAATGTGGGGGACCAGCGTCTCGGCTCGTGGGTGGGGAGGTTCTGATGGGGTCTAGTGAGGACGTTCTCAGGTCGGAACTGTCCGTCGAGCCGGGAACACAGCTACTGTTGTCGGTCTCTTCGATGGGGTCTCCAGTTGCCCATCTCCCGGTCGATGCGACTCGGAGCCTCATCGTCGTCTCCTCGAAGCCATCGGCTGCCGTTGCGGACAGACTCGAGGAGGCGGGGGCCGACCTCGACGCCGTCGTCCACATCCCCATCTCCGGTGCCGGAACGGAGTACGACGGACCGATGTGGACCTGCGACCCGCTGGTACCGGACGACCTGACCGGGCTGAGCATGCGCCTCTCCAAGGCGTTCGGGGCCATCGGCAACGGCGGCTATCTCCTCATCGAGAACCTCAACGTGTTTCTCATGTACGCCTCCGAGGAACGTGTCACGCGCTTTGTCGACCACCTGACGGGGCAAGCGGCGGACCACGACATAACCGGTATCTACACGCTCGTCGGCGACGCCGTGGCCGAAGAGACGTACGACCAGCTCCGGCTGAGTGTCGATACCGACGTCGACCGTCGCTGAAACTATCGACACCTTCTGTATCGCTCATCCGGCGAGTTCGACGGCACGGCGGGACAGCCCGACGTTCATCTGTTCGAACCCACGCCGGATTCGCCGTTCGAACCGCCCCACGACCGGTCCGGCTACCGCTCCGCTGAACCGTTCAGTCTGGACGAACCGCGTCCCGCCGTCGGTCAGTGGCTCGAGGAGAAAGGCGTGCTCGGCCTCGATACCGAATAGCCGGGAGCGCCATCTGAGCGTCCGTCTGGGTTCGACGGCGGTTATCTCCGGGGAGATAGGTATCGTCGGGAGGCCGGGCATCGAGAGCCACACGGTGACGGTCTCGCCGACGGCGAACTCGCCCTGGACCGACAGCAGCGTGTTCCACTGCGGGTACGCCTCGGTGTCGGTCAGCACCGCCCAGACGGTCTCGGGCGGGGCCGGGATGTCGACTGACACGCTAACCTCGGGCATCGACTGTCAATTGGCCCGGGCGGGGAAAAGTCCCCGGTCGGTACCAGTGAGGAGTCACGACCTGTCTGACGCGCAATGAACATTTAATACCCGTCCGGTACTGGGACGCAGTATGGAAACTGAGAAGATTCCTCAGGAGATTACGACGTTGGTAGGTCGGGAAGTCTACTCGAAAAACGGGGTCTTTGTCGGCGAAATCGAGGATATCCGCCTCGACCTGGACCGACAGATGGTCACCGGGTTGGCGCTTCACCAGCTCAACACCGAGCTGTTCGGCCCCGACGCCCGGAGCGCACGCGGGGTCATCATCCCGTACCGGTGGGTCCAGGCCGTCGGTGACGTGGTCATCGTCAACGACATCGTGGAGCGACTCCACCAGCCCGACGAGGAGACAGACGAAAAAGAGGTTACGGCCTAGTTCCCGTTGGACCCTTCGCCGCTATCGACGCCCATCGCCTCGAACAGTTTTCCCTTGACCGCTTCTTCGGTCAGTTCGAGCAGCGTGTCACGGTTGTCGTCCGAGGTGTCCAGTCCGGTGAAGATACCCAGCGGAATCTCCACGCTCGCGTCTGTCGAGTGGCCCGCCGTCTCGCCCATCCCGCCGAAGGCGTCTGCGAGTACCTTGCCGATGTTCAGGCGGATGTCCTTCGAACGGGCGGCGAGGTAGATGGTGTCGTCGGTGATGGCGAAGACGGCAGTCGTGGTGATGCCCTCGAGGTTGAGGAGGTGCTGTGCGGCCTGGGATAACGCGTCCCGGTCGCGGATAAAGCCCGCGTTCGAGACGAGATGGCTCCCCTTGACCTCGCGATTCCGGATGGCTTCGGCGAGCACGTCGAGTGTCTCCGGACTCATCGAGGGCGATTCCACCTGTTCTAGGGTGTCGTGGTCGGCGAAGGGGTAGAGGTAGGCCGCTGCGGTCAGGTCCGCCGGCGTCGTGTCCCGCTTGAAATCCAGCGTCTCGGCGCGGATGCCATAGAGGAGTGCGGTGGCGACGGTCTGGTCGAGCGTGAGGTCCAGTTCCTGGATGTACTTCGTGAGGATGGTCGACGTGGCGGAGACGTTGGGACGGATGTCGGAGAAGGCGGCGTCGTACTCCTCGTCGTGCTCGTAGTGGTCGATGATGATGTCGATGTCGTCGACGGGCAGTTCGCCGCCTTTGGCTACATCGACCAGCGCGACCGTATCGAAATCAGCGAGGTCGACCTCCTCGCGGGAGGCCAGTTCGATGCCGAGCAGGTTCACGAACGCCCGGTTCTCCTGGTGGCCGATTTCGCCCTCGTAGATGATGTCGGCCTCGACGTCCCGGCTCTGTGCGATGGCACGCAGCGCCGCTGCGGAGGCGATTGAGTCGGGGTCGGGCGACCGGTGGATGAGAATCGCTATCCGCTCTTCCGTGGCGTCGATGACGTCGCCCAGCTGCGAGGCCTTGTACTCCAGTTCACCGGTTTCCAGTGCGCGCAACGCCGAGTCGGCGATGACCGCCGAGGGGTTGATGACGACGTCCGCGCCCAGTTCGCTCAGCTCGTCGGCCGAGACCGGGTCGTCCGCGCGGGCGACGATGAACTGGTCGCCCTCGGCCGCGCGGATGTTACGCACTGCCTCCGCGTTCGCGGTCACGTCCGAGGACATGATGAGAATGACGTCCCGGTCCTGAACCGTCTCGGCCACGTGTTCGTCGGCGATATCACCGTGCTGGGCGTTGAGGTCCTGGTCACGGAGCGCCTCGACTCGCCCCTCGTCCGCATCCAGAATAAGCACGTCTTTCCCCTCGTTGACGAGCTCCTCCGCCACCGCGTGTCCCACACTCCCACAACCGAGAATGGCGTAGGTAGACATCGACGCCATCGTAATGCCACTGGCAGCGCTCATTGGAAGGCAGTGGGGTCGGGACGCACTTATATTGCACCGTCTCCGCAGCCGGTGGGACTGGGTTCTCGGTGCTGGGGCCGATGGGTATCATGGAATTCACATTCGCATTCCAACTGTTGTTGTCAGATAGTTATCGAACGAATGGTAACTACTATAAGATAGTAAATAAACACAGGACCATAATGTCCGAAGATATGTCACGGCGAACGCTGATGCGAGTGGGTGCGGGAACAGCAGCTCTGGGCGCAGTTGGGAGCCTCGCTGGCTGTAGCGCGATACAGGACCTCCTTCCCGGTGGGGGCGGCGGCCTCGGTGACTACACGAACTGGGTGTACGCGCCGGACACGTTCGAGAGTGACGCGGAGGGACTCAACAACAGTGCCGTCAGCTACGAGTCCATGCTCTCGAACGAAGGGGAGCTGAACGACTTCACTCGACTGAGCATCCTGGGGACCAGCTATCCCACCCTGGGTATCGACCCCGAAGACGTGGGGATGCAGGTCAACCTCCCTGAGGGCCGCGTCATCACCGGGTCGTTCGACACCGAGGCTGTCAAGACGGAACTGACGGCCGACCGGGCGAGCACACCGACACCGGGTGCCAGAAACAGCGGTGGGTCCACTGGCAGCACCGTCTACAAATCCGACAGCACGTACAACGACGACTACGAAATTTTCGTCCAGGAAGAGCCGGACGAGTCCCCGGACGCGATTGCCGTCGGAAACGGCACTATCGTCGAGGGTCGACGCGTCTCGAACTTCAGCAACGACTCCAGTGAAGTGGCCGCTCCGGACGTCGTCGAGGGGATAATCGACACTGGCTCGGAAGGAAACGACCGCTTCGTGGACGAAAACGACACTTTCGCAACGCTCACCGACACGCTCAACAACGGCGTCAGCGTCAACTTCGAACTCCTGGCCAACGAGATTGGCTCGGACGACGGCGGCAACGAGAACATCCCGACTGCGGACTTCAAAGGGGTCGTGGCCTCCGGCCGGGCCGACAGCATCAACGGCGACACGACCCAGAAGCAGTGGGTCTTCGTCTACGACAGCGAGGGCGACGTCAACGAGAGCGATATCAACGAATGGATTGAAGCGAACAACACCGGCGACGGCTCGCTCGCCAACCACGATAACATCAGCGTCAACACGGACGGCAACACTGCGACGGTGACCGCCGAGCAGCCGACCTTCGAGTACGGCGGCGGCCTCTTCTGGTAGGTCGGTCGTACTTGCGGTCTGAGTTTGTCGGGGTGGTCAATACGTTTCCAGTGCTATCAGTATGAGACCCAGTGCTCGCTGACGGCTACCGGCTTCAGCGCGCCCGGAAATCCGGGGACGGAAGGAAACGTATATACAAACCCCTGCGTAACCACAGTACGCAGGGCCGGTAGCTCAGTCTGGCAGAGCGACGGCCTCTTAAGCCGTCGGTCGAGGGTTCAAATCCCTTCCGGCCCGTTTTCGTGTCGCCGTCATCAGTGAGTCGTTTCGGCTGTCACCGTCCCGTGATTGATGAGTGGCGCGAGTCATACGACCCCAGGGCGGTTCGAGAAGGGAACTGTTGTGGTTAGCTGTCCGGGCTGTAGTTGGGCGCTTCGTCCGTAATCATCACGTCGTGGGGGTGACTCTCCTGGTGGCCGGCCGAGGAGACGCGAACGAACTCCGAGCGCTGCTTGAACTCGGGGATGGTCTCGGCGCCGACATAGCCCATGCCCGACTGCATTCCGCCGACGAGCTGGTGGAGTTCGGAGGCGAGCGAGCCCTTGTAGGGGGTCGCGGCTTCGACACCTTCCGGGACGTAGTCCTCGTCCTCGTCGTCCTCCTTGAGGTAGCGTTCGCCGCCGCCCTCGCTCATGGCGCCGACCGACCCCATGCCGCGATACTGCTTGTACTTCTTGCCGTTCATCTGGATGACGCGACCGGGGGCCTCGTCGGTGCCCGCGAAGTACGAACCCAGCATTACCGCGTCCGCGCCGGCGGCGATGGCCTTGATAGCGTCGCCGGAGTACCGAATGCCACCGTCGGCGATGACGGGGACGTCATGCTGGCTGGCCACGTCGGCGACCTGCGAGACGGCCGTAATCTGGGGCATCCCCGCGCCGGTGACGACCCGGGTGGTACAGATAGAGCCGGGGCCGATGCCGACCTTGACGCCGTCGGCGAAGTCGACGACGGCCTCTGCGGCCTCGCTGGTGCCGATGTTGCCGACGACGACGTCCGCGTCGACGGTCGCCTTGATTTCCCGGGCGCTGTCGATGACGTTCGCGTTGTGAGCGTGCGCACAGTCGATAAAGAGCACGTCCACACCGGCCTCGCCGGCCGCGGCCGCGCGGTCGACCTCGAAGGGACCCACGGCGGCGCCGACGCGGAGGTGCCCGTCCTCGTCGCGGGCGGCGTTGTCGTACTCGCGGCGCTTGAGGACCCCACCCATCGTGATGAGACCGACGAGACGGTTCTCCTCGTCGACGATGGGGACCCGCTCTATCTTGTGGTCGTACATCAACTCGAGGGCCGCTCGCGGTGTGACGTCTTCCGAGGCGGTGATGACCTCGTCGGTCATGGCCTCGGTCACGGCGTCGGACTCGCCGACCTCGAGGTAGGGCCGGATGTCGGTCCCGGAGATGATGCCCAGGACTTTGCCGGTCTCGTCGTCGACGACGGGAGCACCAGAGACGCCTTTGCGGTCCATCATCCGGTCGACCTCTCGGACCGTCTGCTCGGGGTGGGCCGTCACGACATCACGGATGATGAGTTCGTCGTAGCGCTTGACTCGCTCGATTTCGGTGGCCATCTCGTCCGTGTCCATGTTGCGATGGAGCACGCCCAGACCGCCCTGGCGGGCCATCGCGATAGCCATGTCGCTCTCGGTGACGGTGTCCATCGCCGCCGTCAGCACGGGGACGTTCAGTTCGACGTTCTTGGAGACGCGCGTCGCGGTGTCCGCCTCGTCCGGTTCGACCCGGGACTCTTTCGGTCGCAGCAGTACGTCGTCGAAGGTCAACGCCTCCGGAACGCGGAGTTTCTCGGAGAAGGGCTCGGAATCGTTCGCCATGTAAGTCGTCCAGTACCGCCGGGCAAAAGCGTTGCGAGACGGCTGTGGACTGTGGTGGACTCGCATACCGTTTCGGTGGTGTATCGTCCCTTTCCGATTGTACACTGTTGTCTCAACTGCTCATACTGGTGGCTGTAACAAACTGAAGGAATTCGCGGTGGCGAATATCTTTACGAACTTACAGCCACCAGTGTCAGTATCGCTACGCTTGTACAGTTACAGTCGAATAATTCAGACGTTTCACGACGTGTGGTCCCGATTCTCACACAACGCTTATACCTTTTTGAAAATTAATTATAGATATGCGCTGCTCCCAACCCACCATCGATTTCACCGACCGGCAAGCCCCGCGTGCCACGGCGTCGGAAAATACATTTTCGGTGGGCTTCGGGAAACAGGCCCGACACGGCGGCGGTGTCGACCACGCAGCAGCCACCAGCGGGGAGTCAGGGTATCCCCAACACTGACACGCGATGAGTAGCTCCAGACATCCGGTCGCGCTCGACGTCGAGCGACAGGTCGGTCGAGGAGGGCGACTCCTCGCGACGGTCATGGGTCTCCCCCTCGTCGACGGCATCTTCCCCGTGCTCGTCCTCGCGGGCGCGCTCACCACCTGGACCGGCATGCTCGAGGTGGGCCTGCTCGTCTTCGGTGGCTCTGCGATGGTCGCCGTCGTCCTCGCCGAGATGGGGGCCAGCCCGCGACAGCAGGCCAGGACCGTCCTGCTCATCGGCGCCGTGTTGATACCGGTCGCAGTACTCGAAGCCGCCATCGCGCCGACCATCGCCGGCGTCGTCCACCTCGCCACCTTCGAGCGATTCGCCGGCATCGTCATCCTGGCCATCGCGGCCCAGACCGCAAGCGCCCGCATCGGGGAGTTGCTCCCCCGACCGGCCATCATCGTCGGTCTGGGCCTGCTCGCGAGCGTCGACCCCGCCGGCGCGAGGTTCGTCGTCGACGCCGACCCCGAGATGCTCGCTCGCGCCGCTGGGACCGCCGGTATCGGCGTCGGCTTCGCACTCGTCGTCGCGCTCGCGAGCCCGTGGCTCCGCAACGCCGTGGACATCGACCGCTTTCGCTTCGGGAGCGCCGTTGCCCTGGGCGTGCTCGCACTCTCCGTGCTCGGCCTGCTCCCGACCCAGGCCCCGGTCGCACTGGCCGTGCTGGGCGTCACCGCCCTGCTCTCGTTCGACCCGGAGAACGCCCGCGAACGCCACCAGGAGTACCACCCCGACGCGGTGGACCTCACCGCTGCGTTCTCCGACGGCGGCGCCTCCCAGGGCGTCGCGGCTGACGAGCGGACCGACGATGGCGCGAAGGTGGAGTACGACCCCGACCAGGAACGCGCGCCGTGGCTCTAGGAACTGTCCAGAAAGCCCTGTTAGTAGTGTCTGCGTGGGGACTTTCTGGCTGTCAGAACGTGGCAAAAGCTCCATCTGCCACCGCCATCCTCGCTGCAACAATTGCCAGAGGGGAAGATTTAGGCGGCCGACGCTCCGCTCTCCGGTATGGCCGACAACCGCGTGGTACAGGGGCGGATGCAGACCCCCGAGAGCCTCGCCGAACTCATCGAAGGCGAGAGCGTGATGGACGCAGAACCGATAGCAGACGCCGACCGCGAGTGCCCGGAGTGTGGCGAGAACGTCATCTCCGTGGGGTACATGCCGTCGGCACTGGAGTTCGTCACGGGCTATAAGTGCCAGGAGTGCGACTGGGCCGAGACAGACCGGGACTAGCGTACTGCAATCGAAATCCCTTTAGTACCAATCGGCATACGACGGAGTGCGGGGTCGTGGCCTAGTCCGGGAAGGCGGCTGACTCCAGAGGCCACGCGCCAGGGACGACATCCGAGGGCTGATATACTGAGCGACCGGCTGATCACCGGCCCGCGACGATGACCCTCTGGAGTTCCGAGGCGCTGGACGGAGATATCAGCCGATCGGGGGTTCAAATCCCTCCGACCCCATATATGTGTTTCTGAACCACTGAGCGCGCTGTAGAGACTATACACTGACGGAACGTTTCGTTCAAATGCCGAGGCTATCTTTGATTGCCGAGTCGATTTTTACCATATCTGATGACGGGACAGGTCCAATGTTCCTTTTCACACGTCCGTCGATGTCGACAACCCGGATTTGACTTAGGTCTGCCACTGAATCGTGATCGAGGGCAGTATCCGAAGCCAGTATTTCCACCTCGAAGGGGTATGTATCTCCAGACGTGTACTGCTTTATGAATGGAGCGATGATGGTTGTCGGTGAGTACTGATTTCCAACATCGTTCTGGATGACAACACAGGGCCGGCTCTTTTCTTGCTGTTCACTCCCTTTCGTGGGATTCAGTTCAACGATGACAATGTCGCCGCGGCGTACCTGCACAGTTGACTCCAGAATTCACTCGTTCCAACCGGGCGCGTCGCCGAGATGTCCGGTTGCTTCTGTGGATGCTTCTTCCATTTCTTCAGCCAACTCACGAGACCGCTCAGCTCTCTTTCGATATCCTTCAGCAAGCCGTTCCTCATCCGTCGGCGGCTTGATTATAATCTCGTCGTTCACTTCGACGAACTCGACTTCGTCACCGCCTTCGATGCCACGACGGTCCCGCAGTTCCTTCGGAATCGTCACCTGCCCCCGCTCTCCGACTTTCCGTTTGTGTTCGGGCATATCTATTCATACTTTTTTCATACTGATATAGATGTCGGTGACATGGTTGTTCAACTCGCGTCTTCACTACAACGACCGATATAGGATTCAATATCCGTCGCTACTACGGTGATTCTGGACATTCGCCGTCCGTCAGCGCCGGAGAGTTATATCCGTGCCACCACACGTCCAGTTGTGCCCGACGACCTGCCAAGCGACGTACAGACAGTCCTCTCACAGCTGTTCGAAGAGACCGAGACGGCGATACGAGCCGGGGAGTTCGACACGGCACGCCGGACAGTTGCCACGGCCACGCGGGTGAGCCGGAACAAACTCCCGGCGGGGGAGTTACGGGCGACGTTGCTGCATGGCTGTGGGGCAGTTACAGAGGCATTAGCGCCCGAGGACGATGTCGACTCCGAGGTTGCGGCCGAGTACGTGCGAGCGATGGCACAGCGACTCACAGCGTCCGAACAGTGATTGCTGGTGGGTCAACGACAGCGTGGCTGGGTTGGCTTGCTGCCGGGCCCGGACTGACCAACTTTCATCGGCAGGGGGACCGCTTAGCGTCGGAGGTTTCGGCAATCGGCTGCAGCAGCCGGAGCAGTCCGGTCAACTCGACGGCTCTATCTCGCTTTCCTTGCAGACGTTGACGAACTCCTCCAGGGAAACCATCGTCTCGGGCTCGATAGAGACGAACACGCCCTGGAGTGAGCCGCGAACGAAGTGAAAGCACATCGCCTCCTCGAAGCTGTGCATCGTGCAGTTGAGCTGGCCCACCTGGAAGACACTCTCGAGATACTCTGTGCCCATGTCCTCTAAAATCAGCTCCTCGTGAATCTTGTCGAAGATTCGCGGTTTGGCTTTGATGTCATCGCACTCATAGCGGAGGGTCCACTCGTCTTCCTCGTACGTAGCGACGGCCCTGAGACTCTCGCCGACTTGCGCCTGGAGGTCCGCAACGAGTGACATACACGAATACATGGCCAGCGAACCAAATAAAAATACTGACGGGGTCGGCGTCTGATATAGTCGATGTGCAGTTCGATGATTGTTGAAAAGCCGGTCGAGAAAATATGAGTTATGGGTCTGGAGAACACGCGTTCCGATAGAGAGGCCACTGTATGTCAGGGAACTACGACTTGGTAATCGTCGGCGGGGGAATCAGCGGAGCATCGCTGCTGTACACGACTGCGAAGTTCACGGATATCGACTCTATCGCGCTCGTGGAGAAAGAGGACGAGGTCGCGGCCATCAACTCCCACCACACGAACAACTCACAGACGCTGCACTTCGGTGATATCGAGACGAACTACACCCTGGAGAAGGCCGAAGAGGTCAAAGAGGGTGCGGAGCTGCTGGCGGGCTATCTGGAGAACCACGACCCGGAGCGGGAGATGCACGCCAAGCGCTCGAAGATGGTGCTTGCGGTGGGCGAAGAGGAGGTCCCACAGCTCGAGCAGCGCTACTACGAGGAAGGCTTTGGCGAGCTGTTCCCGAAGCTCCGACCCATCGGCCGGGACGAACTCGCGGACATCGAGCCGAAGGTCCTGGAGGGCCGCGAGCCCGACGTCGACATGCTCGCACTCCAGACGCCCGACGGCTACGTCGTCGACTACGGAATGACCACGAAATCCTTCGTCGAACAAGCGGAGGAGGAAGCAAACGTCGACGTCTACACCGGGACGGAGGTCACGGATATCACGCCGACGCTCGATGGCTACACCATCGAGACCACAGCGGGCCGGTTCGACTGCGACGCGACGGTCGTCGCCGCCGGCTCCCACAGCCTCCAGATGGCAAAGGAACTTGGCTACGGCGAGGACAAGGTCCTGCTGCCCGTCGCAGGCAGTTTCTTCCTGGCCGACGACCTGCTCAACGGGAAGGTGTACACCCTCCAGATGAAGAAGCTGCCCTTCGCGGCGGTCCACGGCGACGCCGACGTCCACGACCCCTCGATTACGCGGTTCGGTCCGACGGCGAAGCTCGTCCCGGCACTCGAGCGGGGGAACGTCGCGACTGTTTCGGACTTTCTCGACGTGTTCGGGCTGAACGCGGCCTCGTTCCTCAGCTACGCCAATATCCTCTCGGACAAGGTGTTGCTGCCGTACGTCCTCCGGAACCTGCTCTATGACCTCCCCGAGGTCGGCCCGCGACAGTTCCTCCCGCACGTCCAGAAAGTGGTCCCGAGCGTGGAACTGGACGACATCGAGCGCGCCAAGGGGTACGGCGGCGTGCGGCCCCAGATTGTCGACACGAAGAAGAAATCCCTGGACATGGGCGAGGCGAAAATCATCGGCGACGACGTCATCTTCAACATCACGCCCTCGCCGGGTGCCTCCACGTGTCTCAAGAACGCGATGCGGGACACCCATACTCTCCTGGAGTTCCTCGACGGCGAGTACGAGTTCGACGAGGAAGCGTTCCGCGAGGCCACTATCGGCCACTTCCCGTACGCCGACGGGGCCAACGCGCCCACTGCCACGGGTTCGGACGCCGTAGACGAGGCGCCGGCGACGGACGACTGACAGCTGAGCGGTCCCGGGACAGCCCCTCGGAAAAATAGTTTGGGGTGTGCGACGGTAATGTTTAGTTTAGTAGAAAACGCGGAAGAGAGCCAGAAAGCCCCGGCTGGTGACAGTCTGAATCGCCTAACTAAACACCACCGTATGCGGCCCGGATGCAGGCCACCGTCGCCGGCCTGAAACGGGAAAGTTGATAACAAACTGCAGTGTCGTGTCCACTTGGGGACCTGGTTGTGGCATAGTGCACCCATCAGTGTCCCCCACCTATGACCGACTAGCGGCGCGGTCGTCCACCGCTTGCAGCCCAGTCGGACGGAGCAGTTTTCACCGACCACGTGTATCCACTTCCCATGGACGCCACGCGGCTGCCAGGCACCGCTCGCCCCGACCAGGTAGTCGCCCACGTGGATATGGACTGTTTCTACGCGGCTTGTGAACAGCGACGGGACCCCGACCTGGCCGGCGAGCCGCTGGTCGTCGGGATGGGGTACGAGGGCGGGGAGACACACGGCGCCGTCGCGACGGCGAGCTACGAGGCCCGCGAGTACGGCATCGAGTCGGCAATGGCCATCTCTGAAGCGCTCGAACGGCTCCCCCGCCGGGCGGACGCCGAGGGAGGTGCTACCACCGACGCGGATACAGACCCCGCGACGGGAATCTACCGACCGGTCGATATGGACTACTACGAGTCGGTCGCGGCGGAAGTAAAGGAGATACTCCACGCCGAGAGCGACACCGTCCGGGAGGTCAGCATCGACGAAGCGTATCTCGACGTCACCGACACCGTCGGCTGGGACGGCGCGGATGCGTGGGCAG
This sequence comes from Halobacteriales archaeon QS_6_64_34, assembly GCA_003020925.1. GTDB lineage: Archaea > Halobacteriota > Halobacteria > Halobacteriales > Haloarculaceae > Haloarcula. The sequence continues at coordinate 14,876 of PXRT01000005.1, read as the reverse complement.
GCGACCTGCGGGAGACCATCGAGTCCGAGGTCGGCGTCGTCGCCAGCGTCGGCGTCGCGCCGACGATGAGCGCCGCGAAGGTGGCTAGCGACCGGGAGAAACCTGACGGACAGGTCGTCGTCGAGCCGGGCGAAGTCCGGGACTTTTTCGCCGACCTCCCCGTGGACGAGGTCCACGGCGTCGGCCCCGTGACGGCCCGACGGCTTTCCGACCTCGGCATCGAGACGGCCGGTGACCTCGCAGACGCGGACCCGGAGCCACTGGAGGGGCGCTTTGGCGAGCGCGGCCGGGAGATATGGCGTTACGCCCGGGGGGAAGACACCAGGGAGGTGACCCCTCACGGTGACCCAAAGAGCCTCTCGCGGGAGTCCGCGTTCATCGAAGCTGTCGAGTCGGGCGAGGAGAAACGGCGGAAAGTCCGGACGCTCGCCGAGGCCGTCGCGGACCGGGCCCATCGGACGGAGGCCCGCTACCAGACCATCGGCATCAAGGTCGTGGAACCGCCGTTCGATATCAACACCCGCGCTCGGTCGCTGCCCGGTCCAGTCGCCGACGCCGACCTTGTCGAATCCATCGCGCTGGACCTACTCGAGGAGTTCGAGGACAGCGAGGTGCGAAAGCTTGGCGTCCGCGTCTCGAACCTGGATTTCTCCGCCGGCGAGCAGGCCAGCCTCGGTGGGTTCGAAGGCACGAAGGAAACGGCGGACTCGGAAACCGACTCGGACAGTGACACGGTGACGGGTGACTCGTCGGCGCCCCCCGCAGACGGGCAGGCGAGTCTGACTGCCTTCGACAGTACCGACTCCGCCGCAGATGCTGACACAGAAAAACCGGGTGACGACGGGGCGGACGACACCGACAGTCAGGCGTCGCTTGGCGACTTCGAGTGACTGTCGGGCTACAGTCGCTCGTGCTGGCCGTTCAGGAGACGCCGTTCTCCAGATTCTCCAGGAGCTTGCCGACGAACAGCCCCGCTCGCGGCGAGATAGTGTCCGCCTCAGGAACGCTCGTGGGGTGGGCCGCGAGCGTCTCGACGAACTGCTCGCTGTGTGTCATCGCCGAGAGCATGTCGACCACGTCGACGACGAGCCCCTCGTCGGAGGTATCCATCCGGGGATACTGCTCTTTCTGGCTCTCCGAGTAGGTAATGGTCCAGGCCGGGCCGCCGACGGCCGCGACGATGTCCGCTAGCGGACCGACAGCAAGCTGGCCGTCCGGAGTGCCGACGTAGACGGTGTCGTCCTCGACGAACGTCTCGTAGCGTGCCATGCTGTCCCAACCCCGCGCTCGGGTACAGCGAGACGCGCCACGACCATAGCCCTTGCTCACAGACGTCAGTCCGCTGACGCTCGTCTGACGGAGAGTTATGGGGAAAGCGGTGCTCTCACTGGACAAACGCATGGGAGAGACTGAACACATCACCGTGGCCGACACGAGCGCCGGGCCCAGCGGGCTGGAAGACCCCGGGCAGTCCGTCGATATCCCGGTGGTGGAGTTGCTCACCGGGCGCGGGTTTATCACGGGTAAATCCGGGTCGGGGAAGTCAAACACCGCGAGCGTCGTCGCGGAGAAGCTGCTCGACAACGGGTTTGGCCTCCTCATCGTCGACATCGACGGTGAGTACTACGGCCTCAAAGAGGAGTACGAAATCCTCCACGTCGGTGGCGACGAGGAATGTGACATCCAGGTCACCGAGGACCACGCCGGCAAAATCGCCTCACTGGCGTTAGAACAGAACGTCCCAATCATCCTGGACATCTCGTCGTTTCTCGACGAGGAGGCGGCCGAGACGCTGCTGACCGAAGTCGCTAAACAACTGTTCGCCAAGGCGAAAAAGCAGAAACAGCCGTTCCTCATGCTCGTCGAGGAGTGCCACGAGTGGATGCCAGAGAAAGGGGGGATGGGCGAGGTCGGCAAGATGCTCATCAAAATCGGGAAGCGCGGCCGGAAACACGGGCTGGGCATCGTCGGCATCAGCCAGCGCCCCGCCGACGTGAAGAAAGACTACATCACGCAGTGTGACTGGCTCGTCTGGCATCGGCTCACCTGGAACAACGACACGAAGGTGGTCGGGCGCATCCTCGACAGCCAGTACGCCGACGCCGTCGAGGACTTAGACGACGGCGAGGCGTTCATGATGACCGACTGGGCCAAGCAGGTCCGTCGGGTGCAGTTCCACCGCAAACAGACCTTCGACGCGGGCGCGACGCCGGGACTGGACGACTTCGAGCGGCCGGAACTCAAATCCGTCAGCGAGGACCTCGTCTCCGAACTCAGCGAAATCAGCGAGGAGAAAGAGGCCACGGAGAACCGTATCGCGGAACTCCGCGAGGAACTGGACAAGAAGAACTCCCGCATCGCCGAGCTAGAGACCGAACTCCAGGACGCCCGCGACCTCCAGCGGATGGCCGAGCAGTTCACCGACGCACTGCTTGGCCACGTCGAGGGGTACAATCCCGGCCGGACCGCGAAAGACGAGATGCGCCGGCAGCGCGAGCGGCTCAGAGGTGACGCTGACAGTGAGCCGTCGGCCAGTTCGACGGGAGCTGACGCCGAACCCGACACCACCTCCGGGGGTGGCTTCGGCGACGCCTTCAGCGCCTTCGCGGACGACGACGTGGCGATGAACGGCGGTGGCGACGGCGCGAGCAAGAACGAAGCGAGCAAGAACGGCGCGAGTGGGGACCCAGGGACAAACGAGTTCGCCCCCGAGGAGCCGGTACAGGGAACGTCCGACGCAGCCCTCGAAGCCGCGCTGGCGGCTGTCGCCGAGGATGAAGCGACCGACGGGAAACGCGCCAGTGCGGAGGACAGCGAAGCGAAAGCCCTCGAAGCGCCGGACCCCGTGGCCGACAGACCCGATATCGTCCAGGATATCGAGGACGACATCGAGGCGATGGCGGACAAGACCAGGCGGATGCTCGCACACTACAGGGAGCACGGGCCCGGGACGCCGCTGAACGCCCACTTCTCCGCTGGTGGCTCCGGCGACCGGACCGCAGCCTACGCACGGAACAGGACGCTTCGGACACGCGGCCTCATCGAGCACGTGGGTCGGGGTAAGTACGACTACCGGCTCCCGGCGCTGGTCCGCGAGGAGAGCGACGAGTCGCTCGACGATTCGACGGCCGAGGAGTACGCAGAACGGATAGCCCACGCCCTCGTCCAGCAACGAGAATAGAAAGACGAGTCCGAGCGGCCGCTCTATCGCAGCGGCTCGACGAGGTCTTCCAGGGCCGCACGCGGGTCGTCTGCCTTCGCGACGCCGCTGGCCAGCAGGACGCCGGTCGCGCCGAGGTCGCTGGCCGAGACGATGTCTTCACCGGTCGAGATGCCGGCGCCACAGAGCACGTCCACGTCGCCGTCGACGCGGGCGGCGGCGTCGACTGCACCGGTGACGACGTCCGGGTCGGCCTTGCTGACCGGCGTACCGGTCCCGATGAGTTCCGGCGGCTCGACGGCGACGGCGTCGGGGCCCAGCGCCGCCACGGCGCCGGTCTGTGCGGGGTTGTTCGCACAGACGATGGTCTCGAGGCCGACGCGGTCGGCTGCGTCCAGCGAGGCGTCGATGTCGGCGAGTTTGAGCCGGTTCTCGGAGTGGTTTAGCATCGTCCCCTCGGCGCCGGATTCGGCGACGGCTTCGGCGAGTGTCGAGCCGGTGTGGCTGCCGTGCTCGTTGGGGCTGACGTGCTGTGCCCACGTCTCGACGCCGGTCCCCGCGACCGCCGCGAGATTGGCCGCTTGCGGGGCGACGGCGACGCGGACGCCGGAGTCGTCGGCGACGTCGGCTGCGGCGGTGGCTACCTCTATCGGGTTACACGGGTACGCCTTGAGATTGACAAGGACGAACATGGAGAGAGACGCGAACGCCGGCGGGAAATAGATTGCGTGTTTGTAGTTCCGTCCCAAGCAGTGGGCATTAAGATACTGCACGCAGTAGCACCTGAGAGATACCCGTGAGTTCAGGCGACGCCCCTCCGACCGTCCTCATCGTTGAGGACGAACAGCACCTCGCGGACCTCTATGCCGACTACCTCGCCGATAGCTACGACGTCCGGACGACCTACAGCGGTGAAGAGGGTATCGAGCGCCTCTCTAAAGATATCGACGTCGTCCTGCTGGACCGCCGGATGCCCGTCGTCTCGGGCAACGAGGTACTGGCCGAAATCGTGGAGCGGTCCCTCCCCTGTCGGGTGGCGATGGTGACGGCCGTCAACCCGGACTTCGACATCATCGAGATGGGTGTCGACGACTATCTGGTCAAACCCGTCACACGTGACGAACTCACCGAGGTCGTCGAACGGCTCCAGAAGATTGCCGCCTACAACGAGCAGCTCCAGGCGCTGACGACCCGGAAGCTCAAGCGCAACGTCTTGCAGGTCGAGAAGACACAGACCGAGCTGGAACGCAGCGGGCGGTACCGACAGCTCCAGACCGAAATCGCGGAGATAGCGGACCGGGTCGACGAGCTGGCGGCCGAACTCGACGTCGAAGAGGAAGACCTGCGGCTCTAGTCCTTGCGCTGGACGACGTCGCCAAGCGTGTAGCTGCCGTCGCTCTCCCCGCCCGACCACTCCTCGTCGTCGGTGCTCCCGCCGGCGCTCAGGTCGACGCCGAGGGACTTCTCTATTTTCCCACGGATGTCGTCGCTGGGCAGGGAGTTCCCCTGTTCGAGCTTCCGGATGAGACTCGCCTTCTCGTTTAACTGCTGGGCCAGCTCTTTCTGGCTCAGCCCCTTGGACTCCCGGGCCGACCGTATCCGGTCGTCGAAGTCCTGTGCGATTTCGTCCATCTCGTCGAACATGTCCCGGCGGCGGCCACCGCCAGAGGAACTGGACGAGGACGACGAAGACGACCCGCTGGAGCCACTCGACCCGCTCGAGGAGGTGGAGTACTTGGTCGATGTAGACGAGGAGTCCTCTGTCTTGAGTTCGGTGCCGAAGTCGGTACACTCGTCACAGACGTCGAGTTCGGCCCCCTCGATTTTGACGCGGCTCGGAGACGAAACCTCCGTGCCACACATTTCGCACTGAACCATACGGCGAGATTCGAGATGGTCCCGTATAAATGGTGCGCTGGGCCGGGAGTCGCGTGCGGTACCTATTCCAGGGCCTGCATCGCGTGGTAGAACCGCTGGAGTGCCGTGACGTGACCGACGGCGGCGAAAACGACCAGCAGCCACCCGATGGGGTCCAGTCCGAGCCCCGTCGGTCGGACGAACGCCGCGATGCCGGTGACGATACCCACGAGGGCAAGGCGGTCCGCACGGCCCAGCGCGCCGCCGTAGACGCGGTCCAGGCCGACGGCCTGGGCCTGCGTGCCCAGGTAGGAGGTCATCAACACGCCGGTGACGGCGGCGATACCGAGCGCCCACTGCCCGATGCCCGCAGCCAGGCCGACGATGATGACGATGTCGGCGTAGCGGTCGAGCACGTGGTCGAGCAGGTCGCCCGCCGAGGAGGCGACGTTCAGTTCGCGAGCGAGCGCGCCGTCGACGAGGTCCAGCCAGCCGTTCAGGAAGACGAGGCCGGCACCGACGAGATACAGCAGTGGTCGGCCAGCGGCGAGCGTGTAGACGCCACCGGCGGCCACCGCGAGCAGGAAGGCGATGACGCTGACGCCGTTTGGCGACAGACCCACCGTCCTGGCGGCGCCGACGAACGGGTCGAGTGCGCGGTCGGCCACGTGGCGGAACCTATCGAGTGTCATAGCCAGTCGACGTAGGAGACGGTGCCGGCGCTCGGTTCGCGCTCCCCGTCGACGACGGCCGCTATCTCGGCGGCCACGGCCTCGGGGTCGCGGTCGGTCGTGTCTATCTCGTAGACGTTGCCGGTGCCGTGGTTGTGGACCGCTTCGGAGAGGACAACGTCCAGCGCCTCGGACTCGGCGTTCTCACGAGCCTTGCGAGTGAGAGTTCGGGGCGGCTCCGCCGACTCGGCGTTCTCACGAGCCTTGGAGTCGGACTCCCCTCGCTCGCGGAGCCGCTCGACGACGGTGTCGGGGTGGGCGCGCAGAACGACCACCCGGTCGGCGTCGAAGTTGTGGGCCAGATAGGACTCGACCAGCACGTCTTCGCGGCCGTCGAGCCACGCTTCGAGGGCGTCCATGTCGGCGACGAGGGAGCCCCGCTCCTCGTCGGTACCCGTCGAGAACCCCTCGGACTTGATGACGTCGTTGAGGTGGAGTACGTCGAGGTCGGTCTCCAGTAGCTCGGTCGCCGTTGTCTTGCCGGTCCCCGGGGTGCCCGTGACGGCGACCCTCACGCTTTGACCTCCACAATGGCGTCGTTGAGGACTGAAACCGCCTGCGTTGTGTCCTCCTTCGTCCCGCAAGTGATGCGGATACACTCGGGCAGGCCAAAGGAGGAGCAATCACGGACGATGACGCCCGCCGCCTGTGCCCGGTCGGCCACCGCTGTGGCGTCGCCGACCTCCGCCAGCACGAAGTTGCCGGCGCTCTCCCAGGTCGGGGCCGTGAGTTCGTCGTAGATGTACTCGCGGGCCCAGGCGGCAGTCTCGACGCTGCGCTCGACGTGGTCGTCGTCCTCGAGTGCGGCGAGGCCGGCCCGGCAGGCGAGTTCGCTCGCCGAGAACGGGGTGTTGATGCGGGCGTAGGCATCGGCCCACTCCTCGGGCACGAGCGCGTAGCCAAGCCGGACGCCGGCCAGCCCGTAGGCCTTCGAGAACGTCCGCAGGAGCGCCACGTCGTCGCGCTCTGAGAGGAGCGGCCGCGCACTCGGGCTGTCGGTGAACTCGCCGTAGGCCTCGTCGACGAGCGTCAGCGTCTCGTCGTCGGTCCGTGCGGCGATTTCCCGGACCGCCTCGGTCGTGAACTCCTTACCGGTGGGGTTGTGCGGGCTGGTGAGATAGACGATGCGCTCGCCGTCGTAGTCTTTCAGCACGGCGTCTGCGGTCTGGGCGAAGTCGTCGGCCTTCGAGAGCGTGTACTCGGCGACCTCGCCGTGGTGGTAGCGGGCGCTCATCGGGTAGTAGGCAAAGCCCGGCGTGGGGACGAGCACCTCGTCGCCGGGGTCGAGCATCGCTCGGGCGAGACAGTCCAGTGCCCCGTCGCCGCCGTTGCCCAGCCACACCTGTTCGGGAGCGGCGTCCCACATCTCGGCGAGGCGTTCGACCAGGTCGGCGTGTGAGGACTTCGGGTAGTGGTGCATCCGCTCGGCCGACTCGCGGATGGCCTCGACCGCCAGCGGGCTGGGACCGAACATGTTCTCGTTCGACGACAGTTTCACCATCGCGTCGGGGTCCAGACCGAGTTCTCGGGCGACTTCCTCGATGCCGCGTCCCGCCCGGTAGGCGGTGTGCGCGGAGAGGTCCCGTGGGTTCATGTAGGGGCCAAGCGGGCCGGGCGGCTTAAGCGTGCCCAACTCGGGCCCCGGAACGACACCTGCTCCCGCGACCACTCGTCGCTCCCCGATTACATGACGTTTTTGCTGCTTGTCGATGCCGGCCTCCTGCTGGGACTTTAGAGGCGCTCGCCGACGTGGTCGGCACATTTCAGCGCCAGCGCGGCGATGGTGAGCGTGGGGTTCATCGACCCCGCCGTGACGAACACCGACGAGGAGGCAACGGAGAGATTCGCGTGGTCGTGACTCCGGAGCTGTGGGTTCACGACGCTTTCGTCGGGGTCGGTACCCATCCGGGTCGTCCCCATGTGGTGATAGGCCGGCCCGGAGCCGCTCTCGACATTTGCCGTCCACGAGATGTCGACGCCCAGTTCGTTCAGGACCGCATGTTGGATGGCGTTGGCCCGCGAGATAGTGCGTCGGACCCGGTCCCCCCAGGACCACTGGATGTCCGGAACGGGGTTGCCGTGGTCGTCGGTACTCGTCGTATCGAGGGTGACGCGGTTCTCCCAGCGGGGCGGCTGGCCCACCAGGCCACCCATAGCGACGCTGTTGCCGTAGGCGCCCCGAATCTCGCCGAGCATCGCGTCGCCCCACTCGTCGCCGTTGAGGGCGATTTCGACCGGCGACGGCCCGGCGTAGTTCAGGAACTCGAGTTTGATGGGCGAGTAGGCGTCGTCGCTCTGGGCGAGGACCGTCTCGCCGGTCTCTGCGTGGTCGACGGCGCCGCCGGGGTCGTCGTAGAACTGGTGGCTCTCGCTGGTGATGAAGCCGACGTGGTTCTGCCGGGTCCGGTCGTTGAAGGTCCCGCCGGCACCGGCAAAGAGATGGTCCATGAAGTACCGACCGACCGCGCCGGAGGAGTTAGCCAGCCCATCGGGATACGCCTCGTTTGCCGACAGCAGGAGGAGGCGGGGAATCTCGATACCGCCCGCAGCGAGGACGAACTCCCGGGCCTCCTGGCGGTGTTCGGTCCCGTCGGGCGTGACGTAGACGGCGGCGCTAATCCGGCCGTTGCTGTCGGTCTCCAGCCGCTGGACCGGCACGCGGTCGATGACGGTGGCCCCGGCGGCCTCGGCGTCCTCGATGTGGACGGTCGCGTCGTATTTCGCCCCCGACGGACAGACCGGCTGGCAGGTGCCATAGCCGACGCACTGACTCCGGCCGTCGTAGGACTCGGAGTTGCGGGCGTTGGGCACCGAGTGCATCGTGATGCCCAGTTTCTCACAGGCCTGCGCGAACAGCGAGTCGCTGTAGGACGGTGGGAACCCCGCCATCGGATAGGTCGGCTCGTCGCGGGGCGGCGCGAACGGGTTCATGTCGCCGGCCACGCCCAGCGCCCGCTCGGCCTCGGCGTAGTAGGGACGCAGGTCGTCGTAACTGATGGGCCAGGCCGGGTCGTCGTTGTCGTGGCCGGCGTCGAAGTCCGTGGGATGCATCCGCATCACCATCCCCTGCCAGTGCAGCGTCGAGCCGCCGACGCCTTTCACGCGGGCACCGTTCAGCGGGTAGGTGCGGGCGCCGGTGTTGGAGTAGGCGTCGCGCTCGCCGCCCATCTCCCAGACGTCGCCGGGTTCGCCGGGCCGAATCGACTGCTCCATCTGGCCCTGGCGCTCGTCGAAGTCAAAGCGCCGGCCGGCTTCCAGTACCGTCACGTCGTAGCCGTCACTCGCCAACTCGTCCGCGACGAGGGCGCCCGCCGGGCCCGCACCGACGATACAGACGTCTGCCCGGTCGGTTGGCGCTCGTTGCATCTGGTAGTGACTAGGTAAACCTAAACTTAGGCGTTATCATCGATAGCCAGTGAATCGCTACGACAATCCATGTCAGGGAATCTTGACACTGTGTTCGAGTGTCCCGATACCCTCGATTTCGACCTCGACTCGGTCGCCGTCTTCGAGTGGCCCGACGCCGGCCGGCGTCCCGGTCGCGATGACGTCGCCGGGTTCGAGGGTCATGTACTCGGTTATCTCGGCGATGAGTTCCTCGACGGAGAACACGAGGTTGTCACGCGAGGAGGACTGCTTCGTCTCGCCGTTGACGCGACACTCGATGGTCGCGTCCTCGGGGACGTGTTCCGGCGTCGCGACCATCGGGCCGATTGGGCAGGCGTTGTCGAAGGCCTTCCCGCGAACCCAGTTCTGTTCTCGCTCCTGGTCGTCCCGGTTGGAGATGTCGTTGACGCAGGTGTACCCCGCCACAACGTCCATCGCGCCGGACTCGGGGACGTTCTTGCACTGCTCGCCGATGACGACGCCCAGTTCGGCCTCGTAGTCGATGCGCTCCTTGCCGGACGGCATGGTCAGCGTGTTCCCGTGGGAAGCGACGGCGTTGGGGCCCTTGAGAAAAAGCATCGGCCGGTCGGGCACGTCGGACCCCATCTCCCCGGCGTGGTCGGCGTAGTTGCGCCCCAGACAGACGATTTTGGTCGGCTCACACGGCGGGAGGATGTCCACCTCCGCCGGGTCGTAACTCTCGTCCCCGAACGCGATACGGCCGTAGGGTCCGGCAGCCGCGGTGACCACGGGCTCGCCGTCCTTGATGGCCCAGCGGCCGCCACGGACGTTGCCGGCGGAGTCGCGGAATCGGACGCGTTTCATGTTTCTGGCGACTCGGCGGCGACGGATAAGCGTTTAGGAGCCATTAGCGACCAGTCCGCTGGCGATTCGACGTTAGTCTAAGAGGGTCTCGGCGGCTGTTCTATCGGAGGGGTGCTCGACCAGTGGTGTTTAGTTAGGCGATGCAGACTGTCACCAGCCAGAAAGCCCCGGCTGGCTTCGGTCGGGGGCTTTCTGGCTCTCTTCCGCGTTTTCTACTAAACTAAACACTACCGTCGCCGGGGCCGTGATTCGGTGAAAGAACGCACAGCAAACCGGAAAACGACTCTGTGGTTCCTACTGGGCCGGAAGGTCCTCAGCTTCGAGGAGTTCCTTGTAGCGGTTGCGGATAGTGACCTCGGAGATGCTGGCCACGTCGCTAACCTTGCTCTGGGTCACCTTGTCGTTGGTGAGCAGGGCGGCCGCGTAGACGGCGGCGGCAGCGAGTCCGACGGGCGACTTGCCCGAGAGTAGCCCGGCCTTTCGGGCGTGCTCGATGAGTTCGCGGGCCCGTCGCTCGGTCTCGTCAGTGAGGTCGAGGTCCGAGACGAACCGGGGAAGATACTGCTCGGGGTCGGCGGGCTGGACCTCGAGGTTCAGCTCGCGGATGATGTAGCGGTACGTCCGGGTCAGCTCCATCTTGTCCACCCGAGAGACGACGGCCATCTCGTCGAGGCTCCGTGGGCTGCCGGCCATCCGCGCGGAGGCGTACAGTGCCGCCGTCGCCACGCCCTCGATGGAGCGGCCCGGCAGCAGGTCCTCGCCCAGCGCCCGGCGATAGATGACGCTGGCCGTCTCGCGGACGTTCTGGGGGAGTCCCAACGCCGAGGCCATGCGGTCGATTTCGCCGAGCGCCTGCTTGAGGTTGCGCTCTTTCGAATCGCGGGTGCGGAATCGCTCGTTCCACGTGCGCAGGCGCTGCATCTTCTGGCGCTGCTCGCTGGAGAGCGAACGCCCGTAGGCGTCCTTGTTCTGCCAGCCGATGTTTGTCGACAGGCCCTTGTCGTGCATCATGTTCGTCGTCGGAGCGCCGACGCGGGACTTGCGGTCGCGCTCGGCCGAGTCGAAGGCACGCCACTCGGGGCCGTGGTCGATACTGTCCTCCTCGACGACGAGCCCGCAGTCCTTGCAGACGGTCTCGCCGTGTTCCGTGTCAGTCGCGACGTTGCCGCCACACTCGGGACAGACGTCCTGCTGTTCGGGCGTCTCCTCGGTGACGTCCTCGTTCTGTGTTCGTTCTCTCGTGTTGGTGCGTACTGGTGATTCACTCATGATAATGGGGACGGGTGTTGCCTGAATCGTAATGTTCAAGAATTGCTTACCGGCTTTGTCTTACCTGTAGTGAGTTAGAAAGTAATATAAATCTTTTGTAAGCAGCGATACCGAATCGCACGGCGAGACGCCGATGGACCGAGAGCCTACTGCCGGCTGCGAGCGCCGAGCAGCGCTGCGGCGACGATTGCCAGTAGCGCGGCGATTACCGTAAAGCCGGGGCCGGAGCTGTCGGATGTCCCGACTGCCGTCCCTTCGGTCATACCGGTCATCTCCTCGGTCATCGCTTCGGTGGTCTCGCCGCCGTCCATCGTCTCGACGGTCACGGGTGCGGGGGCCACGACGGCACCGGGCGCGAAGGTAGTCGCGTACGGACCGTCGGCGTTCCCGCTGCTCTCCTCGAAGGTGTAGGCCTCGTCACCGTCGGTGTCGCGGTGAGCCATCGGGATGAGGGTCGTGTCCTCGCTGAGTGGCTCGTCCAGCGTGATGGTGACGTTCTCGGACGTCCCCGGCGGAAGGTACATCGAGGTCCCTCGGATGCTGCCGAACGTCTCGCCGTCCAGCAGCGTCGCGTCGTGAATCGTCACGAAGCCACCGTCCTGTAGCGTGACCGACTCGACGGTCACGGACTCGCCGTCGGTGGACTGGCTCTCGAAACCGATGCTGGCCCTGATGACGACCTCGCCGCTATCGACGACGGGGCCGCCGTTGGCCACGTATGGGCCGTCCGCATCGCCACCGCTCTCGACGAAGGTGTAGTTCTCATCACCGTCAGTGTCGAAGTGTGGCATCGCGACCAGCGACTGGCTGCTGGTGAGTCGTTCGTCGAGGGTCACCGGGACGTCCTCGTGGACGCCGGCCTCAAGGTACTCCGAGGAGCCGACGACCGCACCGGTCGGTCCGTGGACGGCGACGAAGCCGCCCTCACTCATATCGACCGTATCGACGACGACGGTGTTCCCGCCGCTGAGCTGGTCGTCCATCGAGACCGACGCGGAGATACTGACGTCGGCCGCGTCAACCACGGCACCGTCATCGGTCGTGTACGGGCCGTCAGCGCTCCCGTTACTCTCGACGAAGGTGTAGTTCTGGTCGTCGTTCGTGTCCATGTGGGGCATCGCGATGAGCGACGTGTCGTTGGTGACCGCGCTGTCGAGGGTCACGGTGACGTTCGTGTGGTAGCCCGCTTCGAGGTACGTCGACGTCCCTCGGACGCTGGCGAACGTCTCGCCGTCGGTCAGCGTGCTGTCGTGAATCGTCACGAAGCCGCCCTCGGGGACGGAGACGGAGTCGACCGTCACCGAGTTCCCGCCGGTGACCTGGTTGCTCATGTTCGCCATCGCCGTCTCCGAGACCGTCACGGCCGCTGTGTCGATAACGGCGCCGTCAGCGGTCGTGTAGGGAACGTCCGCGCTACCGTTACTCTCCTCGAAGGTGTAGGCCTCGTCACCGTCAGTGTCGCGGTGAGCCATCGGCACGAGCGTCGTGTTCTCGGTAACGGGCTCGTCCAGCGAGACGCGAACGTCCTCGTGGACGCCCGCACCGAGGTACTGCGAGGTGCCACGGATGCTCTCGAAGGTCTGGTCCTCGGTGACGGTCGCGTCGTGAATCGTCACGAAGCCACCCTCGGAGAGGACTACGCGGTCGACGACGGCGCTGTCGCCGGTGGTCGGCTGGTCCGACATCGAGACGGTCGCCGACGGCGTCAGGGTCGCGCTGTCGACGACTGCGCCGCCATCGGCGGCGTAGGGTCCGTCCACATCGCCGTTCGAGGCGACGAACTCGTAGGTCCGGTCACCGTCGGTCTCCTGGTGGGCCATGGCCGTGTAGCTGCCCTCGCTCACCGGGTCGGTGAGCGTGACAGTGACGTTGTCGTGCGTGCCCGGTTCGAGGTACTGGGAGGTACCCGCGACGCTACCGAGCGTGTCATTGTCGGCCAGCGAGGGACCGTGGATGGTGACGTAGCCACCGTTCGGTACCGTCACCGAATCGACGACAACTTGGTCGCCGCCGGTCGATTGGTTCTCGAACGTGACAGTGGCGCCGTCGCCCTGCTGTGCCTGTTCGGCTGCGGTTCCGGTCTCCGCCGCCGTCACGCCGGCCACCCCGGACGTGACGACGGTGAGCGCTATCAGTGCTGTGAGGATGCGTTTCCGCATACACCTCCGTTCAAATGGGTAATAAAAAGGAGTTTACCTAACTGCGGCCGGACTGTCACCCAATTTGTGCCAGATTTCCGTGAGCGTCCGGTGGTTTTGCCTCCGTTTCCCTCGCTGTCTGACAATCCCGAAAAGCGAGGCGCCCAATCCCTGTTAGTCCCACGTTATCCAGGTCAAGACGGCCAGTGCCACGGTCTCGAAGCTGTGCAGCGCCATCATCGCCTGCCACGCCGGGTCGGGTACTTGCGTGCTAAACCACGCCGAGAGCAGCGGGTCGAGAGAGTAGAAATAGAGCGCGATGACGTTCTCGCCGAACAAGAAAAGCGCAAACACGAGGAGTCCGAGCGTGTGTTTCGACCGGATTTGGTAGTAGTTTTGTCCCCACACGTAGATGAGCACCGCTAAGAGGAGGATGTTGGCACCCACCGCGACCCGTGCGAGGTCAATCCAGCCGACCATTACGTCTCCCTTTCCCACTGTCAGGGATATACTCTTTCCCAAATTCAACCATACTCGGACGGACCGGTGCCCCGATTTCTCGCTTGCCCGCGCGATGGCGTGCGGTCTTGGAACGACCGATAGGGGGCCGTCTCATTCTGTACTCTCCATTATCTGCTCGACAGTGTCCCAGTAGTTGCGAACACGGTCAGTGGGAAGATACACCGCGCCGTAGTCGTCGCCGCTGTCGGTGAGGATGTCGTTTTCCTCCAGCACCTCCAGGTGGTGGCGCACCGTCTTGTAATCAAGCTCCAACTCCTCGGCCAGTCTGTTGGCGTTGCGCGGCCGCTCGTCCAGCGCCCGCAGGATTCGGATGCGGTTCGCTCCGCCCCGCGTACTCGTCAGGACGTACCACAGGACGGCCTCCATCGTGGTTGGCAACTCGGGGCGGCCACGTAAGCCCACCGGCTTGTGGCGTTGAAACACATCACTCTGTGAATAGATGCCCCTCGGTCGGGACGTCGAACAGGCCGATGCGGGCGCCCGCGTCCAGCCACGCGTGGCCGTAGGAGAACGCGGCCAGCGCGTTGACCGGGTCGTCTTCCTCGCGGAAGTGCCGGCCGTCTTCGAGATACGACGTCGCCATCTCCGCACATTCGAGGGCCGCGTCGTGCATCGGCGTCCCCTCCGGCGGGGCGACCTCGGCAGCGTCGACGGCCTCGGCGAGCAGTCCCTCGTAGCGGTCGGTCTTCTCTACCAGTTCGGCGGCCATAGCCCCTCTGGTCGCGCCGCTGTGGTGAATCTGTTGCTCACGCGCCGAACGCGTAACTAGTGTCACTTCGTCGCTATCGGGGCGACGCTGTTGTGGTGGCTTCGGCGGGCTCTCGCTTCTGGTCGGAGTCCGCTTTCTCCTCCGGCGCTGAGATAGCGGCTGTATGCGCTCGCCACGAAGCAGTGTTTAGTTAATCGACAGCGATGGCAAACAGCCAGAAAGCCCCCGCGTTCTCAGCTCCCGCGACTCGCTGCGCTCGCGTAGCGTGCTTGCGTCAC
>PXRT01000004.1:170476-212211 GCA_003020925.1 Halobacteriales archaeon QS_6_64_34 | reverse complement strand
CGACGCAAGCACGCTACGCGAGCGCAGCGAGTCGCGGGAGCTGAGAACGCGGGGGCTTTCTGGCTGTTTGCCATCGCTGTCGATTAACTAAACACTGCCCGTTGCAGCGATTGATATCGCCATCA
Source organism: Halobacteriales archaeon QS_6_64_34 (assembly GCA_003020925.1). Taxonomy (GTDB): domain Archaea; phylum Halobacteriota; class Halobacteria; order Halobacteriales; family Haloarculaceae; genus Haloarcula. The sequence goes on along the minus strand of PXRT01000004.1, from coordinate 212,086 downwards.
GTCGGCGAGCCGAGCCGAATCGCCTCGGCCAGCGACCCGGACCACCCACGCGGCGAAGACGCCTGCACCGAGTAGCTCTGGGAGGGCGAGCCCGGGCCGAAGCACTGGCCCGCCCGCAGCCCACACCACCCAGCCGGCGACGTGGACCGCGACGAGCGAGAGCGTCACCCCCGCCCGCCGACGATTGCCGGCCAGCGCGCTGGCGACGCCGTCGAGGGCCATCGCGACCATCGATGCGAGATACAGCCCCAGCGCGGCCGGGACGTGGAGCGCCTGCCCGGCCGGGAACAGACCGACGCCGGCCATCCCGAGCATAGCCACCGCGAAGGGAACGACGCCGACCCGTCCAAGGGGATGCTCGCTCTCGTGCCAGAGCGTCGCGCCGAACGGGAGCCCCACCACGGCGGCTAGGACGAGTCCGCCGTTGAACAGCGCCGTCGTCACCCCTGTTGCGGCCGGGTCGCCGGGCTGGCCGAGGTCCGAGAGGGCGTTCCCGGTGACTGTGAACTCGGGCGAGGCGAGGGCCGCGCCGGCGATACCGACGGCTGCGATGAGCACAGCGACGGCGCCCGCGAGACGGCCCGCTCGCGTCAGTTCGCCCATGCGCTCTCAACGGCGGGCTCTCTGTTGTCGGTTCCGGTCATCAGTCCAGCCACAGCGGCTTGAACGGCGAGACTCCGAGTTCGTTGCCGGGGCTGTAGTGGACCAGCGGGTCCCCAACTCGCTCGGGTAGGTCAAGCACCGACAGCAGGTCCCCCTCGACGGTCGCCTCGACCGGCCCCAGCTCCCAGGGGTCGTGGCCGACGTGCCCGACGAATCCGGTGCCCAACGGCCCGTCACCGAAAACGCGGAACCGCTCGACGAAGAAGGCCGGTAGCGAGTCCGGCGGTGCCGCCGTCGCGGGCTCGTCACTCGGCGTGTACCGAACGGTGAGCGCGCGCTCTCCGCCGATGTCCAGCGTCCGCTCGGCCCGGTACTTGCCGTCGCTGTCACGGCGGCTGACCTGCCCGTCGCGGTAGTTCAGGCACAATAGCGGGCCGGCGGCGCTCGCTATCGGGTCCGTGGTGAAGGCCGCAAAGAAGTACAGCCCCCGCTGACTCTCGGGTCCCTGGACGTACGTCCTGACCGTGACCGACTGGGCGGGGTCGCTCAGGTCGACACCGAACGCAGAGACCCCCGAGACGGTGTGGTGGATGGCGGTTATCCAGGCGTCGCCGGCCGCCCGCTCGACGGTGAGCCAGTCCGGTATCGCTCGCGCAAGGGCGTCGGGGTCGACCGGCCAGTGACAGAAATAGACATCCTCGACGCCGACGGTGAGGGGCTTTCTCGACACGGTTCGCTCTCAGGACTCGGCGCTATTGAGTCTCACGTCGGTCACAACCGCCGAAGCCGTCCGGCCGTCACGTCGATACCGGGACCGTAGTACACCAGCGGGTCGCCCGGGGGACGGTCGAATCCGTTGGCGGCGAAGAGTCCGTTCTTGATATCGACGGTCAACCCGTCCGGCAGCGTGGCGGCGACGCTCGGCTCGACCGGCCGGTGGCAAAAGCCGACGTCCCGCCACTCCATCCGTAGCAGGTCCATACCGCCAGTTGGGGCTCGGCGAGCATCGACCTGGCGTGAGAACAGCTCCCATGCGCCAGTAAGCCTATGTCGCCGACGGCCCCACCATCCCGTATGGAGTTCGACGTCATTCAGGGCGACATCGCGGCCCAGTCGGCCGACGCGCTGGTCAACGCGGCCAACACCAGCCTCCGCATGGGGTCGGGTGTCGCCGGCGCGCTCAAGCGGGCGGCGGGGTCCGGTATCGACGACGAGGCCATCGCCAAGGGACCCGTGGACCTGGGCGGCGTCGCGACGACGGACGCCTACCAACTGGAGGCCGACTACGTCATCCACGCCGCCGCGATGCCCGCCGGCGGCGAGTCGACGGCCGAGAGCATCCGCGACGCGACCCGCAACGCGCTCGCGGAAGCCGACGCGCTGAACTGCGAGTCCCTAGTACTGCCGGCGCTTGGCTGTGGCATCGCCGGCTTCGACTTCGACGACGGCGTCCGCATCATCTGTGACGAAATCGCCGCCTTCGAGCCCGACTCCCTCTCGGATGTCCGACTCATCGCCTACGACGACGACGAGTTCGAGCGGATGCGACAGCTTGCGGGGGAGATAGGGACGTAAGCAGCGACGGCGGCCCCGGACAGCGTCAGAACGCGCTGGCGTCGACGCTGCCGACGTACTTCCGGGCGACCGCATAGCCCAGGATAGCCACGGCAAGGGTCCCGACGACCGTCGCGTAGGTCGACAGGGTCGGGCTGTCGACGGCGAGCTTTGCGACCGTCGTCGCCGGGTGTTCCGGCAACACCACGGCGGCGCCAAAGACCACGAGCGTCAGCACGGAGTACATGAGTTGGGCGGGCCGGCGCTTGCCCGTCGCCACCCCCAGCACGACGCCGATGGTGACGACCAGGGCCGCGACCGCCGCCACGAACAGGAGGATAACAGCGACGTTCGCCACGCGGATGCCGTTGACCGAGAGCAGCAGAATCCACAGCAGCGACTGGGCGGGCGCCAGCAACGCCATCCCCAGTGCCTTCCCGTCGACGATGTCCAGCAGGCTCACCGGCGCGACGCGCAGCAGTTCGAGGGTCCCCCGCTCCATCTCCTCTGTGATGGTGTCGACGGCGACCGACCCGCTGATGAAAGCGGGCAGGAAAAGGAGCAGTGGAATCAACACCGTGTAGGTAAAGCCGAAGTAGGGGCTGGCGCTGACCTCGGGCGGCAGCGGAACCGGCCGTTCCTCCAGCGAGCCGGCCCGTTCGAACCGCTCCTGGCGCTCTAGGGTCTCCAGGACGCGCCGGACGTTAACGACGATGAGCGTCGAGCGTATCGACCCCTCAGGGATGCGGGCTGTCACCGATATCTTCCGCCCGGGGCCGTCGCTCGACTCGACGTAACTGGCGTTCAACAGGGCGTCGACGCGCCGTTGCTCGAACGCCTGGCGTGCTTGCCGGGAGTCGTTGAACTCGGTCATCCGGGCGCTCTCGTGTTCGGCACCGGCTTCGAGGAGTTCGTCCCGAGCGTCGCCGGTGACGGCCATCTCGACCTCGCCGGAGGAGACCGAGCCGGGGTCGTACAGCGAGGTCAGCCCGACCACCAGGAACGAGGAGAAGCCGGCCACGAACAGCTGGATGAGCAGAGCCAGCACGATGGTCTTCTCGCGGGAAAGGGAGCGCACGTCTCGGCGAGCAACCACGATTCGTGGGTCGCGATACCAGGGGCGGTCGTCACGCAAGGGCGCTCACCACCGTGAGGTTGTAGCCGAAGTGAACGACGACGGCCATCCCGACGCCGGCGACGTAGGGCCAGCGGCCGTAGCGAGCGCCGACCGAGGAGATAGCCGCAGTCACCGCGTGCAAGGCGAGTGGCGCAAAGAGGAAAAGCAGCGCCACGACCCACAGCGGGACGCCGGCGGGCGGGGTCGCTCCCTGGACGGCGGCGTCACCGATTGGCAGGCTCTCTAAGTCCGACAGCCGAACGATGAGGAGCCCTTTTTCGGCGAGGAAGAACCCGAGTCCGGAGAGCGCTCCGACCCCCAGCGCCGACTGTAGCGTCCGCTCGTAGCGGGCGTGAGCGTAGCCGGCATAGAGGTGGAGGCTCTTGCCCAGTTCTTCGACGAGGGCCACGACGCCCAGTACGAGTAGGATACCCAGCGACTGGTTCGTCCCGAAGACGTTCAGCGACACCGAATCGAGGACGAACAGGAACGCGATGGCGCCCAACTCGGCGACGATGACGAAGGGGATGAGGATGGCGCTCATCTTCAGCGCGCTCTTGCGGGACTTTATCTGCCCCGCCAGCGCGTCGAGCACCTTCAGCGGAATCGAGCGCTGGGTGAACATATCCTCCTCCCGGTAGAGCCCGGCGCCGAGCCCGAAGAGGACGAGCGCGGTGAAAAGCGGCGGTAGCGTCGAGAAGGCGAACTCGCCAAGCGAGATAGTCTGACCGGTGAGGTCCATCACCACGAGCGTCAGCGGCGAGATGAGTGCGATTGGCGTCACGTCGGTGAAGATGGCCGGCACGAACGCGTAGGAGGTAAGCGACACCGTGATGGTGACCGTGACGAAGGTCAGTTCCTTGAACGACCGCGCGAACATCGCGCCACAGAACGTCGCCGCGAGAAAGAGGAGGGCGATGGGCAACACGGCGAGGACGGCAATCGCGCTCCCACTGGGTGCGATACCCGAAAACCGCAGTGTGGCGGTAATCGCCGTCGCGACGCCCATCGCCCCGAGGAAGTACGGCAGCGTCTTCCCGCCGATTATGTCGCCACGCGAGGCGGGCGTCACGAGCAGCAGTTCGCCACGGCGGTTCAGCCGCTCGGAGAGCATCGAGGAGCCGTAGGCCTGGATGACGAAGTTCATCGGGACGATATAGAGGAAGGCGAGCACGAGCGATTCGAAGGGGAACGGCGGCGAGATGTTGCCGGGCGTCCCGCTCTCGACGTCACCGGTGAGCTGGGCGCCGATGCCGCCGAGATTCGCGCCGCTACCGCCGGACGCCGTTTCGTTGTTGCCGCCAGTGCCGCCGCCCGCCGCGTCACCGCCGCTGCCGCCACCGCCACTCCCCCCGTTCGTCGCCGTCGCGCCGCCGTCGGAGCCGCCACCGCCCTGACTGTCGGTCCCGTTACCGCCGGCCGGCTGGCCGTCGCTGTCGTTCTCGTCGTCAGTGGCGTTGCCGCCGTCGGTCCGTGTATCGAGCGCGCTGCTCCCGTCTTGCTCCTGATAGACCAGTGTCACCGACACGGGGAAGGCAGCGGTCCGGTTGCTGGCGCGGGCCATCGTCCGGTCGTTGTACGACTCCGTGCTGCTCCGGAGCGCTTCCAGTGCCGCTGACTGTTTCTCGGTCTGTGGTCGCCTGAGCGTGTTCGGGCCGGTGAAGGTGACATCCTGGTCGCGTCGGTCGAACGCCTCGGAGTCGGGCGACTGGACTCTGAAGCTCGAGTCCTCGCTGGCGACATCGTGGTGGGGGTTTGACTCCTCGACGCCAACGCGGTAGATATCCGCCTCTAACCCGGGGCCGCCCCCGCTGACTGCGACGGCCGCGACAGCGCCCATCGCGAGGAGGGACAGGGCCATCACGACGATGGTCTTCCTGTCGACGCCGCCGGCGTTTTTGGTCACCTCCCACTTCGCGACCCGCAGTAGCTTCCTGGGCTGCATCTACTCCTCGTCCTCCCCGACATAACGGGTTCCCCGTGTGCCGGCCTCGGCGACGTTGAGGAACACCTCTTCGAGACTGGACTCCTCCGTACGGATGTCGACGACCTGCCCGCCGGCGTCCTCGGCGGCGGTGCGGGTCTTCTCGACGGCGTCCATATTCCCGACTTCCGTCCGGAAGTTCCCGTTCTCACGCACCGCGTCGGGCACCTCGACGGTGGTGTAGACGTGATAGCGCGTCTCGCCGTATTCGGCCTGCAGTTCCTCCAGGTCGCCCCGGGCGACGATTTGGCCCTCGTTCATGATGGCGACCCGGTCACAGATCGACTCGACGTGAGGTGAACTCGATGACGTAGTTCGTCGTCAGCGGGTCCAGCCCGGAGGCCGGCTCGTCGTAGATGAGCACGTCGGGGTCGTTGATGAGCGACCGGGCGATAGCCACTTTGCGTTTCATCCCCTTGGACATATCGCCCAGCTTGCGCTCCTTGTGTTCGAGCTGGAGTTCGTCAAGCGTCTCGTGCATCCGCTCTCTGGCGACGTCGCCGGGGACGTCATAGAGGTCGGCGAAGAACTTGAGATAGGAGATGGGCGTCATCTCCTCGTACAGCGGAGACTCCTCTGGGAGAAAGCCCAGCCGCTGGCGCATCTCCGTCGTCTCGGTATTCAGGCCGGCGATTTCGGCGGTCCCACCTGTCGGTTCCAGCAGGCCGGCGAGCATCTTCAGGGTGGTCGTCTTCCCGGCCCCGTTGGGCCCGATGACCCCGAACACCTCACCCTGGTCCACGGAGAAGGTACTCCCCTCGACGGCGACGAAATCGCCGTACTCCTTGCGAAGGTCGCGGGCGTCTATCATCTGGCCGGCGGTTATGCCCGGACTAACCTATACTTTGGTACCGCTCTATCCGTGCTGATAATGCCACTCAAGATAGGTGCGACCACCTACGCCATCGAACGGACCCCCGACGGTCGCCGACTCGTCGTCCGCCGGGCCGTCGAAGCGCCCCCCGACGTCGTCTGGAGCGTCCTGACCGACACGGAGCGGTGGCCCGACTGGGGCCCCTCTATCACTGCCGTCGAGTCGTCGGACCGCTACGTCAGGGCCGGCAGTCGCGGACGGGTCCGTGCGCTCGGTACCGTCTGGCTCCCCTTCGAGATAACGTCGTGTGAGAACCGCCGGTGGACGTGGACGGTCGCTCGCGTCCCGGCGACCGGCCATTTCGTCGTGACCCACCCTACTGGGAGCGTCGTCGGCTTCGAACTCTCACCGCTCGCAGCGGGCTACGCACCCGTCTGTCAGCGGGCATGTGCCCGTATCGGGGCCATCGCTTCCGGCATCGCTCGGACGGACGACTGATACTGCCGGCTATAAGTTCGTAAAGATATTCGCTACCCCGGGGTAGCGAATTCCTTCAGTTTGTTATAGCCGGCAGTATGACTCAGGAGAACTACTGTTTGGCGACGCGTGCGTCGGATACCTGGTGAATGTCCTCGTCGATACCGCTGCCGTCACAGTCCTCGTTCGGACATCGATAGTGCCACCCGTCTTCCGTCGCCGCTCGCTCCGTAAACCGCCCGCCACACTCGTCACAGTATAGCTGGCCGGCCGAACAGGTGTCGAGATGGAGTTCGAGTTCGAGTTCGGTCCCGAATGTCCGCTTGCAGTTCCGGCAAGTGTGGGGCATGTCCGGACATTCATATTCCGCCCTTATAGCTACACCGGAACGTTCACATCCCGAGTTCGGAGCCTGATACGGTCGGTTGTAGCAATTTACCGGTCAAGGTCGACCCCGGGGTCGACGTTCGCCGGAAATAATCTACAACCGACCGTATGAATCGCGTCTCTCGGTCCGGTGCCCCTACCGAGTCCCGATGTCGAACCGCGCGCCACCGGCCTCGCTCTCGCCGGCGACGATATCCCACCCGTGGGTCGCGGCGAGACGGTCGACCACGAACAGCCCGTACCCCTCCCCCTCCCGGGCCGTCCCGTACCCCTGCTCGAAGACGTGCTGTCGGTCCTCGTCCGGGATACCCGGTCCGTCGTCGGCGACATAAAAGCCAGCGTCGGTGTCGCCGACGGTGACGGCGGCTTCGTCTCCGGCGTGGAGTAGGACGTTCTCGAGCAGCCGCTGGAGGACGGGCCACAGACAGTCGGGGTCCGCCTCGATGGTCGTTTCGCTCTCGACGGTGAGACGCTCGGGCGAGCCACCGACATCGCGCCACGCCCGTCTGGCCGTCTCGGCCAGGTCGACCGCTTCCGCGCTCTCGACCGGACCGGCGACGCTCGCGACGGTCGACAGTTCGGTCAACAGTGACTCCACCCGACCGACGGAGCGCTCGATTGCCTCGCCGTGTGTCCCCTCGATGTCGAGCAGCTCGAGCCGGCCGGTGACGACGTTCAGCGGGTTCCTGGCGTCGTGGATAAACGACCCGACGAGGTCCTGCCAGCGCTCCGCCTGGACGATGCCGTCCCGTGACGGCGTCCTGACGTGGGCCTCGATGCGGGCGGCCAGCTCCTCGCTGCGCGCGTCGGTCCACGACGCCACGTACTCCGTGACACCGGCCGAGAGCGCCGCTTCGATACGGTCCGGGTCGGCGGTCTCGGAGACGAGTACGACCGGAAGCGCCCAGTCCTCCCGGACCCGGCGAAAGGTCTCGATACCATCTGTTGCTGGCGGGTCGTCGACGACGACCAGCGCGTCCGCATCGGCCAGTTCGTCCGACAGGGCTTCGGTGTCGACGGTCACGACGCTGATGGACGGCCTCTCGGCCAGTGCTATCGACAGCCCGGTGCTACCGTCGGATTCAGTCCCCGTGGCTACGACTCGCCGCTCGGTAGCCCGTCCGTTCATTCAGTTATAGTTCGAGAACCTGGGTAAAGAAGGCGTCGGCCGGATAGTTCAGGTATCGCGTGGCTTCGGTGTCGACCCGGAAAATACGTATCGACGTTCGCCCCAGACCTACAGTAAGCCTTCCACGTGTTCGGCAACCTCGTTCGGCGTGTCGCCGACGGCAACGCCGTTTTTCTCCAGCGCGTTTATCTTCGACTCGGCGGTCCCGGTGCCGGAGCCGGAGACGATAGCGCCGGCGTGGCCCATCCGCTTGCCCGGCGGGGCGGTGCGGCCGGCGATGAAGCCGACGACGGGGGTGTCCATGTGCTCGCCGATGTAGCGGGCCGCTTCCTCCTCGTCCTCGCCGCCGATTTCGCCACACATGGCGACGACGTGGGTGTCGGGGTCGGCCTCGAACAGCTCCAGGGCGTCGATGAAGTCCGTCCCGATGATGGGGTCGCCGCCGATGCCGATGGCGGTCGACTGGCCCAGGCCGCGCTCGGTCAGGTTGTCGACGACCTGGTAGGTAAGCGTGCCAGAGCGTGACACAAGGCCGACGTTACCCGACGAGAAGATGTTGCCGGGCAGGATGCCGAGCTTGGCGACGCCGGGGGTGATGACGCCGGGGCAGTTCGGCCCGACGAGGTGCGTGTCGGTCTCCTGCAGTCTGCGGTAGACGCGAGCCATGTCCTGGGTCGGAATCCCCTCGGTGATGGCGACGACGAGGTCGAGGCCTGGGGCATCGAGGGCCTCGAAACAGGCGTCGCCCGCGAACGCGGGCGGGACGAACACGACGGATGCGTTGGCGTCCTCCTCGCGAGCGGCCTGGTGGACGGTGTCGTAGACGGGGACGCCGGCGACCTCCTGGCCGCCACGGCCCGGCACCGCGCCGGCGACGACGTTGGTGCCGTATTCGAGCATCTGCTCGGTGTGGAACTTGCCCTCTCCACCGGTGATTCCCTGCACAACGACGCGCGTGTCTTCGTCGACCAGAACGGACATTATTCCTCTTCCTCCTCTTTTGCGTACTGGACCGCTCGCTGGACGGCGTCTTCCAGCGTATGCTCGACCGTCACGAGCTCCTCGTTCAGAATCTCCATGCCCTCCTCGGCGTTGGTCCCGGCCAGTCGCACCGTGACGGGCTTTGGAATCTCGTCGAACTGCTCTAGGGCCTGGTTGATACCGTTTGCCACCTCGTCACCGCGCGTGATACCGCCGAAAATGTTGAAGACGACGGAATCGACGTTGTCGTCGGAAAAGACCATATCGAGCGCGTTGGCGATGCGGTCGGCCTTCGCGCCGCCACCGACGTCGAGGAAGTTGGCGGGCTCGCCGCCGTAGTAGTCCACGAGGTCCAGCGTCGTCATGACGAGGCCGGCGCCGTTGCCGATGATGCCGACGTTCCCGTCGAGTCGGACGTAGTCGAAGCCGTACTCGTCGGCCTTCTGTTCGAGTTCGTCGCCCTCGGCCGCTTTCTCGCCCATCTCCTGCAGTTCGGGCTGGCGAAAGAGGGCGTCGCCGTCGATGTTCATCACGGCGTCGGCCGCGACGACCTCGCCGTCGCTCGTAATCATCAGCGGGTTGACCTCGACGTCAGCGCCGTCGCGGTCGTCCCAGAGCTGATACAGCGTCGTCAGGACGCGGGCCACGTCGTTGGCCACCTCCCGGTCGACACCGGCGTCGTAGACGGCCTTGCGCGCCTGGAACGGGTGCATTCCGAAGGCGGGGTCGATGTGTTCGCGGGCGATGGCCTCGGGGGTCTCCTCGGCGACCGCCTCGATGTCGACGCCCCCTTTCGTCGAGACCATGGCGACGGGACGGCCCTCGCCACGGTCCATCGTCACGCCGACGTACAGTTCGGTGACGAAATCGACGGCCTCCTCGACGAGGACCTTCGAGACGTGAAACCCCTTGAGGTCCATCCCGAGGATGGAATCGGCGGCCTCGCGGGCCTCCTCCGTGTCGTCGACCAGTTTGATGCCGCCGGCCTTGCCGCGGCCGCCGACGTGTACCTGTGCCTTGATAGCGACCGGATAGCCGATGTCTTCGGCCGCGTCGACGGCCTCATCGACGGTCTCGGCCAACGTGGACGCGGGTGTCGGGACGCTCGCGTCGGCGAAGACCTGTTTCGCCTGGTATTCATGCAATCGCATGTCATGCTAGCCGGCGGGGCCGGACGGTTTAAATCCGTCTTTCGCGGACGGTCCCGCCGGTGCTCCATCGAACAGCAGGAGACTGGCCTCTTCGTCGCTCAATCGGTCGAAGCACATACCGCCATTCGGTTCCGAAACACCCTAAAATCCCGGGCGCAGCCCTGTTTTGTCAGGGTAGAAACTTGTCCTGGCAGCGCCGGCAGGCGACTATCCCGCAGTGGTCAGTACAGTGTTGTTCGGTCTCACACAGTTCGCACTCGGTTATCTCGCCGTACCGTGGCTCCTCACTCTTCGAGTCGTTCGTCATCGCCGACTGGGAGTGCTTGGGGTGTTTCATCGGGAGGTTATCATATAGGTTCTCCAACCTTATAACTCCAATTTTATCACGGGTACGGGGTGTGAACTGTACCGATTTCGGCGTCGTGTGGGCGACGCCGTCTTGTCGCACCCGCGAGCCAGAGGGCGTATGGACGAGGACGAACCCGAGGGGCTCGCCGGGGCGGTCCGAACCGCCGACGGCTCTAGAGTTCGACGCTGCCGGGGATGAGGCTGCGCCCCCGCAGAAGGTTCCCCGCCTCGTCGTACACCAGCAACGTCGCTTTCTCGTAGACCAGCGACTTCCCGTCGCTGTCGGTCAACCGCACCTCGTACTCCCCGTCGGCGTCGTGTCGCTGTGCCGCCGAGACGAGCGCGTCGACCGCTTCGACCGGGGCGGCCACCTCGAAGATGAACTCCCCGGTCAGCCGGTCGGTCAGCGAGAGGACCCCACCCCCAGACTCGGCCTGGTGGCGGAACGCTACGTCTAACTCACTGGAGTCGAGTGTCGTCTCCGCCGTCGCTGTGAGGCGGTCCCGGAGCCCGCCCGACGGGCCCGTATACTCGATGGCTATCGTCGGGATACCGTCGTCGCCCGGTTCCGGACGGATGTCGATGGTAAAGTAGTCGCGCCTCATTCGGATACCGGCCTTTGGATGGCCGGTCAAAAGAACGTATCGCCGCGCTCTCCCGTGACTGATACGGTCGATTGGAAGCCATTTCCGTGATTTGCCGGCCCCGCCTCGGCAAATCACCGGTAAATCGTTACAACCGACCGTATGACCGGTAGCTTTTACCGGGTCGACGGTTGTCCCCCTAGCAGCATGGCGTGGGTTAAATCCGAGTACGCCGGTGAACTGGCGGTGCTGTCGACGTGGCTGGTCGCTGTTGCCCCCTGGTCCGTCTCGGTGTTCGGGAACGGCCAGATTACGGGCGTCGTCTTCAGGTTCCTCCCGTTCCGACTGCAGTACCTGTACGGCATCGCCATCCCGAACGAACTGAACTTCGTCTGGGCCCCGGATGCGATGCGATTTCCGGAGTACACCGGCCTCGCTGCTGTGCTCTGGACCGTCGCTCTGGCTGTCTTCGCCGTCGCATTCGGTGCCAGTCTCTACTACTACCGTCGGGAGGCGGCCTTCGAGGACCGGCTACCGATACACCCGGTCCGCCTGTTCGGTGGCCTGCTCGGTGTCGTCGGGGTGCTCACTCTCGTCGGGACAGTCCTGTTGAACCTCTCGGGGGGCTTTGCCGGCACGACGATTCCGGTCGGTGCGCTGGTGGCGCCCGCACTCGCCGGCGTGTTGCTCACCGCCGACCTGACGTAGTGTGACCTGATTATCACGTCCGAGCACGGCTCCCGATTCGGCGAGCGAATTTAAGTAGCTGGCCACCAAACACGGTCTACATCCACGACACTCATCTCCTGACCGATGTCTAATCCCGAAACACCTGACCCCGGTGACAGCGTCCAGAACCCACTGGGCCGGATACAGGCGTGGCTCTCCCGCACCGCCACTATCCTGTCGGGGACGGCGATACCCGAGTCGAACTACGACCCGGCCCGCCACGGGACGCTGACCCGCTTTTCGGGACTCGACGGCCTGGAGGAACTCGAACGCTACTGGCTCAACGCCCCCTTCGCGTTCGTCTCTATCAACCGTGACCCCGAGACCGACGAGAAGCATTATCACGTGGTCGAGCCGTCGCTGACCGACTTCGAATCCGAACTGCTGGACCGGCTGTACGAGGACATTCGCGGCCCGCTCATCTACCGGGAAGCGGTCGACAGCGACCCTGAGCGGGCCCTCCGGACGGAGCTCCACGACCGCCTCGAGGAGTACGGCGTCGTCATCGAGGCCGAGACGTTCTACCGGCTGTTTTACTACCTCTATCGCTCCTTCCAGGGGTACGGCCTCATCGACCCGCTGATGCACGACCCGGCCATCGAGGACATCTCCTGTGACGGCTCGGACCTCCCAATCTTCGTGTACCACGACGAGTACACCGACGTCGAGACCAACATCGCGTTCGAGGAACAGGAGCTGAACAACTTCGTCATCCAGCTCGCCCAGCGCTCGGGCCGGCACGTCTCCATCTCCGACCCCGTCGTCTCGACGACCCTGCCCGACGGCTCGCGTATCGAGCTGGCACTCGGGGAGGAAGTGACCCCGCGTGGGTCCGCGTTCACTATCCGGAAGTACGCCGACGAACCGTTCACGCCTATCGACCTGCTGAACTTCGGCACCTTCTCTCTTGAGATGCTAGCCTACCTCTGGCTGGCCATCGAGTCAAACAGGTCGCTCATCTTCGCGGGCGGGACGGCGGCGGGCAAGACCACGTCGATGAACGCCCTGGCGATGTTCATCCCGCCCCGCTCGAAAGTGCTGACAATCGAGGACACCCGCGAGCTGTCGCTGTATCACGACAACTGGCTCTCCTCCGTGACCCGCGAGCGCCTGGACGACTCCGACATCACGATGTACGACCTGCTGCGCTCCGCCCTGCGCCACCGACCGGAGTACATCATCGTCGGGGAGGTCCGCGGCGAGGAGGCTATCACCCTGTTCCAGGCGATGAACACCGGGCACACGACGTTCTCCACGATGCACGCTGACTCCGTCCAGACGGTCATCAACCGGCTGGAAAACGAGCCAATCAACGTCCCACGGCCGATGGTCCAGAGCCTCGACATCCTCTGTGTGCAGGTGCTGGCCCGTTCGGGCGACGAGCGGGTCCGGCGGGCGAAGACGCTCGCCGAAATCGAGGGCATCGACCAGCGGACCGGGGAACTGGACTACTCGACCACCTACTCCTGGGAGGCCACGGCCGACCGGTTCCAGGAGCGCAACAGCGAGCTGGTCGATGAGATACGCGAGGAGCGCGGCTGGAGTCAGTCCGAACTGCTCACCGAGATAAACGACCGCAAGCGCTTCCTCACCTTCCTCCAGGAGCGCGGTGTCACCGACTACCGGCGCTTTACCGCGATGGTCAACAAGTACTACGCGGACAAGGAGAAGATGATGGAGCGCATCGGCTCCACGGAGTAAGATGGCGCTGAACCCGCTCGGACTGGCGCCGCTGGTCATCGTCGCCGGCATCCTCGGGCTCGTCTTGCTCTCCTCGTCCAGTGAGGCCGTCGAACGCCGGCTGACGCGCATCGCCCGCCGGCTCTTTGGTCGGTACGTCAAAGAATCGGCCGAGCGCAAGCGCCAGCTCGAAGCCGCCTACATCGGCCAGTCCTACCGAGCCTATGCCGCGCGGACCTGCCTCTATACCGGGCTGGCGGCTATCGGGGGCACCGTCGCCGGGGCCTACGCCGTCGGTGGGTTCCTCCTCCTGGTCCCCACCATCATCGACCTCATGATGGGGTTGCCCCGGACGATGGTCAACGCCCTCGGGATTCGTGGGTTCGAACTCGTCCTCTCCAGTACTCAGACGCTGGTGATACTCGTCGTAAGCGGCATCGTCTTCGGGGCGCTCACGGCGACGTTGACCTACGTGATGCGCTGGGAGATGCCCAGGAACACGGCGGCGGTCCGCCAGCGCAACATCGACGCGGGGATGGCCCGGACCATCGCGTTCATGTACGCCCTCTCGCGCGGGGGCATGTCGTTTCCCGACGTGATGACGGTCCTTGCCAAAAACGAGGAGATATACGGCGAGAACGCCCGTGAGTTCGGCGTCGCCGTCCGCGAGATGGACATGTTCGGCCAGGACATGCTCTCGGCCATCAAGCGGATGAACGAGCGCACGCCCAGCGAGCGGTTCAAGACGTTCTCCGAGAACCTCTCCAGCGTGCTCCAGAGCGGCCAGTCGCTGTCCTCGTTTCTCCACAACCAGTACGAGCGCAACCAGGAGGAAGCCGCCCAGCGCCAGGCCGACCTGCTGGAGTCACTGGCCACCGTCGCCGAGGCGTACGTCACTATCTTCGTCGCCGGAGTGCTCTTTCTCATCACCATCCTGATGGTGTTCGGGCTGACGACGACGGACACCCTGCCGTTCCTGCAACTGCTTGGGTATCTCGCGATTCCGCTGGCCAACCTCGCGTTCATGCTGTATCTCAACCAGAAGCTCGCCGCGCTGGGTATCGGCGAGACCGGGACGACGCGGGCGCTCGAACGCGTCGGGACGGCTACACTCGGGCGTCCGTCCGATGCCAGTAACGCCACCGGGTTGACCGACGGCGGCACTGTCCGGGAAGGGGACCCCAACTGGGCGCGGCTCCGGTTCCACGACAGGGTCGGGTCGCTGAAGGCGACGCTGCGCTCGCCCGCCCGGACGCTCGTCTGGAACCCATCCCACGTGCTGTATCTCGCGGTCCCCGTCGCGCTCGTGGTGTTTGCCGTTCGTCTCCCGTCGGCCTTCCAGACGAACTCCGTCAACATCCGCATCCTCGACGACCTGGTCATCCAGTCGCTGCTGCTGGTGTTTGGCTCCTTTGCGGTCGTCCGGACCATCTACAGCCGGCGGGTGAGCAGAATCGAGGCCGCAACCCCCGAACTACTCGAACGACTCGCCAGCCTCAACGAGGCCGGGATGACCCTCGTCGAGAGCCTCCGGCGGGTCCGGGGCAGCGACGTGGGCGTACTCTCTCCGGAGGTCGAACGCATCTGGGCCGACATCAGCATGGGCGCAAACGTCGACGACGCCCTCGTCCGCTTCGGTCGCCGCATACGGACGACCGCCATCTCCCGGGTCGTCACGCTGCTGACGAAGGCGATGCAAGCCTCGGGGCAACTGGGACCGGTGTTGCGCATCGCGGCCACGCAGGCCCGCGCTGACCACCGCCTGCGCAACCGCCGGCGCCAGCAGATGTTTACGTATCTCGTGGTCATCTACATCTCCTTTTTCGTCTTCCTGGTCATCATCGTCGCCGTCCAGGAGGTGCTGGTCCCCGCCCTGCCCTCCACAGTCCCGACGCCGGACAACGCGAACCAGCTCGGCGTCAACACCGACCAGTTCGCGCGGCTGGGCCAGGTCGACAAGGCCGCCTACACCCTCGTCTTCTTCCACATCGCGCTCATCCAGGCGGTGCTGACCGGCTTCATCGGCGGACAACTCGGCGAGGGAAGCCTGAAAGACGGCGCTAAACACGCCACCATCCTGCTGGGCATCGCCTACGTCGCCTTCATCTTGCTGTCCTCGCCGGTGGCCTCGATGACTGTCGAAAACCCCAGTATCGAAGGCGGCCAGCTCACCGTCGACTCGGCGTCGATGTCCAGCGGCGGGTTCATCGTCGTCCACGCCCAGGACCGGAACGGTACCGTCCTGGGTACGTCGGAGTACCTCGCAGCCGGCTCACACCGGAACGTGCAAATCACGCTCGAGGAGCGGCCACCCGACAGGCAGCCGCTGGTGCTGGTCGCCCACCAGGACACCAACGAGAATCAGCGACTCGACTACGACTTCGAGAACCACGGCGACACCGACGAGCCTTACGCGGCTTCGGGCCAGGGCAAGTACGTCGTCATCACGGTCGACCTGGACGAGGAGGGGTCCTGACTCGGGGAGACAGGGCGGCCGCCGCTTGCCGGCCGACGGGACCGACAGCCGTAACTCGCCGCTGGCACAACTTGAGGGTATGCCAGTCCGACACGACGGCATCGCCGCCGAGTGGCTCGGCTACGCGACGCTCCGCCTCGAGGGCGAGGACACCGTCGTCTATCTCGACCCCGGCCGGTACGGCGTCCTCACCGGCGAGTGGGAACCCGACGCTCCGGGTGCCGGTCATCCACCGGCCCGCGACTACGCGCCACAGGACGGCGACATCGTCTGTGTGACACACGTCCACCACTACGACCCCGACGGCATCGAGCGGGTCGCGAGTGACGACGCGACGGTCGTCGCGTTCGAGGGTATCGACGTCCACGCCACCGACCGCGACCTCGACCGCCTCGCCGACCTCGACTACGAGGTCCGAACGGTGTCGATGGAAGCCGAGTTACTGGTTGGCGACGTGCCAATCTGGACGACACCGGCGTACAACCGCGAGGACGGCCCGAACGTCCGCGCCGACGGCAGTCCCATCCATCCGAAGGGTATCGGCTGTGGGTTCCTCCTCGCGCTCGACGACACCCGGGTGTTCTGGCCCGGCGATAGCGACGTACTGGAGGGGCACGCGGAACTGGACGTCTCGCTGTTCTGTCCCTCCATCGCGAGCAACTACACGATGGACCGCCACGACGCCGCCGACCTCGCCGAGGCGATGGACCCCGACCTCGTGCTCCCAATCCACTACAACACGTTCGAGACCCTCGAAGCCGATTCGGGCGCGTTCGCCGAGGCCGTCGCGAAACGCGGCGTGCCGGTCGTACTGGACGAGCGCTAGTTGGCTTCCGCCAGCGAGTCGAACTCGCTCCAGCAGTCACAGTCCAAGTCCTCGATAGAGTTCACCTCGTCGGGGAACGAGGACACCGGCATTCCGTCCTCGAACTCACCGCAGTCTTCGCGATGCAACGAGAAATCGTCGCTCGACATCACAGGCATGTGCGCCGCTATGACGTATTCGAGTAAAACTGTTTGGTCCGTCACGTTCGCAGGTTCGTGACCTGCATCACGTTTCGAAGAACGCCAGTCTCGAAGTCGCTATCCGCGACGACAAGCTCGTCGCCCTGTTGGTAGGCAATAATCGCAGAGGTGTCGAGAAACATTACCGTTCTCGGCCCTCTCGTACGATTTCCATAGCGTTTTCGGCTTCCTTATCCAAAAGCGTGCCGGGAGACATACCCTCGCCGGTCGATGCGACAACTCGAAGCAAGAACTCGTCCCACGTCTCGTTCTCTCGCTTCGCTTCGTCGAGTCTGTCTTTCGTGTCGGTGTCGATGGGGATTGATGTTCGGCTCATATGAATTTCTAATGAATTTCTCGGGTATCAGTGTTTGGCCTTCGTCAACGGCAGTGTTTAGTTAATCGACAGCGATGGCAAACAGCCAGAAAGCCCCCGCGTTCTCAGCTCCCGCGACTCGCTGCGCTCGCGTAGCGTGCTTGCGTCAAGGACCGCAACGTAGTGAGGACCGCAGCGAGGCCCCCGACTGGAGCCAGCCGGGGCTTTCTGGCACTCTGAGACCGTTTCTGCTAAAGTAAACACGACCTCGTCAACCGACTGGTGCGACGTAGCCGGTTCCATCGTTCCCGGATGCACCACGTCGGCGGTCTCGTCGCCGCCTTTGAGGAAGTCGACCTTCCCGCGTTCTCGACGAATCGCTTCGGGGCTGAACTCCTCAAGGTAATGCTTTCTGAACGTCTCCCAGGAACATCTCAGAGTCGTCGTTTTGGCTCGCGTTCTGCACGATATACCATGCGAAACCCTCGTCTGCGACGTAGGTAAGCCAGTACTCTATCGAGTCGTCTTCTCCGGTTTCCTTTTTAGACGACGCCCATCTCAGTGAGACGCTCTGGAAGGTACGTATCCGTCACGAAATCCAGTCCCCGCGAGGCCAGGGCCTGCTGTTCGGCCTTCTTGCCGATGTCGAGTTGCAGCTCGATTTGCTCTTTCCAGAACTCCGTCTGGAATCGTGGGTCTTCCAGTTCCGATTCGAGGGCGTTGCTGTCCGAATCGGAGAGCGGGTCAGTCGGCAGGTCGTACGCGACGATGTCGGCCGGTCGGATGCCGATGAACTGCGCTTCCGGCGTCGCCAGATACTCCGAGAGGTGGGCCGATTTGATGGAGCCGTATGCCACGGAGCCGTAGATGCGGTACGACCACGGGTCACCGTCAGTAAAGACTGTGACCGGGAGTTCTAATTCGTCGTGGAGCCGCTTGGTGATGCGCCGTGTCGCCCGGGCGGGCTGGCCCTTGAGGTGGACGACGATGACGTTGTACTCCTCGTCGAAGCCGTTCTCGACGAGCCGGTCGCGCATCCCACCGGTCTCCACACAGAGCACGAAATCGGCGTCGTTCTTCAGGAACTCGATGGTGTCGGGGTTGTTCGGAATCTGGTAGCCCCCTTCGCCGACGTCCTTCTGGCAGTGTATCTCCCGTTCGCCCCGGCGGGTCTGCTCGCGGAGTTTCAGCGGCCCCATGATGGTCGCACCGGACTCCTCGGGGCGCATGTGGAAGTCCTCGCGGGTGACGTCGGAGACGATTTCCAGGTCCTCGATGAGGTCGTTTGACTCGTCCTGGCTGTTGAACTGCGCCGCCTCGAGGTCCCAGGACTCCGAGAGGTAGTACAACTCACGCAGCGTCGAGGAGCGGTCTTCCTCCAGTTGCTTTGCGAGGAAGTCGATGGCGTACGTGGCTTTCAGCAGCTTCTCGGCGCCGGAGACCGTTTTGGCCGACCGGGTGGACTCCCGGTCCCCGTACACCCAGACGTCCATCTCCTCGTCGTACTCGATGTTCGATTTCGTCCGCGTCGGAATCGACATCGTCGGGACGTCCCCCTCGGCGAACTGGTCGTAGAACTCTTCGGCGAGGTCGATGAGCTTCTCGCGGGCCTCCTGTGTCTCTGAACTCATGTCAGGCGTCCACCGTGAGTTTCTCGTCTTCGATGCCATCGACCGAGACGGTGAACTCGGCCTCGTCGTCTACGCTGTACTCCAGGACCGCTTTCTCGCCGGCCGCTACCGTCGGCGACCACTTCACGAACCACTCGCCGTCCATCTCGACGACCTGTGCGCCGTTGGTGTCGCCAGGTTCGACGCTGACGATATCCGTCAGGTCGATATCGGCGTTGGTGTCGTCGTTGTTCTCGACGACGAGCCGAACCGTCCCGTCGTCGACCTCGCGCTCGACGAGGACGTTGTTCATGATGCGGGCCAGCGAGTCGTCGATGTCCAGCTCCTCGCTCCCCGTCACTTCGGTGAGCTTCTCGGCCATCTCCGGGAGGATGGTCGCCAGCTTGTCCTGTTTCTCGCGGCGCTGTCGCATCGACCGCCGTTTGTTGAGGTAGCTCTTGAGCTCGCGGGCGGCCTCCCGGATGGCCAGCTCTATCTCGTCTTCCATCTCCGGGACGTTCGCGATGGCGTCCTTGGACTCGCTGGTGAAGGGGACGTTCGTCGAGGCGACGTGGACCATGATGACGGCGGGCCCGTTCGGGATGCCCGAGCCGCCGGGCTGGTCCAAGTTGTAGTTCCGCCAGTTGATGTTCTTGACCACGTCCGTCGTGGCACATGCGCCCCGCTGGTAGACGAGCGGGACGCGGTTGGCAAAGCGCCGGACTTCGACGCTGCCCTCGGCAGGGAGGTCCCCGCCGTAGGCGATACCGGCCTCGACGATGAACGGGTCGCCGCCGTGGACCGACGCGTCCCGCGTGGAGGCGGCATAGAAGTCGGCGTCGTACTCCTTTCGCAGACCGGACTCGACCAGCTCGTCGGTGATGGGGGCCAGACAGTCCGTCGGCGGCGCGATGATGTCGGTCTCGCGCATCGCCGTCAGGAGTTCACTGGCCGTGTCGCGGTCGCCCGCGACGTCGGTGACGCTCGGCGGGTCGTCGGGTACCTGGCCGGCCACGCTCCATAGCTCCTCGACGACGTTCTCCCGGGCCGTGTCGCCGAAGGTGGCGTCGTCTTGCTCTTCGGTCATGTCGGCGGCGCGGTCGACGTACTCGCGGAACGTCTCGCGTGTCAGGCGGTGGCGGCGCTCGTCGACTTCGGCGTCCCCGGGGTCGGCGAACTTCTCGGCCAGCCGCGAGGCCAGCCCCTCGACGGCCGCGTCGTCCTTCCGGACGGTCGTCGCGGCGTCGACCAGTTCGTAGAGGTCGCCCCTCCGTTCGGCCGTGACCGCGTTCCAGGCGGCCGCGACGGCGTTCTCACGGACCGTCGAGCCGAAGGTGGTGCCGTGTTCGGCCTCGACGTCGTCGGCCGCCTGACCGACTATTTCGACGATGTCGTGGTCGGCGACCCGACCACGGTCCGTGATAGCGTCGGTGACGGCGGCGGCGAAGTCGGCGGTGGCCGTCGCGCCCTTGTTCGCTACCGCGTCCTCGACGGCGCGCTCGACGTCTGCGTCCTCGTGGGTCGCGGGCGCCGACCACGACATCCCGCGACCGAAGTGGCGGTCGTTGAAATTGGCGATGACGCTGTCGGCCGTCTTCTGGCCGACACGGGTGAACTCACCCTGCACGAACCCCGAAATCGAGTAGGAATCGGTGGCCTCGAGCATCTTCAGCAGGGTTCCGAGTTCGACGCCGTGGGGGTGGGGCCGAATCTCTTCGGTCTCGGCCGGGAGCGAGGCGCCCTCGATGCGCTCGAACTTCAGCGACTCCTCGAGTCCGGGCTCCATGAACTCGATGCGGGCGTGTGGGTTGACGACGGCGGTATCCCGGATGTAGTCCTGCAGACTCGACCGGGCTCGCATGTTGGCCTCCATCTCCAGTTCGATGCGGGTCCCGTGTGGCCGCTCCCAGGAAGTGGTCTCGTCGACGCTGATTTCGGGTTCGTTCGTGTCTGTGTCGATGATGAGTTCGAAGTACTGGGCGTCGGCCTGTCCCTTGGGCCGGGAGGTGATTTTCGCGGGTTTGCCGGAGGTGAGCTGAGAGTACAGGACGGCGGCGGAGATACCGATACCCTGCTGGCCGCGACTGTTTTTGACCGACAGCGCGCCCTCGTTGGCGATAACGAAGTTCTCGTCGTATCCCGTCTCTCCGGGAACGGAGATGTCGTAGACGTACTCCGGTGGCTTGGTCTCCTCGATGTTGGCCACCGGGAGCAGACACATATCCGAGTCGGTGACGCCGTGGAGATGCTGGACCGTTTTCCAGAGGTCACGCAACGCCGCCGTGGGCCGATGGTCCTCGTCCAACAGCCCCATCTCTTTCATGTTGTGGACGTACCGGGGCTTCGTGACGTACTCGCCGGCCAGCGCACGCTCGATGAGCGACGCGTACACCGCCGCGTGGTCGACATTGGACCCGACGCCGGCAGCCAGCAACAGGCCCGGAACACTGTCCGGGACAGTGTCCTGCGGTGTCTCGTCGACACGCACGTCGTCGAGCAACGTCGTCGGCACCCGTTTGTACCGCTGTTCGCCGGCGTCGGTCCGCCGTTCGAAGCCGTCGACTGTCGATACGTCCTCGCCGTAGACCTTCGTCCGATAGCAGGTGGACGGGTCGTCGGCGTATCCTGCGCTCTCCGTGACCTCAGTGCTCGCCAGGACGCCTTGCATGTTCCACAGTACGGAGACCTGTCGGGCGAGGGTCTCGCTTGTCGTCGTATGCGAGAGTTCGTTGCTCGGATGTGAATCGGAGCCGTCGCCCTCGTACAGCGCGGCGAGGAACTGCCGCTGGCGCTCCGGTGGAGCGTCGAAGACGAACGATGGGACGCGTTTCTCCTGTGCGTGGTCGCCACAGACGTTCTTCAGGAACATCGCCAGCGGCGAACCGAACGCCTTCACCCGCGTGGAGTTGCGTTCGCGCTCGACAGTGGTCGTCCCCCCGCCGACGGTAGCGACGGCGCGCTCCGTCGCCGCTATCAAGTCGTCTTCGTGGGCACCGAACGTGAATCCGACCTGTCGCTCGCCGACGTGTCCCTCGGCGACGTAGTAGCCCAACAGTCGCATGAACTCCTCGGAGAGGTCCACCGACACCGGCATCTCGGTTTCGTCCCCGCCTATCTGATAGGTCTTGAACACGCCATCGGCCGCTCGCGCCTCCCATCCCAATTCGAGTATCGTCTCGGCCGGGAGATACCCCTTTTCGATGTAGTTCTGTTCGAGACTGTCTTTCGGGATATCGACGCCGTCGTACCGATAGTACGTCCGTTTCCGTGAACTATCGGGCGACGGCTTCTTCCGTATCCGTTCCCCGGTCGCCAGTTCTTCGAGGTCCTCCCTGTCGAGGCCGTAGACGTACACGCGCCGGTCTTCGAGTTGGTCGACGCTGAGATGCGAGAGGAGATTGACCGACTCGACGGGGTCGGAGGTCGTAGGAAGCTGCTGGGGGGTGAGAATCGTATCGCCTTCGGAGAGTTCACCCGCCGTCACCTCCGTCGTCTCGCCGTCACTGTCGAGCGTAAACAGGCTGTGGTCGCCGGTCACCGCCACGGTTCGTCCCTTCTCGGTTGTGATTTCGTACGTCGTACCGTCCGTCTCGTGGCGAATCGCGTGAGTAACGGGCTGCCACGTCATCTCCCGAGTCTCGCGGTTGAACGACGGGACCTCGATATCCGTCGGAATCCGCCGCGTCGCCGCTCCGTTCGTCGGGAGATAGGCATCACAGAGCGTCCCTATCGGCACCGTCTCGACGGTGTCGCCACGGCGTATCAGCAGTTCTTGGTCGGCAGTCAGCGACTGCTCTCTGGCGTGGAACCGCGAGCCGTACAGCAGCTTTCCGAAGATTTTCGGGAGCTGCTCCTTGGTGATTCCGGGGCCGTTGTCCTCGACGATGAGGCGGTAGTAGTCGCCGGCCTCCTGTATCTCGACGTAGATGTCGGGCAGGACGCCGGCCTCTTCACAGGCGTCTAGGGCGTTGTCGACCGCCTCCTTGACGGCCGTGACCAGCGCCCGCGCCCCCGAGTCGAAGCCGAGCATGTGCTTGTTCTTCTCGAAGAACTCGGCGATGGAGATAGCCCGCTGTGACTGGGCCAGCTCCTCGGCGATACCTTCCCCCTCGCCGAGTTGCGACTGAAACGAGGTCATTTCGTAGCGTAGGTACCGCCGTCGGGGTTAAAAGGTAATCGCCACCGGGGTGAAACTGAAACGGTCGGTGTCTACTCGAATCTGGCGCCCGTTCCTTTCGACCGGAAATTCGAGTATGAAAAGTGGTAGCACGAGCAAACTCCGTTCGGTTGGGACTCTGACATAAAACTCCATTCGGTTGGAAGTTTGACATAACAACCCCATTCGGTTGGGAGTCTGACATAACCGACTCACGCACGCGCGTGCGGGAGCTTTATGACCCCGCATCTACAAAGAGGAATCAGTTCCTATGTCAGGAGAGTCTGAAGAGTACGGTGCAAAGTCGATCCAGACCCTCGAAGGGTTGGAGGCTGTCCGCAAGCGGCCAGCGATGTATATCGGGTCGACCGACGCTCGGGGTCTCCACCATCTCGTCTACGAAGTCGTCGACAACGCTATCGACGAGGCCCTCGCCGGGTACTGTGACACTATCGACGTGACTATCCACGACGACGGCTCGGTCTCTGTCACCGACGACGGCCGGGGCATCCCCGTGGACGAACACGAGGAGCACGGCCGCCCGGCCGTCGAGGTCGTGATGACCATCCTCCACGCCGGCGGGAAGTTCGACAACAAGTCCTACCAGGTTTCGGGCGGGCTACACGGCGTCGGTGTCAGCGTCGTCAACGCCCTCTCGAAGTGGCTCGAAGTCGAAATCAAACGCGACGGCGCGCTGTGGAAGATACGGTTCGACCACGGCGAGCCGGAGTACGACCTAAAGGAGGTCCGCGAGCTCGAACCGGGCGAGGAGACGGGCACCACCGTTCGATTCTGGCCCGACGACGACATCTTCGAGACCGGCGATTTCACCTTCTCGACACTCGAGTCCCGCCTCCGTGAACTCGCCTTCCTCAACTCCGGGGTCGCCATCGGTATCTCCGACGAGCGCGACGGCACCAGCGAGACCTTCGAGTACGAGGGCGGTATCAAGGAGTTCGTCGAGTATCTCAACGAGACCAAAGAGCCGCTCCACCGCGACGTCATCTACTTCGAAGACGAGGCCGAAATTCCGGAGGGCCTCGTCAAGGTCGAAATCGCCCTGCAGGGGACCGACGACCTCCAGGGCTCGATTCACGCCTTCGCCAACAACATCAACACGCGCGAGGGTGGGGACCACCTCACCGGGTTCAAGACCTCACTGACGCGCGTGGTCAACGACTACGCGACGGATAACGGCCTATTGAAGGACTTAGACGACACCCTCAAGGGTGACGACATTCGGGAGGGGCTCACTGCCGTCATCTCCGTCAAACACCCCGACCCGCAGTTCGAGGGCCAAACCAAGACCAAGCTTGGCAACAGCGAGGTCCGGGGTATCGTCGAGTCCGCGATGCACGACGGGCTCTCGACGTTCTTCGAGGAAAACCCCGACACCGCTGAGGCAATCGTCGGGAAGGCCGTCGAGGCCGCCAAGGCCCGCAAGGCCGCCAAGAAGGCCGAGGAACTCACCCGTCGGAAGTCCGCGCTCGACTCGACGGCACTGCCCGGCAAGCTGGCGGATTGCCAAACGCGCG
The DNA here is from genome assembly GCA_003020925.1 of Halobacteriales archaeon QS_6_64_34. Classification (GTDB taxonomy): domain Archaea; phylum Halobacteriota; class Halobacteria; order Halobacteriales; family Haloarculaceae; genus Haloarcula. The sequence continues at coordinate 187,450 of PXRT01000004.1, read as the reverse complement.
ACCCCGAGAAGGCCGAGCTGTTCGTGACGGAGGGCGACTCCGCCGGCGGTAGCGCCAAACAGGGCCGAAATCCGGAGTTTCAGGCCATCCTCCCTATCAAGGGGAAGATTCTGAACGTCGAGAAACACCGGCTCGACCGAATTCTAGAGAACAACGAGATTCGGAATCTGATTACGGCACTCGGGACCGGAATCGGCGACGAGTTCGACATCGAGGACCTGCGCTACGAAAATATAATATTTATGACAGATGCCGACGTGGACGGCGCCCACATCCGCACCCTGTTGCTTACGTTGCTCTACCGTCACATGAAACCGCTCATCGAAGCGGGCTACGTCTACGCTTCCCAGCCGCCCCTCTACCGCGTGCGTTACCGGGGCAACACCTACGACGCGATGACCGACGAAGAGCGCGACCGCATCATCGCGGAGCAATGCGACGGCAACCCGACGCAGGTCCAGCGGTTCAAGGGCTTAGGCGAGATGAACCCCCAGCAACTCTGGGAGACGACGATGGACCCGGACAACCGGATTCTCAAGCAGATTACCATCGAGGACGCCGCCGCCGCCGACAAGATGTTCAACGTCCTGATGGGCGACGCCGTCGAGCCCCGCAAGGAGTTCATCAAGGAACACTCGCCGGAAGCTGAGTGGGTGGACATATGAGTTCCGACGTTCCGGACCCCGACGCGCCGGCAGACCGCATCAAGCACGTCCGCATCGAGGACGAGATGGAGCAGTCCTACATCGACTACGCGATGTCGGTCATCGCGGGTCGGGCCCTGCCAGACGTCCGTGACGGGCTGAAACCCGTCCACCGGCGCATCCTCTATGCGATGCACGAGATGGGCGTCTCCTCGAACACCGCCCACCGGAAATCGTCCTCCATCGTCGGCGAGACGATGGGTGACTACCACCCACACGGGGACAGTGCCATCTACGACACGCTGGTCCGGATGGCCCAGGACTTCTCGATGCGCTATCCGCTGGTGGACGGCCAGGGGAACTTCGGCTCGATGGACGGCGACCCCGCTGCAGCGATGCGATACACGGAGGCACGGATGGCCCCCATCGCCGAGGAGTTACTGGCGGACATCGAGAAGGACACCGTCGACTTCTCCAGTAACTACGACGACCGGCTGTCCGAACCCGACGTGCTCCCGGCGAAGGTACCGAACCTCCTGCTGAACGGCTCCTCGGGCATCGCGGTCGGGATGTCGACGAACATCCCACCGCACAACCTCGGCGAACTGGTCGACGCGACGACCCATCTCATCGAGCACCCCGACGCAACCGTCGAGGACCTGATGGAGCATATCAAGGGGCCGGACTTCCCGACCGGCGGGAACATCGTCGGCCGTGACGCAATCTACTCGGCCTACGCCACCGGCCGGGGTCGGCTCCGCGTGCGAGCCGAGTACGAGGTCGACCGCGAGGCGGGCCGCATCGTCATCTCGGAGCTGCCCTATCAGGAGAACAAAGCCCGCGTCGTCGAGCGCATCGCCGAGGACGTCAACGAGGGCAAAATCGAGGGAATCTCGGACCTGCGCGACGAGTCCGACCGCAACGGCGTCCGCGTCGTCATCGAGCTCAAACGCGGCGCCAACGTCGACGTCGTCGAGAACCGGCTGCTGGACCACCACCTGGAATCGACCTTCGGCGTCATCAACCTCTCGCTGGTCGACGGCCAGCCGAAAGTGCTCTCGCTGAAGGAGACGCTCCAGTACTACGTCGACCACCGCCGCGAGGTCGTCCGCCGGCGCTCCGAACACGCCCTCGCGGAGGCCGAGGACCGCGCCCACATCCTCGAAGGCCGGCTGAAGGCCCTGGAGAACGTCGAGGACGTGGTCGAGCTCATCCACAATAGCGAGGACCGCGACGACGCTCGTGCCGGGCTGTATGACCACTTCGACTTCTCCGAGGAGCAGGCCGCCCACATCGTCCGTATGCAACTCGGCTCGCTCACGTCGATGGAGGCCGCCGAGATACGGGAAGAGTACGAGGACGTCCAGGACACCATCGACTATCTCGAATCGGTCCTGGCGAGCGACGCGAAGCTCGACTCGGTCATCGTCGACGAACTCGGGGCGATGAAAGCCGAGTACGACGACGACCGACGGACCTCCATCATCGAGGACGAGGGCCAGGTCACCCACGAGGACCTCATCCCCGAGGAGGACTGCGTGGTCGTCATCACCGAGGACGACTACATCAAGCGGATGCCCGAAGCGAACTTCGACCCGCAGAACCGGGGCGGGAAGGGCATCATCGGCGCCGACCCCAAAGAGGGCGACCGCGTCTCGAAGGTGTTCAGAGCGAACAGCCACGACTACCTGCTCTGTTTCACCAACAGGGGCCAGGTCTACCGGTTGAAGACCTACGAGGTGCCCGAAATGTCCCGAACCGCTCGCGGGAAGTCTGCCATCAACCTGCTCGACCTGGCCGAGGGCGAGGAACTCACGGCAGTCGTCTCCACGGACGACTTCGAGGACGACGAGTGTATCACGATGGTCACCCGTGGGGGCTACGTCAAGCGGACCTGCTGTGACCAGTTCGAGAACATCCTCTCGACGGGCATCCGCGCCGCGAAACTCGAGGACGGCGACGAACTCGTCGACGTCGACGTGACCGACGGCACCGGCGACCTCGTCATCGCGACCGAACAGGGAATGACCATCCGTTTCGACGAGAGCGAGGTCAGCGAGATGGGCCGGTCGGCCCGTGGTGTCAACGGCATCAAACTGCAGGACGGCGACCGCGTCGCCGCGATGGTCGCGACCACCGACGAGGACGCCCGGTCGCTGCTTACGGTCACGGAAAACGGCTACGGCAAGCGTACCCGTCTCTCCGAGTACCGGCCACAGTCTCGCTACGGACAGGGCCTCATCGACATCAAGACCGACGCCCGCAACGGCCCCGTCTGTACCGCCAAGGCCGTCAGCGACGACGACCACCTCGTCATCATGTCCGCCAAGGGCCAGATAATGCGCATCCGCGCCGGGGACATCTCCGAGGTCGGCCGCAACACGAAGGGCGTCACCAGCATGGAACTGGAGGACGGCGACGCGGTGGCCAGTGTGACGGTCGTGCCGTCCAAGAGCGACGCCGACACTACTGCCGTCGACAGCGAGTAGTACGGTGTCTCAGCCGACCGTTTTCGCGCATCGCGGGTTCGCCGGCACGTATCCCGAAAACACCGTCAGGGCCGTCAGCGGGGCAGTTGCCGACGGCGCCGATGCTATCGAGATAGACGTTCAGCCGACCGCCGACGGTGACGTCGTCGTCTTCCACGACCGCAGGCTCGACGGGGCAGCGGGAACCGACGGCCTCACCGACGCCGCTGGTGTCGTCTGGGAACAATCGACGGCCGATGTGACCGGTGCACGGGTGCTAGGTACCGACGAACGGGTCCCGCTGCTATCGGCCGTGCTGTCGGCCGTTCCCGCGTCCCTCATCGTCAACGTCGAACTGAAGAACCCGGGGAGCGACGACATCCGGTCCGGCGAGGCGCTCGGTGGAGCGCCGAGACGGCGGGCCCGACGCCGCTGGGCGCCGTTCGTCGGGTCCGTACTCGATGTAACCGACCGGTTCGACCACGACGTGTTGTTCTCGTCGTTCTGTGAGGGGGCGCTGGCCGCCCTCGACGAGGCGGCGTCGACCGCCCGGGTCGCCGCTCTGGTCGCGCCCGACTGCGCCGACGCCGGGGCGACCGTCGCCAGGCGCTACGGTGTCGACGCGATTCATCCGCCCCTGGACCTGCTCCGGGGCGGTTCGTCGCTCCACGCGGTCGCGAACGAACTGAACGCGGCCTGCACCGTCTGGACAGTTCGAACCTGGGTGGCGGCCAGGGACGCCGTCGATGCGGGAGCGGACGGCCTCATCGCCGACTACCCCGGACTCCTCGACTACCGCTAGAACACCCGTTTCCCGAACGCGCTGGCGGCCAGTTCGCAGGCCAGTTCGGCGGTCCGGTTGTGCTCGTCCAGAATCGGGTTCACCTCGACCAGTTCGAACGAGCGAAACTGGTCGCGGTGCCTGGCGACGGCCTCCATCGCGCTGTGGGCCTCCCGGTAGGAGACGCCGCCCCGAACCGGCGTGCCGACGCCCGGAGCCTCCGTGGGGTCGAGCCAGTCCAGGTCCAGGGAGACGTGGAGGCCGTCGGTACCGTCCGTGGCGACGGCCAGGGCCTCCTCGACGACGTCGGGAGCGCCCCGGGCGTCGATATCCGACATCGTGTAGACGGAGACGCCGCTGTCACGGAGCAGGTCCCGCTCGCCCGGGTCGAGGTCCCGGACCCCGACCAGGGCGACGTTCTCCGCGCTGACAGCCGGCGCCGCCCCCCACGGCTCGCCGCCGAAGGACGCCGTCCCGAGGATAGCCGACAGCGCCATCCCATGGATGTTACCGGTCGGCGTCGTTTCGGGCGTGTTGAAATCGCCGTGCGCGTCGAACCAGACGACCCCGAGGGACCCGCCGGCGCCTGTGGCTCCCCCGACCGTCCCGATGGCGATAGAGTGGTCGCCGCCCAGAACCAGAGGGGTCGCCCCGTCGGCGACCGTCGACCGGACCGCGGTCCTGACCTCCGCACAGACGTCCCTGGTCTCCCGGCGGAACTTCGCCCGGCCGCCGTCGGGCTGGGCCGCGTCGGGGTCGAGTTCCTCGGGTCTGGGCACCGCGATGTCGCCGCCGTCCGTACAGTCGGCGCCAAGTGCCTCCAACTGGGTCGCGAGACCGGCGTATCGAATCGCCGAGGGCCCCATGTCGACGCCACGGCGGTCCGCGCCGAGGTCCATCGGCACGCCGAGAATCCGAATGTCCATACGACCGCTTGCTCGCCGAACGGATAAAGTCCTCTGGCGGGTCTACTCGTACTGCGAACAGACCAGCCTGACTCCTTCATCGAAGGAAGTCTCCGGTTCCCAGCCGGTCGCCGCGTGCATCTTCGAGGCGTCGGCCATCGTGTCGTGGACGTAGACGTCTTCCGGAATCGGGTTCTCCTCGTAGACCGGCTCCACGTCGGTCCCCAGGGCGTCGTTGAGACGCTCGACGAGCGTGTTGAAGCTGTACTGCTCACCGGTCCCGAGGTTGTAGATGCCGGTGAGTTCGTGGTCGGCCGCCAGCTCGAGGCCTCGAACGACGTCATCGACGTGGGTGAAATCCCGGGTCTGGGTGCCATCACCCCAGATTTCTGGACGGCGGCCGTTGGCGATGTCGTCGGCGAACTGCGCGATGAGGTTGGCGTAGTCGCCCTTGTGTTCCTCGGCGCCGTCCTCCATCCCCTGGTACACCGAGAAAAAGCGCATCCCGGCCATCGAGAGCCCGTAGTGGTTGTGGAAGTACTCGGCGTAGCGCTCGCGGGCGAGCTTCGAGGCCTCGTAGCCGGTGTTTACCGCCACCGGCATGTCCTCGGGCGAGGGCTCGGTCCGGTCGCCGTAGATAGAGGAAGTCGAGGCGTAGACCACGGTGTCACAGCCGTCCTCGCGGGCCTGCTCGACCACGTTGACGAACCCCTCGACGTTGACTCGGGCGCCCTTCGTCGGGTTCTCTTCGTGCATCGCATACGAGGACATCGCGGCCAGGTGGAAGACGACGTCTACGTCCGTCGGCAGGTCGTCCTCCAGCACACTGCGCTTGACGTACTCGATGTCCGCGTTCACGTTCTCCGGCGTCCCGAGATAGCCGTCATCGAGCGCGATAACGTCGTTGTCCCCCGCGAGGTAGTTCGCCAGATTCGACCCGATAAACCCGCCACCGCCGGTGACAAGCACACGCTGTCCGTTCATGCTCCCAGAGTCCCGGCCACCGGATAAAATTATGTTGCTATTGTCGCCGCGTAGAACACGTCTGAACGCCTGTCGAAACCACCGTCGCTTTTAAGGGTGGCTATACCGAACGAAATTCTATGTCTTCAATCGAGCTGACACCCAGCCAAAAGAACATTCTACAGGAGCTGGTAAACCTGTACCGAGAGAGCGAAAGCGCCGTCAAAGGTGAGGATATCGCCGAGAAGGTCGACCGGAATCCGGGCACGATTCGAAACCAGATGCAGAGCCTGAAGGCCCTCCAACTGGTCGAAGGTGTCCCCGGCCCAAAGGGCGGCTACAAGCCCACCGCGACAGCCTACGACACGCTCCAGATTCAGGAGATGGACCAGGCCGCCGAGGTCCCGCTGCGACACGACGGGGAGCTGGTCGAACACGCCAACGTCGAGGAAATCGACCTCACGAGCGTCCACCACCCCGAGCAGTGCCGTGCCGAGATTCAGCTCCAGGGCTCTATCAAAGGCTTTCACGAGGGCGATGACATCACCGTCGGGCCGACGCCCCTCTCGAAGCTCCAGATTATCGGGACGCTACAGGGCAAAGACGACACGAGTAACAAGCTCATTCTCAAGATAGACGACATGCGAGCGCCGGCCGGCGAGCCCGAACATTAATCTGTCTCTCCCGGGGCCACCGCGCCGTGGTCCCTATCTCCCACGATTGTTCGTGTTTCCAGCGGCGATTCCGTAGCCTTTGTATCATATCCGCTCGGAGTTGGAAGTATGACCGACAAGGTCGTCGTACTCGGCGCTGGGTATGCCGGTGCAGGCGCCATCAAGAGCCTCGAAGACGAACTGAACGGTGACGCCGACGTCACCTGGATTTCCGAGACGGATTATCACCTCGTCCTCCACGAGTCCCACCGCTGTATCCGGGACCCGTCCATTCAGGACAAGATTACGATTCCCGTCCACGAAATAAAACAGCCGACGACCGAGTTCATCCAGGATACGGTCACCGGTATCGACACCGACGAGCGACTCGTCGAACTCGACGGTCGCGACGCCGTCGAGTACGATTACCTCCTCGTCGGATTGGGCTCGAAGACCGCCTTCTTCGGCATCGACGGGCTGAACGAGCACGCCCACACGCTCAAGAGTCTAGACGACGCCCTGGGCATCCACGACGCCGTCCAGGAGGCCGCCCGCGAAGCCTCACAGAGCGACCCCGCACAGGTGGTCGTCGGCGGCGCCGGACTCTCCGGTATTCAGACCTGTGGCGAAATCGCCGAGTTCCGTGACGACCACCGCGCGCCCATCGACATCCACCTCGTCGAGGGGCTCGACGAAATCTTCCCCGGCAACGACCCCGAACTCCAGGGCGCACTGCGCAAGCGCCTCGAGGAACAGGACGTCAACATCGAGTGTGGCGAGTTCATCGGCGAGGTCGACGAGGAAACCGTCTACATCGGCGAGGACACGGAGATAGACTACGACGTGCTCATCTGGACCGGCGGCATCACTGGGCGTGACTGCGTGCGGGATGCCGACCTCGAGAAAGACGAGCGAAACCACCGCATCCACTCCGAGGGCGACTTCCAGGCCACGGACGAACGGGTCTTCGCCGTCGGCGACTGCGCGCTCATCGACCAGCCCGGCGAGAACCCGGCCCCGCCGACCGCACAGGCCGCTTGGCAGGCCGCCGAGGTCGCCGGCGAGAACCTCGCCCGCGCGGTCCGTGGCCAGCCCCTGAAGACCTGGACCCACAAGGACAAAGGGACCGTCATCTCCGTCGGCGAGAAGGCCGTCGCCCACGACGTGATGGGGATGCCCATCGACACCTTCAGCGGGTTCCCGGCGAAGACGCTGAAAAAGGCCATCGCCACCCGCTGGATAAAGGACGTCACCGGTGTCGGTCGCGCCGTGAAGGCGTGGCCGGATATGTAAGACCACTTTTTGCACCGTCGCTCGCTTCGCTCGCTCGGGCAAAAACGTGGGGAAAAATCGCGGCGTGCTCCTTTCGCGCACCGTCGGTGCGCTCCAGTCCGCGCGCCGCGGTCGAACCGGCGCGCACGGCGCGCCGGATGCTAACTGCGTTTTGCTATATGGCTGCTCCCGGCCCGTAACGTCGTTACCGCTCGATGCTCAAGCCGGCGTGCCAGTGGTCGGAATCGGAGTCGTCGACGGCCTCGTTCATCCGTTCCAGATACGTCACGGCGAGGCTGGCACACTTCGCAGCTTTGCTTTCTCCCTCGGTCCGGAATTCGCCGGTCTCGCGGTTGGCGTAGACGGTACAGACCGCGCCGGCTCGCAGCCCGTAGATGCTCGCAAGCGTGAGGATGCTGGCGGCCTCCATCTCGAAGTTGACGACGCCGGCCTCGCGGAGTTCCTCGATGGTGGCCTCGCTGTCCCGTGTTTCGAACCCGTCGAAGCCGGGGCGTGACTGGCCGGCATAGAAGCTGTCGGTCGAGCAGGTGACGCCGAGGTGGTAGTCGTAGTCCAGTTCCTCGGCGGCGGCGACGAGCGCCGAGACCACCTGGTGGTCCGCGCTCGCGGGGTAGTCCTCGCGGACGTACTCCTTGCTGGTGCCCTCCTGTCGGACCGCACTCGTCGTGATGACGAGGTCGCCGACGCTCGCCTCGGGAACGATGCTGCCACAGGAGCCTACTCGGAGCAGCGTCTCGGCGCCGACGCGGGCCAGCTCCTCGACGGCGATAGCGGCCGAGGGCGAGCCGATTCCCGTCGACGTAACCGAAATCGGCGTCCCCTCGTGGGTCCCGGTCGCGGTGCGGTACTCGCGGTGGTCGCCCCGCACCTCGTGGTCGTTCCACTCGGCGACGACCGTCTCGACGCGTCCCGGGTCGCCCGGCAGCAAGACGCTCGGGGCCACGTCGCCCGGCCCGACTTCGAGGTGGTACTGTACCTCGTCGTTGGGGTCTTCGCTGTCGCCGGTCATTCGAGGTGCTCCCTCGTGATGGTCGTCGGGAGCAGTTCGCCCAGCGTGTACTCGGCGCCGTCCTCGCCGTCCGTGCGGACGGGAAAGTCGTCGTCACAGAACTCCGAAAGCGTCTGGCGACACATCCCACACGGCGTGACGCCGTCGCGTGTCGCCGAGCTGACCGCCAGCCGGGCGAAAGACTGGTAGCCCTCGCTCACGGCGGCGCCGAGGGCGACCTCCTCGGCGTGGAGGCTGTTCGAGTAGTTCGCGTTCTCGACGTTACAGCCGGTAAACACCGTCCCGTCGGCGGTCTCGATGGCGGCGCCGACACGGTACTCGGAGTACGGCGCGTAGGCCGCCGATGCGGCCTCGCGGGCCGCCGCCAGCAGGTCGTCCATACCTGGCCCTCGCGCGGTGGGGGCAAATACCCACCGCCGACGCTGACCTATGGGGCGTCCTCGATGGCCGACTCGACGACTGTCCGTACGTCCTCGACCAGCGCGTCGACGTCGTCGCTTTCGGCGTAGATGCGGACGTACGGCTCGGTCCCGCTCGGCCGGACGAGCACCCAGGCGTCGTCGGGGAAGGTGAGGCGCACGCCGTGGTCCGTGGCGACCGCGCTCTCGGGGAAGGCATCGGGTAGTTCGCTCTCTAGAGCCGCCATCACTGCCGGCTTCTGGCTGTCGGGACAGTCGACGCTGACCTTCCGGTAGGGTCGCTCCGTGATGGCCGCGCGGCGCCGGTCGAGTCCCTCGGCCGCGACCAGCCGCGTGAGGACGGCCGCGCTCGCGACGCCGTCTATCCAGCCGCCGAAGGCGGGGTGGACGTGTTTCCAGGGCTCGGCGGCGAAGACGACTTCGGTGTCTTCCGTGGCATTGCGGCGCTCGCGGGCGATACCCTCGTGTAACGCGCCCAGTCGGACGCGCTCGACACGTCCCCCGGCGGCGTCGACTCGCTCGTCAATCCGTCCGGAGGCGTTTGGCGTCGTCACCACGACGGGGTCGTCGACGGTCGCCGCGCCGGTGTAGTGCTCGGCCAGCATCGCCAGCACGGTGTCTTCGTGGACTATCTCGCCGTCGCTGTCGAGGACGACGATACGGTCAGCGTCGCCGTCGTGAGCAACTCCCAAATCGGCGGTCGTGTCGGCCACGAACCGGCTGAACGCCCCCAATGTCTCCGGCGTGGGCTTGCTCTGACGGCCCGGAAAGCGCCCGTCGACGTTGGCCTCGACCGTGACGACGCCGGCATCGAGGGCACGCAGGACTTGCGGCGTCGCCACGCTCGCCATCCCGTTCCCACAGTCCAGGGCGACGGTCAGGCGCTCGGGGTCGGCCCCGAACTGGCGCGCGTAGTCGGCGACTGCGGTCCGATACGCCGGCAGTACGTCCTCTGTGAGACCGTCGCCCCACGCGTCCCACGACGTGGGTGTGACGCCCGACTCGACACGGCGCTCGACCGCCGCCTCGGCCTCGTCGGTGTACTCTCGCCCGTCGGCAAATAGCTTCAGCCCGTTGTCCGTCGGCGGATTGTGGCTCGCGGTCACCATCACGCCACGGCGGCCCTGTGAGGCATAGGCCAGCGCGGGCGTCGGGACCTGTCCGACCCGGCCTACGTCCACACCGGCACTCGCAAGCCCGGCAGCCACGGCGTCGGCCAGCGCCGGCGAGGTGACCCGGCCGTCGTGGCCCACGGCGAACTCGTCGCCGTCCTGTCCTGCTGCCCGGCCGACCGACAGCGCCAGCTCGGGTGTGACCTGCTCGTCGACCCCGCCACGGATTCCGGCCGTCCCGAACAGTTCCATACCGGGACTCCGATTTCTCGGTGTTTAGTTCCCCCGGCTCCAACGCGCCTCGCTACGCTCGGCGCGGTATGCTTATAACTGCGTAATAGGTCCAGATTCTGGCGCGCACCTTCGCGGTGACGGCCGCGAAGTACGCGCGAGGGATGAGCGAGGCTTCGCCGAGCGAATCGGCTGGGGAGGGTGTGGCTGTCCGTGGTAAGCATACGGCGAACAGAGTGAGCCGTTTCACCGGACGCGAGTGAAACGAGCGTCCGGCCGTTTTTCCCCAAGTTTTTGGAGTACGGGGTTCCCACAGCGCCGCGTAGCGGCGCGAGGAAACCCCGTGCTGTAAAAAGTGGGTTTACAGCAGCTCGTCGAAGTCGTATCCGTTGATATCGACGCCCTCGCTCGTCACGTCGGCCAGATAGATGCCGTTTCCGGAGCCGGTGTCGCGCTCTGTGGCGGCGTTGATGGCGGCAGCGGCCACCTCTTTGGCTTCCTCGTTGCTCATGTCGTCCTCGTAGCGGTCCTCGAGGGTCCCGTAGGCGACGGTCAGCCCCGAGCCCGTCACGGTGTAATCATCCTGCATGACGCCGCCGGCCGGGTCGATAGAGTAGATGTGGTGGCCATCATCGTCGACGCCGCCGAGGATGGGATTGATAGCGAAGAAGGGGCCGCCGCGAGCGAAGTTCCCGGCAAGCGTCGAGAGGGCCTGCATGCTCATGTCCTCGTCGCGGCGGGCCTCGTAGAGGTTGACCTCGGCCCGCAGGGAACGGATAAAGGACTGTGCGCCGCCGACGCTGCCGACGAGGGTGAGGGCGGCGGTGGGGTGAATCTGCTCGACCTTCTGGACGTTCTTGTTGGAGACAAACCGGCCGCCGAGGGAGGCCCGCATATCGGTGGCGATGACGACACCCTCGCTGGTCGTGATGCCGATGGTGGTCGTCCCGGTCTTGTTGACCGTCTCGTCGTCCTCGCCGGAGCGCTCGGGCAACGAGCCCACCTCGGGCTCGTAGGGGTCGGTCCGGAACCGGTCGGCTGTCGGCGGCTGTGAAAGCGGAGCGTTCGGGTCGTTCATTACCGCCCGGTAGCGGTCGGCCGCTGATAAAACTGTGGACCTGCCCGTTACTCCTGGGCCTGTTCGTAGGCGTCGTTGAGCCCATCGACGGCGCGGTCGACCGGTAGCCGGACGCCGAACCGTTCGGTAACCATCGCCAGCGGCAGCAGTACGATGCCGGCGAGCAGTGTGAGCTGGTACAGCGCGAATATCGTTGCGGTATGGAGTCGGGCAGCCATGTTCGCGTCACTCCACCGTGGCCCGAACCAGTATATAAAGGTTGGGGAAAGAACTGGGGTAGGTCATACGCTTCGTGCCGAACAGGGGCGCCGCCGTATGGCGGTTGGAATTTACTTGTCATTCGCACAACTAGAGATGGTGTTTCCGGGCCCAGTTCCGTAACGGGGCAGTCTAGTTGGTCCCTCGTTCTCGTAACTTATGCGGATAGTAATCGTGACGTGCGCGGCGTCCCGAACCGCAACTAACGAGTAGCCAGCCCCCAACAGTCGGTGTATGAACTATCTCGTGGCGATGGAAGCTGCCTGGTTGGTCCGTGACGTGGAAGATATCGACGATGCCATCGGTGTCGCCGTCAGCGAGGCCGGCAAGCGACTCAACGAGGCGGACATGGACTACGTAGAGGTGGAGGTCGGTGCCACTGGGTGTCCGGCCTGTGGCGAACCGTTCGATTCGTCCTTTATCGCGGCTGACACCGCGCTGGTCGGGCTCGTCCTGGAGATGGACGTGTTCAACGCCGAATCGGTCGAGCACGCCCAGCGCATCGCCAAGAGCGAAATCGGCGGCGCCCTGCGGGACGTACCCCTGAAAGTAATCGAAGTGTTCGAGACCGGGGAAGACGACGGCGCGGAAGCCGAAGCCTGACAGGACCCCTGGGTTTTTTAATTACCCCGAGTTATGACGTACTATGGACTTGCCGACGCCGGAGGACCTGCGTGAGCGCCGGAACGAACTGGAGCTTACCCAGAGCGAGCTGGCCGAACACGCCGACGTCTCCCAGCCGCTCATCGCCCGTATCGAAGGCGGTGACGTGGACCCGCGCCTCTCGACACTCCGTCGCATCGTCAACGCCTTAGACGAGGCCGAGGGCGGTATCATCCGCGCCCGCGACGTGATGAACTCGCCCGTAGTCAGCGTGGAGCCGGACGATTCGGTCCACCAGAGCAAGGAACTGATGGACGAAAAAGGGTACTCCCAGGTGCCGGTCATCCGCGACGGCGCCCCGCAGGGACTCATCGGCAACTCCGACATCCGCCAGCGGCCCGAGGAGAACGTCGGCGAACTCCCCGTCGCGGAGGTGATGCACGAGTCCATTGCCACCGTCGAACCTGATGCCACCATCGACGAGGTGGATGCGTATCTCAACCACAACGCGGCCGTGATGGTAGTCGAGGACGGTCACACGGTCGGCGTCATCACCGAGGCCGACATCGCTCGGACCGTCAGCTAACCCCCCGCTCGTGTGGAGTGCTGTAGTCTCTTGCTGGTGCTATACGTCCACGAGTCGGGCGATATCCGATAAACAGCTACGCCACCAGTCCTAGATTTCGAGCCCACGAACTGCGACCGCTTCCTCGCCCTCTTCTACGTGACCGATAATCCGCGCATCGTCGCTCGCTTCGACAACCGCATCGGCGTCCTTCTCAGGGAGTGTCGCGACGAACCCGGTACCCATGTTGAACGTTCGGTGCATCTCCTCGTCGTCGACGTTCCCTTCGTCCTGGACGAACCCGAAGACGGGCTGGGGGTCGAAGGCGTCCATAATCTCGTAGCGGTAGGCGCCCATCCGCGTGAGGTTCGTCCACCCGCCGCCGGTGACGTGGGCGGCGGCGTGGGTCTCGACCCCGCGCAGGGGGGCCAGGACCTCACTGTAGATGCGCGTCGGTGTCAGGAGTTCCTCGGCGATGGACCGCTCCGGTGCGGGCGGGAACGGGTCGGTGTACTCGTGATTTCTGGTCACGGCCTCGCGGGCCAGCGTCAGCCCGTTCGAGTGGATGCCCGAGGAGGGCCAGCCGACGATGGCGTCGCCGGCTTCGGCCTCGCCCGGGAAGACGGCGTCCTTCGGCGCGAGTCCGGCGCAGGTCCCGGCGATGTCCAGCCCCTTGATGACGTCGGGCATCACCGCCGTTTCGCCCCCGACGAGTGCGACGCCGGCTCGTCTGGCGCCCTCCCGCAGGCCTTCGCCGATGTCTTCGCTCGTCGCTTCGTCCGGCACCTCGACGGCGAGGTAGTCGACGAACGCGACCGGCTCGACACCGGCCGCCAGGAGGTCGTTGACGTTCATCGCCATGCAGTCGATGCCAATGGTAGCGTAGTCGTCGACCGCCTCCGCGACCAGCAGCTTCGTCCCGACCCCGTCGGTGGCCAGTGCCAGATACTGGTCGCCGATATCCACGAGGCCGGCGTAGTCGCCCTCGAACTCGCCGGCCGCGCCGATGAGCGCCTTCGTCGCGGCCTCGCTCGCGCCGATGTCCACGCCCGTCTCGGCGTACGTCAGGCCCTCCTCCGCTGTGTCGTCGGGAGTCGCGTCGTCTTCGGTCATATCGAAACCGGTGCGTGGGGCGGGCAAAAGCCCATCGCTAGAGCACGAACAGCGCGCCGACGGCGAGGACGATAGACGGCACCGCGACGACGACTCAGACGAGCGTGCTCCAGGCCCGAATTTTGCGCCCGTCGAGCGGGCCGAAAGGGAGCATGTTGAACCCCGCCAGCAGGAGGTTTATCTGCAGGCCCCGCGTTGCCAGGTCCGCGAGGAAGCCGCTCGAGCCAGCGGTCAGAACGGCGAGATACGGCACCAGGAAGACGACCGCGAGCAGGAGGTTCGTCACCGGCCCCGCCAGCGCGATGAGCCCGTTCTGTCTCGCGGTAATGTGGCCCCGGTGGACGACGGCGCCGGGCGCGGCAAAGAGGAACCCGACCAGCGCGCCGACGATGACGAAGCCGAGCATGCGGTAGTCGGCCCGGAACGCCGCGACCTGGCCGAAGCGAACGGCCACTACTTTGTGTGCGAGTTCGTGCAACAGGAAGCCAACGCCGACGGTCAGCAGGCTGACGAGGAGCGTCTGGGCAACGGCCGGGGGGTTCAGACCGCCCAGCTGCCCACCCAGATTGAGTGCCGCGACTAGCTCCCGCTCCAGCAGGAGCGTAAAGGCGACACCGAGTGCGAGCCACGCGACGGCGAGGTCACGGAGTTCGCGCCCGCTGAACTGGAGATTCATCACACCACCCCCACGAGTATCCGTGCGCCCTGTTCGATACCGGCCCAGAGCAGCCGCGTCACCCCGTCGATACCGCCGATATCGGCCGCGATATAGGGGAGCAAGAGTGGGAAGAAGACGTAGGAGGCGATGGCGCTGCCGACGTTTGCCAGCGCGACGATGAGAATCAGCCGGAACAGCGGGACGGCTCGCATCCGGGCGAGGAGGTCGCCGATGGGGGCCTCCTCGTCGCCCAGTATCTCGTTGAGTGTCGCGATATCACCGACGTTGACGGAGATGTAGCGCAACTCGACGTAGCCGGCGAACCAGCCGGCCGCAAGCAGCGGGAAGAGGCTGGTCAGCCAGCCAAAGAGTCCCGCTGTGGCGGCGCTCGTCCAGTGTGCGCCCGCGAGTTTCGCCAGCCCGCCCGCACAGACGGCGTTGACGACGACGAGTGCGACGAACAGTTCGAGCAAGATGGTCCGGCTCGCCCCGCCCAGCACGAGCAGGCCGAAAAAGACCAGGAAGGCCAGGCCGATGGTATAGCCCACGAGTTCGTACAAGGAGAACCGCCCGCCGCTCTCCGTACCGACCAGTGTCGACATCGGCGGGAGCTCATCGGGACGTTCGAGGTAGCGCTCGATACCTTCCCGGTGGCCGGCCCCGACGATAGCGACGACGTGGTAGCCCCCGTCGCGGAGTTCGAGGAGTCGGTGCGCGATGAAGGCGTCACGCTCGTCGATGAGCGCCGCTGCCCCGCCGGGGGAGAACTGACGGAACTCCTCCATCATCGCGCTCACGACATCGGTGTCGGTCATCTGTTCGATGTCGAACGCTTCGACGTCTTCGGCATCGCCGCCCAGCCGGGCGAGCAGGACGGCGAGAGGGAGGCCGACGACGAGACTCGCCGTGACGACGACGAGCAGCGTATCCAGCAGGCCGACGAGTCCACCCGGTATCGCACCGCCGAACCCGCCCGCCGGGAGCAGGATAGTTCCGAGGAAGGCACCGGCGACGACGGCGATGGCGCCGCCGAAGACGGCACCGATGGTGAGGCCGACGGTGAGCGGTGGTCCCATCTCCGCCAGCAGACTCGCCAGCAGCGTCAGTTTCTCTCCGGCGGTCAGCCGTGCCCAGAACCGCTGGACCGTCGTCTGGATGTCCCGGTCGACCAGCGCGAGGCCGAGACCCAGTTCCTCGGCGGTGTCGATGGCGGCTTTCATATCGGCGCCGGGGTCGACGTCGAAGCGGTCCCCCAGGCGGGCCTGAATGTACGACAGCATCCAGTAGGCCAGGAACTGAAAGACCGTGTTCCCCCGCAGCAAGTCGCTCGCATCGAGGTCCTCGGGTGTCTCCCCCTGCATCTGCCGGTAGCGGCCCTCGTCGAGTTCGACGGCCACGATGTCGGGGCGGCGCTCCTCGAGTGTCCGTTCGACCTCTTCGACGCTCTGCTCGGAGACGTGGGCGGTCCCCACGACTTCGACGGACCCCTCGCCTCTCGGTTCGGGAAACTCCTCGCCCGCCGACGCCGTGTGTTCGGTCATCACGCCGGGTTACACAGTCGCTTCCTTTACCGTTGTCGGGTTGGCCGACACAACTCGACCCCGGGAAGAGTGACAGTTTAGAATGAGGTCTCGGAAACTGCCCGTCTCCTTGCTCTATAATTACTATTAAATTACAGAAGCTAAATAGCGGTAACCACCCCACAGCGTTAGATAACTTATTGGTAAGTAGCTTACGAATATTTTAGCAACTATGATATGTGTGGACACCAACTGAAAAACGAGACACATGCACGACTTGACTGGGTTCCAGCGTGACCTGTTGTACGTCATCGCCGGACTGGACGAACCACACGGGCTCGCGATAAAGGAGGAACTCGAGGAGTACTACGAGAGCGAGGTCAACCACGGGCGGCTCTACCCGAACCTCGATACGCTGGTCGAGAAAGGGCTGGTCGAGAAAGGCCAGCGCGACCGGCGGACGAACTTCTATACGCTGACACGGCGGGGCGAACGCGAACTTGACGCACGGCAGGACTGGGAGTCCCAGTACGTCGTAGCCTAACGCCGTCTGGACCGCGAGGCGGGTTGGTCACCCGCCGTCGACAATAACTGCTGGTGGTGGTGTTTAGTTAGGCGATTCAGACTGTCACCAGCCAGAAAGCCCCCGACCGCTCGACTACTGCGACTCGCTGCGCGCTTCACTCACTCCGCTCGTTGCA
>PXRT01000004.1:144698-170458 GCA_003020925.1 Halobacteriales archaeon QS_6_64_34 | reverse complement strand
GCACCGCAGGCCGAAGGCCGAGGAGCGCAGCGAGCCCCCCGACCGAAGCCAGCCGGGGCTTTCTGGCTCTCTTCCGCGTTTTCTACTAAACTAAACACTGCCCTGCTGGTCTCGATGACGTTTATCCTTCCCGCCGACGAAGGGGACCTATGACACTGGACGTCCCTATCCCCGACCGACCGACACTGTCGCCCGCCGTCGAGGCCACGGAGTACGAGGACGTAGACGTACAGAGCAACGAGTACCGACGCGAGGAACTCGCCGAGGCCCTCGCCGACGGCGCCTGGGAGGACGCCTTCAGGGAGTGGGCGGCCGACGCCGGCATCGACGCGGAGACCTGGGCCATCGTCACGGACCTGGGGCTCGTCGCCGAATTCGACTTCTTCTGGGATTCCTTTGCCGGACGGGTCGGCTACCACGCCCCCGGATTGCCGGAGGACTGGCGCGAACGCCGGATTCACTCGGATATCCAGTCCTGGGAGACGGTCTCCTCGATAAACGCCGGCCTGACCGAATTCGGGCAGGTGGTCTGTGACGTGCTGGCCGACGACTATCTCGACTGGGAGGCCCAGGAAGTCGACGCCGGCGACCTCCCCGACTTTTAGCGGCGGCCTTCGAGAACGAACGTCTCGCGGCGGTTCCGGGCCCGGTCGACGGTGATACCCGCTCGAGCGACAAAACCCTGCGTGGACCGGCACGCTGATTATCGCTCACGGGCTTGGCTCACATATGACAGCAATCACCTCACCCCACGAGCGGGAGTGTGAGCGGTGCGGGCGCCGCGACCTGTGGGACGACGACGATACCACCTGGCGAATCGCGGTCGTCGACGGCGAGAAGCAGTCCGGCAGGCCACACTGTCTCCACGAGTGGGACATCAACGGGACGTTCAAGCCGGTCGATTCCTGACGACCGAGCCGCTTTTACAGTCTCGATGACACCGCCAGTGAAACCCCGGAAAGCAGTGCCTACGGCAGCAGTTTGGCCGCCGGTCGCGCGACGCTGTTCGGCGTCGATTTCTCCTCACCTGATGACCCGCCGGACGTCTCGTTCGTCTCGGTGTCGTTGGTCGGCGTCTGGTTGTCTTCCGGAACGGTCAGGTTGACCGTCGTCGCCGAGTCGTCCTCGCCGATGACCTGTCCTTCGGTGACATCCGCCGTTCCGTTGAGCGGTATCGACGCTCGCGGGCTGACGGGGACGTTGAACTCGTAGGGACCTTGCGCCCGAACGCTCACGTTCGTGTACCCCTCCTCGGTGCCCCAGGCATCGTAGCCGGTCGTCGAGTACGGGACGGTCATCTCGAAGCGGCCGTCGGCACCCACGTCGACGCGCTGGGTGTAGGTGAACGTCTCGCCGGTGACGTTGTTTCGCATCGGGACGCTCGCCTCGATAGTGCTGTTTGCCGGAGCGGTCCCCTCGATGGTCGCGCCGGGCACCCGCTCGAATATCTTCGTCCACGCCGGGTTGGTGTGGTCCAGTACCCCGGCGGCCGCATCGGGCATACAGTAGGTCCGGTTGCCGATGGGCATCGACGTTTGGTTCGCCGAGCAGGTGCCACCAGTAGCCCGCTCGCTCGGCAGTCTACCGAACGCCGACTCGAAGAGCTGGAACTGGTTGTGAGCGCCGGAGTTGTACGCGCTGGTCTCACTGGAGCCCACGTAGCGGTAGTGCTTGAGGGCCGGCACCCGCTCGCCGGGCTGGGCGCCAAAGCCGCCTATCTGTGAGGTGGCGTCCGACTCGGTGAAGTTCCGTGCCGCTTCCATCGTCTGGAACCGTTTGACAGCAGGTGAGCCATCCGAGGGCGTGGCGCGGATGGTCTGCCCGCTCCGTGTCGTCGCCCGGTCCCAGTCGACGACGTAGACAAAGGGCTGTGACGCCGACTGGGGTTCCATGGCGCTGCCGTGATATTCGTAGAGCCGGACGACCATGCTCTCGTAGTAGTCCTGGGTCCGGTAGTTCATGTAGCGCCGGGGGTTCTGACGGCTTCGAATCGACCCGTAGTAGTCGCTCGCGGAGACGTTCGAGACGTCGTAGAACCGGGGCGGTGCGAAGAACTTCCCGCCGGCCTGGCCGTAGGTGTTTGCCATCTTCCAGTCGACGGCGACATACCGGGTGGAGGCATCGTCCTCGTCGACCGCCGCTAGCACGTCGTTTGCCTGTGTCTCGTTTGGCGCGAGCAGGAAGTTCGCGGCGGTGGTCGCCCCTTGCTGGAACGGGTTCGCGTTCGGTATCCGCTCGCCCTGGACCGTGATGATGTGGCCGTAGTCCCACCACGACATCACGCCGTAGGCTCCCTCGGAGTAGTCGAAGTCCTCCCGGTCTGTGTAGGTGCCGTAGTACTCGAGGCTCCCGTTACCGCCCGTGCCGTAGGCGCCCTCTTCGGGCGAGTTCTCGTCCAGCCACGCCATGCTCTCGCTCCAGGCGGCCGGCTCCTGGCCGGGCCCCGCGCTCCCGCCGACGGCCATCGCGGTCGGCGAGACCAGTAGGAGGGTCCCGAACAGAATCAACACGACCGAGGCGATGGTGATGACCTCGTAGGTCTCGACGCCGTCGTCAAAGGAGAAGTCGGTCCAGCGGACCACGTAGTCCACGGCGACTGCGCTGAGTGCGGCCACCGGGAAGACGAGATACACGCCGAACCGAATCTGTGTGAACGAGGCAGCCAGGATGAACGCGAACCAGACGACAATCAGGAAGCGTTCTGCGGTCGCCTCCCCGTCGACAATCTGGTTGAACAGGACGAGGACGGCGCCGATGATAGCGGCGAACAACGCGAGCCCGTGGTACTGGTAGAGCCGACCCGGGTTTCTGAGCGGCTGTGCCTCGCCGACCGAGGCTGCCGTGGCGGTCGGACTCGATGTGAATCCGACGACGCGCAGCACCTGGTCGACGAAGTAGCTGAAGAGGTCCGGGGTCAACACTGCCACCAGTATCGTACCGGTCGCCAGGATACCGCCGACGGCGACGGGGTAGAGGTTCCGGTCGTAGTCGTTCGCCTCGACGTAGCGGGCGAGCCACGCCATGAAGACACAGCCAGCGCCGATAGCGACCGCAAGCAGCACCTGCAACAGCGTGTGGTCCGTCGCCGAGATAGTCAGCCGCTGGAGGACGGCGAGTTGCAGCACGGCCACCGTCGCCATCGTGACAGCCCCGACGATGGCTATGTGTTCCGGACTCTTGCCCCGAACGAACTCCAGTGTCAGCCACAGCAGGAAGAACGTCCCGAGGATACCGAGCAGCAGGACGGCCGGCGGCCACGTCCAGAGATACAGCGAGATGGCAAAGCCCGCGAGCACCGAGTAGCCGACGGTCTCCCTGAGCGCCGGGACATCGCGGTCGAGGAACTGTTCGTACACCGGCTTGTCCCGTTCGGCCACCGACAGCGCGACCACCACGGCCAGCACGGACGTCACCTGCAACAGCCCTTCGGTGACCTGGTGGTCGTACACCCCGACGACACTCCGCTGGAGGAAGAGGCCGGCCGACAGCGCCAGTACCCCGGCTGCGGTTACACCGCCGATGCGACCGGCCAGCCGTCGACCGATGTAGTAGGTCGGAATCGCCGCGAGCGCACCCATCACGACTGGCGCGAAGAGGGCGACCATCGCGACTGTGTGGGCGCTGGGGTCACCCAGGCCGATGATGATAGCTACCGTCCCGAACACCTGGTCCATCAGCGTGCCGAACTGACCGGAGCGGGTACCGTACGGAAAGTAGGTCCACGGGTCGAAGGGCATCGTGGCCGGCCAGTTCTTGACGACGTACATCGTCGACCGGTAGTGGTACCACGGGTCGGTCCCGCTGAACATGACTTCCCCGTCGACGATATACGAGGCGTAGTTCCGGGCCCGATTCCACAGCATGAACCCGACCACGAGGAGGAGGGCTGGTACGTGATACCATGTTTTGACCCTGTCCAGCGTGGACTCAGGCTCGGGGTTCTCGGCGGACGTCCCCCGTGAGTGACTCATTGGTCCCAGACACTGCCAAGGCGCGCATAAGCCTTTTGACCTCGACTCGATGCGGCAGCGGACCGGATGGAAACGCCTAACCCCCGTGGTGGTCCAACTCCCCGGTATGCGCGTCTCGGTCGTCCTGTGTACGCACACGCTGGAGCGGTTCGACGACTGCCGCGAGGCGGCCCGGAGTGTCCTCGGACAGTCCCACGACGACGTGGAACTGGTGCTGGTCTCGGACGGGAACGACGACCTGTACGAGCGGTTCGAGGCGGCGTTCGGCGACCGCGAGGACGTCCTGTGTCACTGTACCGACGAGAACGTCGGCCTGGCGGCCGCACGCAACGAGGGGGTCGCCATCGCGACAGGGGACGTCTTCGCCTTCCTCGACGATGACGCCCTCGCCGACAGGGAGTGGCTCGCGGAACTGGTCTCGGTGTACGAGGACCGGGACGTCCCGGCGGCCGGCGGCCGGATGGTGCCGTACTGGGTGGCCGGCAACCCCGCGTTCCTCCCCGAGGAGTTCTACTGGCTCGTCGGCGTCACCCACTGCGGATTCGGCCCCGACGGCGACCCGGACGAGGCCGGCGAGGTCCGCAACACGTTTGGCTCCAACATCTCCTTTCGCCGCGACGTGTACGAGGCCCTGGGCGGGTTCGACCCCGAAATCGGCGGCCGGACCGGCGAGAAGAACCTCCAGGCCGAGGAGCCGGAACTGTGTGCCCGCATGGAGAGCAAGTTCGGCCACGGCGTCTACTACACGCCCGACGCGCGCGTGGCCCACAAGGTGTTCGACTACCGGACCGACCCGGGCTGGCTCGTCGACCGGGCGTTCTGGCAGGGCTACTCGAAGCGAGGGATGGAGGTGCTCGTCCCCGAATCGACCGGTGAGGAGTCGGATTTCCTCGGGATGCTCCTGCTCTCGTTCGTTCCTCAGCGACTTGTCTCCCTGGTCCGTTCGCCCTCTCTCGCCGGCGTTCTCCAGGTCCTGTTCCTGTTCGTGTTGACCGGTGCCGTCGGCGCGGGCTACCTCTACGGGGCGTACGTGTGGAGGAACCCATGACGGGTCCGACAGCGCCCGAGAGCGACCTCCCGGATGTCTGTGTCGTCACGCACCCGCTGGCCGCTGCCGGAGAGAACGCCACTCGAAGCCTGCTGGACATCCTCGCGGCGATAACCAGCGTAGCGCTGGTCACGGCCGACCTCCCGGCGGACTCGGAGATACGCGACCGACGGGAGGTGGTCGAGTTGACGCGGAGGGGAGCGGGCGACTCCGTCCCGGTCGCCGCCGCCCGGTTCCTGCTGAACCAGTTGCGGATGTGTCGGGTGCTGGTGGCCCGCGACGAGGAAGTTGTGCTGTTCTACGGGGCCACGTCGTATCTACTACCCATCGTCGCCGCCAAGCTGCTCGGCAAGACCGTACTCGTCGAACCGAGGGGTGACGTGCCGCTGACCTTGAGGCTAAACTGGGAACAGCGATTGCCCGACCCGGTGGCTGCCGGACTGGCCGGGCTGGTTCGAGCGCTGGAACGGGCCGGCTTCGCGGTCGCCGACGGTGTCGTTACATATACGCCGAAGATGGCCCGACAGCTAGACCTGCATCCGGAGGCGCCTGATGTGTATCCGACCGGTGCACGCTACATCCGCACCGATGAGTTCAGCGTGGTGCGGCCGTACGAAGAACGGGACCGCGTCGTCGGCTTTCTGGGTCGGCTCGACGAGGAAAAAGGTATCCGGGAACTGGCCGTGGTGGCGCGGGAGCTGCCCGATGATATCACCTTCCGGTTTATCGGTGACGGCGACCTCCGAGAGTGGCTCGAAACGGAGCTCGCAGCGGAAATTACCGCCGGCCGGGTGGAGCTGACCGGTTGGGTCGACCACGACGACGTGCCCGGCCAGCTGAACGACCTCGCTCTGCTGGTGTTGCCCTCGCAACCGACCGAGGGGTTGCCGACGACGATACTCGAGGCGCTGGCCTGCGGGACGCCGGTGCTGGCCTCGCCCGTGTCGGGTGTTCCGGACGTGGTTCGGGACGGTGAGACGGGCTTTCATATCGACTCGCGGGCGCCGGCACAGCTGACGGCACAGATAACGGGGATACTGGACGGTGAGGAGCTCGGCCGGATAAGCCACACCGGTCAGTCCCTTATTGAGCAGTCCTACAGCTTCGAGGCGGCGACGGACCGCTATCGGGCGATACTCAGTCAGGTCTGATGCGACTCCTCGACGGTATCGTTCCGGGCGAGGATGATAACCGTCGATTCGCGGCTCTCGGGCTCCGGCTGGACACCAGCCCAGAGTATCCGTTCGGTCAGCGACCGGTCGCTCCCCCGTTTGCCGAACTGCGCGACAACGGTGTAGTTGTATTCTCCCCGGAGGAGCGCCTGGACGTACGCCGCCCGCCTGGGGTACTGCTCCCGGTCGGGATGGCCCGGCGTGACGTACTGAAGCTCGCCGCCAGTCAACTGGATGTACTCCGGCTGGCGTTCAGGCATCCCAACCATCCACGCGGTGTAGGCCCGTTCGTCCAGCACGAGCGAACTGTTGTACGTGGCGTTGTTCTCCCGGTAGCTATAGTGTTGGAGCGGGCGCCCGTGGACGGCGGACACGTCGGCAATTGAGTTTTCGTACACTTCGACGGTATCCCCGGGCTCGGTATTGGTACGGAGCCAGTCCGTTCCCTCGTCGCGAGGGTCTGTCGCCATCTGGACCGTCCCGACAGCGGAGAACGTGGCGCTCGTGACCAACAGGACCACCAGTGCGACTCGCACTCCGCGACTGTCTCGGTTCAGGTGGCTAGCACCCAGCGCGCTCAGCAACAGCAGCGGTGGGAGCGTCGGCAGAAGATGGTGGACCCGGACATATCGCCACTGGGCGAACACAGCGAGCGTCACCACGACTGGCGTCGCGACGAGCAAGAGGCGGTCGTCGAATCCCTCCGCGTCACTCAGACTCTGTCGGACAGTCAACGCGACGCCAGTGAGGACCCCAACCACCAGTGGGAGTCCGAATGCGGAGAGATAGCCCCGGAGCAGCCAAAATTCGATGCCCGCGGCCACACCACCGGGGAGGGTCGTCTTCTGGCCGCTCGTATGCGTGATACGTGTCAAGAGTTCACCTGGACCGCCAAACAGGACGCTCGGGAAGCCAACCGTGATGGTGACCACGCCCACGGCGAGTCCGCCCAGCAAGAGCTTCGGTCGAGCGAGTGCTGCCCGCGCAGTCTCGGTACGCCGGGCCCGCAGCAGATATGCGACACCGATGGTGACTACAGCTGACCCGCCAGTGAGTTTGAACGCCACTGCCAACCCGGCGGTGAAACAGGCGGCGAAGAACGTCAGTTCCTCCCCGGATTCGACGTATCGCAGACACAGCAGGATAGTTAACAGCAGCAGGACCAACATCGGGATGTCCTCGTTGATGAGTCTGGCTGACTCTACGAAACCGAAGGTGACTGCGAGCCCGACCGCAGCCGCTCGCCCAGTCCATCGGTCGCGGAGTTTTACGCCCAGACGGTAGAGGAGGTACAGACAAACAACGCCGAGTAGGACGGAGAGGAGTCGGCCGAGCAGTATAGCGCTTGTCCAGAACCACTCCGGCGCTTCGTGCCACAGCGTCCAGCGCGACTCAATACCGCCGAGACGCACGAACTCACCGAGCTGGCCTGTGATCAAAATGGCTACGAATATCGGGGCGAGCACCGCAGCATAAATGTAAACCGTAGCCCCGAGAGATCGTCCATCGGTGGCGGCCGTCTGGAGTGAGCTGAATCCCGGTTCGGAGACAAAGCGCCCGGCGATTTTCATCGGTTGAATTAGTCTTGAGAACTCATCGGGGCCCGCAAAGTTGGGAACTCGAAACCAGATACCGAATAGAAATCCCACTGCGCTCACCAATAATATATACCGAAGATACGGATCCGCATCCAGATCACGCCGAAAAAACGAGAGTATTTGCCGGGGGTCGTAAGGTCGTGGCACGACAGCAGGATTTTTTCCCGGCGGGAAATATGGTTATCGCTTTGTCTCTCGTTAGATTTAGCATCAGATAATTTTATAATCTGGAAAGTTAGTTCTATTTAATTAATTACTGTTCCGTGAGTAAAACAGTTATCTAGTGTTCGGCTCTGGCTTGCGGATAGATAGTATCTTTCCAGAAACTACGAGACATATACGAAATTATAATAGGGGACATTCCGAGACTGAATCCAGCATGTCTTACTCAGCGTAGCCGAGTGCTTTTAATCTCTCTTCAACGGTTCCGTCTTCTGCTGCGCTGGCATATTCTGGCCCGATTTCTACCCACGGAACGTTTGTTAGCGGCGATATGTGGCACTTACATGGATGTTCGTAGAATTTCATATCTTTGAACCGGCCAAACGTCTCACCATGGTCAGCTGTAATTACCGTTTTAAACGATCGATTAATCCACTTGGTAACGTATGGGAGTACCGTTGACCAGATACTGTGTACCGACGCGTAGTATGCTTGACGGGCCTTATTTATATCAACGCGACCACGAGCCATAGCTACTTGCGTCGAGTCTATCTTACCCTCTCCAGTTTCCCACGGCCCTAGGTCGGAGTATGCCTTTTTCCAGGAGTCACCGAACTTTGCAATGTAAGGCCAGTGGGGTTGTTGAAGATGTGCTATCACAGATACGTCCTCGCTCACTAACTCGTCTGTGCGGTCCAAAATTGGTTCAGGCAGCACGGTAGAAAGCTCGTCGTTCCAATGACTCCGATAGTACGGCTCAATTTCTATATCGAACTTTTCGTACTGGGGATTAGCAGAAACTATACGACTATCCAAAATGTCGGCTTCCTCGGCTTTTTTTAACCATTCCGGAGTACAGCTTGCTGGTGACACCACTGTCTCCACAGGCCACTTAGCGGCTTCTTTTAGCGCCGCTGCGCTACACGCATCCAATATAACAAGGATATCCCAGTCGGTGTCCGCAATCCGTTCGTGTTGTGTAGCATGCCGATCGGAACTCACATGCTGCAAAATCCACTTACGCGCTCTATACGAGAACTGTTCTTTCATACTGTGGCTCTCAAATGTGATTGAATAAAGTATTCGATTTCACAGTACAGGACTACTACAGCATGAGAAAAAAGCAATCGACAGAGCTCATTCAGCTCAACACTGGCACTTTATTATACACCCGAGGACTGAAGCGGGAGGCTAAAATAGGACACTTTTGTAGTGGGAACTGCTGCTGCGTGGATTACATACCCCTCAACCAACGGTGTTTTGAATAGTGAAAATCTCCAAAACTACCATTGTCGAATTCCTGTCAAAAATCACTCTGACTGTCGCTGGGTTCGTCTCAACGCTCCTGTTTGCTCGTTATCTCGGGTCGGGTGTTCTGGGGCAGTACTTTCTACTTATTGGGGTGCTGAGCTGGCTGGAGTTCGCAGGACAACTCGGCGTTACCAAGGCGATCCAGAAACGCGTAAGCGAAAACGAACTGCCTGCTGCTTACCTCGGAGCAGGCCTACTCATACAGGCTACTATCGCAAGTCTTCTTGCGGGTGCAATCTTGCTGGCCGGTGACTACGTCAATCAGTATCTTGGCGCTTCAGTGGTCGAATTCGTGGTCCTTCTCGTTCTTGTGCGGCTCGGCTACGGGTATGTCACTGCGGGACTCCGGGGGCAGCACCGGGTGGCTACCGCTGCCAGTTTGGAGACGGCAGCAACTGTCCTCCAAGCTGGTCTGCAGGTTCTAATGGCCATCGGACTCGGGCTCGGATTCCTCGGTTTAATATATGGTTACTTTTCCGCCTTTTTTATTATTATCGTGGTTGGTCTCTTGCTAATATCCAATAGGCACAGGCCTGCCCTCCCATCTCGGGAGCACGTGAAGAAGTTGCTCTCATTCGCTCAGTATTCGTGGTTAGGAGTGCTCAAAACCCGCACATCTGCATGGATGGACATAATCGTACTGGGGATTTTCATCCCGCAATCTCTTGTTGGAATATACGGTGCCAGTTGGCGTGTCGCGGTAGTTATCTCACTTGCGAGTCAGTCACTATGGCAAACACTGTTTCCGGCGATGAGTGAACTAAATGCGAACAAGAACACACCGGAGATTCGTTCACTCTTCGAAAAAGGGCTAATGTACGGGGGAATTATCGCTATTCCAGGCGCAGTTGGACTAATACTTCTCGGTTCAGAAATTCTTCGAATCTACGGGTCGGAGTTTACACAGGGTGGACATATACTTGCAATATTGGCTTTTTCAGCTTTATTCGCGTCTTATGAAGGACAGTTTCGTGCTGCCTTGGATGCCACTAATCGGCCAGACCTTACATTCATTAGTAATCTACTCTTCCTCGTGATTAATGTCACTGGAAATATCGTTTTGGTATGGCAGTTCGGTTGGATCGGAGCGGCCGTGGCTACAAGTGGATCAATGCTGGTCTCGTTGGTTTATTCTTACACCCTCGTAGATCGGACACTCGGTGTAACTATTCCCATTGGAGAGATAGGAAAACAAGTCACAGCGTCAGCGGTGATGGCCGTTGTAGTTGTGATTGTGAAAGAATTTACTAAAACACAACCATATTATTTTGTGATTATGACTATAACTATTGGCGTTCTTGTCTACAGTCTAACTCTTCTCGTCCTATCACTGGAGGTTCGGACAAAGGCTATGGAATTTGCCGATCTGCTCGTGAACTAAGCTATATTCGTAGGCGCGGTGTTGTCTCGCGGATAAAATCATAAGAGTTAGAACTCCGCTCCAGTATCATGAATCAATGGAATGAACAATCACAACGCCGAGAGGCTGGATATAGCGATGCCTACGAAGGATAGTGGAGATGTTATTAAACCATCGCTCCATGCGGCTGCAGAAGCTTCTGAGAAAGCAGGAGTCAAGATTGAGACGTTGGTAATCGTAGATAATAACAGTAATGATAAAACAATCGCCTTCGCTCAAGAGATCGCAGACGAATACGGGTGGCAAACAAATATTATGTCCGGGCCATGGTCCTTGCCAGCTGCCCGAGAAAAGTGCATAGAGAGCGTCACTTCGGAGTGGTTCTTGTTCTTGGACGACGATGTTCGTATCGCAGAGAGCTATATAGAGACGCTCCTTTCTTGGGTTGGCTGTGAGCGAGTAGGAGCTATTCAGGGCCGGAAGATACAACGGACAGAGCATACCGCGGACTGGATTCGGCGTCGGAGTCGTCGTGCCGGGACACACGCGACACTAATCCGTCGAGAAGCGGTCAGAGATGTAAAGATACCATCGGAGGTTAAAGTGCTAGAGGACGAGTTCCTCCGTCAGGTAATCGAATCGCGCGACTATCGGTGGATTTTGGAGCCAAAAGCCTGGTTCCGGCATGAATCTCAAGAACGTCATCCTATTGGATGGACGGAAGGGTATGTAGGAGGGAAGTTCGGTTTATCCGAAGGCCATACTGTGGCTTTGAACATTCCATTCGCACTCAGTACAGGTCGTAACCCGCTGCCACACATTTATCGGCTCTGTGGGTGGGGTGCAGGACGAGTAGCGAGAGACGGTACTGAATCGGTAGAACGGGAATGGGAACCCGACAGCGATCGGGCCCGACTGGAGTAGTGCGAAATATCAGTGTGTTTGTGCGGGTAATCCCATCGACCATCTGCTGTCATCAGCCACTATCGGAATCTGTGACGCTCTCGTATTCCCACACCAGATCGAAGTACCGCTTCATCCCGGCGACAAAGGAGCCGTTCTCGGTCAGGGCGGCCTTCCGCATGTGGTTTGGCACGTCGGGCTCCTCGACCAGCAAAATCGCTTCCCCGCCCTCGTAGTCCATGCTCGGGTCGACGAGAGTGCCGCGCCAGGGCAGCTTCTCCGTGCTGAACCGAACCCCGACCTCGGGCAGCTCCCCCTGCAGGCGCTCGACCATCTCAGCCTGGACGGCCGCCTTCTCCGCCGGGAGATTGTCGGGATGGAGAAAGAGCACCGACACGTCCACCCCGCGCTCGACGGCCCCTTCCAGTGCCCCGATAACGCTGTCTAGATACGCAAAGCTGTTAGTGATGATGCCCAGCGTCTCCTCGGCGTCGCCGTAGAGCCGGCGGGTCTCGCGCTCGCTCGGTTCGCCGACGTCGACGACGTGGAACAGCTCTGCGGTCGGCGAGATGTCCTCGCTGGCCCGCTCGAACTGCGGGCCGTATTCGGCCAGGAACGCCCCCCGACTGGCCTCGATGTCGGCCGCAAAGGCCTCGTAGGACTGGCGGCTGTTCTCGATGGCCCGGTCCAGAATCTCGTCAGGGGCCTTCGGCTGGTACTCCTTGGGTCGGCCGGGAATCATCTTGATGAACCCACGGTCGGCAAGCGATTCGAGCACGCCGTAGATGCGGGCCTTTGGGATACCCGTGGCCTCGGCCAGATTCGGTGCGGTAGTCCGCCCGAGTGTCAGCAACTGCTCGATGGCCGTCGTCTCGTACTCGGTCAGCCCAACGCGGTCGAACACGTCGGACGCTTCGGTCATACCCCTTCTTCACCATCCAGAACGTAAAACGCGCGGGAAGCGCCCGAAAGTATTTGTACTTCGCTTCAATTAGTTACTCGCAACGTGAGTAACCAGCAATCCAAATCACGGGAACGCGACGACACACACCTGCAGGACGTCGACGACGGCTGTGGCTGTGTCGAAGTGTGGGAACACATGAGCGAAGACCGCGAGGGATAAGGGCTACCTCGCTTCGCTCGGCAGTGCCGCCATAGCTCACTCCGCTCGCCGCTGCGCCACGAGAAATCTCCCTGCGGTCGATTCCTCGCGCCCGCGACCAGTCTCGCCCTTTCATACGGTTTATCGTGGATTATTTCCGGATATCGCCGACCCCGGGGTCGGCGAATACCGGTAAATCGCTACAGTATCAGTCTACCAGCGAATGCGATAGCGAGCGCGACGGAGCGCTCGCGAAGTGAACCACCACTCCTCCCCGGTCGCTCGCGTCCCCGAGCGACACACATCCCGACCGCACAGCGGCCGGGAGCGGCCTCCGTGCCGCTCCAACGGGGAAGGGCTTCCAAGGGAGTAGTACGAGTAGCGGCCAGAACGGTAATTGCGAGGCGGGTCGAGCGGGCGACTACGGGCATATCACTCGGGAGTCCCACTGACAAGCCCACGAGTTTACTCGTGGGTAGCTGACTTCGGACCCGCATTTATTTGAGTCCGCGTGGCAGATGGTCGACAATGGCCGACCGTGACGACGTCTGTGTCCTCCTCCCAGCCTACAACGAGGCCGAGACTATCGAGTCCGTCGTCGAGGGGTTTCACGGGGCGGGATTCGATAACGTCCTGGTCGTCGACGGCGGGAGCACGGACGACACGTACGAACTCGCCGAGGCCGCCGGCGCCCGCGTCGTCGAGCAATCGGGCGACGGAAAGGGACAGGCAATCCGGGAGGCCGTCGAGCGCTATATCGACGCGCCCTACGTGTTGATGGCCGACGCCGACGAGACCTACCGGGCCGAAGAGGCCGACCGGATGCTCGAACCCATCTTCGAGGGGCGGGCCGAACACGTCATCGGCGACCGCTTCGCCGATATGAGGCCGGGAGCGATGACGCGGCTCAATCAGGTCGGCAACCGGGTCATCAACGGGGCGTTCTCGCTCATCCACGGCCACGACTACGCGGACATCCTCTCGGGCTATCGCGCCTTTACCCGCGAGTCGTTCCTGCGGCTCTCGCTGTCGGCGGAGGGCTTTGGCATCGAGACGGAGATGGCCGTCGAGTGTGTCAAATACGGGGTCCGGACCGCCGTCGTCCCGATAACGTATCTCCCTCGGCCCGACGAGTCCGAGACGAACCTCCGCCCGGTGCGGGACGGCGGGCTGATACTCGTGACGCTGTACCGGATGGCAAAGACCAACAACCCGCTGTTTTACTTCGGGAGCGTCGGCTTCTCGACCATTGCGATGGGCGCGATTCTTGGCGTGTACGTCCTCTACGAGTGGTTCGTGCGGGGTATCCCACACGAGATAATCGCCACGGTCGGGGGTATCGCAATCGTGCTCGGTATCCAGCTGCTGATGTTCGGCGTCCTCTCCGATATGATTGTGACGGTAAACCGGGAACAGACCCAGCAACTGGAGAACATCGCGAACCGCCTGAACGACCGGAACGACGGGCACAGCCAGTCCGAGAGCGAGGCGCCGGCCACAACGGAGAACCGCCGGAACTAGTACTGTTACTTGTATCCCAGCTGTTCGAGCCGGTCCTCGACGACGCCGCCGACTTCGGTCTCGCCATCACCCGCCGTCTCGCTCCCATCTGCGGACGGCCACGGCGGCAGGTTCCTGACCAGTAGCTCGTGGACATCTTCCGGCAGGTCGACGACCGTCTCCTCGGGGAGTTCGAACCCGACCTCGGCGCCGTGGCCGCGCGACGCGAGCAGCTTGTAGTCGCCGTGGTAGACGGCCTTCTTCTCGTGGCCCTTGAGGCTCCCCTCGACGAGCATGAGCCGGTCGTCCGGCGGCGTCTGTGTCAGTGAGTGGCCCACGGCGTCGGGGAGGTCGACCCCGGCTACGTCCGCGAACGTCGCCGGCAGGTCGACGAGCGAGACGGGGCCGCCGAGTGGCCAGTCGGCGTTCGTCAGCAGCGGGACGCGGGCGACCGCCTCGTAGGGCGCGCCGCCGTGGTCGACACAGCCCGAGCCGTCGAACTGCTCGACGTCGAACTCGACGTGGTCCCAGTGGGCCTCCCCGTGGTCGGCGGTGACGACGAGCAGGGGGTCGGTCAGCCGGGACTCCAGCCCCTCGGCGAACCGCCCGATGGCGTCGTCGACGTAGTCGACCGAGGCCCGGTAGAGCCGTTTGCGGTGGTCACGATAGCGTTCGCAGGCCCCGGAACAGTCGGTCTCGTGTCTGTAGTCCCATGTCGTCAGGTTCTCGATTGACGTGTCGACGTCGTACTTTTCGACGTACTCCTCGGGGGGGTCGAGCGGTATATGGGGGTCAGCGAGGTGGAGAAAGGCGAAGGTCCGGTCGCGGCCGCCGGCCCACGACAGGTAGTCCGAGAGCACGTCGTCGGCGTCCGAGCTGAAGTTGTGGTAGAGCGCGTGTTTGTCGAACCGCCCGGAGATGGCGACGAAGGGCGTGTCGTGGCCGAACCCGCCGTACGTGTCGTAGCCCGCCCCGGCGAGTGCCTCGGTGATGGTCACCCGGTCCTCGTCCATCCGGGGTGGCAGTCTGATACCGTCCGAGTCGTCCGGTTCGTCGGTCTGGCGCATCCCGCCGTGCTCGTGAGGGTAGACGCCGGTGAGCATCGACGACACCGCAGGGAAGGTCCACGAGCCCGGCGTCACGGCATCCGTGCGGTCAAGCCCGGCGAGATACGGGGTCGTCTCCGCGTCTACAGCGTCCGCACGCAGCGCATCGACGACGAGACAGACGATGTGGTCGGGAGCGTCGTCGGCCGCCGTCCCGGTCGGCAGCGTCTTCCCGGCGAACCGACGGTCCGCCGTCCGCATCTGGTAGTAGTCGTAGGGGTACGCCAGGAGCCGTTTCGCCGTCGGCGGGAGCGTGTTGATGAGCCGCCGCTTGATACCCATACGCGTAGATGACTGGGGTTCCCTATCCGTTCTTCGACTGCCGTAGGTCGCGCGGGGTGGCCGTATCCATCGGGTCCGGCGGGCGCAACGCTGTTTGCCGTCTCAGAACGGCACCAGCGCCCGGAGCTGTGTCAGCAGGCTGTTGGAGGTGGACTGGCGCTCGCGCTCGAAGGCGGGATGGAGGGCGTTGAACAGTTCCTGTTCGGAGTCAAAGTGGGTCGCTGTCGCCGTTTCGAGTGCTTCGTCGACGGAGATACTGTGGCCCGCAGGGTCTATCGGCACCTCTATGTGGCCCGCCTGTTCGCGCACCTCCCGGGCGGTGGCGGGGTAGTCGATGGTCTCCTCGCCCAGTTTGGCGTCCAGTGCCGCGATGCCGAACTCGATAGCGGTCGGCTCCTCGGTGTCGTCGGTCGGTGGCTGTACTCCCATCGTGCGAAATCTAGAGCTTCGGGGTGGAAAAGGCTGTGTTCGATTGTGCGCGTTGCCAATCCGTCTCAGTCGTTCGTCTCGGCCCCGCACGTCGGGAGCCACTCCTCGGCCCAGGCGGTGATTTCGTCGAACACCGGACAGAGCGACTCGCCTTTCGGCGTGAGGCGGTAGTACGTCGCGACCGGCGCGTCCTCCTCTAGCCGGCGCTCGACGAAGCCGGTATCCTGGAGGTCGTCGAGCACGCGCGAGAGCGTCCGGGAGCTGGCGTCGGTCGCCCGCTTGAGTTCGTTGAACCGGCGCTCGCCGTTCTGGAGTTCGTGGAGGACGACCAGCCGCCACTTCGAGCCGACCTGCTCGATTGACTCGATGACGGGACAGGCGGCGTCGCTCGCCTCTTGCTCGTCCGCGAAAATCTCTGATGACATCGGTGTGACCTGGTATCTCCTATATCCGGGAAGCGATATATAGGTTCGCATTCGAACCAAGTAACGTAATGAAACCACAATACGTGGCACCGACGAATCGACACCAGCTCTTCCTGGTCGCACGGGTCCTCTTTGGCGGGGTGCTCGCCTTCACCGGCCTGAACCACTGCCTGGGCGCCGACGGCATGATACCCTACGCCGAGGCGAAGGGCTGCCCGCGCCGGTGGCGGCCGTTTACGGTAGCCTGCTGGTCTCGGCCGTCACGATGTATAACTTCTGGGCGGTCCCCGAGGACCAGCAGCGAGACGAGATGACCCAGTTCCTGAAGAACGTCGTGCTGGCGGGCGGTGTCATCGGGCTGCTTGCCGTCGCGGGGACGGCCTGGCCCTACAGCCTGGCGCTGACCGCCTTTTAGGCTGGTGACGGCGTCGGCGGTCGCCAATTTCAAACCCCCACGGGGCAGACGTTGTGCTGAATGTTACAGTCCTCGCCGGCTGCAATCCTCGCCGCCGCGCCCGTCCGGCCGCTGGTCGTCGTTGTTGCCGTCCTCGCGACGGGCCTTGCCATCCGGCGGCTGGTCGGCGGGCGACTCACCACGCCGCTGCGCCGCCGCCTGCTGCTCGGCGTGCCGTGGGGGACGCTACTGACGATAGCCGGGGTCTGGAGCGTCTACCTCTTCGTTCAAGGCGCGTACTGGCACTCGGCCCTGCTCGTGACGCCGTTCCGGACGTGGTCGTACTACTATCCATTGGGAACGCTATTCGGGCCGTTCACCCACGGGAGCGCCGGCCACATCACCGGCAACCTCCTGGGAACGCTCGTCTACGGGACGGTCGTCGAGTACGCCTGGGGTCACTACCCCCAGCAACGCGGCGCGTCCTCGTTTGGCTCGCTCCGGACCAACCCCTTCGCCAGGATACTGGCTGTCCCGCTGGTGATGGTCGTCGTGGGCCTGTTCACGGGCGTGTTCGCGCTGGGGCCCGTCGTGGGCTTTTCCGGTGTGGTGTTCGCACTGGCCGGGTTCGCGCTGGTGACGCGGCCGTACCTCTTTCTGGGGGCGCTGCTGGGGAACCGCATCATCGACCTGGTCTACACGGCGCTGCGGTCGCCGGAGCCGACCGTCGGCGGGAGCGTCCAGTACGTCACCCCGTGGTGGGCAAACGTCGCTATCCAGGGCCACGCCATCGGACTGCTGGCCGGCGTGTTCCTCGGGACGGCGCTGCTCCGGGCGCGCTCGGAGCGGCCCGGTCCCGGCGCCGTCTTCTTCGCGACGCTGGTGTTCGCCGTGGTCCAGGGACTCTGGGCGGTGTACATCCCGGTCGGCGGCGGCCGGTACACCCTGTTTCGCTGGCTCGGAACCGTCCTGGTCCTCCTGCTCGCGGTGCTCGTCTCGGCAGCGACGCTGTACACCGACAGGCGGGCGCTGCCGAACTTCGAGGGCGGATGGCCCTCTGTCGCCGGCTTCGCGCTGATAGTCGGACTCACGGCGCTCTGTCTCGCGTCGGTACCGGCAAACGGCGCCGCAATCGGTCCCGGCGACCTCCCCGAGAACGGACTCGAGGTGCGTGACTACGTCGTTACCTACGAGGAGGACGTCTCCAACGCCTACGTCGACAGCATGCCGCTGCCGCCGACGGCCCAGCAGAACCTGACCGAAAGCGGCGTGGTCGTCGCCAGCGCGGACCGCGAGATATGGACCGTCGCGGTTTCTCGGTCACGGCTGTCCCTTCAGGGGACAGCGACCGTCGTCGTCGGCGGCGTCGGCTGGCGCGAGACGGTCCGAGTCAACCGGACGGACTGGTCGGTGGCTGGCAACGACAGCGTCTACAACGTGGCCATGGCCCGTGAGGGAGGCCCCGCTCGGACCGTCTACACCTCCGAGCCGTCGACGTTCGAGGGCCACATCGCCGGCCGAAACCTCACGCTCCGGCCGGTCGGTGACGAGTTCGAAATCGCGGTCCGGCAAAACGGGAGCACCGTCGACCGGGGCCCGATACCACGGAACATGTCGAGCCGGGAGATTGGCGGCCTCACGTTCGAGCGTAACCGCTCGCGGCTGTACGCCGCCGGCAACGGCACCCGGGTCGTCGTCGCACGCGCGGGGAACTAGCAGCCCGGACTGCTCACTTTCACTCCCACTCGATACGGTAGAGTTCAGCGTCGATACGCCGGGACTCGGCCTCGTGGAACTCGAACTGGTGTGGGACCTCGAACTCGGCGGCGAAGGCGTGGGTCACGTCGCCGCCGTTGTCGGCCGCGAACGACTCCACGAAATCCCCGCTGCCGGCGTTGTGCAGCGAGTAGGAGACGCTCGATATCTCGGCGGCGGTCGCCAGGAATCCCCGGTCGGCGTGTTCGTTGCCCGACTGCGCGCCGAAGGGCGGGTTCATCACCACCGTCGTCTCGGCGACTGGCGGACAGAGCGGGACCCGCGTCGCGTCGGCTCTGACCCACGACACCGACGTCGTCGAGCCGACTTTCCGCTCGTTGTCCCGGGCCGTCGCCAGCGGGTCGGGGTCGATGTCTACGCCGACGACGGTTTCGGGCCCCCGAAGGGCCGCCGCCAGGGCGAGCATCCCCGTTCCACACCCGAGGTCGACCACCGTCCGGTCCTGCAGGTCACCTTCCAGGTCGGCCCTGTGGACCAGATGTGCCGCCAGGTCCGGTGGCGTCCGGTACTGTTCGAGGTCGGCCCGGGGGTTGTCGAACCCGGCGACGACGCCGAGTTGCTGGGCCAGCGCGCTCTTTGTCGGCATCACCCGAGATACGCCTGAATCATGCAAAAACCTTTGGACATGTTCGATAGTTATTCCGTTCGCGGGAGTTCGACGACGAACGCCGCACCACCGGCCTCGCTGTCCTCTATCCAGATACGGCCGCCGTAGCTCTCGACCATCGAGTCGACGAAGTAGAGACCGAAGCCGGTGCCACTCGACCCGGAGCCCTTCTCACCACGCTCGAAGACGCGGCGGCGCTGGCCGGGCGGGACGCCGGGGCCGTCGTCGGCGATACGGACGGTCACCACCACGTCTTCGACGGTGGCCGAGACGTCGATTGTGACGTCCTCGCCGGCGTGCTCTATGGCGTCCTGACGAGCCTGCGAGTCAGGGCTCGTGGAGCCGTGCTCCACGGCGTTGAGGAAGACGTTGCCAAAGACGTCCTCCAGCAGGTCGTCGGCCGCCACCTCGATATCGCCGACGTCGATGTTCACCGTACAGTCGGAACTCATCGAGCGCGCCCGGTCGGCCGCGGCGTCAAGGACGGTACCCAGGTCCCGGCGTTTCATCTCGGTCATCCCCTCCTCCGAGAGCGTCTCAAGTACGTCCCGGACCTTCTGAGTGAGGTCGATGATATCGTCGCTCCAGTTGACGATGGTCGCCGCGTACTCTCGGTTGTCGCCCTCCAGGTTCTCCTCCAGCAGTTCGCCACGGGCCCGGATGACGTTCATTCCGTTGAGCATATCGTGGCGCAGGATGCTGTTGAAAAACTCCATCTGGTCGCGCCGACGGCGGAGCGCGCGCTGTTGTCGACTCCGGACGACGGCATATCGGAGGGCCCGCACGAGCCTGTCACCGTCGAGTTCGGACTTGGGCAGATAGTCCTGTGCGCCGCGTTCGATGGCCTCCATCGACTTTTCGGTGTCCTCCATCCCCGTGAGGACGATTATCGGCATCTCGTCCAGCATGTCGACGGCGCGGTCCAGCGTCGTCAGCCCGGTCGACTCCGGCAGCCCCAAATCCAGCAGCAGGACATCGAAGCGGTCCGTGTCGATGTCCTCCACTTCCCGGAGGGACTCGATGTGGGTCAGCGAAATTTCGTCGACGAAGTGGTACGCCTCGAAGGCGTTCAGATAGTGCCGGACGAGTCTGACGTCGCCGGGGTTGTCCTCGGTCAACAGCACGTTGAGTGTCGTGTTAGCCATGGTCATTTTGGGGGTTGTTTGACGACTGTCAGCCAGAACTCCTCGATACGGCTCACGATGTCGACGAACCCCTCGAAGTCGACTGGCTTGGTCAGATAGGCGTTGGCGTGGCGGTCGTAGGAGTCGACGATGTCCCCTTCGGCCGCGGAACTGGTCAACATGATGACCGGAATCCGGGGAAGTGTCTCGTGTTCCTGCAGTTCTTCGAGCACTTCGCGGCCGCTCTTGCGGGGCATGTTGAGGTCCAGCAAGAAGAGGTCGGGGCGGGGGGCGTCCGCGTACTCGCCCTCCTGTTTGAGGAACTGCATCGCCTCGACGCCGTCGTTGACGGCGTGGAGCGTGTTCTGTATCCGACCCGTCTCCAGTGCCTTCTGTGTGAGTTTCACGTCGCCGGGGTTGTCCTCGGCCAACAGGATTTCGATTGGCTCGGGCGTCTCACTCATCGTCGGCCACCCCCTCGGCGGCCGGGAGCGTGAACCTGAACGTCGCCCCGGACGACGCCGACGCTTCGACCCAGATGTCGCCGTCGTGGCGCTCGACGATGCGTTTACACACTGCCAGACCGATGCCGGTCCCCTCGGTCCCGTTGCGGTCGCCCCGGGTGAAAATCTCGAACACGTCGTCGTCCATACCCTCCGGGATGCCCGGCCCGTTGTCGGCGACAGTGACTGTCACAGTATCATCGGTACGTGCTGCTGAAACCTCAATCTGGGGGTCGGTCCCATCGGCGTGTGCGTACTCGATGGCGTTCTCCAGCAGATTCTGAAACACCTGTCCGAGTTGGTCGGGGTCGGCCTGGACGGATGGGAGCGACCCCACGGAGACTGTCGCGTCGGTTTCGTTGATGCGCAACTGGAGTGCGTCGAGGGTCTTCCGAAGGATGGCTTCGGTATCCGTCCGCTCAAAGGCACCACCACGGGTCGCCACCCGGGAGTACTCCAGCAGGGCGTTAATCATGTTCTGCATCCGGCGGGCACCGCCGACGGCGAACTCCATGTACTCGGTGGCCTCCTCGTCGAACTCGTC
Organism: Halobacteriales archaeon QS_6_64_34; assembly: GCA_003020925.1. Classification (GTDB taxonomy): domain Archaea; phylum Halobacteriota; class Halobacteria; order Halobacteriales; family Haloarculaceae; genus Haloarcula. Next base: position 149,141 of record PXRT01000004.1, on the reverse strand, counting down.
GCCGTACTCCCGTTGCAGGAGGTCGACGTAACTAGAGACCATCCGGAGTGGCTCCTGCAGGTCGTGGGAGGCGATGTAGGCGAACTCCTGGAGGGCCTTGTTCGACCGCTCCAGTTCGTCCTTGTACGCCTCCAGTTCCACCTCGCGGGTCGTCGAGACCAGCGCCGCCTCGGCGTTGCGGGCCAGAATCCCGATGAGGTCCAGTTCCGTCTCGCTGGGCGGTTGGACCGTCGGCGACCCGACGTGGAGGACGCCGTGGTCCCCGAGTGGGACCATCACGACGGTCTGGATTGGCGTTCCCCGCCCCATCTCCGCCCCGGTATCGTTGTAGTTCTCGACGACGCGAGTCTCCCCGGCCTCGAAGACCGACATCTCGAAGCTCCCCGGTTCGATAGCCGGCAACGCCGCCTCGGCCGTCGGGGCGTCCATGATATCGAGCGTCTCCTCGGTGGCGGCGACGGGGGCGAGCGAGTCCGACCCCTCCTCGGGCATCCAGACGGCCGCCAGTGGATACGATATCAGGTCGCCCACGATGTCGACCAGCGTCTCGCTGACCGCTTCAGGCGTCCGCGCGTACATGATATCCTCCGCGGCCGCGTGGACCGATGCGACCCGCTCTTTCTGGCGTTGCTGTTCGGTGATGTCGATGGTGATACCGGTGACGCGGGTCCCGTCGTCCATCTCGACCGGCCGGTACCACGACCGGAAGACCGTCTCGCCGATTGTCCGGACCGACTCGACGGCCTCGCCGTCGCGGGCCCGCTCGTAGTCGTCGATGACCTCCGGGAAGGCGCCGTACTCCTCGTAGATAGACTCGCCGACCAACTCACCGTCCTTCAGTCCGAACGACGCCAGCCCCTGGCCACGGGAGTGTCGAAACTCCCCCTCCTCGTCGATGCCAAACAGCACTATCGGGGCGTTGTTCAGTATCGCGTCGATGTGTTGCTGGCGCCGTTCGAGTTCCCGCTCGCGCTCACGCAGCGCCGTGACATCGTACCCCTCGACGACGACGTTGATGACTTCGTCGCCCTCGAACACCGGCCGGACGTTGACGCTGAACACCGCCCGCTCGCCGTCGTCGGGGTCGTACTGTATCTCGAAGTCGGTCATCTCGCCGTCGGCCGCGCAATCGACGCCCGCTCGGCACTTCTGTGCCGCGTCCTCACCGCCGAACCACGGGGTCTCCCACACCTGAGTGCCGACGAGCGCCTCGGAGTCGGCGTCGATGAACTCGACAGCCGCTTCGTTGGCGTCGATGAGTCGGCCCTCTGTGTCGGCAATCCCGACCTGTGTCCGCTGGGAGTTGAAGACGCCTTCGAGCAACGCCCGGTCGCGGTCCCGTTCCTCGGCATTGTGCCGCTGTTCAATCTGGGTCTCGACACACCGGCCCAGCGTCTCCACGAAGGTCTGTTCCCACTGACTGAACTCCCGGCGGCGGGGGCTCTCGTCGACGAAACAGAGCGTGCCGTACATCTTCCCCTCGACGGTTATCGGGGTCCCGACGTACGTCTCAAGCCCCCACTGGTCGTACGGCGTCGTGTCCGTCAGTTCGGTGCTCGCTTCGACGATGGTACACATCCCATCCCGTTCGACGACGGCCGCACAGAACGTCGAGTCGAGGTCCGAGACAGTCCCGCTCGAAATCACTTCCGGAAGCCCCTCGCTCACGACGATTTCGTGTCGGTCACCGCCGATTTCCGTGAGGTGGCCGTTCGCGAGGCCCAGATGTGTGCGGCCGACCTCGAGCAGGTCGCTCAGTTGGTCGTCGAAGGACCCGGTCGCGCTGGCGAGCGTGTCCGAGAGGGCGCGCATCGCGTCCGTCTGGTGCCGTTGTTCGGTCACGTCCGCGACGGTGAGGACGACGGTCCCCCGGTGGCCGGCATAGAGCGGGCGGCCCGACACCGAGAGACAGGTCCCGTCGTCTAGCCGGTACTCGACGTTGGTCAACGACTCGCCGTCGGCCACGCGTCGGTGGGGCATCTCCGCGTCGGGTACCCGTTCCATGGCGACGTCGTACAGCGTGGTGGGGATGCCACGGGTCCCCTCCAGTGTCAGGTCGTCCCCGAGTACGGCGCCGGCCCTGTCGTTGGCGAGCGTGATGGTCCCGTCGTCGTCGAAGACCAGAATGCTAGTCGGACTCGACGCCAGAATCCCCGTCGTGAGTTCGTGCTCTTCGGTGAGTCGCGACGCCTGCTGGTGGCGTTCGATGCTGAGGCCGACCCACTGCGTGAGGAGGTCGACGAAGGTCTGTTCACGGCTGGCGAACGGCCGGTCGCGTGGTTCCGTGTCCGCGAAACAGACTGTCCCGTAGTCCTCGCCGTTGACGGTGATGGTGCCGCCGACGTAACAGGAGAGCCCGAACCGTTCGTACTCGTCGCTGTCGAGGAGACCCGCGTCGGCGGCGTTCTCGATGCTGTGGACCGGGGCCTCAGCGTCCGAAGCCAGCGTGTGCTGGCAATAGGTCTCCGACAGCGGCGCCGTCTCCCCGGGCTGGATGTCCGTCTGGTCGCCGACTGCCGAGTCCACAGTCTGGACGGCGTCCTCGATGCGCGTCATGTACCCGACCGAGAGGCCGAGCCACTCACAGCCGAGGTCCAGCAACCGCGTCACCTTCTCGTCGAACTCGATGTCGCGCCGGGAGACGATAGCCTGGAGGCGCTCGAACGGGTCTATCGCCTCCGTGGTGGCCCCGGAGCGACACCCGGACGTCGACCCACCGCTGGTCGCCATCCGGTGTCGCGACGAGCCACTGGACACCGCCGGACTGTTCGGCAAGCGTTTCGAGGTCGGGGCTATCGGCCGCGTCGTCGACGAGTACGGCGTCGATTTGCTCGCCCCGCAAGGTACCGGCGTCGTACCCATAGAGGCGCTCGGCCGCTGGGTTCGCATCGAGGATGGTGCCGTCGTCCCCATTGTGAACGACAATCGCCTCCCCGGCCCCCGCAAAGAGGTCGCGAGCGGACGGGTACGGGTCCCGCTCACTGTCGGGACTGTCTAACATAACACACGCTCTCTGCTATCGACTCTTGAACGTTCGCCACCAGTTCTTACGAATTGAAACGGGGTCTTACCAGGTGCCGTGGAAGGTGTCGAACTCCAGCGAATCGAGGGGTTTCTCGCCGATGGCGATTTCGTACTCGCCGGGCGTGAGCATCGGTTTCTTGAACTGCGGGCCGTCGTCGGTGGTGATGCGGGGACAGCCGGTGTTGACGTAGGCGTCCATCCCGAAGTTCGTCAGCCGGTCGGGGGTGACCTCGTCCATCGTGATGAGGTACGCGTCGTCGTTGTTCTCGACGATTTCCCGGGCCTGGTCCCACCGGCCCTGACCGATTTTCGTACAGAAGATGACGCCCCACGTCTCGGCGTCCATCGCGCGGTGGACCGCGCCGTAGCGCTGTTTCATGAACTGCTCGGTGTCCGCGATGGTGACGCTGTTGTTCACCGGGTCGGCGATGACGACGTTCTTCTCGGGGTGTTCCATCGCCAGGCCGAGCGGGTGGAACTTCCCGCCGCCGACATACAAAATCCGGTCGGCGTCGACGTCGGCGCTGGCGTAGTTACAGCCAAGCACCTGCCCCTCGTTGGTGAGGCGCTCGTCGCCACGCTGTGTGTGGACGGTGTAGCCCCGTTTTTCGAGCCACTCGCGCATCTCGCCGAACTTGTTCATGTGTTGGGCCGTCGTCACGAGGCCGACGTCGGGGTCCTCGTCGGGGTCGGAGAGTTCCTCCTCGCGGGCCTGCTCCATGATGGGCGTGACTTCGACGTTGGAAAAGAGCGGGACGTAGATAATCTTGTCAGACTCCTTCATCGGGGAGTGGCCAAAGTGGACGAACACGTCCGTCCGGCGCATCATGTAGGTGTCGAGGTCACAGGCGCCATAGCAGGGCTGTCCCGACAGCATCACCTGCACGTCGTCGGGGAGTTCCTGCCGGAGGTCGTCGGTGACGGCGGGGCCACGGCGTTTCAGGCCCTCCGGAAACTGCAGGCCGACAGTTTCGGCGTCGCGCTCCTCGACCGCTTTGACGATGCGGTCTATCTCGTAGTCCCACTCGCGGTCGTGTTTCAGCGAGAGCCCCGTATGTCGCAGGTCCCCCTCGGTTCGCTCTTGGCTCATTAGCCATCTGTATCCGTTCGAGTGGGATAACCTCGGCGTTTCCGACTAATCGGGTATATCGCCGGTATGAGGGCGACATCGGTGCCGACGACTGTGAGAAATACCACCCACTGGAGGAGGAAAAACGAGACAAAGACAGGACGAACGCCAGGAAATCGAGAATCGTCGATACACTCCGGTCTGTTCCGTACTCCGATGGGCGTAATAAAATTTGGCGACGAACGAGAGGGAGTGTTTAGTTTAGTAGAAAACGCGGAAGAGAGCCAGAAAGCCCCCGACCGCTCGACTACTGCGACTCGCTGCGCGCTTCACTCACTCCGTTCGTTGCA
>PXRT01000004.1:56916-144672 GCA_003020925.1 Halobacteriales archaeon QS_6_64_34 | reverse complement strand
CGGGAAGGCGGGCGACGTAAGCACCGCAGGCCGAAGGCCGAGGAGCGCAGCGAGCCCCCCGACCGAAGCCAGCCGGGGCTTTCTGGCTGGTGACAGTCTAAATCGCCTAACTAAACACTGCCGAACGAGAGTGGTCTCCCCCTTCGGCACATCTATACCCCACGAGTCCTAACGCGGTGGTAATGAGCATCGAAACCGAGGACGTCACCGAAATCGACGGCGACCACGTTGACCAACTCGCGACGGAGCTTGGCGAATCTATCGCCCAGCTCCCGGTCTATCAGGAGTACCTGCAGGCCAAGGCCAAAGTCGAGAACGACGCCGACGCCCAGCGGGCCATCGAGGAGTTCGAACAGCTCCGGGAGGAGTTCCAGATGGCCCGCCAGACCGGTCAGGCCACCCAGGAGGACCTCCGGAAGGTCCAGGAGGCCCAGGAGGAGCTCCACGACATCGCCTCGATGAGCGAGTACCTCGAAGTGCAAAACGAACTCGAGGCTCGCCTCGCGGAAATAAACGACCTCGTCTCGGACCAACTCAAGGTCGACTTCGGCGAGAAGGCCGGCGGCTGCTGTCAGGAGTAAGACGACGCAGCTGTTGCTGTTCTTTTGTACGACATCGCCACAGGTGTATCGCTCGCGTAGCGGTCGCGACTGCGGTGGGAAAGAATATACGTATCTGGTATGCAACTACCTAACAGGCCAGATAGAATGGTGGGGACGAATCCGGTCCGGGATATCACGACGTTCGTGAGTCTGTATCTGCTCCTGTCGCTGCCCCCGTTTCTCTACCTGAATCAGGGGCTCTCTGAGCTGGTCACGGACATCGCCCTGTTGGCGACCGTCGGCACGGTGTTGCTCGTCGTCACCACCGTGCTGGTTTTCATCAGCGACGGCGTCGAGCGCTACACAGACTTCTTTTTCTCCCTGACCGACCTCTACTCCGTCGTGGTCGACCTGGCCTTCGTCCTCGCAGCGGTCTCGTGGTGGGCCGTTCCGGAACTCGCGACCCGCTTTCAGTGGGGGGCCCAACTGCGATACGTTCTCACGGCGATTATCGTCTGTCACGTCCCGATGGTCCTGTTTCTCTCCCTGCTGACGGTTATGGGGCGAGCCCGGACGGCCGTGTGACCGGCGGTCGACTCCGACCCGGCAGCGCCTGCTGTGGAGTGGTCGCGGGCCACGGCGGCCTGGGCCACCGTTCGAGCAGCCAGACGCGTAAGGCCTTAGCCATCGCCCCACGCAGTCGCTGCTATGGCAGTCGACTCTGACTGGGCGGACTGGCTCCTGCGTGACGTCGAGGACGCCGACCCCGACGGACTGGCTATCTGGTATCTGGGCTGTAACGGCTTCATTGTCAAAACCAGTGGCGGCGTGACGGTCTTTATCGACCCGTACCTGGGCATCGGCGACCCGCCCCGGACGGTGCGGATGGTCCCGGTGCCTTTCGACCCCTCGGACGTCACCGAGGCCGACGCCGTCCTCGGGACCCACGAACACACCGACCACGTCCACGGTCCCTCGCAGGCACCCATCCTCGTGGCGACGGGCGCGACCTACTACACGACCGACAGCGGCCACGGGGTCATCCAGGAGGAAGACTGGACGGGGAACTGGTCGGTCACCGAAGACCAGCTCGAGGAACTCGAGGAAGGCGACCGCCTCGAACTCGGGGACCTGACAATCCACGTCGAGCCGGCGAACGACCCCGACGCCGACCATCCCGTCTCGTTCGTCTTCGAACACGAGGGAGGCACTTTCTTCCACGGCGGCGACGCGCGACCGGGCGCGTTCCAGCCGGTCGGCGAGGCCTACGATATCGACCTCGGCGTGCTGGCGTTCGGGGCAGTGGGGATGATTCCGGACTCCGAGACGGGCGAGCCCCAGCGAACGAAGTGGTACAACGATGAGAACATGATAATCGAGGCGGCCAATGAACTCCAGCTCGATACCTTGCTTCCGAGTCACTGGGACATGTGGAAGGGGATGACCACGGAGCCGACAGTGCTGCACAACCACGCAGCAAGCTTCGACTACCCGGAGAACCTACGTATCGTCGAAATCGGCGACCGCGTCGACCTGTAGCCGGCCCGCCACTCACGAACTGACGCCAGCGGAGTACCTTTATTACTCGAGGAGTATGGACTACAATACATGAGTGATTCGCAAGCGTATGAGGCGATTACCGTTGCCTCGGATGGGGTCACCGTCACCAAGCGATTCGAGGCCGACGAGTTCCCCGTCCCCGCAATCGCGTTCAACGTCGTGTCGCAGCGTTCAGAGCCAATTACCCTCCGACTCGTCGACACCGTTCCGGACGACGTGGCAGTCGAGGACCTGGGCTTTCACCCCGAGTACGGCTCGGAGTTCTGGGATATCAACGACGACCAGATAACCTTCGAGAAGGAAATCGAGGCCGACGGCGATTACACGACAGTGTACGGCATCCGGGCGACGGGGACCGACGACGTAGAGAAGTTCCTCACGGAGCCGACCATCGAGAGCGTCGACCCGCCCCTGGACGAGTCCGAGGAAGACCTCGTCGGCGGGGACGACGACGCCGTCAAGGACGTCATCGCGGGCGAGTCCGACAGCGTTCCGGGACTGGAAGACGACGAGGACGAGGATATCGAGACGCTGAACCTGAAAGACCCCAACAACGAGGGTGCGCCGGCACCCGACGCCGACGCCGAGGCCGAAGCGGCGGACGGCGAGGCGGCCGCCGACGGCGAAGCCGCCGCGCCGACGGGCAACGTGGTCGCGGCGATGGCCAACGAGATTCGCCAGAACAACGTCTCGGCCAACGACGTGAAACTACTCAAGCGGGCCCTCGACGCTGTCTCGCAGGACACAGACCCCGAGGGCGGCGTCAATACTGCCCGCATCAACCGTATCCAGAACGACATCGCGGACCTGCGCGCGTACACGGACGGGCTGGAGGAGTTCCTCGCAGAGAACGGCACCGGTGACGAGGTCATCGAGGAGTTCGACGAGCGACTCGATAGCTTCGAGACCGAACTCGACGGCTTCCAGGAGGAAATCGGCAGCGCGAAATCGGCGGCCGAGGCCGCGACCGAGGAGACTGACACGCTGGGTAACGAGGTCGACTCGCTGGAGGACGGCCTCGGCGATGTCGAGGGAACCGTCGACGGCATCGAGGGCGAACTCGACGACCTCGAGGCCGAAATCGAGAGCGTGCGCGAGGAAATCGGCGAGGGAGAACTGGACGAGCGGCTCACGGAAATCGAAGAGGATATCGTCCAGCTCAAGGAGTGGCGCGAGCAGCTCTCCTCGGTCATCGGCGGCGGCGAGTGAGAGTGGAGGCGGGTCTCACATCGAGGACGGCGGCCGTCTTCGAGACGGCGCAGTACAATCGAACTGATTTTATCCGCGCCGACGGTTGAGTGGCGTAATGACGACGACCAGAGTGGCCATCCCCCGGAAAGGTCGGCCTCTCGAAGCCGTACTGGAGCGACTCGCGGCCCGGACCGGGACGACCGAACTGGCCGACGAGATAATCTCGACGCTGCGATACGAGAAGGACCTGACCAAGGGTAACCAGTCCGACGACGACGACGTCTATCGTCGCCTGGCCGACTACTCCGACCTCGATGACCCGACCAGGCCCGAGTTCACGCTGTTGCGCGACGACCGGGACGGGATGCCCCGCCGTGTCGTCTTCGACAGCGTCACGGTCCCGACCGACTCGGGTTCGGTACAGTTCATCGGGCGCGAGGAGCCGTTTCGCGCCCTGCGGACCCACGAGTTCGCGCTGGGCTTTGACAGTGCCGACCTCGTTTTAGAGGAGGTCGTCGAACTGCGAGACGAGCCACTGTGGACCATCGCCGAGATAAACGACCGCATCGACCCGCTGGACACCGACGTCCGCGTGGCGACCGGCCTCGGAGACACCGTGTATCACACGCTGCTGGCACGCCCCGCTGTCGCCGACGGCGGCGGCCGCCCGCTCGACCGCGAGTTCGTCCGGCGGTACGCGGGCGAGCTCTGTATCTCTCCCCGGTACGAGAGACTCATCGAAGCGGTCATCGGGACCGCCGCGCTCGAGGATATCACCTTCACGTACCCGGAGAGCGGTCAGGAAGAGGAAGCGGCTATTGCCGACACCGGACTCGGCGTCTATCTCACCGTCACCGGCTCGACCGCTCGTGACCACGGCCTCGAACTGGGCGAACAGCTCTTTCCCAGTGAGACGGTCCTGCTGCGGAACGACTCCGAGCGAACCCCGGCGACCGAGCGGGTCGCGAAACTGTTCACCGAACCCGACGCGACGGCACTCCAGTCGCTCTGATGGGTAGGCGCTACCTGTCAGGCGGTGCTACCGCTGTGTCTCTCGGTCGCTACGGGCCCTGTCGGCTCAGTAGCGAGTGTCTGTCGAGCCGTTCTGACTGACCCTCTACCGTCCCAGACCCCGTTTTTTCGTCCTATGACGCTAGTAACCGTCGTTGTCGGTCGGGTAACGACGCTGTAACAAATGGGTATCCCGCGCTCGGTTGGCGCATAGGTAGCTAACAAGCGGTCGACGTATCGCTTTACCACCAACCGCAGCGACGTATGCGATGGAAGACAACAACACCGAACTCACACGCGATCGCATCTTCGACATCCTCAGCAGCCCCCGGCGACGGTACGTGCTCTACTTCTTGCGGACGGAGCCGAACCCGATACAGCTGACAGAGCTGGCCGAGCACGTTGCTGCCTGGGAGAACGACACGACTGTCGAGGAACTATCGACACAGCAACGAAAACGGGTCTACGTCTCGCTGTACCAGACTCATCTCCCGAAACTCGCCGAGGCGGGGCTCGTCGAGTACGACGAGGAGTCTGGTGACGTCACTACCGCTTCGAAGGCGAGTGAGATAGACCCGCTACTCGGGGAACAGCAGTCAGAGCCGACGTGGTACTTCTACTACTTCGGGCTAGCGGCACTGAGCACACTGCTGGTGGTTGCGTCGCTGGCCGGACTGGCCGTTCCACAGGTTGCCCTCGTGATGGGTATCATCGCCGCCTTCGTCGGTCTGACTATCGTCCACGTCGTCTACGAGTGGCGCCAGCAGTCAGCCCCAGCGGAGTTTCGTGAATGAGTTCACTCGTCGTCGTCGGGCAGCAGTTGCTCGGGCGTCCGCAGATACGTCGGCGTGTTTGCAAACTCCGTCATCCGTTCGAGTTCGCTGTCAGTAATGTGTTCTGGCATCATAGCAGTCCTCACTGGGGAGCCAGTTAGTAATTGTGTTCATAGCCACAGGAATGTACTTTATACTCCACCCGGCCAACTCCCGTATCGACCCGAGACGGTGGATAGCCTCTTCGTGCCCGTCGGTCGGCTTAGCGGCCGGGTATACGACGAATAACGGGTTTGTGACCGCGCAGTAGCGACTCGTATCCAATCACGGTGAGTTCTCGAAACCCGGGACCGGAACTGCTGCTCAGTAAGCACACAGGTAGCCGAGGCGCTCAAAGCTACCGGAAAATTTATATTTGGGTGCATTTATGTTATATTTGGTAAAAAATGAGTGGCCCGGGTCCTTGGCACGCACACGGCGGTGAGTACGGGTTCGACGGCGCCGAGCGCGTGACTGATGACGGTCCGGCGTACGACCCCAGGACGGACACCTACGTCGGGACGTTCGAAACCGAATCGGCGAGTGTCGCAGTCATAGAAGCGCTCGCAAGTGTCAGACACTGCGAACCGACAGCGCTCGAGCCACTGTACAACTCGGTCGACCCGGACTCACTGGACCGACTCGTCACCTCCGGCCCGGACAAGCTCCGCGTGACGATACACCTCGACGGGTTCGAAATCGTCGTCACCGGTGACTGTCGCGTCGAAATAACGCCACCCGAGTAAGCGACTCGTAGCTCTCCGGCGCTTGCTACCCGACTATCACTCGATTGCCACTCGGGTACGTACTCGTTTACCATTACCGACCCAGTCCTGGGTGGCGGTGTGCAACAGACGCTCAGTAAAGAGGCGGTGTACGTCGCCGAGTCCCGACTCAGATGTGACCATCTGCTCTGGGGGCTCGTCCTCGCGGCCGCCGCTGGCGATATCCTGTTGACCCTCACTGGGCTGTCGCTGTGTTTCACCGAGGCAAACCCCGTCGCGCGGACCTTTTTCGACGCCGCCGGGGGCGCCGGGCTCGTCGCGCTGAAACTGGCCGCCTTGGGTGTGTTGTTCGGTGTCTACCGGATTGTCCAACCGCTGTATCGTCGAGCCGCGCTGGTCGCGTTCGTGGCCCCCCAGCTGCTTGCGGTCTCACACAACGGGTTGCTCATCGCCCGCTATGCCGGCAGCTGCGCGTGAGGTCGGTCGTTTTTCGACGGATAGAAGCATCCTACCTCGATAAACAGTAAATTGGGGGAGAGTACAGACGCAGACCGGACGACGACGGCCGCCGTCGCGTTGGCCGATGTGGGGGTGGGGTGGGTGAGTTGGCAAGGGATGGACCGGTGGCCAGTTCGTGCGGACGTTTGCTCTCCCCGCAGCAGAAGCAACAGACCCCTGTATGATTGTTACTCCGTGGTTAGTCCGGGTAAGCTGTTCCAACCCGTGTATCGAGGCGATGCTATCTCACTATCAGTAAACGACCCGACCGAAGAGAACAACGATGGCACCGGTTCGGGACACGCGCGGAGTGTGAGTCCGGTAACAGAGGCTTACCGACCGTCTCTCGTGGCTGACCCGAGTACTGGGAGAGACATATAGCAGTAGAACATACACTCACTCGAAACGACATTTTATCCGCGCTCGTGCTGCTGAATTAAATTTTCGCTCGTGGCCTGCGATATAATATCGGAATGGTACGTAACTGGTGTACAACCGAAATACAGTCAATGAGTATAAGGCATACCTACCTGAGGAGGTGGTCAGAACTCCTTTTTCGGTAGGGATATCCTGAACGGTATGGCAGGAAACGATGGGCACGGGACAACGAAGAAAGCTATATCTACTAGTCGACGGACGTTCATACGGACCGTCGGTGCTGGTGCTGCGGCTACAGAGGTCGCTACGGCGTCGGCTGAGGGGGCTCTTGGGGCCGAAACCACTGTCGACCTCGACTCGCGCGGCCTCTGTAAGGGCGACTTAATCGACCCGTACCTCGAGGAGTACTTCACTGATGGTACTGTCGTGCGTGTCCCGCCAGGGGAGTACGACTACACGGGGACTGGACTGGGCGGTACGTACGAGAACGCGGCACTTGTCGGCGCCGCCGCTGGCGTCACGTTCCACGGCCCCGACGACCCCGATGTCGAGTCGGGCCCGTCTATCACGGCGACCGAGGGAACGGTCCGCATCGAGAACGTCACTGTTCGGACCGCGCCCTCCCAGTCGCGCTGGCACGTCGGAAGCGAAGCGGGCGCGACGGCGGCGATATACAACGTTGATTTCCCGCGTGGAGGTAACACTGGGCCGGACTCGCTGCCGAACCGCATCGAGATAGACGGGACCGGCGACACCGAGGCGAGCGCGTCCTACGAGCTCGCGGTCACCGGGGACCTCTCGCTGGACGAGGGCCACACTGCCGTCGGCAGCGGCGAGGCGCTGTATCTCGGCGGCGACATCGGCGACGGCGAGGTCAGCGGCCACGTCCGCAACGGTGTCGACGCGTTCTTCTACAGCGGCCGTCTGGACCGCGTCGAAATAGACGGCGACGCCGATATCAGCGTCTTTCAGGGGTAATCATGGCATCGAAAACAGAGTGGGAGGAAGTCCCCGAAGACCCGGACCCACACGAGAACCTGGGCTACGAGATAGAGGAGCTGACGGTCATCCGTTCCGAGACGAACGACCAGTACGTGTTCCTGCCGGCCGAGGAGTCACACCTGCTGGAGGAGGCGTTCATCGTCGCCACCGAGGACTCGCTCGTCGACCTGACCCAGTAGGGGAGTGATAACTAATCGGACCTGTCTCTTTCTACCGGATGACCCGCAATAGCGTCGGTCTTCCCGATGACTTACCGTGAGTATATGCGCGGCGACGAGATGACACTCGGCGTCGCTCCGACCGGTTATCGCTACTCGACTGACGTGAACGAGGCGCTCCCCGTAGACCCCGAGACCGTCGCCACACAGGTGTACGAGTCGTCGGCGCTGGGGGCCACGGTCGCACACCTCCACGGCCGCGACGCCGAGGGCAACCCCGACCCCGAGCGACTACCCGCCTTCGGCCGCGCAGTTCGGGAACAGTGTGGCACCGACGTCTTGCTGGAGTACGCCGCCGGCCCGGCAGCACCGCTGGGTGACTTCCTCGACGCGCTCGACCGGGAGCCACTGCCCGACCTCGCCAGCGTCCGGCTGGGCCCGACGCAGTCGGGTTACCGGTCGGTCTCGGAGACCAGCCGGCGCGACACCGAGCGGTTAGTCGACGCGCTGGCAGACCGGGGCATCACGCCGAACCTGCTGGTGACCGGCGGCGCCGATGTCCACGAACTTGACCGTCTTCGTGACCGCCTGTCAGACCCGCTCGTGGTGACAGTGCTGCTTGGCGCCCCTACCGGCGCCGTCGCGTCGCCTATGAGCCTGGTAACGCTTCTGGACGCGGTGCCCGAGGACGCTCATTGCTTCGTCCGCGCGACCGGGCCCAACCAGTACCCGTTGACGACGCTCGCCGTCTTCATGGGCGCACATCCGATGGTCGGGATGGCCGATAACCTCTTTTTCGACCCGGATACGCCGGTCGAGCGCAACGCCCAGCTCGTCCGCCAGGTCGCACAGCTTACGGAGCGGTCTCTCCGAGACATCGCTGCTATCGCTGATGCCAGGCGCCGACTTACCCTCCCGACGCCCGTCGTCGGGGGCAGCGATGTCGAGGCCTAACTGCGAGGAAGGCGGCGCATAGCTTTATTTACGGGGATGAATATCCGAAAACGATGAACGCAGTAGTACTCGCAGCCGGCCAGGGAACTCGACTCCGCCCGCTCACCGATGACAAGCCGAAAGGGATGGTCGAAGTCGACGGGAAACCGATACTCACGCACTGTTTCGACCAGCTCATTGAGCTCGGGGCCGACGAACTCTACGTCGTCGTCGGATACAAGAAACAGAACATCATCAACTACTACGAGGACGAATACCGGGGCGTGTCGATTACGTACACGCACCAGCGCGAGCAGAAGGGACTGGCCCACGCGCTGTTGACCGTCGAGGAACACATCGACGATGACTTCATGTTGATGCTCGGGGACAACATCTTCCAGGCCAACCTCAGTGACGTCGTCAACCGTCAGCAGGAAGACCGGGCCGACGCCGCCTTCCTCGTCGAGGAGGTGCCCTGGGAGGAGGCTTCGCGCTACGGCGTCTGTGACACGAACAAGTACGGCGAGATAACGGAGGTCATCGAGAAACCCGAGGACCCACCATCCAATCTGGTGATGACCGGCTTCTATACGTTCACGCCGGCTATCTTCCACGCCTGCCGGCTCGTCCAGCCATCCAACCGGGGCGAGTACGAGATTAGCGACGCCATCGACCTCCTATTGCACTCGGGCCGGACTATCGACGCCATCCGGATGGACGGTTGGCGAAACGACATCGGTTACCCCGAGGACCGCGACGAGGCCGAACAGCGCCTCCAGGACGGGACCGAGGCCATCGATGAGGCGTCGGACGACGGCGGTGAGGTCGCGAGCGTGCCCTCCTCGGAGTAAGCCCGAACTGCGGCCCCACCCACAGGCGCGGCCCTCGAACCGAACTTCTGACCGTCAGGCCACGGTGAAGTCTTCGGATACTACGCGGTCGGCCACCGACCGCATCGTCTCGACCGTGAGCCCTTCTTCCGCTCGTACGCTGTCGAGATACGCACAGACGGCCCGGAAACGGTTCAGGTCGGCCTCCGTCGTGAGGTCGTTCAAGCGGAGACAGAGATGATAGATACCCTCTCTGCGGGCGGCCGCGTCGATACCGAGCCTGGCCTGCCTGACGACTGGGTCCCCGACCGTCGCGGCCAGCACCTGTCGGGCCGTCCCTTTGAACCCGAACAGATACAGCGACGGTGGGATGTTGACCAGCCCGTATTCGTCGAGGCTCGGTTCGACGAGTGGCTCCGGGTCCGGTAGTACTGTCGCCCGAGCGAGCTTGCGAAGCGGCGCCGAGTACGAGCCGTCCAGTCGCCGTTCGGGCTCGGGCCCGGGCCCGCGATAGCAGGTAAAGCCCGACTCCGCGAGTATCTCCCGGTGACCCACGCGGTTGTGGGGGAAGACAAACGAGCGCATCTGGACGCCGGCGGCCTCGGCGGCCTCGGTCGTTCTATCACATTCGGCCCGGGCGAGGGCCTCGGTCGCGTAGTCGGCACTGAAATCGACGTCCGAGTAGGTGTAGGCGCCGATATCGTGACCGACGTCGCTTGAGGCGAGGTCGGCCAGCAGCTCCGGTGCGTACCGGTACTGTGGGTCCATCGGGTTCTCGCCGCGCTCGTGGGCGAACCAGCCCGGCGGCGTGGGGTGGCCGACGTGGGCGCCGGTACACTCCGACTCGAAGAGGTGACCGACCACCGCCCAGGTCGCCGGGATGTCGAACTCCGCGAGCGTCTCGACCGCCCGGTTCCAGCCCCACCGCGAGCGAGCGACGCGTTCAGCGGGTCGTTCGGCGGCCGAGTAGTCACGGAACCCCCAGCCCAGCTCTGCATCGATAGAGAGAACGACTGTACCCATTTGTTCACAAGTGAAGCTGCCCCGCCTAAGTTATACCGCGTGATGGATTTCGTCCCGGCGAGGTAGCGGCCTGCTACGATACGACCGCCTGACGGCGCTGTCCACAGGAACAGTATAACAAAGCCCTGAGTTGCCCGAACAGTCGTACTGAGTTCAGATGACCGGTACGAAACACAGCGCCAGCGGGCCAGTAATTGACGACGCAGTGAGGGGGGCCGACAGATGAGCAAGCGCCAGCTCGGTAAGAACTGTCGCATCGCGGAGACGGCGGATATCCTCCCGCCCGAGAGTGGGCAATCGCCCGCGAGAATCGGGGCCGACTCTATCGTCCGGGCGGGGTCGGTGGTGTACCCCGATGTCGTCGTCGGCGACCGGTTCCAGGCCGGCCACAACGCCGTCATCAGGGAGCGCACCACTATCGGCCACGACTGTGTCGTCGGCTCGCAGGTAGTCGTCGACGGTCAGAGCGCCCTCGGGGACGAGGTGCGTCTGCGGGCCGGCGCCTACGTCCCCTCGGGGACTACTATCGGCGACCGCGTGTGTGTCGGACCGCGAGCTGTCCTGACGAACGACCCGGAGCCCCTTGGCCAGGAGGTCGAGCTCGCGGGCCCGACCATCGAGGACGACGTTACCATTGGCGCCAACGCCACCGTGTTGCCGGGCGTGACCGTCGGCGAAGGCTCGTTTGTCGCGGCCGGGGCCGTCGTCACCGAAGACGTTCCACCGTCGACCCTCGCGGTGGGGACGCCGGCGAAACACCGGCCGCTGCCCGAACAACTCCCGGCCGGCAGCGTACCTCAATAACGCGGCCCGCACCGCCGTCGCATCCACGAGTTCGCGGACACGCCACAGCACCGCTGCCGACCGGAACAGTTTCCCAGAGGAGGCGCTGCCCGACGAGGAGCAGAGCGAGCAGTGATTAGAGCATGTTCTCGGCCTCGATGGTCTCCCAGACCTCGAGACCTTCGTCAGTGATACCGTACACCCGACCTTTGCGGCGATTCTCCGAGACGAGCAGCGTCACGAGTTCGGCATCGCGCAGCTCCTGAAGGGCTCGCGAGACGTGGGCGATACTCAGGTCGGTCTCGTCCGCGATGAGCGACGGCGTCGCCGGGCCGTCCGCGAGCCGACGGAGGGTCGCGATGCGGTAGCGGGAGCTGATGACGTAGCTGATATCGTCCCACGGGTCCGGTTGGCTCATCTTGACCTCCCGGGCTCGGACGGGGTCTGGTCACTATCGGTACAAATGCTCGGTCGTACGGGTGTATCTGTGTGCATATGTTGATACCTACTGACGGTGCTCGGCCGGTCTGACCGACGGTTGCGTATCTGACTCCCCCCTGTTTTAGCGGCTCTCTTCTCCCGCGATATCGTTTATCGGCAAACTGTTCGACTGACAATGAGGCGGGGCCATCGCGCGCCCGCGAGACGGTCTCGCAGTTGGACGACCGCGAGCGGCCGGCGGCCCAGTGTCGGGGACTCGGACTCCCCGTCGGTGGTCCGACGCCAGAAGGGTACTGGACCGTGCGGTACCACTCAGCCAGCGTCGCTACCGCTGTTCCTGCGTTACCGGTTCGACACAGTGACATGCAGGCTCCTCTGTCGGCTCTCGGTGTCCGGCAGTTCCCGCTCGCCCGGTTGAGCAACTGAGCGTCCACAGTATCGACTGGGTGTGGCGTCATTTGGTACTCCACGCGGATGGGACGGCTCCACCTCGAAGCCACTGTTGGTGGAAACACACCTTGACCTGTCTTTGTTACGTATCACATATACCGGGTACAGAGTAGATATCGCCAATAATACGAACCGGCACTCAGATGGCTGGAAACTGGCCTGCTTACGCCTCTGAGGGGGACTGTACCGGATAAAACTCGATATTTCTCAGTACAGTTTAGACCTACTAATTCGTATGCTTTGCCTGTCGAAACTGAACCGCGTTACGGAGTACGCAGGCTCCGCTCAGCGCATCCGATGGCCCCGCGTCCGGACAGCACCGACGGGGAACGTCCTGGCAGGCTCTTGGTCCTCGCGGAACGACACGCCCTCGTCAGCATCGTCGACGGCGCCCGCGATAATATCGACCCGCGACCGTCGTCGAGTCGCTTGTCGTCGTTTCTCGTGTGCCCGGGAGCGTCCGTTTTCGACGTATGCCGTCCTATTGGACGGTATACCACCACTATGTCTCTCCGTACCGGCCCCTAGTTGAGCAGTACGTGTAACATATCTGTAAAAACAAAGTATTAAGTGTGGGACGAATGACTGTTCTTATAGACGCTTGGGGTTCGGACAGCCTACAGGTCTTTCAGGAAACGGGGGGGTGCAAGGAGCCAATCCCGTTGTGAGGGCTGCGCCAGTCCGGATTCCGGGCCATGGAGGACCATACATGAGTACTCAGGACCAATCCGCACGCACCAAAGCCGACCAACCGACGCGAACTGATAGCCGCGACGACGTACCCGCCGACTCAACCCAACACGACGATGGGGTCACCGAAGCCGAGTCGGAGCCGGAGCCACTCTCGTTGGACCTGGTGTTCGAGATACTGAAGAACAGTCGACGACGCGAGGTTATCCACTACCTCAGGGACCACGAGGCAGACGAACGGGTCTCGCTCGGCGAGCTGGCCGAGCACGTCGCCGCAATCGAAAACGACACCACGACGAACCAGCTCACGTCCAGCCAGCGCAAACGGGTCTATGTCGGCCTCTACCAGTGCCATCTCCCGAAAATGGACGACATGGGTGTCGTCGACTTCAACCAGGACCGGGGTCACGTAGCGCTTGCGCCACAGGCGGACTGTCTGACCGAGTATCTCGACCGGCCGGCCGAGGACGAGGCCGTCCCGTGGCACCGGTACTACGGCGCCATTTCCGGGGTGGGCATCGCCATCGTCGCGCTCTCGCTGGGACTCGGTCTCTCGTCGGGCTTCGTGATTGGGTTGCTCGGGCTGGTCGTCGCGACCTTCGCGTTCTGTTCGGCGTGTCACTGGGTCACAGAAGCACGCGACGACGACTGATTCGTCCCCGGACTACTCGTTCCGTTTATTAACACGACCTCGCAGTGACGACTCTCTGCGGGCCGTTGGCGAGTCCAGTGAAACAGGAAGGGGGTGGGTCCGGAGCGGTGGCCTGCCGTCAGTTTGCACGCGAGCCGGATGGAGTACACGTGACGGCCGGCCGGCTGCGCCCCGCTGTGTCGGATACAAGTGGATGGTGAACCGTTCCGGGTTGGGGTGGCCGACTCTTCGCGCCGTCGGTGGCGCGCGTCGGCAACTGAACGGAGACGTGGTATCAGTATTGTAACAGTGTTCCTACGCGGGACCGTCCCGACGCCGTCGGAATCAGCCGTTCCATCACGTGACAGTAAGTTTACAATATACTACAGCTCCCTGGAATCCGCACTGGTGGTCAGTACGTACTGGGCACGTCGAGCGCCTGTCTGTCTCGCGGGCAGACACTTTAAACAGACCACTGATGACTGTGGCAGGTCGCTGTGACACTCTATGGAGTCGGTCTACCGGCAGCGGTGGGTACAGGAAACTCGGGCTGTCGCGACAGCGGCCGAGGGACAGGACCAGTGGAGGCCTCGCCGGTCGCGACAGCAGGACCTTGTCAACCAACCCGAATTAATATATGTGGCTTATCAGCGCCCATACGTGTGAAACAGTTCCGACGTGGTTGCGTGATTGTATCGGGACCCACGCTGGTCCCATCACTTATACCACCGTCGTCCCCCTAGCAACTGATATGACAGCACGTATCGCCATTCTGGGCGGCACGTTCACCCCAGTTCACAACGGGCATCGCGCCTTGCTCCACAGCGCGTTCCAGACTGCCAGTCACGACGGCGAGGGGGACGGTCACGTCATCGTCGGTCTCACGGCCGAGTCCCTGGCGCGTGAGACACGCAGTGACCCGTCACATGCCGACCTGCTCGGGTCGTTCTCGGAGCGCCGTGAGTCCCTCTCGGAGACGCTGGAACGAATCGAGGGAGCCTACGCTGCGAGCTGGGACATCGTGAAGATAACCGACACCTTTGGTCCCGCCGCGACCCGTGCGGACGCCGACGCTCTCGTAGTCGCACCGGAGGGGAAAGCCCATCAGCGCGCCCGCGAACTCAACGACGAGCGACTGGAACGAGGGTATCAGCCACTCGAGATACACACATCTCCCTTTGTCGTCGCCGAGGACGGCCTGCGGATAAGCAGCACCCGCATTCGGAACGGGGAGATAGACGCACAGGGTCGACTGGTCGACGGTGAGTGACACAGCCGGCCGTCGAGCGACTATTTTCCGGTCACGTTCGGCACTGCGTATTCGCCTATAGTCGGTCCGTGCCGGATGCTCACTCCAGTTGGC
Source organism: Halobacteriales archaeon QS_6_64_34 (assembly GCA_003020925.1). Lineage (GTDB taxonomy): Archaea > Halobacteriota > Halobacteria > Halobacteriales > Haloarculaceae > Haloarcula. The sequence goes on along the minus strand of PXRT01000004.1, from coordinate 129,651 downwards.
CCTCGCTCGGTTCGGCCAGCGTTTCGGAGAGTCCATCGTCCTGAACCATCGTCGAGACGTATTCGGCCGTGGAATCGTCTTCCGGGGCCACGTCCCGCCTCGGCTCGGTGTGTTGTTCCTGGGTTTCGACGCAGACGTCCGTGCCAGTCACCTCCAGGAAGATATCCTGGAGTCGTTCGTGAGACGGCTGGTCAACGTCCGAGATGTCGCTGCTCATCGGTTCCCCCACTTGCGACAGGTCCGTGCATCCCACACCCAGCAGATGTGCGTACATTTGTCGACCATGACATAATGCACTGGTCTGGAAGGGAAATAAATATAGAGTAACAAACTCAGTTAACAACTTCTTATAAATATCTTGCTCAAGTTGAATACCCCATAACTACACTGAAAGATGGTCAGCTGCCGTCTGTTTCGTCTCCTACCATCCGGTGACTGAACGCACTCGAGGCGTCAGCGACGGGTAGCATCAACCAGAACAACAAGCGTACGTCTATTATTATTTCTGGCGTAGTTGGTAACTAGTAACGGAACGGATGGCCCAAACAATCCAGTGTCTGGCGGACCAGTAGTTGAGACCGGCTCTCTCAATGCATAGACTCTCAGAGTTGTACAAAGCAGGTCAGAGTACTACTGCCGAACCCAATACCAACTGAGGGAAGTCCAAGGAACGCACCGGCAGCAAGCGTCAAAAATGCGACGGAGTAGCCGCCCTGATCGAGGGCGAACCCGAAGACAATCGGTCCATCGCGCCGACGACTAACCCGGGAACAGTGTGGAATCGACGACGGCAAAAGCCGGAGTCGCAACGAGAAAGGCCAGCAACCAGTTCCGTCAATCAGCACCTACACAAAGAGGAAGTTCAGCCCATATCCAACAATCGTTCCGATAGTAACGACTGTCACCGCGTAAACCAGGAGGAGTTTGCGCTCGAAGAGCTTATTGAGGAGAATCAGGTTCGGGATACTAACTCCAGCGCCGCCGACGATAAACGCGATGACGGTCCCGATCGGGACGCCTTGGTCAACAAGCGGGGCAGCGATGCCGAGCATCCCTGACATGCTGACGTACAGCGGTGCCCCTGCGAGTGCGGCCAGCGGGACTGCCAGCGGGTTCCCGGCGACTTGCTGGAGCCATGACGCAGGCACCGCCCCGTGAATCAGCGCACCCAGTGCCATCCCGAGCAACAGATACGGGAGTGTATCTATGAAAAACGACCACGCACCTCTCGCCGCAGTTATACCCCGTTCCTTGTGGGTCTTCGTGGCCTGCGTGTTCCCCGTCGGCGAACCCGTTGCCGTCCCGCCGTCAGTTGCGACCGTGCGGTCGCCCGTCGTGATCCGTACGTCCTTGACTAAGTGATCGAGATCGAACATGTCGATAACGATACCACCGATGATCGCGGCGACCAGCGCGGAGACGAGATAGATTGCCGTCACTTCGACGCCGAACAGCCCCAACAACAGAAACGCTGCAATCCAATTGACGATGGGAGATGCCAGTAGGAATGAGAACGACAGTCCAAGCGGTGCGCCAGCACCGAGCAACCCGGCGAGGACTGGCACGGTCGAACACGAGCAAAACGGCGTCACGGCACCCAAGCCTGCTGCCGCGACGTTCCCGCTTCCACGGTTTCGCTTCCGGAGCATCGCCTCAACCTTCTCGGGCGGCAAGTACTCCTCGACGAGCCCGACGAGGAACGATGCCACGATAAATAGCGGCACGAGAATCGTCGCCAGGTGGACGAAGTACGCCCATGAATCCAGTAGTGGGGTTTCAATACCGGATGGAATCATGCTGTCTCCTCCGCGAGAGCGTCGGCGATATCGAGTAACTGAAGGACAGCCGTATCACCGATGCGGTAGTACGTCCACTTGCCCTGTCGACGCGTGTTGACGAGTCCAGCGTCTTTGAGTTCACGGAGGTGACTCGCGACAGTCGACTGGGGGGCATCGAGGACGACTTGAATCTCACACGCACACAACTCCCCGTCTCTGAGCGCTTCGAGGATACGAATCCGGTACTCGTTCGAGAGTGCTTTGAAGACCGTTCGTGTTGCTTCAATTTCCGTATCGTCGGGCGTCAGGCCGAACAACGATTTGAGGCGGTCCTCTGGGTCATCGTACAGACGGTCGAGCGTCTGTCGTGTGGATTTTGGAACGGAGTCGGCCATCTTCGGTTATTCCTCGTCGTCGATTTCTTCAATCTCGACGCCACAGCAAGCGTCGTCGTCAGTTTCTGACTCAGTTCCAAACAGCGTATCCGTGATCTTCCCGAGTAGCGAGTTCGCCATACAAATCGATAATACTCGGTATAGGGCTAATAGCTTTCGATGGCAGAGAGTCCTCTGTGATTCTCGTTTAAGCTCTCCAAGCATCTTATAGCCGCTTGTCAAACCGCCATCTTCATATTGCTAAATCTCGAACCGTTTAGCCGTTCTGAGCACTCAGTCATAAAAGATGTCTTCGAGTTATAAATCGGCCGAACCATCTTTCGACAGATTTCCCGACACTCGCACATCGAGTGGATGAATCGCCGAAATCCGCGTATATAGTTGATAGTTCAACAAGATTGGCCATTTGGAGAGCAATCTGAGTCAGTTCCCGTTTACTGAACCGTTCGATACTACGCATTACAGCCCCGCTAAACCCACCGTAGTCTCAACTTCCACTGGCGACCATTCCGTATAGCGGTATATGATTTACGAGTTTGGAATCGAACACGGGAAGCGACGGTAGTATCGACTAGCAAAGCAACGAGTAGATGTATGCCTCGTAGCTCTCGCGAACGCGGCTCCCCCACTCGTGGGTGTACGTGTCGATGACGTCCTGGGCTACGTCGCCTCGGAGATACTTGACGACCCCTCTATCGCCGGTTCTGTCCCGTAGATGAGTCGTAAAGAAATGCCGGAAGTAGTGGGGAGTCACGTTCTCCTCAGTTCCGCCCCCGTCGCGGTACCAGCCGTGGTCGCGGGCGTGTGCCTCGACGAGGTGGTGGACCATATCGGGCGTGAGCCGCCGGCCCCACTCCCCACTCGTCGAGACGAACAGCGGCTCGGCCTCCGAGCGCACGTCCGGCCGAATCGCCAGCCAGCGCCGCAGGGTCCGGGCCAGTTCGCCGTCGACCGGTATCGTCGTGTCCCGTTTGCGCTTGTTCGACGCCGAGCGCTCCTCCCCGTTCGTCACCGCGCCGCGACTGGGGTCGGCGGCCACGTATAGCGAGTCCGGGCGCCCGTCGAGTGCAGCCCGCACGGGTACCTCGGGACGGGGTCCGGGTTCCCCCAGATTGAGGTCTCTGAGGTCCAGATTACACAGCTCACCGGCTCGCATTCCCGTCTTCAAGAGAGTGAGCACCACGGCTCGTTCCAGTGGGTGTGTGACTGTCTTGACGAACGTCCCCATCTCGTCGACACCGATTTCGCGACGCGTCGGGTCGGTGTTGATTGACTCGTCCATCTCCTCCATCACCAGCGTCATGGGATTGGACTCGAAGGTCCCGACCTGGGTCATGTAGGCGAAAAACCGGTGGAGATAGGAGGCATAGGTCGCGACGGTACTCTCGCTGTGGCTTCCCCGAAGCCCGTGCACGTAGGCCATACAGTCCCTGTGAGAGGCCTCTGGGACCGTCGTGGGGTGGCCTCTGTCCCTCAGATGCGTCTGGAAGTCACGCAAGACGCGCTCGTAGAAGGCCCGGGTTCGCTCGCTTTTCCCGTGGTAGGTTACGTCATCGAGAAAGTAGCCGATGGGGTCTGCTTCGGGCTCGGGGGATGCGGTATCGGAACTCATTCGTCCAGGACGTACCCCCCGTGGCGCCCGCTGTACCGAACCCGCCCGTCGGACTGTAGCTCCTTGAGTGTCTCGTCCAATTGCTGCTCGATGTCGTCGGTCAATGCTGCGAGGAGCTGGTCCCAGTCGTAATGGTCCCCGTCAGCCAGGGTCTCGAGGACCCGTTCTTTCAGCCCGTTACCCCCGGGGGTAGCGTCCGGAGAACGGGGTTCCATTTCGTCGGCGCTCGCCGAATTATCCCCCGACTCGGTTGCAGGTGGCTCGAACCCCTTGCGTCCCGCCTGGACCATCGACCGGACGAACTCGCTTTGACTCATGTCGAGTTCCTCGGCGTGGGACTGCCAGCGCTCTTTCTGGTATCTCGGGACGTAGGTCCGTACAGAGGTCCGTTCGTCGCCATCGGCTGCCATATCTGCAGGTCTCACGCCGGCTACTTCAAGGTAGTGCCACAGTACCGGATAAATGTCTTTATTTGTGCATCTGGTCCCCTAATACCGCCCTCTTTCCCGGTTAAGTGACGAATTTCTGTCACTATATCGAAAAATAAGTACCACAATCACAAATCTAACTTTACCTCTGTTTTCGAGGATGGATGGTAGAGTAGCGATTCAGCGGTATCTCTCATAGTGATTATTGTAGATTATTTCCGGATAGCACCGACCCCGGGGTCGGCGCGTCCCGATAAATCGCTACACGAATCACTATCAGTCGCCAGTCTACCGTGCCCGCCTGGTGGTTCTACTGCTCGCGTCCAAACGCGACGACTGTCGAGATTTCACTGCCTGTAGGGTGCGGCCTCTGGACCTCGACATGAGAGTCACTCGGGCCAGCTGACGGCGGTGAGTCTCTTGTCGGCATGCCCCTATAGAGCCGGTTGGCTCCGAGGTCAGCCGGGTGGTGCGGGCTTGTCGCTCCCCTCGGTATCATCGGTTACTCTGGAGCCGCCGGTTGCCCTATCTGGCCCGCCTGCTGTGACGAACTGTGGTTTCTGTCGAGTCCCAGGGCCACCCCTCTCGGTTCGAAAATCCCATTCTTAGACCCAGATTAGAGATGACCGATATGACGGTTTGTGCTAACATACTACAGATATATGACAGAGTACTGACTATCGTTAGTGCCCCAGCTCCAACAGATAAACCGAATAGCGCTATACTGAACTGCTACATACCAAAAGCTGCGACTGGGACTCTCAATGCATACGCATTCGTTCTCGTTCGAAACGGTTCTTCAGAGGTGGTCAATCTGGTCATCGCCTCGGTGAGAATCGATACCGGATGCCGCTGGGACCCGATGACAGGCGAATCAACTGACGAACAGCCGGCGCTGGGCCCGTTCGTGGTCGGCCGCAAGCACCTCGACCAGCGGCGCGAAGGGAGTCATATCCTCGACCGTCCGGTGGGCGCTGTCTTCGACGGCTTCGGTAATCGCCGGCCGGAGGGCACTGAGAATCCGCTGGGCGTCGGTGTAGCCAAGCGAGAGGAGCCGCTGGGCAGCCCCGAGCAGGCCGGTGGCGAACCCGTGACAGCAGATGAGACACGCCTGCCGGACGTCGATGCCGGCCAGTGCAGTCGCGACCCCGAGCACGACTGCGTAGTTGCCCGGCGCGTCCCCGGCGTCGACACGCTCGGCGTACGCCCGGAGTTCGCCGCCCGAACGGAGGTCCTGCTGGAGCGAGAGCAGCCGGTCGCCCGACTGCTGTGAACTCTGTCGGAACTCCGCGGCCAGCGTCACCGCCGACAGCTTCCGGTCGACGTGACAGACCCGGTCGATATCGTCCTCCAGCGTGGCGGCGTGTGCCGCCCGGAGCGCAACCAGTTCGGCCGGTCCGACCTGCTGCCCGAGATAGGTCTCCAGAAGGGTCTGGAGTTCGTCGGCGTCGGTGACGCGGTCGTCGGCGACGAACTGCTCCAGTCCGTAGGAGACGGTGTAGGTCCCGACCGGCAGGAAGGAGTCGGCGAGCCGGAACGCTTCGAGCGTGGCGTCGTCGCTCATGGGTCGCCTCCATCGATAGTGTGGACGCCGTGGTCGTGGTCCCCGTCGGCGCCGTGCCCGGCGGCGTGGGCGTGTCCGTGGTCGTCGGTGTCGTCGAACGTGGTCGGCGGGACCGACTCGAAGCCGGTTTCGACGCCCGCTGGCAGGACCTCCTCGACCGTGGCGGTCATCCGCGCTCTGGAGTCGGGGACCGGGAACAGCGCCTCGCCGTCACGGAGCGCCATATCCCAGTGTCGGTTCCCGAGCGCGTGGCCCACTTCGAGGGCCGCTGTAGGCGTCATGTCACTGCCGTCGATGTCGATGACGAGCACGTCGACGGCGGCCAGTTCTACGACCACGAGCGTTCCGTCGTCGGCTTCGAGCACGTCGCCGCCAGCGAGTTCTTCCGCGACGACGACACCCAACTCCTGGCCGTCGGTCGTCTCGGTCCGGACGCGGGACCGCTGTCGCTCGGTGTCGGAGAGCACCACCGTGGCGGACTCGGCGTCGGCCAGTTGTTCCGCGACAGCGTCCTCGCTTCTGTTCCCGAGGTAGGTGTCGGCGACGCGCATCAGTACTTCCTCCCGCTGGGCGCCGGTGCCCCGATGAGCGTCTCTCTGGCCTCGGACCAGGCCGCATGCAGCGCCGCCTGGACCGTCTCGGCGCGGTCGCCGAGCGCCCGGACGGCGACGCCGGCATCGTTTGGCAGCGCCGTCGCCCCCGCTCGGGCCTCACAGTCCGCGACGGCCTCGTGCAGCGTATCGGAGAGCGCCCCTGCCCCGTCTCTGTCCGGCGCGACGACGAACAGCGTTCCGTAGACGGTGAACTCCCCGAGAACTCCGGGTGCGTCCGGGTCGGTCTCGGCCGGCGTGAGATGAGTGGCGTCCTCGAAGAGGAGCCCATCCGGGCCCGAGACGGAGACACTGGAGAGGTACCGTTCGAACTCGAAGCGCTCGCCACGGGCGAGTCGGCCCGGGACGACGATATCGCTGAGGACGGCCGTCGCCTCCCGCTTTAACTCGACTCTCATCTCCTGCAGGAACCGCGAGTCGGCGTGGAGGATGGTCGGTTCCGGCACGTAGTCGAGGTGGCCACCGCGCTCGACCGATAGCCCGGTCTCGGCGGCGGCGTAGTTCCCGTTCATCTCCTGGACTTTCGTCGAACTCTGGGTGGAAATATGTGCGATGGCGTCGGGACCGACCTCGACCTCGATATCGTGTCTATCGCCCTGAGCGATACCACCCGTCGGCGACTGGACGAACACCGTCTCGGCTTCGGGATGTGGGTCGTGTCCGAGCGTCCCCGAGATGTGGAACGGCACCGTCGCGTAGTCGCGGACGAGTTTCGTCCCGCTCCCGGTCCCCGCGAATTGGAGTTCCAGCACGCCGTCTTTCCCCGGCGCACCGACTGCGGCCTGCGGGAGCGACTCGGCCGCGTACCCCTCGAACGCCGGGTGGGCTGCAGTCGCCGTCTCGGCGTCGTCGGTCTCCGGCATGTCGGCCGCCATCAGGCGAACAACACTCCCTCGCGAACGTGGTCCAGTACCTCGTCGATACCGTCTTCGGCCTTGCAGTTGGTGAAGACGAACGGGCCGTCACGGACCTCGCGGGCGTCCCGTTCCATCAGGTCGAGGTCCGCGCCGACGTGGGGCGCTAAGTCCGTCTTGTTGACCACCAGCAGGTCACAGTCGACCACGCCCGGCCCGCGCTTGCGGGGGATGTCGTCGCCCTCCGCCACGCTGATGACGTACAGGGAGTAATCGGCGAGTTCGGGGTTGAACGTCGCCGCGAGGTTGTCCCCGCCGCTCTCGATGAGCACGATGTCCAAGTCGGGATGGGACTCGACGAACGAGTCGATTTGCTGGAGGTTCATCGAGGGGTCCTCGCGGATGCCGGTGTGTGGACACGCGCCGGTCTCGACACCCGCGACGAGTTCCTCCGGGACGACACCCGCGAACCGTTCGCGGAGCCGGTCTGCGTCCTCCTGTGTGAGGATGTCGTTGGCGATGACACCGACGTCCAGCCCCGCCTCCCGGAGCCGGGGGACGAGTTCGGTCAGCAGCGAGGTCTTGCCGGAGCCAACCGGCCCGCCCACGCCGACCGTCGCCACGTCCCGGTGTGTGAGGCTCATGAGTCCTCGTCGTCTTCGGCGGTGCCGTCCGCCGCTGGGTCGGCGGTGCCGACGCTATCGGAGCGAATCGGGTCGTGGACGGTGACGAGTTTCGTCCCGTCGGGGAACACCGGCTCGACCTGAATCATGTCGACCATCTCCGGCACGCCGTCCATCACGTCCTCGCGACCGAGCAGCTGGGACGCTCCCGAGCGAATCTCGGCGACCGAATCCCCGTCGCGCCCGCGCTCGATACACCAGTCGCTGATGTAGGCGACGGCTTCGGGGTGGCTCAGCGGGACGCCGCGGTCCTTGCGGCGCCGCGCGATCTCTGCGGCGGTGAAGACGGTGAGTCGCTCCTCTTCTTTGGCTGTGAGTTTCATATCATGTACCGTTGTGCGAGTGGCAGTTCCGAGGCCGGTTCACAGGTGACGTGTTCGCCGTCGACCTTGACCTCGAACGTTTCGGCGTCGATTTCGATGTCGTCGGGGCAGTAGCTGTTGTACACCATGTCGTCCTTCCCGGGGGTGCGGGTGCCCTCGACGGGGACGACCGTTTTGTCGAGGCCGTACTCCTCGCCGACGCCGCGCTCGGCCGCTGCCGGCGAGACGAACGACAGCGAGAGGTTGTGTTTGGCTTTGCCGACGGCGCCGGCACGGGGCCGTTGCTTGATTGGCTCACAGGTCATCAGCGAGCCGTTTGCTTCGCCCATCTCCGAGTGGACCGGGAAGCCGCCCTTGAACGTCATCGCGGGCTTGACGCCGAAGAAGGCGGGGTCCCACAGCACGATGTCGGCGAGTTTGCCGGGCTCTAAGGTCCCGACGTACGGCTCGATGCCTGCGGAGACAGCGGGGTTGACGGTGTACTTCGAGATGTAGCGTTTGATGCGGTGATTGTCGGCGCCCCGCCTGGGAGTCCGTCGTCATCATCGAGATGGCGCCCATGTCGTGGAGCACGTCCTCCGCAGCGATGGTCTCCGCACGGACGCGGGACTCGGCGAAGGCCACGTCCTCTGGCACGTCCGGGTTCAGGTGATGACAGACCATCACCATGTCCAGGTGCTCGTCGAACGTGTTGTCGGTGTAGGGCATCGAGGGGTTCGTCGAGGAGGGCAACATGTTTGGCTGGCCGACCATCTCCATGATGTCCGGCGCGTGGCCCCCGCCGGCGCCCTCGATGTGGAACAGGTGCATCGTGCGCCCGTCCACGGCGTCGAAGGTGTTCTCGACGAAGCCGGCCTCGTTGAGCGTGTCGGTGTGCATACACACCTGGATGTCCTCGTCCTCGGCGACGTCCAGCGCGGTGTCGATAGCGTCGGGCATCGAGCCCCAGTCCTCGTGGAGCTTGAGCGTGCAGGCGCCGGCGTGAATCGACTCGCGCAGGGGCTCCGGGTCCGAGGCGTTGCCCTTGCCGTAGAAGCCGACGTTGACCGGCCACTCTTCGGCGGCCTGGAGATGTCGCTTGACGTTTGCCGGGCCGGTCGTACAGGTCGTCGCCCCGCCGCCGTAGCCGCCGCCCAGCATCGTCGTGATACCGCCCGACAACGCGTGCTCGTGGAGCTGTGCGGAGTTCCAGTGGACGTGGATGTCGAGGGCGCCTGCTGTGGCTATTTTGCCCTCGCAGGGGTAGACGTCCGTCGACGCGCCGACGATGAGGTCGACGCCGTCCATCGTGTCCGGGTTGCCGGCCTTCCCGATGCCGGCGATTTCGCCGTTGCGGATGCCGATGTCCGCCGCGACGATTCCGAGAATGGGGTCGATGATGGTCGCGTTCGTCAGCACCCAGTCCATCGCGCCCTCCTCCTGCGTGACGCCGGGGGCCTGTCCGAGGCCGTCCCGCAGCGTCTTGCCGCCGCCGAAGACGGCCTCGTCGCCGGCGGTCCGGAGGTCCTCCTCGACCTCGGCGAATAGTTCGGTATCGCCGAGTCGGACCTTATCACCCTCGGTCGGGCCGTACAGCGAGGCGTAGGCGTCGCGGTCCATATCGCGGGTCATTACTCCGAATCACCCCCGGTATCGCCGAAGCCGGCCGCGCGCAGCCGTTCGAGTGCCTCCGCCGGGTCGGCGTCGACACTGCCGTTGACCATCCTGTTCATCCCGTGGGCGACGCGCTTGCCACCGATATCGACGAGTTCGACGGTCTGCTCGTCGCCGGGCTCGAACCGGATTGCTGTCCCGGCAGGGATGTTCAGCCGCATCCCGAACGCCGCCTCGCGGTCGAACTCCAGGGCGGCGTTGGCCTCGAAAAAGTGGAAATGCGAGCCGACTTGGACCGGTCGGTCCCCGGTGTTGCCGACGACGACTTCGGTGGTCTCCCGACCCTTGTTGAGCGTGACTGTCCCGTCGCCGGTGATTACCTCACCGGGCACGAACGTATCACTCATCGCGGGCTCCCTTCGCTCCGCGATTGTTTATTGATTGTTATGTATGTCCGCATATCGTCTCTCCATATCAGAGAGGACTAACTTAAAGTAGGCGGGGAGAGACAATATTTGCACAGTTAGATAGTTGTTTTTCGTGTGTTCGTCTACTTACCGGCGATGCAACGAGTGACCGTCTCTCCGAACCAGCGGAGAACCGAGTCTGTGACCCATCTCCCCCGGCTCTGTGGGGTCAAACACTGATGAGTACCGTCGCTGGCGCGCTGGCGACAGCGGGCTTGCTCGGGGTGACCCACGCCCTCGAACCGGACCACGTCGCAGGCATCTCGTCGCTGACCAGCGAGTACGGGGACTCCCGGCTCTCCGCGCTGGTCGGTGCTTGCTTCAGCGTCGGGCATATCGCGCTCGTGGCCGCGTGGCTCGTAATCGCCTACCTGGTACTCGGCCAGACCGAGTTTCCGCCGATTATGGAAGCCGTCGGCACGCTGGGTGTCGGTATCCTCCTGAGCGTGTTCGGCGCTACGATGGCTGTCAGCGGGCTCCGGCGGATTATCCGCGTGGACGAACACGACCACGGCGAGGAGACACACAGTCACCTCCACGTCCATCTGCCACTGCCGGGGTTCGATAGCCACGACCACGGCCACGACACAGTGTCGTACCTCAAAACCGGGCTTGTCGGCGCGCTGTTTACTCTCTCGCCGCCGGTGTCGATGATTCTCTTCTCCTCGACGCTGCTGCCCGACTACGGGGTGGCTGTCATCGCCATGGCCGTGGCGGCCTACGGGCTGACAATTACCGTCACGATGAGCCTGCTTGGCGCCGGCGCAGGCGCGCTGTTCGGGCTCTCACAGCAGCGCAGCGGGCGCACGTATGGCATCGTCAAAACTGTCGCCGGGACGGCAATCGTCGGCCTGGCAGTCTCGCTGCTGGTCGAGACTGCCGGGGTCTTGCTGTAGGGCGCCGTCACCGGGACGATTTCCGGCCGAAACCGTTCTATATCCGCGTCGCGTACATCTGACACCGTGTCGTTTCCCCGTCGGCTCGATTCGCTCAGTATCCCCGGTGAGCTGCGGGACTCGATTGGGGCCACCATCGCGGCGAGTCACCCCCACGAGGCCGGCGGGTATCTCGCGTGTACGCGGCGGGGCGACCGGCTGTATGCCACCGACCACGTCCCGCTGGATAACGTTGCCACGGAGCCACGGCGGCGGTTCGTCGCGACGACCTCCGACCGGGTGCCACCGACTCCACGGGTGTTCTATCACTCGCATACGTCCCCGTCGACGCTGTCCGGGCTGACGGGTGTCGACCGGCGGAACATCACTGATTCGCTGGCACTCGTCGTGTTCGCGCCACACGGGACGCCGTACAGCTACCGGCTGTTTCGGCTCGGGCTGTTCAGCTGGCAGGAGATGCCAGTCACGACGGCGGACGGGGACGGGAGCGGGGACCCCGACGAGCCGCCAAGACTGCCGCGACTCGTCTGAGCGTGGGGGAACAGACAGCCGACCAGCGGGCCGCCACCCGGGACCGGATGTCAGCGCCCGCATATCGCCAGCCGCCGCTACACTATCAGTCCTCTTCGCCCCCGGCCACGATGTTCGGGCTCTCGTGTTTCTCGAGGCTGTGAATCGGGTAGTCGTCCTTGGTGAGGTAGGCGGCTCCGAGGAAGGTCACGAGGCTCACCGCGGCGGCGATGAACGTCGGGAGCCCGTCGAAGGCCGTGGTGAAGATATCGTTTTGAATGTACAGGAGCGTGTTCTCGATGCCGTAGGTCGTCGGCACCAGCATGAAGAGCACGAGTCGCGTCCCGGAGCCGGCAATCATCGAGGTGAGCGCCGCCGGCGTGGTCGAGATATCGGACCAGTACAGCCCCATCACCAGCGGGACGAGCGCGCCGGCGAGCATGATGTCAAACGCCAGCACGAGCAACATCCCGGTCGCGGACACCCGTAGCGCGAAGAACACGCCAAGCAGGGTTATCGGGATGGACATCAGCCGCGTGACGGTGAGCAGCTTGTCGCTCTCGGTGCCGAAGATACCCGTCTCCTCGCCGCCGTCGGCGGCGGTAGCCGGACCGCTATCGTCCTCGTCGACACGGATGCCGATGACGTTCCGGGCCATGACCGCCGAGGTGCCAAGTATCGCCCCGTCGCTCGTCGAGAACGATGCGGCGACGATACCGGCCAGTACGAGCGCGGCGAGCCACGGGGGCACGGCGTTTTGCAACAGCGCGTACAACACGGCCTGGTTTCCGGCCTCGACGCCGAGTTCGGCGAGAATGGAGTTCGCCGACAGCGCGACGACCGAGAACGGGATGCCGATGACGAGCGTGCCGATACCTCCGATGAAGCAGGCTTTCTGGGCGGTCTCGGGGTCCTTGGCCGCGAACACCCGCTCCATGAAGTCGATGGCCACGATGTCACCGAGCCCGAGCGCGACGATGGTCGCGAGGTTGATGTACGCTCCCTGGCTCGGGTCAGTGAGCTGTCCGAGGTTCGTCGGCCCCATGCCCTCCGGAATCGTGAACCCGTAGTTCATCGCGACGAAGATAATCAGCGCCATGGAGCCAAGGAAGGCGATGCCGGCCTGTATCACGTCGGTGTACGCGACCGCGAATAGGCCGCCGGCGACGGTGTATGCGAGCACCAGCGCGGCGATTATCAACACGCCGACCTGGAAGCTCGTCCCGACGAAAATTTCGAAGAGGAAGCCGCCGGCGACCAGATTCCCCGCCAGCAGGAACGCATACGCGACAGACATGATGAAACTGGCGACGATTTCGACGGTTCGGCCGTACTTCCTGCGGAAGAAGTCCGGCAGCGTCGTGAGATTCAGCCGGTTCATCGGCTTCGCAAAGAAGAGGCCGGTGATGAACAGACACAATGCCAGCCCGATGGGCAGCGACGCGCCGGCCCAGAAGCCGAAACTCGCTGTGAGGTCGGTGTTACCGAGCGTCGCGTTGGAGTCGAGGGACTGTGCCATCAGCGTCGCCGCGGCAAGCGGGAGGATGAGCCCACGGCCGGCGACGATGTAGTTGATGCTGTCGCCGTTGACCTTCTTGGCGACGTAGAACCCGATGGCCATCATCGTCACAACCGTGGCGGCGATGCTGTAGATGATGACACTCACCGGCCATCACCTCGGTTGACGAGCGGCTTGGAATAGTTGGTATCATCGAACGATTCGACAGTTTTCCCCCGAGGCGGGGTCGGTCTCATACACGAATCTCGCATATGGATTCCGAATTAGTCATCACACAAAGGGTTTTTCAAGATATTGTTTACAGAGTGGTGTTCACTCATAACGCGCATCCACCGTAGGTGTCCATTCGTGGATACACATGCAGTACCAGTCCCCTAACAGTATTTTAATAATTTAACCACTCTCGACGCTCGCGCCCGTTTATTTATATACGTGCTCGTATATTTTCTTCCAACCAAAGGCACAAACAGCTGGCCGTTCTGGCGGTATACAGTGCGATTGATGGATATATGGAAGTCTATCGGGGGTATCGAACAGTGACTGCCGACCCGGTTCGAATGAAACGGAAGGTCCAGCAACTCGGTTCGTCGACCCTCGCGGTCACCGTCCCGGCCGAGTGGGCCCGCCACCACGACATCGAGAAGGGCGACGAACTCATCATTCAGCGCGACGAGAACGGCGGGTCGCTGCTGGTCGTCCCACAGCAGCCGACAATCGAGGACATCGAGGCGACCATCGACGCGGACGCGCTGGGCGGCGACGCCTTAGAGCGGGCCATCGTCACGCAGTACGTCCTGGGTCGACAGCTCATCCGCATCGAGGCGACGACGCCGCTCTCTCTCGACCAGCGCAACGCCGTTCTCGCCGCCGAGCGGCGGTTGATGGGCCTCGGCGTCGTAGAGCAAGCCGAGAAGACGGTCACTGTCCGCTGTTCGGTCGCGCCCGGGGATTTCAATCTCCCGACGCTGCTCGGGCGGCTCAGTCGCACGGAAGCAACTATTCGCGGTGACGTCCTGCAGGCGTTCGTCGACGGCGACCCGGCGGCCGCAGCACAGGTCACTGACCGGAACGACCAGGTCGAGAAGCTGTTCTACCTGTTCCTCCGGCTGGTCTTTGCCACCTACCGCAACCCCCGGCTCAACCAGACGGTCGGACTGGAGACCGGGTTCCCGCTAATTGGCTACCGGTCGGTCGCACAGGACGTGGTGTTGATGGCCGACACCGCCGTCGAGATTGCCGATATCGCCACGGAGTGTGAGAGCGAGCCACTCGACGAGACGACCGCCCGGAAACTCTCCGAGTTGGGCGACGCGCTTGACGACGCGGCAAGCGCTACCCGGGCGGCCGTGACGACCCCGGACTACGACGCGACCGAAGACGCACGCAGTGCCCTCGACATGGTCGACGAGCACGTCGTGACGATGAACGACCATCTCGCCGCCGAACGTCCCGAACCGCTGTTGGCCCTCCAGCGAACGGTCGTCCTGCTCGAACGGAGCGCCAGACACGCCCGCGACAGCCTCTCGGTCGCGACCCACCTGGCGTTTCGAGACGACCCGACGCTGGTCACCGGCAATGACCAGTCCTAGGATACCTAAAGGAGACTCGAACGGTACATGTCTACACATGGTCATCTGAGTGGCTATTATACATCCGAAGGAACGCTTTTCAGTATTACTCGACCATCCAGTTATGTCGTAATAACTGGGGGAGACCGCTCCCCGATGCGATAAAAACACAACGTATACATGACCGACGAACGCAACGGCGAAGACATCTACGGCGAGAAGCACAAAGCAGCGAACGAACCTATCTTCAGCGGCATCCCCACATTCCTCAAACTCCCGGAGGCCGACCGCGACGAACTCGCGGCGGAAGACGTCGATATCGGCATTCTCGGCGCGCCACTGGACACCGCGACGACCATCCGTCCGGGAACACGCTACGGCCCCCGAGCAGTGCGCGCGGCGTCGACGGTCCCCTCGCCGCCCTACGAGCATTTCAACATCGAGACGGGGGTCGACCCCTTTGACAACTTCAGCGTGGTCGACACCGGCGACGCACAGGTATCGCCCGGTGACACGCGCCAGAGTCAGCGCAACATCGAAGACGCGGTCTACGAGATAAGCGAACAGGCGACGCCCATCGTCATCGGGGGAGACCACTCCATCAGCCATCCCGATATCAAGGGCTGGGCGGAGGCCAACGGCTACGAGGACATCGGCCTCATCCACTTCGACTGCCACGCCGACACCGGCGAGGACGGCCTCACCGGCTTCGAGTACGACCACGGCGCGTGGGTCAAGCGCGTCTACGACGAGGGCATCATGGACGGCGAGAACTACACGCTTATCGGGCCTCGCGGGTTCTGGCCCGGGCCTGACACCTACGAGGACATGCGTGACGCCGGCATGAAGTGGTACACCGCCATGGAGGTCGGCGGGATGGACCTAGACGACATCGTCGCCGACGCCGTCCAGCGGGCCACGGACGGGACCGACGCCGTCTGGGTCTCGTTCGACGTGGACGTGATGGAGCCGGCGTACTGCCCCGGTACCGGCGAGCCCGAGCCAGGTGGCCTCATCCCCCGGGAGGCCATCTACATGGTCCGGGAGGTCGTCAAGGCGCTCGACCCCGAGCACTTCGGCTTCGACGTGGTGGAGGTTGCCCCGCAGTACGACGTCAGCGACACCTCCTCGTACAACGGCGGTATCACCAGCGGCTTCGCCAACCGACTCATCATCGAGGTCATGGGGAGCATGGCCCTCGCCGAACAGGGCCTCGAATCCGGCGAGCCAATCAAACCGAAAGAGCCCCTCGGACCGACCGACTCCGCCGAGACGCCGGCCGACGACTGATTGCTCGCCGGCGTTCTACGGTACTACCGTGCCCGGTCATATTGACTGGTTTTATATCCACACGGCGACGACGAGGGGATATGACTGACCTGGTTACGTTCGGCGAGACGATGCTCCGTCTCTCACCGCCCGACGAGGAGCGTCTCGAAACCACAGACCAGTACGATGTCGACGTCGCCGGCGCCGAGTCCAACGTCGCTGTCGCCGCCCAGCGGCTCGGACTCGACTGCGCCTGGCTGTCGAAGCTCCCGAACTCGCCCGTTGGCCGGAAAGTCGCCGGCGAACTCCGGAGTCACGGTCTCTCGGTGGACGTTGTCTGGGACGACTCGCCAGCGCGACGCCAGGGGACGTACTATCTGGAACAGGGGCGGCCACCGCGTGGAAGTGACGTAATATATGACCGCGCACACGCGAGCGTGACGACGGCGACGACCGACGAGCTGTCGACGTCGGTTCTGGCGGCAGCGGACTGTTTTCACACGACGGGAATCACGCCCGCACTCTCGGAGACGCTGGCAACGACGACGGCCGAGTTGCTCCAGCGTGCGGGGACGGCCGGGACGTTGCGGAGTTTCGACGTGAACTTTCGCTCCAGCCTCTGGACGCCTCCGGAAGCCAAAGACGTCCTCGTCGACCTGTGCCCGCATATCGACGTACTGGTCGTCGCCGAACGCGACGCCCGGGTCGTCCTCGACGAAGCGGGTGATGCCGAGGCTATCGCTCGGGAGCTTGACGAGACGCACGGATTCGAGGTCGTCATCGTCACTCGTGGCGACGAGGGTGTACTGGCACTGGAAGACGACACGGTCTACACCCAGCCCACCTACGAGGCCGCCGACGCCTACCCCATCGGCACCGGTGACTCCTTTGTCGGTGGCTTTCTCTCGCAGTATCTCGATGGCGACCCGGTCCCGGAAGCACTGGCCTGGGGCGCCGCGACGGCCGCACTCAAACGGTCGGTCCCCGGTGACGTGGCGACTGTCACCCCCGAGGAAGTCCGCGAAGTTCTCGGCGGGACGACGGAGTCCCTGTCGCGGTGACCCACCCCCTCGCGGAAACTGCAGTGTCTGATAAGCTTCTTATTCCCCCGCTCAGTACGGGGGAGTATGATTCAATTACCGATAGTGCAGCAATCTCGTTTCGCAGAGGGACGGTCCAATGCGTAGCGCGAAAATCGTCTGTACACTCGGGCCGGCCAGTGAGTCTGTCGAGCAGATAGAGTCCTTGGCGGAGGCCGGGATGTCCGTCGCCCGGCTCAACGCGAGCCACGGCTCGCCCGAGCACCGCCGCACGATGATTGACCGAATCAAGGCGGTCGACGAGCGGGTCGACACGCCGGTCGCTTCGATGCTCGATATGCCCGGCCCGGAAGTCCGGACCGCGCCTATCGATGAGCCCATTCGGCTCGAGGCCGGGTCGACGGTCCGCTTCGTCGTCGGTGACGATGCCACTCCCACAGCGGTCGGTCTCTCGCAGTCGATAACCAGTGCGAAACCCGGCGACCGCGTGTTGCTCGACGACGGCCGCATCGAGACTACTGTCGAGCGCATCGACGGCGACGCTGTTATTGCCCACGTGGAAAATGGCGGCGAGCTAGGTGCCCGGAAGGGCGTTAACGTTCCCGGCGTCGACTTAGACCTGGCGACTATCACGGAGAACGACCGGCAGGAAATCGAAGTCGCCGCAGAGAAAGAGCCCGACTTCGTGGCGTCGTCGTTCGTCCGGGACGGCGACGCTATCTACGAAATAAACGAGGCCCTGGAGCAGCAAGGCGTCGATATCCCCATCATCGCCAAGATAGAGCGAGCGGGTGCCATCGAGAACATCGACAGCATCATCGATGCCGCCTACGGTATCATGGTCGCCCGGGGCGACCTCGGCGTCGAGACGCCACTCGAAGACGTTCCCATCATCCAGAAACGCATCATCCGGAAGTGTCATCAGGCCGGCGTCCCCGTCATCACCGCGACTGAGATGCTGGACTCGATGATTCACTCCCGACGGCCGACCCGTGCGGAGGCCTCCGACGTGGCCAACGCCGTCCTCGATGGCACCGACGCCGTCATGCTCTCCGGGGAGACGGCCATCGGAAACCACCCCACCCGCGTCGTCGAGACGATGGACCGCATCGTTCGTGACGTCGAGAGCAGCAAAGAGTACGCCGAGTCACGTGAACAGCGCGTTCCCGACGCCGGCAAGACGCGGACCGACGCCCTGGCCCGTTCGGCCCGCTTCCTTGCGCGTGACATCGGCGCCGATACCGTCGTCGCGGCCTCCGAATCAGGCTACACGGCGCTCAAGGCCGCGAAGTACCGGCCGTCGATTCCCATCGTCGCATCTACGCCCAGCGAGCGCGTCCGTCGCAAACTCGCGCTCTCGTGGGGCATCATCCCGGTCACGACTGAGTACGCCCAAGACGGCGCCGACGCCGTCATCCAGAGCGCCGCCCAGGCTGCGCTCGATACGGACGCAGCGGAGGGCGGCGACATCATGGTCGTCCTCTCGGGGATGATGACGGAACTCGAGGGGATGAACACCGCGAACACGCTGAAAGTCCACGTCGCCGCCGAGACGGTGGCCAGCGGCCGCTCGGTCGTCGAGGGACTTGCAACCGGTCCCGTCTATCAGGTAGAAGACGGCGACATTTCCGGGGCGCCGGACGGAGCGATTCTCGCCGTCCCCGACGCCTTCGATGGGGAGTTCACGGGTAAGACCGGCCACATCAGCGGCATCGTCGATGCCCACGAGGGCCTCACGAGCTACGCTGCCATCGTCGCCCGCGAGCTGTCGATTCCGATGGTCGCAGACGTCACGTTACCCGACCACATCGACGACGGCGATATTCTGACACTGGACGCAGAGCGCGGCGTCGTCTACCGGGAGGTCGCCGACCGGGAGCAGTTGCCCGAGCGGTAACGCTGCCGTGAATCTGTGCAATTAAGTACTCAAAGAGCCACCATCTGAGCAAATGGGCGCATACGCTGGGGTCGACCTTGGAGCGACACATATCAGGGCCGTCGTCGGTGACGCTGATGGGGCGCTCATCGCCTCCTACAAGTCCGACACCCCGCGCGGCCCGACTGGTATCGACGTGACCGAAGCCGTCCTCGACGCCCTTCGGGGGGCGTGCGAGGCCGCAGACGTCCCGCCGTCGGAGATAATTGCAGCCGGTATTGGCTCTTTTGGCCCGCTGGACCTGGCCGAGGGGGCGGTCGAGAACCCGGCGAACCTCCCGAACTCTATCGACCGCATCCCCCTTGTCGGGCCCGTACAGAACCTCTTCGACACCGACCGCGTCTACCTCCACAACGACGCCAACGCTGGGCTCATCGGCGAGCGCTACTACGCCGACCGCAACCCCGACGATATGGTGTATCTCACTATCTCGTCGGGCATCGGCGCCGGCGTCGCCGTCGACGGGAACGTCCTCCGGGGCTGGGACGGCAACGCCGGCGAAGTCGGCCACCTCACCATCGACCCACACGGATTCATGACCTGTGGCTGTGGCCACGACGGCCACTGGGAGGCGTACTGTTCCGGCGATAACATCCCTCGCTATGCGACTCGGCTCCACCGGGAGGACCCGGTCGAGACCGCACTCCCCATCGACACGGAGGGGTTTACCGCAGCCGACGTCTTCGAGTACGCCGGCGAGGACGAGTTTGCGACCCACGTCTTGGACCAGATATCACACTGGAACGCCATCGGCGTCGCCAATATGGTTCACTCCTTTGCTCCGCTAGTCGTTTCCATCGGCGGTGGCGTCGCTATCAACAACCCCGACCAGATTATGGACCCCATCCGGGAGCGCCTCGACGACATGGTGATGGCCAACATCCCCGATATCCAGCTGACGTCACACGGTGACGACGTCGTCGTGCGCGGAGCGCTGGCCTCCGCGTTGACCGGTGGGACCGGGGACGCCTCCCGCTAACGGAGGTCATAGAGCCGCCGGAACACCGTCGGCGGGAATCGCGGCTCGACCCGACTTGGCGGTCGGCCTTGCCCGCCCTGGGTCGCCGCCTGGACCCGCTCGACGACGCCGGCTTCCGCCATCTCGTAGAGGAACCGTTTGACCGTCCCGGGCGAGAGGTCGACTGATTCGGAGCCGCCGATAGCTGCGGTAGTCGCCGTGACCGAGGAGCGCTCCTCCTCGTTCAGGTCGACGAGTTCGCGCAACACCGCCTGGCGATTCGCCGGCAGTGCGAGAACGACTCCCAGCGAGACAGAGGGAATCGGGATTTCCTCGATGGCCGTCTTGACGTCCGCCCGTGTCAGCTCCACCCGCCCAGCCGTTTCGGCGTGGTGTGTCGCGATAAACAGGGCGGCCAGCGCGTCGTGTGCGTTCCCGTTTGCCCACGTGGTTATCTCGTTTGCGAGGTCATGTTCGATGGCCTGCTGGGAGAGCCCGATAGAGGCCCGCGTCATCAACACGTCGACCAGCATCTGCTGTTGGTACGGGTCGACCCGTATCGATTCGGCAGTGTACTCGGCTAGTTCCGCCTCTGTGGGCCGTTTACGACCTATCGCCAGCCAGCTCACGTTGCTTGGCAACCCCGCCAACAGCTCGACTAAGTCGCTCTCGGCGGTGCTCCGTGGCTCGCCGACGTGGTCGACGGCGACGACGACGCCCGTTCGCGAGCCGTCCAGTTCGTCGTGGAGGCGCGCCCGCAACGTATCCGTGCCGATACCGTGTTCGGGCACCGATTCATCGACGAGTGCATCGAGCACCGCATGATAAAAGGCGAACTCGCTCGTCGTCTGTCTGGTATCCAGATAGACGAACGTCGGCGAGGTCAGCGACTGTGCCCGCGTCGTCGTGTGGATGACCGTCCGGGTCTCGGTCGGTAGCTTGTTCAGCTGTCTGAAAAGGGCCGTCACCACGGCGCTCTTGCCGACCCCGCTCTGGCCGTATAGATACGCGTTGGCGGGTAGCTTCCCGTCCAAAACGGGGTCCAGATGGTCGAGCAACCGCTCGAGCAGCGGCCCCCTGTCGGCCGGCTCGTTGATGTGAGTCACCGGCGACAGCGTTTCGTAGTCCTGAACCAAGCTTGGCTCTCCGTCGTGTCGCTGCCGTCGCTTGATTCTGGCTTCTATATCCATTACTGGGGTACTCTCGGACTACGATGTTCGTATAAAAATGAAAACCCGACGTGGTGTCCCAGTTAGAAGGGGACAAACAGCCCTCGCTGCGTGACACCGGCGACGCCAAGGACGCCGATGATGAGCGTGCAGACGAAGATAGCGAACGCGGGCGGGTCGACGTGGGTGTCGCCGTGTGCGTAGAACACACGCTGGCCGGCCTCACCGATGAGCGCACCGGCCATGCCGAAGACACCGGCGATGATGATGGCGACGACCTGGCCGGACCCGGACGGGTCACTCACGAGCGCGGCCGCGCCGGCGCTGGCGGGCAGCGTCATGTGGTGGGTCACCGGAATCTTCTCGACGCCCAGGTTCAGGAAGGTTAGGGACGCCGCGGAGATACCGAAGCCGAGGAACATGCTCCCCGTCGAGATGACGAGGAAGCCACCGAGCAGCCCGGCGACGAGGCCGATCATGGCGACGTTGCCCCAGGTGTACTGGTGGGGGAGCCACGGCTCGACGGCCGGGCGCATGACCTCGCTGCCACCGTCGGCGGCGACCTCTTCGCCGTTCTCGAACGGCGTCATGTCGAAGTAGCCACTGCCGCCGGGTGAGCCAAACAGCGAGTAGCCGAAGACGACACGGTGGAGTAGTGCAGAGAAGAACACCGTGAACGCGATGGTGTCGAAGGCGACTGCCGAGGCGACGAAGGTTGCAAGCACGTTGTTGCAGAGAGCGCCGAAGATACCGAAGGCACCACCGACGGCGAGGACGTCGGGACGGGTCCCGAGCGCGTAGGCGATGTCCTTACCGGGGTGGTAGCCGCCGTCTTCCTGGGGCGGCATGGCGCCTTCCTTCTTTGCGGCGTAGGCGGCTGCGGCCGCACCTGCTGCAAAGGAGATGTGCGGACCGAACACCGGACCGAAGCCGACGAGACCGGTTATTCCGGACGCACCGAGTTCGGCACCCTCGACACCGCTGATACCGATGGCGTTCGCCGCTTCGCCGGCGATGACCGCGAAGCCGGTGAAACAGAACGCCGGCAGTGCACCGATGGCCGCACCGAACGCGCCCCCACCGAAGGCGGCGATGAGCCAGTAGACCAGCGCGGTCGGCGTGTCGAAGCCGAGTTGGAGTACTGCACTCATATGTTATTCCTCCTGTGCCCAGTCGAGGGACTTCTCGACAGCGTCGTCCCAGCGGTTGTAGAGCTTGTCGACCTCTTCAGCGTCCTTCTCGGGGCTGAACTCGTGGTCTATCTGCCAGTTGTCTCGCAGCTCGTCGACGGTGTCCCAGTAGCCGACGGCGAGGCCGGCGGCGTACGCCGAGCCCAGCGCCGTGGTCTCGTCGACCTCCGGTCGCGCGATGTCCGTCTGGATGATGTCGGACTGGAGCTGACAGAGGAAGTTGTTCTTGACTGCACCACCGTCGACACGCAGGGTCGTGCACGCACGATGTGCTCTTTCCGGGTACCACGCGTCATGCCGACGATGGTACCTCGGGCGCGGCCGTCCCAGTGGGGGGCACCCAGGCCGGTGAAGGCCGGGACCATGTAGACACCGTCCGTCGAATCCACGGAGCGGGCCAGTTCCGCCGTCTGGGCGGCGTTGTTGATGAGGTCGACGTCTTCGAGCCACTCGATGGCGGCACCAGTGATGAAGATGGCGCCTTCGAGGGCGTACTGGACCGGCTCACCGGACATCTGGAAGCCGATGGTGGTCAGGAGCCCGTGGTCGGACGCGACGGCTTCGGTCCCGGTGTTCATGAGGTAGAACGAACCGGTCCCGTAGGTGTTTTTCGCGTCACCTTCGTCGAAACAGGTCTGGCCGAACAGCGCGGCCTGCTGGTCACCCAGCGCGCCTGCGACGGGCACCTCTGCACCGAGGAACCCGTCGGCGTCCGTGCTGCCGTAGGTGTTCTCGTCCGAGGACGGTCGGACTTCCGGAACCATCGATTTGGGCACGCCGAACTCCTCGAGGAGTTCGTCGTCCCACTCGAGGTCACGGATGTTGTACAGCATCGTCCGGGATGCGTTGGAAACGTCCGTGATGTGGTTGCCGGTGAGGTTGTAGATAACCCACGTGTCGATGGTCCCCATGAGGAGTTCGCCCTGCTCGGCTCGCTTGCGAACGTCCTCGCCACGGGAGGCCTCCATCTTCAGGGGCTCGGCGTTGTCGAGAATCCACTCGGTCTTGGTCGCCGAGAAGTACGCGTCGCATTCGAGGCCGGTCTTCTCGCGAATCCATTCGACCTTGTCCGCTTCCTGAATCTCCTCGACGCGGTCGGTCGTCCGTCGGTCCTGCCAGACCAGCGCGTTGTGGACCGGCTTGCCGGTCTCCTTGTCCCACACAATCGTGGTCTCACGCTGGTTCGTGATGCCGATGGCCTCGAGCTGCTCGGGGTCGAGGTCGGCTTCGTCGAGACCTGTGGTCACGACGTCTTTTGTGTTCTCCCAGATCTCCATCGGGTCGTGTTCGACCCAACCGGGCTCCGGGTAAATCTGTTCGTGCTTCTCATATGCGTTTGTGACGACTTGGCCGCTGTGTCTGCCATTGTGTGTGTTCTCCGTTGGGCGGACCTTGTTTATCCAAGACCCCGCCTTGAGAGTAAACAATATAGTGAATCATTATAAAGATTACTGCTGCCGTCCGAGAGGTAGTAAAAAACAGCTAAGACCGGGTATGAGATGAGTTAAAGCGGATATTCGCCGGATTAGACCTATCCACTTTGGGATTATTACGCAATTTTTCACGCTTATTGAACTATTTCTCTACGCACGGTGGGGGCTCTGGCGCACTCGATGCCGGTGGAACGGCGAAAAATACGGGTGTATTTGCCTATTATTCCGTCACGCGACAGAGGGCCAGTAAAATATATGATAAACCGTGTCCATCGCGAAATCGTTTAATTATCTCGGGTGAACTGCCACTGTTATATCCATTTCGTAAAAGTTTCGGCCTTCGTATTGAACACTGAATGATTCTTTACGCACGGGTCGAAGGTCACACGTACGGGCGATCCACTACGGGAGATGTTGTCGCGAGCCTCTTGCGGGATAGATAGGGTGCTCCCAGTTCGCCCGTGACTGTGGGGTGCAGTAACATTCATGATTACTAATAAAATTTACTGGCGGACCCCTGTTTAGCGGTAAAATAAAGTGTATGTGGTCCAAAGCCGAGATACAACAGATGGCACGGACACCACATATCGCCGTCATCGGCGGCGGTTCGACCGGTATTGGCATCGCCAGGGACCTCGCTATGCGGGGGCTCGATGTCACGCTGGTCGAGCAAGGGAACCTGACACATGGAACGACCGGCCGAATGCACGGACTTCTCCACAGCGGGGGCCGGTACGCCGTGGCCGACCAGGCCAGCGCGACCGAATGTATCGAGGAAAACCGAGTCCTGCGGGATATCGCGACTCACTGCGTTGAGATGACCGGTGGCCTGTTCGTCAAACGCCCCGAGGACTCGGAGGAGTACTTCCAGAAGAAACTCGACGGCTGCAAGGAGTGTGGCATCCCCGCCGAGGTCATCTCAGGGGAAGAGGCCCGCGCGATGGAGCCACACCTCGCGAAAGACGTCGAGAAAGCAATCACCGTCCCCGACGGCGCTATCGACCCGTTCCGACTCGTCGTCGCCAACGCCGCAAGCGCCGAGGAACACGGCGCTCGCATCGAGACCCACTCGAAGGTCACGGACCTCATCATCGAGGGCGGCGAAGTCGTCGGCCTCGAAGTGGACCACGCCTCCGGGTCGGGCAAGCGCGTCCACGGCACCGAAGGCGGCACCGAGGAGATTCGTGCGGACTACGTCATCAACGCGACGGGCGCGTGGGCCGGCCGCATCGGCGACATGGCCGACGTCGACATCGCGGTGCGTCCCTCCAAGGGCGTGATGACCATCATGAATATCCGCCAGGTCGATACGGTCATCAACCGCTGCAAACCGAAAGGCGACGCCGATATCGTCGTCCCCCACGAGACGACAGCCATCCTGGGGACGACCGACGAGGAGGTCGAGGACCCAGAGGACTACCCCGAAGAGGGCTGGGAGGTCGATAAGATGATAGACACCCTCAAAGAGCTCGTGCCGATGCTCGAAGAGGCCCGAACCATCCGCTCGTTCTGGGGCGTGCGTCCGCTGTACGAGCCCCCGGACGTCGGCAGCGACGACCCGACGGACATCACCCGGGACTACTTCCTGCTCGACCACGACGAGCGGGACGACCTCCAGGGGATGACCTCCATCGTCGGCGGGAAGTTCACGACCTACCGGATGATGGGCGAGGAGATTTCCGACCACGTCTGTGCCAAGTTCGATATCGACGCCGAGTGTCGAACCGCCGACGAGCCCCTGCCGGGCAGCGAGGACTTCTCGGTGCTCCGGGATTACATGGACGAGTTCGGGCTGCGCTCGCCAATCGGCCGGCGCAGCGTCGAACGGCTGGGCTCGCGGGCCGACGAGGTACTCAAGACCAGCGACCCCAATCCGACGGTCTGTGGGTGTGAGGGCGTGACCCGCGCGGAGGTCCAGGACGCCATCGAACAGTCGGGCTCGGACCTCAACGCGGTCCGCATCCGGACCCGCGCCTCGATGGGGAACTGCCAGGGGGGCTTCTGTTGTAGCCGCCTGGCCAGCGAACTCCACGGCGAGTACAGCGAGGACATCGCTCGCGAGGCGTGGGACGAACTGCTCCAGGAACGCTGGAAGGGGCAACGCCACGCCCTGTGGGGCGAACAGCTCTCACAGGCCGCGCTGAACTACGCGCTCCACTCGACGACGCAGAACCGCGACAACGACCCGGCCGATGGGAACCCGGTCGACTTCGCCGCCTTCGACAGCGGCGTGAGTGCGGGCGAGGCCCCGAGGACTGCCGACGTGGCCGCCGACGGAGGACGCCGAGATGGCGATTAACTCCGAGGTGCTGGTCATCGGCGGCGGGCTCGCCGGGCTGACCAGCGCCCTCAAGGCCACACGCGAGGGCGCGGACGTGCGCCTGGTCTCGTACAAACAGAGTTCGCTGCGCCACGCCTCCGGGCTGGTGGACTTGCTGGGCTACACGCCCGACGGCGAGGGCCCGGTAACGGACCCGTACGCGGCGATGAGCGACTTACACGAGTCACATCCGTACCAGCAGGTCGGCGTCGACACGGTTCGGGAGTCGATGTCGATGTTCGACGAGGTGACCGACTATCGGGGCGACCACACCGACACCAACGCCTTGCTCCCGACACACGGCGGAACGGTCAAACCGACGGCGCGGTATCCGACCGGCGCCCAGGCGGGGCTGGCAAGTGACGACCGCGACGTGTTGCTGGTGGGTCTCGAGTCACTGGTCGACTTCGACGCGCCACACGCCGCTGCCCACCTGGAGGCGGCCGGCGTCCCCTTCGACGTCCGGGGCGAGACCATCCGTTTCCCGGGGGACCTGCAGGCCGACGCGAAGATTACCCGCTACGCCAAGCTGCTCGACAACAACGGCGAGGTGGCGGTGCGGGGCCGCAAGAAAGGCGCCCGCGACGCGCTGGCCGAACGGGTAAACACCGTTCGGGACACGGAAGCGCGGGTCGGCTTCCCCGCAGTTTTGGGCGACGCCCACACGGACGCGGTCCGGGCGACACTGGAAGAGAAAATCGGCGCCGAGGTCTTCGAGGTCCCGATGGGGCCGCCGTCGCTGCCGGGGCTCCGCCTCGAGGACGCTCTCTTCGAGGCACTCGATGAGTCCGGCGCGAGCTTCGAGACCGGCAACCCCGTCGTCGACTTCGACGCCGACGGCGACAGGATAGAGACGGTGTACATTGAGAAAAACGGCGCACGGATTCCAAACAGCGCCGACCAGTACATCCTCGCGACCGGCGGGCTCGTCGGCAAAGGCATCGAGTCCGACCGCGAGGAAGTGTACGAACCGATTTTCGACTGTCACATCGAACACGGTGAGGACCGCTACGAGTGGTTCGACGGCGACGCCTTCGGTGACCACCCCTTTGCCAGTTTCGGCGTCGAGACCGACGGGACCCTGCGCCCGCTGACCGCCAACAGCGCAGTCCAGTACGAGAACCTGCGGGCGGCGGGGTCGGTGCTTGGCGGCTATGACTTCGCCACAGAGAAATCCGGTAGCGGAGTGTCGATTGCGACAGGCTACGTGGCAGGCGAGAACGCTGCAGCGGAGGCACGATGAGCGACGCACAATCCCCAACAGACTTCGACCCAGTCGAACCGAACACGGGCCACGACTTCGAGCCCGTCGATGTCTTCCCCGACAGCAACGACTTCGACCTGCGACCCGGTGCCGACTCCTGTTTCAAGTGCTCGGTGTGTGATACGAACTGTCCGGTCGCGGAGGTCGACGACGACTTCCCCGGCCCGAAGTTCCAGGGTCCCGAGCAGTGGCGGCTCAAACAGACCGACGACGACTACGAGATAGACGACTCCGTGATGTCGTGTTCGAACTGCATGCGCTGTGACAACGCCTGTCCGTCGGGCGTCCCGCTCAGCCAGATGCACAACACGGCTCGCGGGGAGTACGTCGAAGAGCAGATGTCCAAGACGGACATCGAGTACTGGCGCAACCGCATCCTCTCGAACTACCGGCTCTCGGCATCTATCGCCAGCAAAGTCCCGCGCCTCTCGACTTGGGCGATGAACTTCGGGCCGGCCCGCTGGCTCATGGAGAAGACGATGGGCGTCACCAAGGAGCGTGACTTCCCCGATTTCGCGCCCCAGACGTTCCGCGAGTGGTGGGCCGAACGCGGCGGCGCCGACGCCTCCCGGCGGAACGCCCAGCAGCGCCGTGAAGAACTGGGGCTCGACCGCAACGCCGACAGGAAGGTGGCGTACTTCCATGGCTGTTACTCCAACTACAACACCGTCGGCGTCGCCAAGGCGATGGTCCGGGTCTACGAGCACTACGGCTACGAGGTCGTCGCCCCCGAGCAGAAGTGCTCCGGAACGCCCATGTTCGCCAACGGGATGCTCGACGACGCCCGTCGCCACGCCGAGGTCAACGTCTCCTCGATGTCCGACCTCGTCGACCAGGGGTACGACGCCATCGCGTCGTGTACCTCCTGTTCGATGGCGCTGCGCCAGGAGTACCCCGAGCTGTTCGACATCGACGGCATCGAGAAGGTCTCCTCGAACACCTTCGAGGCCGTCGAGTACCTGCGCATCCACGAGGACGTCAAAGCGGACGTCCAGGCGGCAGAGGTCTCCGGGGAGCTGGCAGAGGAGTTCGCCTACCACGCGCCGTGTCACGCCCGCAACCAGGGGCTGGAACGCCAGTCCGTCGAGCTGTTCCGTGACCTCGATGGCGCCGGCATCGAGGACGTCGGCGAGTCCTGTTCGGGCATCTCGGGCACCTACGGCTGGAAAGAGGAGAAATACGAGAAGTCCATGGACATCGGCGAGGAGATGTTCGAGCACATGGAGCACGCCGACGGCGAGGTCGGCATGACCGAGTGTCCCACCTGCGCGATGCAGATGGAACACGGCACCGGCTACGAGATTCGCCACCCGCTCGAACTGCTCGAAGCCGCTATCGTGAACTGACATCCTCCACACGGCTAAAGCCGTGGGGTTCCCCCACTGGGGGTTGAGTCCACGAGTAGCGGGAGGTTCGCAGGTTCGTCGTCACGTTGGACGATGACCTGCGTTTCGGGCCGTGCCAGTACGGCCCCCGCCTCGGACAGCGGTTTCGAGAACTTGCCTAAGGCTCGTTTGCCGATGTTCAGTGCACCGTTCTTGTCGGCGTTGTCATCGAGTCCACATTCGGGACATTCGAACCGTCCCTGCGTTTCACGGACGCCCTCGCAGGCACACCGATTGCACGTCTGAGACGTGTCGTATTCTTCGACCAACTGCACGTCGATACCAGCGTCGTAGGCTTTGTACTCGATGGAGTTCAGCAAGCGGGCGAACGGCATCTTGTGGGTCTTGTCGTTGACGTACCGCCCTTTGTCGTTGTCCTTGCGAATCCCACCGAGGTCGCCCACTACGATGACCGCGTTCCGTTCCTCGGCATCCTCCACGATTTGGCGAGCAATCTTGTGGAGGCGGTCGTCTACCTTCCGCGCTTCGGCGTCCCCGATACGCTCAATTACCTGCTGTCCCTGTCGGGGTTTGGCTTTCCCGATGGACTTGCGGAGTTGCTTGTAGTGTTCGCGGATACGGCGTACTTCCTCGCCGTAGAACGTGGTTTTGCGGTCAGAGAGGAACGCGCAGGTGGCGACCCACCGTGCGCCCATGTCGATGGCCAGCATGTCGTCGTACTCGTCTTGGACGGTCACAGACCGCTTGACGACGAGATGCACGTACCAGTTACCGTCACGGCGCACCAGTTCGCTGTCTCGAAGATTCCCGTTACGAACGAGTTGTGCGTCCTTTCGTGGGACGTGAGCTGGACACCAGATGGAGTTGCCCTGTCCTTTCTCGGGGTCATATACAGGGACTTTCACCCACCACGACGAGAGAACGGTGTCTTCGTCGTAGGCCACGTCGAACACGTCGTTGCGAAGGACGACAGGTTGCTTGGTACCGGGATTTGGGTCTTTCTGCCGTTGTACCTTCGACGCCTGCTGGTCGGTTGCAGAGTACAGGTCGGCGTCTCCGCCGTGAACCTCAGTCTGGAACGCCTCGTACTCTCGGGCGAGCAGGTCAGCCTTCCTGTTGGTCAGCGTGTGGAGTTTGACCCGCACCGTGGTTTTGACTGTCTGTTGCATGGCTACTCACCTGCTTGGGCGTCGATGTACTCCTCGATGACCTCGCTGGACACGTCGCCAGCACTTGAGACGAAGTACGAGCGTGTCCACAGCGAGGGGAGACCAAAATTGAACTCGTCCCGAAGTCGGCGCGAGGAGTAGCCTTTGACCTGTTGCATTATCTTGTTCGGGGCGAGCGTCGGGTCGCCCGTGATGAACAGGTGTACGTGGTCGGGACGAATCGCTAACTCCAGTATCTCCAAGTCGAGTTCGTCGGCTTTCTCCTCGATGAGTTCTTCGAGATGGGTGCGTACCTCGCCCTCAAGCACCGATTTGCGGTACTGAGCGGAGCGAAGCTCCGCGATGTACGCAAAGCTACGCTTTGCTTGACTTCGGACACCAGATAAAGTGGTACTGGAGTTTGTGGACGTTGGTACGTTCCCTGTCGAACCCACGAGGCATCGTCAATATATAGAAACCATTCACCTAAAAATGATACGCAAACATCTAACCCCGGACGTGGCTATGAACGTGGATTGGTTCCCAGTTGTCGGCTTCATCCCACGGTTAAAGCCGATGGGCTTTCGCCTCGCTACCGCTGTAACTGACAGTCCGGTTTTTCGATTTATTCGCCCGGTTCGGTTCGCTGCGTTGACTGTTCGGACAGCGGTGTCGCCGCGCCCGACACGGAGAGCGTCTGCGTGTCGTCGATAACGAGCGGGTCCGGGGAGGCCAGTTCTTCGCCGGGACCGTTGTCAGAGAACAGCAGGGTCGGTCCGAAACCAACCGAGACGGTGCCCGACCCTGCGTTCGTCAGCGTCGCCGCTATCCGTGTTGGCTCCTCGGCCGATGACTGGGCCACAACGCTGCTCGTCAGCTCCAGGACCGGC
This sequence comes from Halobacteriales archaeon QS_6_64_34, assembly GCA_003020925.1. Lineage (GTDB taxonomy): Archaea > Halobacteriota > Halobacteria > Halobacteriales > Haloarculaceae > Haloarcula. Next base: position 98,887 of record PXRT01000004.1, on the reverse strand, counting down.
TGTTGGGTCGCGGTGGATTGGGCCGGCTCTGTCGAGGCACAGCCGGCGAGTGACGCGCCCAGCGTAGCGCTAGCCAGTGCCAGGAGCGCGCGCCGAGACCGTTGCATACGCTGGGGATACGCCCCTGAAATAAATGCTTTCTCCGTCCGCTACTCGTCGCCGCGGACGAAGGTCACTGGACAGGGCGCCTCGAGCATGACCTCCTGTGCGACGGAGCCGAAGACGGCTTTCCCGGCCGGCGAGCGCTTCCGGCCGCCGACGACGACGAGGTCCGCACGCGTCGTGCCGGCGAGCGCGACAATTTCGTCGCTGTGCTCGCCGACCGCCCCACGGACGCTGGTCGGGATGTCGGCCTCGGAGAGGCGGTCGCGCAGCTCCCGAACAGTGGCGTGGCGGTCGGCCACGTCGTCGGGGTCCGCTTCGGCCACGGCCTCGAACTCCAGTCGCTCGACGGCCGTCTCGTACTCGTCGTCGGTGAAGACGTGGGCGATGACCACGTCGGCCCCGGCCGGGCCCCCGATGTCGATAACGGTGCGTGCGAGCTCCTCGATACGGCTGGCGTCGTTCGGTCCGACCGCGAGGAGCAGGGTTTCGAGTGCCATACGATATATGGCAGCTACCGGAGCCTAAAGGCTTCGATAGAACAACAGCTGTTGTAAAGAATCAGACCGGCTGGATTATCCAGTGTTTTTCATCCCGGCGGCGATACCCTGTACGGTCAGTCGCAGCGTCCGCTTTTCGGTCTCTGTCAGGTGAGACTGGGCGAGCAGTCGGACCTGCAGGAGGTTCAGCGGGTCGACGTATGGGTTGCGGCGTTCGAGGTTTTCCTCTAGCCACTCCCGGGAGAGTAAGCTGTCACGCTCCGTGATATCGAGCACGAGGTCGACGGTGTCGTCGTACTCGCTTTTGATTCGCGGGAAGATGCGTTCGCGCAGGTCGTCGTCGGCGAGGTCGGCGTACTCCGTTGCGATGTCGAAGTCCGTCCGGGCCAGCGCGAGCGAGGCGTTGTCGATTTTCGTCCGGAAGAACGGCCATTCCTCGTACATCTCCCGGAGCGTCTCGATGTCGCCGCCGTCCTCGAGGTAGGCGTTCAGCCCCGTAGCGATGGAGTACCAGCCGGGGATGATACAGCGGGCCTGGGTCCAGGAGAACACCCACGGGATAGCCCGGAGGTCGTCGACGCTGCGGTCCTCGCTGCGGGAGGCGGGCCGGGAGCCCATGTTCAAGTTCTCGATGACCGTGATGGGCGTGGCCTGCTCGAAGTAGTCGACGAAGCCGTCGGTCTGCAGGAGGTCCTGATACTCCTCGCGGGCGGCGGGGGCCGACTTCTCCATGGCCTCGCGCCAGGCGTCGGGAATCTCTTCGACGGGGTCCTCCATCGCGTTGTGCCGGGCCCGGACCTGCGCGTTGAGCATCTGCTCTAAGTTGCGCTGGGCGATGTCGGGATTGGCGTATTTTTCGGCGATGGCTTCGCCCTGCTCGGTGAACTTTATCTGGCCGGTGACGGTCTCGTTTGGCAGTGCAAGCATCGCGTCGTTCATCGGCCCGCCGCCACGGGAGATAGAGCCCCCGCGACCGTGGAACAGACGCATGTCGACGTCGAAGTCGCTGGTGATGTCGGCCAGGCGCTTCTGGTTGTTGTACAGCGACCAGTTCGCAGCCAGGAAGCCGTTTTCCTTGTTGGAGTCGGAGTACCCCAGCATTATCTCCTGGACGCCGTTGCGGGCGTTCAGCGCCATCTCGTAGGCCTCGTTCTCGAAGAGGGTCCCCATGATGCGCCGGGCGCCCGAGAGGGCGTACTCCGATTCGAGCAGCGGGACGATGTCCAGCCCGCAGTAGCCCGGAAGGTCGACGATGCCGACCTGGTCGGCGAGGAAGAGGACCTCGAGTACGTGGCTTGGCTCCTCACACCAGGAGATGGCGTAGGTGTCGATGGCGTCGACGCCGAACTCGTTTTGCCAGTCGGCGGTCTTGCGGAACCGTTCGAGGACGCGGGCCGAATCGTCGGACAGGCCCGTCTCGTCCTCCATATCGACGACCGTGCCGTCCTGGAGGAGGGCCTCCGTGAGGCACTCGACGCGCTCGTCCTCGTCCATCCCGGCGTAGTCGATGCCCTGTCGGTCCATCGTCTCGGCGATGGCGTCCGTGTGCATCTTCCGGTGGTCACGGAGGTCCAGCCCCGCAAGCGAGAAGCCGAAGGTGTCGACCTTCCGAATCAGGGGGTCGACGTGGGACTCGGCGACGACCTCGGCGTTGTTCTCCCGGAGACTCTCCGCGATAGAACGGAGGTCCTTCAGCAGGTCCTCGGGATTGTCGTAGCCGCCCTGTCGGACGTCGCTGACCCGGAGCACCGACTCGCGCATCAGCTTGAGCTTCTGGCGGTAGGGCTCGTCGGGGTAGCGTTCTTCGGCCTCGCTGGCGATGCCGGGGAGGCGCTCTTTGTGCTCGCCCAGGCGCTCGTCGAACGTCGCGTCGGTCGTGATGTTCGAGGCGTCCTGAGAGAGCACGCCGGAGAGCTCCTTGAGCTTGTCGCGGTACAGCGGGAGGATGGTGTCGCGCTGGCGCTCCAGTGTCTCCTCGGTGACCTCGGGGGTCACGAAGGGGTTGCCGTCGCGGTCCGACCCGGCCCACGAACGGAACTCGTAGAGCTTGGGGACCTCGATATCCTCGTCGTACCGCTCTTCGATGGCGCGTTCTAGTTCGTCGTACACCCCGTCGATGACCTCGAAGAGGACGTTCTCGAGGTACCACTGGATGTTGAGCGCCTCGTCTGTCACTTCCGGGCGTCGCTCGCGGACTTGCGGGGTCTGCCAAAGGCTCGTCACCTCGGCGGCGAGGTCGCGTTCGATGTGGTCTTCCTCGCGGTCGGTCAGCCGGACCTCGTCAAGTAGCTCCAGGTCCTCCGCGACCGAGCGGAGCTTCGCCTTGACAGTCTTGCGGCGGGCCTCGGTCGGGTGGGCGGTGAAGGTCGGCTCGATGAGTACGTCGTCGAGTACCTGCTGGAGTTCCTCGGTGTCGGCGCCGCGGTCGTCCAGCATGTCGACGGCCGCCTCGACGCTGTCGGCGAGGATGCCCTCCTGGCTGCCCTCGCGGGTCTCCCGGACTCGCTCGCGCTCCTCGGCGAGGTTGATAAGCTCGAAATACGTGGTAAAGGCCCGGGCGACGATATCCTGCATCTCCGGGTTGAGGCGGTCGAGGGTCTCGTCGACCTCCTTTCGGGTATCGGCGTCGCCACGCCGGTACTCGATAGAGGCTTTCCGTGTTCGCTCGACGATTTTGAACGCCTCAGTCGAAGATTGCGTCTCGAGAACGTCGCCCAAGAGCTCACCAAGCTCCCGCACGTCTTGGTTTATCTCTCTGGCGTGCAAAGTCATATCAGTCTCTCCATATCCGAAGCCTAAAACACTATTGAATCAGGGAGATACTGTCGCGCCGTCCCCTGTGGTCGTTCGTGATAGAAACGGTTGTTTTGGGCGTCAAGTCCCCCGAAATTCGCGGGTTCGTGATGGCGTGTTGAACGGTCGAGACAGTCGATACCTAATTAGTAACAAACGGGTGCGTTTTTGGACAACACAATTTATGACTCCGCTGGCCGTCCACCCGTCGGTGTACCATCTGCTGGTCACGTCGCCGGTCCAGTACGAGGTGTTGCCCACCGTCGAGACGATGACCGGTACGGCGCGAGCACGCTGGCCGCTGTGGCCGCGAACCGCTTTGGCCGCTTCGACCACACATGACACTGACACACCCACACCACGTCGGGAGATAGCCAATGGAGATAGCACACAACGACGGCGTCCGCCTCGCCTACGAGCGGGAGGGCCCCGCCGACGCCGAGACAGTCGTGTTCGTCGAGGGCATCGGCTACAGTCGGTGGATGTGGCAGTGGCAGCGCCGCGCCGTCGTCGAGGCGTACGACACCATCGTCCCGGACAACCGGGGTACCGGCGACTCCGGGACGCCGGAGGGCCCCTACACGATGGCCGAGATGGCGAGCGACCTCGCAGCCGTCATGGACCACGCCGGCGTGCAGTCGGCCCACGTTGTCGGCGCCAGCATGGGCGGGATGATAGCGCTGCAGTTCGCGCTGGAGTGCGACCGCACCCGGTCGCTGACGCTCATGTGTACCTCGCCGGGCGGGCCCGAGGCCGTCCCGATTCCCGAGGAGACACAGGCGCGCATGTACGACGTGCCCGACGACTTCGACGCCCGCGAGGAAATCCGGTACAAGATGGGGCCCGCGATGACCGACGAGTTCATGGCGTCGAACGACGGCCTCGTCGCGGATATCGTCGACTGGCGGCTCGACAGCGACGCGAGCGACCAGGCCCGACTGTGGCAGGGCGCTGCGGTCCAGGCGTTCGACGTCGCCGACCGCCTCGGGGAGATTCGCGTGCCCGCGCTGGTCCTGCACGGCACCGCCGACCGGGTCGTTCCCGTCGAGAACGGGGAACTGCTGGCAGCGCGGCTCCCGAACGCCCGGTTTCAGACGCTTTCGGGGGCCCCACATCTCCTGTTCATCGAGCGGGCCCAACAGGTAAACGACGCTCTCACGGAGTTCCTCGACGATGTCTGAGTTCAGCGACGGCCCGCAGGCGTGGGTCGGCGCCTGGAGCGAGAAGCGCGCCACTCTCACGCCGGAGCGGACGGCCCTGGTGGACGCGACCACCGGCCGGCGGTTCACCTACGCCGACCTCGACCGGCGGGCCAACCGCGTCGTGGGACTGCTGAGGGAGTTCGGCGTCGGCCGGGACGACCGTGTGGCCGTCGTCTCGCGGAACCGCCCGGCCGTCGTCGACCTCTTTTTCGCGACCGGCAAGACCGGCGGCGTGCTCGCGCCGCTTTCACACCGGCTGGCCCCGCCCGAACTCGGCGAACTGCTCGACCGGGTCGACCCCGGGCTGGTCGTCGTCGAAGCGCCGTTCGTCGACGACGTGGCGGCCGGCCTGGAGGCCTGCGACAGGTCGGAGACGCCGTTGCTGGTGGTCGAATCGTCGGACGCCGACCTCCCTGCAGACCACCCGTCGTACGCCGACACACTCCCGGAAGACCCGAACCCGGTGGAGCCGGCGACGCTCGCGCCCGAGGACATCCATCTACTCCTGCACACCGGGGGGTCGACCGGGACACCGAAGGAGGCGGTCATCAGCCATCGGGCCGTCGTCTGGAACTCGCTGAACACAATCACGTCGTGGGGACTGCGGGACGACGACGTGACGCCGCTTACCTTTCCGATGTTCCACACCGGCGGCTGGAACGTCATCACGGTCCCGGTCTGGCACATGGGCGGGACAGTCGTGATAGCCCGCGAGTTCGACCCGGGCGGGCTACTTGCGACCGTCGAGCGCGAGGCGGCCACGGTGCTCGTGGCCGTCCCCGCCGTCCTCAGGATGCTCACCGAGCACGACGACTGGGTCACGACGACGCTCTCGACGCTTCGCATCGTCAAATCCGGCGGCGGCCCCTGCCGGCAGTCCGTCATGGAGACCTGGTGGGACCGTGGGGTCGAGCTGTCACAGGGGTACGGCCTCACCGAGTGTGGCCCGAACAACTTCGCGATGCCCGACGGGTGGCCCGGGGAGAAGGCAGACACGGTCGGCAAGCCGGCGATGCACGTCGACGCCAGAGTCGTCGACGACGGCGAGCCCGTCGACACCGGCACTGTCGGGGAACTCGAGTTGCGCTCGCCCCACGCGGCCTCGGGGTATCTCGACAGCGAGGAGAGTGTGGCGACCTTCGGCTCCGGGTGGGTGTCGACCGGGGACCTCGCCAGCGTCGACGCCGACGGCTACTACCGCATCGAGGGCCGCAAGAAAGACGTGTTCGTCAGCGGGGGCGAGAACGTCTATCCGGCCGAGGTCGAGTCGGTGCTCTCGGACCACGAGGGCGTCGACGAGGTGGTCGTGATACCGGTCCCGGACGAGCAGTGGGGCGAGGTCGGTAAGGCCGTCGTCGAGGGCGACGAGTCGCTGACCCTCGCCGATATCGAGGCCGTCTGTGAGGGTCGGCTCGCACGGTACAAGCTGCCCAGGCATCTGGAATTCATCGACGAGATGCCCACCTCTGGGCCGGAGAAGCTGGACCGGCAGGCCGTCGCCGAGCGGTTCGGCACCCAGTGACGGGAGCGGTGTCGTGTCGACGGTGAACTCCTACGCCTCGTCGAAGAGGGTGTCGCCGTCGACCATGTGCGCCTCGACGGCGTCCATATCGACCGTGACGCCGAGCCCGGGTTCTTCCGGAATCTCGATGTAGCCGTCCTCGATGACTGTCTCTTCTACGAGGTCGTCCCACCAGCCCAGTTCGTAGGAGTGGTACTCGACGGCAAGCGAGTTCGGGACGGCAGCGCCGACCTGTGCGCTTGCCATCGTCGCAACCGGCGAGGCGACGTTGTGCATCGCGACTGGGATGTAGTACTGGTTTGCCACGTCGGCAATCTTGCGGGTCTCGCGCATCCCGCCGACCTTCGGGAGGTCCGGCGCGACCATGTCGACGGCCTGGTTCTCGATGAGCCGTCGCTCCTCGGTTACGCGATAGCGGTTCTCGCCGACGGTGATGGGCGTCGTCGTGGACTTGGTGACCTCCTCCTGGACCTGGATGTTCTCCGGCGGGACGGGGTCTTCCAGCCACCAGACGTCGTACTCCTCGATGGCGTCGGCCAGTCGCTTCGCCGAGCCACCGGAGAAGGTCCAGTGACAGTCGAAGGCCACGTCGGCCTCGTCTTTGACCTCCTCGGTGACCTTCTCGACGATTTCGGCCTTGTGACGGACCTCTCCGGGGCGGAGATGGCGGTTCGCGCGGTCCTTCTCCAGGCCGCTCGGGACGTCAAGGTCGAACTTCAGCGCGTCGTAGCCGAGTTCGTCGACGACCCGTCGGGCCTCCGCAGCACAGGCGTCGGGGTCGGCCTCCGCCTCGGTGTGGCAGTCACAGTAGACACGCATCTCGTCGCGGTATTTCCCGCCCAGGAGCTGGTAGGCCGGCACCGCCAGAATCTTCCCGGCGAGGTCGTGCAGCGCGATTTCGATGCCGGCGATGGCGGTGACGGTGACGCCTTCGACCGAGCCCTCGCCCGACATCTTCTGAATCAGCTGCTCGTAGAGCCGGTCGATATCGAGGGGGTTCTCGCCGATGACGAAGGGTTTCATCCGCTCGATGAGTTCGGGGACGCCCGCGCCCCAGTAGGCCTCACCGGTGCCGACGACGCCGGCGTCGGTGTAGATACGAACCAGCGTCCACGGGAAGTTCCCGTCGACCATCGTCGTCTGGACGTCGGTAATCTCGACGTCTCGACCGCCGCCCCGCTTTGCGGTGACCCCCATCGTCTCGGCGGATAGCTCGCGCATCGTGTACTCCGCGTTGGGGTCGTGCAGGTCGGCGTAATCAATGTCGTTCGCGTTTCCCATGCGGATGGCTTGCTTGTCCCGTCAGAAAAGTCTAGAGGAAAGCGACCCATATCGCGGTTCTCGATTGCGACGGTTGGTGGAGCAGTACGCGTGAGCGACCGTCGGCAGGCGGCGGTCCCTGCCCCCGCCCGTGTTTTTATCACACCACCTGTTGTACCTGACTCCATGGATATCGGTGTGCTAACAGTTCCGCTCGGTGACCAGTCCCTCGGGGAGACGCTGTCGTATCTGGACGGTATCGGCGTCGACGCCGTCGAAATCGGCTGTGGCGGTTACCCGGGCTCGGACCACCTCGACCGTGGCGAACTGCTCGATGACGAGGCCGCACAGGCCGAACTGCACGACCTGCTCGACGAATACGGGATGCGGGTGAGCGCGCTCGCGACGCACAACAACCCACTGCATCCGGACGACGACCGCGCTGGGACGGCCGACGCGGAACTCCGGGAGACAATTACGCTTGCCGGCCAGCTGGACGTGAACACGGTGACGTGTTTCTCCGGGCTGCCAGCCGGCGGGCCGAACGACGAGGTCCCCAACTGGGTCACGGCGCCCTGGCCACAGGAACACGCCGACGCCCACGACTACCAGTGGGAGGTGGCGACGGAGTACTGGACGGACCTGGCCGACCACGCCGCCGACCACGGCGTCGACGTGGCCATTGAAATGCACCCGAACATGCTCGTCTACGAGCCCCACGGGATGCTGGAACTCCGGGACCGGACCAACGAGTACATCGGCGCGAACTTCGACCCCTCACATCTCTACTGGCAGGGTATCGACGTGACCGCAGCAATCAGACTGCTCGGCGAACACGGCGCCATCCATCACTTCCACGCCAAGGACACCAAGGTGTACGAGGACCGGGCCCGAGAGAAGGGCGTCCTCGATACGACACCATACACCCACGAACCCGACCGCTCGTGGCTGTTCCGCTCTATCGGCTACGGCCACGGCGAGGGCCACTGGAAGGACGTGGTCTCGACGCTGCGGATGGTCGGCTACGACGGCGCCCTCTCTATCGAACACGAGGACTCCCTGACCAGCGCCCGCGAGGGCTTAGAGAAGGCCGTCGACGTACTGGACCGCGCCGTCTTCGAGACACAGCCGGGCGACGCCTACTGGGCGGAGTGACCCACCAATGACCGCAGACCCACTCGACATCGGCGTCCTCGGCTACCGCTTCATGGGCAACGCCCACGCCAACGCCTTCGCTCGGCTCCCGATGTTCTTCGAGGACGCCCCTGAGGTGAACCGCGAGGTCATCGTCGGCCGCGATGAGGTGGCGTTAGCCGACGCCGCCGACCGACTCGGCTTCGCCCGCACCGCCACCGACTGGCGCGACGTGGTCGACGAGGTGGACGTGTTCTACAACCTCGGGCCGAACCACGTCCACGCGGAGCCCTCCATCGCCGCCTTGGAGGCCGGCACGCCGACGTTCTGTGAGAAGCCGCTCGCGCCCACCTTAGAGGACGCCGAGGCGATGGCCGACGCGGCGAGCGACGCCGGGGTCCCGGCCGGCGTCGCGTTCAACTACCGGTTCGTCCCGGCCGTCCAGTACGCAAAGCGGCTCATCGAAAATGGCGACCTCGGCGAACTCCACCACTTCCGGGGGCGATATCTCCAGGACTGGCTGGTCGACCCGGAGGCGCCGTGGTCCTGGCGCAACGACGCCGAGATGGCCGGCAGCGGCGCGCTGGGCGACCTGGGTGCGCACACGGTCGACCTCGCACGCTTTCTCGTGGGCGACATCGCCGAAGTCTCCGGTCACCTCCGGACGTTCGTCGACGAGCGACCAGTGGAAGACGGCAGCGGGACCCGCCCGGTCACGGTCGACGACGCCTACAGCGCGCAAGTGGACTTCGAGAACGGTGTGGTAGGAACCCTCGAGGCGTCGCGCTTTGCCAACGGCCACAAGAACGACCACACCATCGAGATTGAGGGGGCAAAGGGGAGCCTGCGGTTCTCCCTGGAGCGGCTAAACGAACTGGAGGTGCTCCGGGAGGGGTCGCGGGGGTACGAGACGATTCTGGTGACGGACGCTGACGACCCCTACATCGACCACTGGTGGCCGCCGGGCCACGTCATCGGCTGGGAACACACCTTCGTTCACGAGGACTACGAGTTCCTCTCGGCAGTGGCCGAGGGCGGCGAGTACGAACCGAGCTTCGCCGACGGGCTGGCGGTCCAGCGGGTTCTCGATGCGGTCGAGCGCAGCGACGACCGTGGCGAACGCGTGTCGCTATAGGCTGTCACGGTGGTGTTTAGTTAGGCGATTCAGACTGTCACCAGCCAGAAAGCCCCGGCTGGCTTCGGTCGGGGGGCTCGCTGCGCTCCTCGGGACCGCTCGACGTACGAGGCGAAGCAAGCACTGCAACGAGCGGAGTGAGTGAAGCGCGCAGCGAGTCGCAGTAGTCGAGCGGTCGGGGGCTTTCTGGCTTTCTTCCGCGTTTTCTACTAAACTAAACACTACCGCTGTCACACCGGGCGGGTTTAACCGGCCGCCATCCGTTTGTTCAGTATGTCACTTACCGCCCGACTCGACGCGTATCTCGAACGGCACGGTCTCGCGGCGGTCTGGTTCGCACGACCGAACAGCTTCGCCTGGGTGACCGGCGGAAGCAACGTCGTCGACCGGGGCGGCGATATCGGCGTCGCGGCGGCGGGCTACGACGGTGACGGTGTCACGGTCGTCACAGACGGCATCGAAGGGCCGCGCCTGCGTGCGGAGGAGCTACGCGATGACGTCGACGTCGAGACCTACACCTGGTACGAGACCGACCTGACCTCGGCCGTCGCCGAGGTGAGTCCGCTGCCGGCGGCGGCCGATTTCGAGGTGGCCGAGTTCGAGAGCGTGGACGCGTCGGCACTCCGGCAGCCGCTGACCGAGCGCCAGCAGCAGCGATACCGGACGCTGAGTGCCGACGTGGCCGAGGCGGTCGAACGCGTGGCGCGGCGGGTCGATTCGACGGATACCGAACGGGCCGTCGCGGCCGACCTCCGGGGCGAACTGGCGGCGGCTGGCATCGACTCACCAGTTGCCCTCGTCGGCAGTGCTGAGCGGGCACAGCTGTATCGTCACTACACCCCACAGACCGAACCGCTCGGCGAGTATGCATTGCTTTCGGTGACTGCCGGGCGCGATGGGCTCTGTACCAGCTGTACCCGGACGGTCGCCTTCGACCCGCCAAACTGGCTCAGTGAGCGGACAGCGGCGGCAATGTGCATCGAGGCGACCGCACTGGCTGCGACGCGGGCCGTGGGGAGAGCGGGCGGGACCGCCAGTGACGTGTTCGAAGCCATCCAGCGGGCCTACGACGCCGTCGGGTGGGACGGCGAGTGGCGCAACCATCACCAGGGCGGCGCGGCGGGCTACGCCGGCCGGGAGTGGATTGGGTCCCCCGACAGCGAGGCGTCTGTCGTCCTGCCACAGGGGTACGCCTGGAACCCGACCGTCGGGGGCGCAAAGAGCGAGGACACCCATCTGGTCACGGCCGACGGCATCGAGTTGCTCTCCGGGACCGGCGAGTGGCCGACCGAACGGGTCGAAGCAGTCGGGTATGACACCGCGATTCCCCGTCATGCCGTACTAAAACGGTGACCGGTGGGGTGTGAACTGTTTCGGTTATATTTACAACACCGATTGTTAACTTTGGAATAATTTTAAGTACGGGTTGGTACTAGCGTGGTGTATATGGACGAGCAGCGAACGTGGTGGAAGGAGGCAGTCGTCTATCAGATTTATCCACGGAGTTTCGCGGACAGCGACGGGGACGGCGTCGGTGACCTCCGGGGCGTCATCGAGAAGCTGGATTACGTCGCAGGCCTGGGCGTCGACGTCATCTGGTTGAACCCGGTGTACGAGTCGCCACAGCACGACAACGGCTACGACATCAGCGACTATCGGGCTATTCACGAGGAGTACGGGACGATGGGCGACTGGGAGGAACTACTGGCACAGGTACACGAGCGGGATATGCGGCTGGTGATGGACCTCGTCGTCAACCACACCTCCGTCGACCACGAGTGGTTCCAGAAGTCCCGGCGCGACGAGGACGGCTATCGCGAGTACTACTTCTGGCACGAGGGCGAGGACGGCGAGGCGCCCAACAACTGGACGAGCGGCTTCGGCGGGGACGCCTGGAACTACGACGAGACGGCCGGACTGCAGTATCTCCATCTGTTTGACGAGACGCAGGCGGACCTGAACTGGGACAACGAAGCCGTCCGCGAGAACGTCTATGACATGATGAACTGGTGGCTGGAGAAGGGCATCGACGGCTTCCGGATGGACGTCATCAACGCGATATCAAAGCCGGAGGGGCTCCCCGACGGCGACCCCGACAGCGAGTGGGTCGGCATCGAGCAGTTCACCAACGGCCCCGAGGCGTTGGGCTACATGACGGAGATGGCCACGGAGACCTACGACGACTACGACGTGATGACCGTCGGCGAGTGTCTCGACGTTGACCCGGAGACGGGGAGCGATTACGTCGGCGCCGACGGCCCGATAGACATGCTCTTTCACTTCGAACATATGTCCGTCGACCAGAAATCGGGGTGGCTCTCCCCGAGCGAGTGGAACCTCACCGACCTCAAGGCCGTCTTCTCGGAGTGGCAGACGGACTTGGACGGCTGGAACTCGCTGTACCTGACCAACCACGACCAGCCCCGCATCGTTTCCCGCTTTGGCGACGACGGCGAGTACCGCCGGGAGTCCGCCAAACTGCTGGGGACCCTCCTGTTTACGCTCTCCGGGACGCCCTACGTCTACCAGGGCCAGGAACTCGGAATGACGAACTACCCGTGGGAACGTCTCGAACAACTGGACGACCTCCAGTCAGTCGGCAAGGTCGAGGCCGCTATCGAGGCGGGCGAGATAGCGGACTTCGAGGAAGTCAAGCAGGCTGTCAGGGACCGCTCTCGGGACAACGCCCGGACGCCGATGCAGTGGGACGACAGCGAACACGCCGGCTTCACCGACGGCGAGCCGTGGCTCCCGGTCAACCCCAACCACGAGACAATCAACGCGGCGGCCGCCGTGACCGACCGTGACTCGGTGCTTCACTACTACCGCGACCTCGTCGAACTGCGAGAAACCCACGAGGAGTTGATATATGGTGCGTATAACCTTTTGCTTCCGAACCACGAATCCGTGTGGGCCTATCGGATGGAACTCGAAGACGACGCCGTTTTAGTGGCATTGAACGTCGACGACACGGAGACGACAGTGACACTCGACGACGCCGCCCGTACCGAGGAACTGCTGTGCTCGAACTACAACCCGCCGACGGAAGCGGGCGCCTCGCTGACGCTGCGACCCTACGAAGCACGCGTCTATCGACTGGAGTAACCATGACCAAACCACCACAACAGACCAGTTGCCCGGTCCCGGAGGCTGAGCGAACGTGGTGGAAGGAGTCGGTCGTCTATCAGATATACCCGCGAAGCTTCGCAGACAGCGACGGCGACGGCATCGGCGACATTCCCGGGATTATCGACCGACTCGACCACGTCGCTGACCTGGGCGCCGACGCCATCTGGTTGAACCCGGTGTACGAGTCGCCACAGCACGACAACGGCTACGACATCAGCGACTACCGCTCCATCCACCACGAGTACGGGACGATGGGCGACTGGGAGGAGCTACTGGCACAGGTACACGAGCGGGATATGCGGCTGGTGATGGACCTCGTCGTCAACCACACCTCCGTCGACCACGAGTGGTTCCAGCGCTCCCGACGGCGCGACCCGGACTACGAGGACTACTACATCTGGCGCGAGGGCGAGGACGGCGAGGCGCCCAACAACTGGGAGTCGTTTTTCGGCGGGTCCGCCTGGACGTACGACGAGGAACGGGGCAAGTACTACCTACATCTGTACGACGAGTCACAGCCGGACCTGAACTGGCGAAATCCGGCGGTGCGGCGGGACATCTTCGACACGATGGAGTGGTGGCTGGAGAAGGGCATCGACGGATTCCGGTTGGACGTCATCAATCTGCTCTCGAAGGCGGCCGGGCTACCGGACGGCGACCCCGATGCCGAGTGGACCGGTGCACGGCACTTCGTCGACGGCCCCCGGTTGCTGGCGTATCTCGAGGCGATGGACGAGCAGGTCCTCTCGAACTACGACGCCATGACCGTCGGCGAGATGCCGCAGCTGAGCGTCGAGCAGGCCCGCAAGTACGCGGGGACGGACGGCCCGCTGGACATGGCCTTTCACTTCCAGCACACGAAGCTCGACTACGAGGACGGCAAGCGCTGGAGCGTCGGCGACTGGGACCTGCCCGAACTCAAACAGATAACCCGCCGGTGGCACGACGGGCTCTCGGCGGAGGGCTGGAACGCGCTGTTCTGGGAGAACCACGACCAGCCACGGGTCGTCTCTCGCTACGGCGACCCCGAGACGTACCACCGCGAGTCGGCGACGATGCTCGGGACGTTCATGCTGACCCGTTCCGGGACGCCCTACGTCTATCAGGGGCAGGAGCTGGGGATGACCAACGCCCAGTGGACGGACGTGGAGAGTCTGGCGGACGTCGACGCTCGACGGGCGACCAGGGAGCTGCTCGACTCCGGACAGTACGACAGTTTCGAGGAGGTCGCCGACATCGTGGGGTATCGTTCGCGGGACAACGCCCGGACGCCGATGCAGTGGGACGACAGCGACCACGCGGGCTTTACCGACGGCGAACCGTGGCTCCCGGTCAACACCAACTACGAGGAGGTCAACGTCGCCGCCCAGGCGGACGACTCAGTCACGGCGTACTACCGCTCGCTCATCGAGTTGCGCGCCGAACACGACGCCTTCGTCTATGGCACATACGAGGACCTCCACCCCGAGCACGAACGACTGGCCGCCTACACACAGACGCTTGAGTACCCCGACGGTGGCGTCAGCGAGCGGATGCTCGCGGTGCTCAACTTCTCGGCGGACCGGGAACCCGTGGAGCTTCCGACGACGGTCGAGGACGCCGACCTGTTGCTGTCGAACTACGACCGGGACGCCATCACGCCCACGACGGCCCACGAACCCTACGAGGCCCGCGTGTTCCGGCTCGAGTAGCCGTCGAAACCGGTGTTTATCGTCCGGCGTTCAGGCCGAGGGGTCGTCGCTGCCCACGCGGATGACCTGCAACAGCGAGTAGACGGGGACGCCGTGGATGTCTTCGATGCCCTGCTTGTCGGCCAGTACGACACAGGCGATGGGGTTGCCGCCCTGTTTCTGGATGGCATCGACGGTCTCGGTCATCGTGTTGCCACTGGTGATGGTGTCGTCGACGACGTAGCAGTCCCGGTCCCGAATCTGGGCGAAGTTCCGGGAGAACGAGCCATCGGAGGTGTCGCTCTCGTCGTCGTCCCACTGGTGTTTCGAGGGAGCGTAGGTCCCGAGGTCCGTATCCAGTTCCCGTGCGACCGTGGTGGCCAGCGGCGCACCGGCCTTCTCGATGCCGATAGTGAGGTCGACGTCTTCGCCCTGCTTCGAGAGGAGGTCGGCCATCGCACAGCCGACGTGATGGAGCCGCGCGCTGTCCCGTCCCAGCGCGGACCAGTCGACGTGGATGTCGTGGGGACCGCTCTTGGGCGTCTCCGTCGGCGTGGGGCCGGACCCGCTCCGCTCGACCAGCCAGCTCGCAGTCTCGCGGGAGACGTTCAGTTCGTCGGCTATCTCACCCTTGGACAGTCCTCGCTCGGCGAGGTCCGCTGCACTGTCGACGAGGTCGTCGATATTCTTCATACGCGAACGTCTGTCCGGCAGGGCTTAATATCAATGCCTTTTGGCCGCGATATCAGCGGGTCCCACTCCGGCCTGCCACACACTCGGGCGCGGCCCCGAGGAACGGACCAGTATCTCCTCCGGTGACGTCCCGTGGTCGGTGTACCCGGGTCGGGCCCTCCGGCTACGGTTATCTCTCATGCAATAGAATTTTACAACGCCCATTGTTATTGAATCACACGAAATCGGTCGACGGGTGCCACACCACGGGAACGGCGTCCGTAGCGTACCGAAGTAGAAAAGTACCCACAATTACGTCTCAAAAATAACAACAAGGGGTGTAAAATATGGAACCAGAAAACAGCTACCGAACGACCACACAGCAGGGAGACGAATGGACGACGACGAACTGACAGCGACACTGGAAGACGCAGGTCTCTCGCCGTATCAGGCGGAGGCCTACGTCGCGCTGTTAGGGCTTGGGACGGCCTCGGCGACGGATATCGCCGACGCCTCCGAGGTGCCGGACCCGCGTATCTATGACGTGCTCCGGGACCTCGAATCGAAGGGATACATCGAGACCTTCCAGCAGGACTCGCTCACCGCTCGGGCACACGACCCACAGGGGGTCCTCGAAGACCTCCGCTCCCAGTCGAGCAAGTATCTCGACGCCGCGGCGGCCATCGAAAAACGGTGGAACGAGCCGGAGATGTCAGACCACGAGGTGAGCATCGTCAAGCGGTTCGACACGGTGCTCAAGCGAGCGAAGGAACTCATCGGCGCTGCGGACCAGCAGATTCAACTGGGCGTCGACACCGAGCAGTTTCGCGCGCTCCGGTCGGAGCTTGTCGCCGCCCACGACCGGGGCGTCAACATCAAGCTCAGCATCTGTACCAATTCAGACGACGACATTCCCGACCAGTCGAAGATAGAGGGCGCGTGTACGGAAACCCGTCACCGGGATATCCCGTCGCCGTTTCTGGTGCTTGTCGACCGTCGCTGGACCTGTTTTGCCCCCCACCGGCAGTCCGTCAACGAGTACGGCGTGCTCGTCAACGACCGCACCCACACCTATCTGTTCCACTGGTTTTTCCTCACCTGTCTCTGGGAGATATGGGAGACGGTGTACACCGTTCGCACCCCGGAGACGCCGACGACCTACGTGGACCTGCGCCATGCGGTCCGGGACCTGGAGCCGATTCTGGCGAAGGGCGCGACGGTCGAGGCTACCGTCCAGGGGTACGAGACCGACACGAAGGAGCCGGTCGACCTGACCGGTCAGGTCGTAAGCATCGATTACACCGGCAGCTCCATGGGTCGCCAGGACCCGGTCCCGCTGGCCCAGCTTGCGGGCCGTATCAATCTCACTCTTGAGGCCGACGGGAAGCAGTACGACATCGGTGGCTGGGGGGCCGTCCTCGAGACAATCGAGGCCACCGAAATCACGATAACCGACGTCCGCTACGACTAGTCAGCCCGAGTGCCCGGCTGTACGTCGCTCTGTGTCGCAGTTCTTTTGACGGCGATTACTGGACCGACACCGTTTTGAGGGGGCTGTCCACACAGGAGCACCAGTGACGCGGCTGAATAAATTGTACCACAGTTTGTGCGTTTGAGATTCTCCCTCCGGAGCGCCAGTCACGGAGCGCCGGGATATTTATATAATGATTGTTAGCTTCAGCCGGGATTTATCAGTAACAATCCTTGTTGTACCCGAGTTTAAAACTCATTAACAACGACTGTGGTTAATTATGGGCAATAGTTAAGTAGTGGCCCACATCACCACTGAACAGATATGTCGAAGAACGACACACACGAGACCCGTTCGTCAGCAGTATCGCGACGGCGGTTCGTTCAGGCCGCCGGAGTTTCGGGAGTCACAGCCGGGCTGGCCGGCTGTGCGGACCTCATTGGCGGCGGCGGCCAGGGCGGCTCGGGGCGGACAGTCACGTGGGGCTTTGACCCTGTCGCGGTCCAGAACAACGGTGACGCCATCAAACAGTCCCTGCACGACAACGGCCTCACCGAGGACATCACGGTCGAGTTCGTCCCTCGGGACCAGGACACCGGTGCGGCCCGGTCGAACTACAACCGCCTCCTGAACGCCGGGGAGACGGACCCCGACATGTTCCTGATGGACAACGGCTGGACGAACATCTTCATCCAGCGCGGCCAGCTCCAGAACCTCTCGGAGGCCCTGCCCGACGAACTGGTCAATGACATCTCGGAGAACTACTTCACCGCGTTCACCGAAACGGCCCGTGACCCGGGCAGCGGCGACCTCTACGGCGTGCCGGTGTTCCCGGACTTCCCGACGATGCAGTACCGCAAGGACCTCGTCGAAGACGCGGGTTATAGCCCCGAATCGGACAACTGGGCGACCGAGCCCATGACCTGGGAGGAGTGGTCCACCATCGCCGAGGATGTCCAGGACAACGCCGGGACGCAGTACGGCTTTACGACCCAGTGGGACATCTACGAGGGGACCGCCTGCTGTACGTTCAACGAGGTCATGTCCTCGTGGGGCGGCGCCTACTTCGGCGGCCGCGACAACCTCTTCGGTCCCATCGGGGACCGTCCGGTCACGGTCGACCGCCCGGAGGTCATCAGCTCGCTGAACATGATGCGGAAGTTCGTCCACGACGAAAACGCCGAGAGTCAGTTCCGGAGTTACGGTGGGGGCTTTACTCCCACCAACATCCTCGGCTGGATAGAAGAGGGCGCCCGGACGCCCTTCGCGGAGGGCAACTCCGTGTTCCACCGCAACTGGCCGTACTCGCTCGCGTTGACCGGCCGGAACCCGGATGAGACCGAAGACCCCGCACTGGGCGAGGACCTCGGCGCGATGCCGATTCCGTACGCGGTCCCCGAGAGCGAGGCCGCCCAGCCCGGCACCGGCGGCACCACGGCCGCCCTCGGTGGCTGGCACATGACCGTCAACCCGAACATCAACAACCAGGAGGACGTCGCCGAGGTCATCCGCGCCGCGATGGAGCCGGACTTCCAGCTCATGTTGCTGTCCGTCCAGGGCTGGCTCCCGCCCCGGCCGGAGCTGTTCAACTCCAGTGAGGCCCAGAACGTCGACGTCGTCGGTCGGTACATGGACACCCTGCAGGTTGCCGGAAGCAACACGATGGCGCGCCCGGTGACCGCCGTCTGGAGCGACCAGTCGAGCAACATCTCTCAGCAGGCCAACCGCGCGGTCGGTCAGGACACCTCCTCGGCCAACGCGATGGCGACACTCCAGAGCGCACTTGAGGACACCGAGTCACAGTAAGCGTCGATAGATTGAAACTAAAAGGAGACAATTAATCATCATGAAGCCGACCAGCCACGGAGGGTCACGCAGATGAGCACCGAAACGGGGCGTGAGTCCCGCCGCTCGGGCCTACTCGTCGACGCGATGCGGTGGATGGAGAACCTGAGCGACACCCAGTACGCGTATCTGTTGCTCGTTCCCGTCTTCGTCCTCCTCGGGGTCGTCGCACTGTATCCGCTGATTCGGACGTTCGAACTGTCGCTATTTGCGACGTCGCTCGACCTCACCGGTAGGGCTTTCGTGGGTATCGACAACTACGTCCAGCTGTTTACGGGCGATAAAAACAGGTTCCTGCCGGGCGGGACGACCTTCGTTCCCTCGTCGCTGTCGCTGACGGCGCTGCTGAACAGCGCCCTCGTCGTGACGATTATCTTCGCCGTAGTGAGCGTCGCTTTCGAGACGGTGATTGGACTGGGACAGGCGCTCATCCTCGACCAAGACTTCACCGGGCGAAAGTGGGTCCGTGCGGCAATCATCATCCCGTGGGCGGTGCCCATCGTCATCCAGGGGATGATATTCTTCCTGATGTTCAACTCGAACGTCGGCTTCGCGACGCCGCCACTGGCCGACCTCGGCCTGCTGGCGCCGACGAACACGCTGAACGACACCGCGAGCGCGACGTTCATCATCATCGTCGCCGACATCTGGAAGACATCGGCCTTCATGGCGCTGCTCATCCTCGCCGGGCTCCAGAGTATCGACCGCGGGCTCTACGACGTGGCGAAGGTCGCGGGCGCGAGCAAGTGGCAACAGTTCAAGTACATCACGTTCCCGCTCATCCTGCCGACCATCGGCGTCGCCGTGCTGTTCCGGTCCGTGCAGGCGATGCGGGTCTACGGCATCATCGACACCGTCTCGAGCTGTGCCGTCATCCCGTCGCTGTCCTGTATGGTCGTCGCGACGTTCAACACCCGCGAAGGGACCGCAGCGGCAATCGCCTTCGTCACGGCCGCCATCATCGGCGTCGCCGTGATGGCGCTCATCGTGTGGCAAGGGGAGGACGCTATCTGACATGGCAACCGCAACCGACAACGAAAGTGAGGGACCGCTCGCTCGATGGACACAGCGCGCCATCCAGGACCCCGAACGGGTGTACAGGGCGCTGTTCTACGTCGCAATGGCTTTCTTCCTGGTGACGACGCTGTTCCCGTTCTACTGGCTGCTCGTCCTGGCGGTCACGCCGTCCGGGCGGCTGCTCGCGGGGAGTTTCCTGCCGGAGGTGACCCTCTTTGGCGTCAGCGCGACGTTCCCGCTGCCGGTGCCAAAGGGGTTCAACCCGCAGGCCTTTATCACCGTCTTCGAGCAGGTCCCGTTTCACCTGTACATGCTGAACAGCTTCGCCCTGGCGGTGACGACGACGGTCATCGTCATCGTCGTGGCGAGTCTCGCGGGATACGTCTTCGGCCGACTGCGGTTCCCCGGGCGGGCGTTCCTGATGCTCGGGATTCTGGCGGTCAGCTACTTCCCGCCGGCGGCCTTCGTCATCCCGCTGTTCCAGGCGTTCGCCGGCAACGCGCCGATTACGCTGCCATTTACGGACATCCCGCTGTTTACCCCGCCGCGTCTGCTGAACACGCCGGGGTCGATGGTGTTGCCGTTTAGCGCGCTGTTCATGCCGCTGTCTATCTTCATCCTCACGACGTTCTACGGCCAGATTCCGGACGGGCTGGAGGACGCCGCTCGCGTCGAGGGAACGACCCGGCTGGGCGCGCTGTTCCGGGTCATCATGCCGCTGTCGGCCCCCGGTGTGGCCACGGCCGCCGTGTTGACCTTCATCGCCGTCTACAACGAGTACTTCTTCAGCTCGATTATGGCGACCTCGACCGAGGCGGCCAGGTGGTCGCCCATCGTCGGCGGTATCCTCAGCTACCAGACCCAGTACACCACGCAGTACAACCTCATGGCGGCCGCGAGCATCGTCGGCGTCCTGCCGGTCGTGATACTCGTCATCGTCGCCCAGGAGCGCATCGTCAGCGGACTGACCTCAGGCGCACTCAAGGAGTAACACATATGGCAAAACTCAAACTCGAACACGTCACGAAACGCTACGACGACCAGGGCGAGGTAGTCACCGCAGTCGACGACATGAACCTCGACATCGACCACGGAGAGTTCATCTGCTTCGTCGGCCCCTCGGGCTGTGGGAAATCGACGACGATGGAGACCATCGCCGGGCTGACCATCCCCACCGAGGGGACGGTTCACATCGGCGACCGCGACGTCACGAACCTCCCCCCGAAAGACCGGGGCATCGCGATGGTGTTCCAGAACATCGCGCTGTTCCCGCACATGGACGTCTACGACAACATCTCCTTTGGCCTGCGGCTCCGGGATTACCCGCAGGACGAAATCGACCGTCGGGTCGAACACGCGGCCGACATCGTCCAGCTGGAGGGGATGCTCGGACGGATGCCCGAGGAGATGTCCGGCGGCCAGCGCCAGCGCGTCGCTATCGCCCGCGCCATCGTGCGCGAACCGGACGTCTTCCTGATGGACGAGCCCCTGGCGAACTTAGACGCCAAGCTCAAAGTCCACATGCGGACCGAACTCCAGCGCCTGCACAAGGAACTGGACACGACTATCATCTACGTCACCCACGACCAGGAGGAGGCGATGACGCTCTCGGACCGCATCGCCGTCCTCGACGGGGGCCGCCTTCAGCAGATCGACCCGCCGCTGACCTGTTATAACGAGCCCGACAACCTCTTTGTCGCCGGCTTCATCGGCTCCCCGTCGATGAACTTCGTCGAGGGCTCCGTCACCGCGGACGCCATCGAGACGAAGAACTTCTCGCTCGATTTCGACCCGGCGAGCGTCGACGGTATCGGCGTCGGTGACGAGGTGACCCTCGGCGTCCGGCCCGAGGACATCTATCCCGCTGCGCTGCACGAGGAGGTCGCCGACCCCTCGGAGCGCATCGACGCCCGGACGGACATCCTCGAGCCGATGGGCGATGAGATATTCGCCTACATGCTGCTTGGCGAGGGTGAGACCTCGATGTCACAGAAGCAGGCCACCAACGACCAGTTGCTCGTAAGCATCGACCCCGACTCAGTTATCGAGGAGGACGAGGACATCCAGGTAGTCCTCGACCGCAGAAACGTCCATCTCTTCGATACGGCCACGGGCGAGGCCATCACCCACACCCTCGAAGCGGTCTGGGACGGCGATGGACTGACTGAGAGCGAGGCCGAATCGGACGACTGACCATGGCATCGACACTCGTAGCCACGGTCTATTGGGGCGGAATGCTCGTGCTCTTTTTCTTCTGGGCGTACGGTATCGCGTCGTTCACACTGGACCTGAAGAACAAGATTATCCCCGGTATCGTCCGGTATCGACGCGGTCGGCAGGCCGAAGCGGCCGAACGCGAACGCGAGCAGGAACGCGACGAGCGTGAACAACAGCTGTACTGACCGGAGGACTATCCGTCTTCGGCGCTTTTTACATCACAATGAGTGAGATGCATGAGATCAGGTTGGGCGTTATCGGCCTCGGAAATATCGCACGACACCACTGCGACCGCCTCCAGAAGGCGGGCTATGGGGATATCGTCACCGCCGGACTGGACGTCAACCCCGACGCGCGAGCCCACTTTGCCGCACAGTACGACGCGACCGTCTACGAACGACAGGACGACCTCTACGAAGGCGTCGACGCCATCCTCGTGACGACACCGAACAGGTTCCACGAGGAGTACGTCGTCAGCGCGCTCGAGGCGGGCCTCGACGTGTTCGTGGAGAAACCGCTCGCCCACACCGTCGAGAGCGCCGAGCGAATCGCCGAGGCTGCCACCACTGCCGAAGGATTCTGTATGGTCGGCTTCCACAACCGCTTTCGAAACCCGGTCCGGGTGCTCCGTGGCTACCGAGACGACGGGACGATGGGCGATATCGACCACATCGAGGCGAACTATCTCCGCCGGCGGGGCGTCCCCGGTCGCGGCTCGTGGTTTACGCGCAAGCCCCTGGCCGGCGGCGGCGCGCTCATCGACATCGGCGTACACGCTATCGACCTCTCGCTGTATCTGCTGGAGTTCCCGGAGGTAGTCGAGGTCTCCGGACAGACGCGGTCGACGTTCGGAAGCCGTCCGAACTACACGTACGTGTCGATGTGGGGCGAGGACCAGGGCGCCGAGGGCTTCGACGTCGACGACTCGGTCTCGGCTTTCATCCGCTGTGCCGACGGCTCGACCATCGCTCTCGAAGTGGCCTGGGCGTCGAACCGCCCCGACAGCCAGGAGTACGTCGTCCGGGGGTCGGGTGCCGGCGCCAGACTCGATTTGAGCAACGGCGACATGGAACTGTACGAGACCGTCTCGACCGGCGTGGACCACCATCGGACCGCCGCAATCGAGATGGCGTCCGATGACGCCCACGGCATCGAACTGGAGCAGTTCGTCGAGAGCGTCGCCACCGGCGACCCCCCCGGAACCAACACCGTCGACCAGGCGCTGACTGTCCAACGGGTACTGGATGGTATCTACCGGTCCAGCGAAGCCGGCCGGGCCGTCTCGCTGCCGGAGTGACAATCATGCATAATTTTAACCATGCTTCGACGGAGTTTCAGTTATGAAAGCTATCGGTGTCACTCGCGACGGGGACGACGTGGAGCTACTCGACGTGGAGCGCCCGGAGCCCGGCGACGGCGAGGCGCTCGTCAGGACGCTTCGCGTCGGTGTCGACGGCACCGACCACGAGGTCCTCGCCGGCTCACACGGCGGCTATCCGGATGGGTCCCAGCATATGATTCTGGGCCACGAGGCCGTCGGCGTCGTCGAGGACGGTAACGGCTCCGGGCTCGAAGCCGGCCAGGTGGTCGTCCCGACCGTCCGCCGGAAACCGAACGGCGAGACGAACGACTACTTCCGGCGCGGCGAGCCCGACATGGCCCCCGACGGCCAGTACGTCGAGCGCGGTATCGTCGGCGACCACGGGTTCATGGCCGAATACTTCACCTCGCCGGCCGACACGCTCGTCCCCATCCCCGAGGAACTGGCCGACTACGGGATGCTAGTCGAACCCATCTCCATCGCGGAGAAGGCAAACGACCACGCGTTCTCGACGCGTGACCCCTTCGAGTGGCGCCCCGAGGCCGCCTGTGTCCTTGGCAACGGTTCGCTTGGCCTGCTGACGCTGTGGATGCTCGGGCGGGACTTCGACCGCACCTACTGCGTCGGCCGGCGTGACCGACCCGACCCGACAGTCGACGTCATCGACGAACTCGGCGCGACCTACGTCGACTCCCGGGAGACCAGCGTCGAGGAGATTCCCGACGCCCACGAACCCGTCGACTACGTCTTCGAGGCGACCGGCTACGCGCCCCACGCCGTCCAGACGGTCCACGCCCTGGCCCCAAACGGCGTCGGCGCCTTGCTCGGTATCCCCGGCCCCTGGGAGTTCGAAATCGACGGCGGCACCCTGCACAAGGAAATCGTCCTGCACAACAAGTGTCTCATCGGCACCGTCAACTCCCACGTCAAGCACTTCGAGGCCGCCGTCGACACGCTCGAGGAGATGCCCGAGTGGCTCCTCGAGGACCTCGTGACGACGGTCGTGGGCCCGGAGAACCTCGATGCGGCCTTCGAGGACGGCGACGACCAGATAAAGGCCGTCGTCGAGTTCGACTCGCTGTGAGGGCGGTTCTATTTGCTACCCGGTACTTTCCATGGCGGACGAAAAGATTGCGTTGATGACCTTCCGCTCGGCCTTCCGAAGGTGCTGGTGGAAGGTCGGCGGGGCGACGCCCATCGAGTCGGCAACTTCTTCCCCGGACGTGTCGCGAGGCCACTCGAAAAAGCCCGCGTGATAGGCAGCCTCCAGGGCAGCGCGCTGGCGGTCAGTGAGCTCCGTCATGAGGCGGCGGTGGAAACGGTACACATCATCTCGGTCCCGGCTGATCTGTTTGCGACGGACCATCTCGGCCAGTGGATAAACCTCTTCGACAGCGTCGATGACCTGTCGCACATCGGTAGTCGGTGCAAGGTGAACCGTCATCTGGAGGTTACTGTCTTCAATGACAGCCTGGTCGAGGTAGCCACCGCAGGAGGCAATGACCGACAGTATCGGTGACTCGGTCACCCGAAGTTCGAAACGAGCGGGGTCGTCTTCCGAACGAACGGTGAGTGACTCCCAGTGGGGTCGGCTTTCGACGAGACGTGTCAGGGCGTCAAGCGCGTCAGGCGTCGTCGTGCCGTAGATGAGATACTCACTGTCACCGACTGCGACTGTGTGGTCGAGTGTCACTGTCCCGGGCAGGTCGACCGGCGTGTCATGGTCCGCAAATACGTCCGGTATTTGGAAGGCGAGTTCGACAAGCTCGTCGCTCACCAATGCCTGTTTCCGTTCCGCAGCGGCGATGGCGTGGCCGACGATTTCGCCAAGCTGTCCGACCGTGGCTCGCTCCTGTCCGGTGAACGCGTTCGGCCGCTCGGCGTAGACGTTCAACACCCCGTAGACCGTGTCTTCGTGGACGATTGGAATCGCAACGGACGAGCGGCATCCACGCTGCTCGACGTGCTCGCGCCACAGGTCGTGCTGAGAGTCCGCCTGGATGTCGTTGGCGACCTGTATCTCACCCGTCCGGAACGCCCGCCCCGTCGGCCCCTGACTGCGTTCGTCGTCGGGGTCGACCGTTATCACGATGTCGTCGAGGTAGTCCTCTCCGCCCGCCTCAGTCCGTGCGTTCACTTCCCGGGAGTTCGCCGCGACCTCGCCAATCCAGGCGAGCCGGTACGAGTCCGAATCCGCGAGCCGCTCGCATGCTATCGCTTCGATTTCCTCGCGCGTGGACTGCTCGATGACTGCGTTCGCTATTTCCAAGACGACCTCGTTGAGGCTGTTCAGTGCTGCCAGTTGCTCGTTTTGCTCGTGGAGCCGCTCGTTGGTCTTTCGCCGCTGGAGTTCGTAGCTCAGCCAGCGGCTCATCAGGTCGATGAGCGTCTCCGCCCATTCCGAGAACTGCCCGCTCCGGGTCTCCGTGTCGTAGAAGCAAAACGTCCCGTAGATGTCGTCGTCGACGAAGACCGGGGCGCCGAGGTAACACGAGATGCCCCAGTCGGTGACCCCGGTCCGGTCGGTTTCGTCCGGTGCATCGCGCTCGATGTCACCGAGTACGACGGTCTCTTCCTTGCTGGCGGCGATATCACAGACCGTCGCTGATACCGGCACCCGGTCCCCGGCCTGGATGCTGTCGTCGTCCGCGTCGACGAATTCGAAGACGTAGTCATCACCCTGTATATTCGAGAGCGTGCCGTATCGCGTGTCAAACTCCGACCGCCCGAGTTGGAGCAGCGACTCTACCTGGTCCTCGAAGGACTGTGCTCGGTCCGAGATGATGTCGTGTATTTCGCGGAGGACGCGCTCGCGGTTCTTGCGTTCGCTGATGTCCCGAACGATGCCGGTGAAGTAATGTTGCCCGTCGTATTCGTATTCGCTAAAGGAGATGGATAGCGGAATCTCGGTGCCGTCGGCGGTGACGCCGGGCAACTCGACGTGGTCCCCATTCAGCGTGCGGTCACCCATCCGGAGATACTGACCCATGCCCCTGTCGTGGGCGTCGGTTAACCGGTCCGGCACGAGTCTCTCGAGCGACTCACCAAGCAGTTCATCGGGCGTATAGCCGAACATCTCTTCGACGGCGGAGTTGACACTGTGTATTTGGCCCTGGTCGTCGATACTGAGGATGACGTCCGAGGCGGTTTCTGCGACTGACTCGTACTGTTCGAGGGTGCGCTCGCGTTCCTTACGTTCAGTAACGTCCCTGAAATGGACTGAAACCCCTGACTCCGAGGGATAGATGGTGGTCTCGAACCAGGCATCAAGCGGTTCGAAGTAGTCCTCGATGTGGCCCGAAGTCTGCTCTTCGAGGGCCCGATGGAGGGCGGCTTCGAACTCGTCGGTAAGGTTAATCGTCTCTCCGAGAGCTTGCCCGAGCACCGACGACTCGTCTAGCCCGAGGAGTGCCTCTGCGCGGTCGTTGACGTAGGTAATCCGCAACTCGTTATCGAGCGCGTAGAAGCCGTCCGAGATACGCTCGAATATCTCGTCGAGTTCCGTCCTGAGTTCCTCACGCTGGCGTTCGAGACGGCGAGTTTGCTCCTTGAGCTGCGTGATATCCTCCCCGGTCGTAACCACTCGTTCGACCTCGCCCTCGGCATCGAGAATCGGGGCCGCGTTGATTAGCAACCACCGTTGTTTACCGTCGGGAAGCTCGACTTTGACTTGGCAGTCAAACACCGCTTCACCAGTTTTTAGCGCCCGCGAGAAGGGATGCTCATCGTGAGGAATACGTTCTCCATCCGCGTTGTAGGTCGTTCGTTCTGCGGGTGTATAGGACTCGGCTTGGTCGTCGGGAATTTCGAGAATATCCCGCGCACGGTCGTTCATCCGCGTTATCTCCCCGTCCGCGTTCAGCACCTGTATCCCAACTGGACTCACTGCGAGGATTTGGTCAATAAGGTCCTGTTCGTGTTGCCGCTCCTCCTCGGCCTGTCGCCGAACGACGAGATTTCCGAGCCCCGCCGTGACGGAGGAGACAACTTCGACCAGTCGGTCGTCGGTGTCTCGGGCCTCGCTCATGAGGAAGGTAAGCACGGCCACGACGTTACCGTCCGCGACGACTGGCACACCGAGCGACGATTTCAGTTCGGCTTTCAGGGCCCACTCGCGCCGTAGATACGCGTCGGCCGAACCACTCGAAAGGTCCGCTGCCCACTCGAACGCTCCGGTCGCCCACACGCGCCCGGGGAGCCCCTCGTTCCGACCGACCGTATGTCCCTCCGTGAAGGCCGCGAACTCGGCGAACTCGTCGCCGTGATAGTCGATATCCGTCCGCCGTAGCTTCCCGTTGTCCGTCGGGAGCCAGACCTCGCCATACTCCCAGTCAGTCAGTTCGCAAACGTCCTGTAGTGTCGCCCGTAACCCGTCCTCGAAGGTTTCGGCCTCGGCGATGTCGCGCGTCGTCTCGTACTGCAACTCGCGTTCGGCCTCCCGACGCTTGCGGTCCGTGATATCGTAATACACCTCGACCCGACCATCCGCGTACGCGCCAGCTTCGATGGGCTTGCTCCGGTGTTCGAGCCAGCGCGCCTCGCGCCCGTCGCCGGCGGTCACGCGACACTCGAACTGCTCGGTGTAGGATTTGTCGTCGTAGGTCGCAAGCACTGTCTCCGCGAACCTGTCTGAATCCTCGATTATCGGCGCGATGCGTTCACTGACGAGCGCGCCCTTGTGGCCGCCGAGCACTTCCTGCCGGTCGAGTCCGAAATACCGTTCGGCCGCCTCGTTGAGCCAGGCGATCTCGAGGTTCTCGTCGAGAACGAAGATGCCAACCGCGACGCCGTCAAGAACGTCATCGACCAGCGATTCTGCGACAGCCGGCCACTCTCGCGCGTTCGCACTGGGGGTCATCGATGGCCGCCACCAAACCCGTGCGTTCGCGCCGACTTTCTTCGTCTCGAGTCGGTCGTGTTCGACGAGCGTTTCGAGCCGCCCGTAGGTCGTCCGGCGACCGACATCGAGGGAGTCCGCCACTTCAGCCGTCGTCAGCGGCTCTCCTTCCGCCTGGAAGAGAGCGAGCGTTTCGCGGAGGCGGTCAGTCAACGGTTCCGAGGCCATTGCAATATTATACAGCCGCTGACATTAATCTCCGTCGATGGAATTCACTGGCACCAACGGACTCACAAATAGTCGGTCGTTCCTCGAAACCACCGGGTAACTATTAGTCGCTACCTGGTGTGTAAACTGACCGTCTATCGCGTCGACTCCCCCCTAATCACTTCTAGAATTTCCTTACTTGGACGGGGGGTCTCCGTAGGAGTACGCACCATATGACTACAACCCAGTCCTCCAACACCGAGAGTCCGGAAGAGCGGTCGCTGAACGCCGTCTTTGACTGCTTGGCAAGCAGTGACCGCCGTCGAGTTCTCGGGATTCTCGACGAGCAGGCACCGAACTCGTTGAGCCGGCGAGAGCTCGCCACGCGCCTGGTTTCGAGCGGTCACTCGGACATAGCGGAGTCAGACAGAGACGTTCAGCAGGCGAGTCACGTGCTCTATCACACGCATCTACCGAAACTAGAAGCTGCTAAACTGATTGTGAACGATACAGATGGGAAAAGAATTGCAATCACTGACCACCCTGTGTTCGATGACGAGAGGATCAGTGCCGTCATCCGTTCGGACTCGGATACCACCAGTGACTCACTCGCTGAGCTTTTCCGGGCGCTCGCAGACGGTCGCCGCCGGACTATCCTCGACGTGCTTAGCCATCAGCTCACCCCCATCTACACGGACACGCTGGCGCGTGAACTCGGCGCGAAAGAACAGGGCATCGCTGAAGCCGAGGTCCCGGCGGACACCGTCGATGAGATTCTCGCGCAGCTCACTCACGTCCACCTCCCGAAGCTGGCGGACACGGGATTGGTCGAGTATGACTCCGGCGAGCAGACGGTCGCGTACGCAGGCCATCCACAATTGTCCGTTCCGTGGATGCACTCCATGTCCTAACCGGAGTTTCGGTGACGTCTCACCGGCGCGTCGGAGCCAGATGGCATCGGCGAACATAGCTCGGTCGAGGAGGCGTTGAGAACACCGACGGTCCGAACTTCTTTGTAGCGGTCCGGCCAACCCACGTCCGTATGCCATCCGACGACCTGGAGGCGGCCCTGGAGGCGGTCATCTCGCGGTTCAACCTCGGCGAGTACGAGATAGCCGCGTATCTGGCGGTCCTCCAGCACGGGGAGCTGACCGCTTCGGAGATAGCCGAGCGGACGGATATCCCACAGCCCCGCGTCTACGACACTGTCAGGAGCCTCGGCGAGGTCGGCCTGGTCGAACTAAAGGAGTCCCGGCCGATGAAGGTACTCGCCATCGACCCCCGCGAGTCCTTTGGCGACATCCAGGACTCGCTGGACGAACTGGTCGAGGACCTCTCCTCGCGGTACACCGCGCCCGCCAGAGAGCCCGAAGCCGTCTCGCTGGTCAAATCCAGACCCACCATCCTGCGGTATCTGGAGGATATCATCGACGCCGCCGAGTACGAGCTGATGCTCTCGCTTACGCCCTCGCTGCTCGAACGCTTCGAGAGCACGCTCAGGAGTCGCCAGGAGGCCGGTATCGCCATCGAAATCCTGCTGTCGCCGGCTGCAGAAGCGCCCGAGCCGTCCGATTTCGACTACAATCGCGTCGCGACCACGGTGAAGGGGCGCCGGGGCATCACGACACCGGTAGTGGCCGTAGCCGACGGGAACTACTCGATGTACGCCACCCGGGAGTCCGTCCAGGGCGTCCCCGACCGCTACGGCGTCATCTTCAACCGCTCGGAGCTTGGCTTTCTGGTCTCGGGCTTTCTCAACACCGTCCTCTGGACGACGGCCGACGAGATAGCCGTCGACGAGTCGGAACTTTCGTTCCCGCGCCGCTACGGGACCATCCGGCGGTGTATCTCCGACCTGGCGACCCTGGATGGTGAGTTCTACGCCACTATCGAGGGCCGCGAGGTCGAGTCGGGCGACAGCTGGGTCGTCCAGGGTCGCGTCGACGAGGTCTCCTTCAGCCCGAACCGCGAGGTGGCGACGCTCGTCGTCGTGACCGATGACGGCCCAGTCGACGTGGGCGGACAGGTCGCCGCCTACGAGGACATCGAGGCCTACGAGATACGAGTGGGGCGGGACGCCCCGCCCACCGTATGAGCGCTCGGACAACGGCGCATGCACTGAATCGCCTACATTGTTTTTGGCGAACCTAAACTTACTAAACCCCCCAGCGAGAGTGCTATCGTAATGAGTTCACGGCAGTCCCGAGAGACCGATTCGGCGTACACGTTCGACGACCTCGCCGTCGTGATGGGTACTTACAACGAGGAAGACGCAATCGCGACCGTTCTAGAGGACATCGAGACCGTCACCGGCGGCCGCGCAGAGGTGGTCTGTGTCGACGGCTCCAGCGACCGCACGCCCGATATCGCCCGCGAACACGGTGGGACAGTCATCGAGCAGGAACCCCAGGGGTACGGCGTCGCCGTCCGCGCGGCCGTCCTGGCGCCCGAGCGCCCCGTCGTCGTCACCACAGACTGTGACGACACCTATCCGATGGGACGGCTCCCCGACTTCCTCGAAGAAATCAACGACGGCGCCGACGTCGTCAGCGGTGACCGGCTCTACTACGGCGCCGACGAGATGCCGGGGCTGAACAAGCTCGGCAACGAGCTATTTGCCCTGCTCGCCTCCGTCGCGATGGGCAAGCGCGTCCACGACACGACGACCGGGATGCGGGCCTACCGACGGGAACTCCTCCACAAGATTCGGTGGACGGAAAACACCGGCCTCTCGGCGGAGCTGTTGATGCGCCCGCTGATGCGGGGCTACGACGTGCGCGAACGCCCCATCGAGTACGACGAGCGCAAGGGCGAAACCAAACTCGACCCCTTCGAGGGCGGAGCAGCCATCGCCAAGTCCATCCTGAAAGTCGCCGTCGAGGAGCGGCTGCGGTAGGTTGCAACCTAAGTGGCTGACGTTCATAATGGCGTCATGCTCGTTACCGAACACGACGGCCGTATGCTCGCCCGGATGGAGACCGACGAGATGGTGTTCGAGGTCACCTTCGACGAGGTCGAACCGACGGACGTGACGCTACGGTTCCTGCGTGACGGCGAGAAAGTCGGGAGCATCTACAACGACGATGGGACCGAACGGACGATGGCACGACTAGTCGTCGACAGCAACGCGACCGATTTCATCGGCGTGCACGTACCGAAAGAGTTCGTCGCGGAGATTCTCGACGCGGCCAGCGAGGCCGGTCGCGTCACCGACGAGGGCGCGGCCGAAGGGTACCGGCTCCGGGTGTTGTAGTCACTGCCCGTCGGGCGGCTGCTGGTAGCTCCCGGTCCCGCCGGGATACCCCTGTGGGTTCTCGATGCCGACGAGCTCCCCGCCGGTGGGCGAGGTGTAGAGCCCGTACACCAGTTCGTTGACCAGATAGTAGCGGACCCGTTCCCGGGGGTCGCCGTCGGGAACCGGGTCGGCCTTGTCGACGCCCATCGCTCGGAGCGTCTCGTCCTGTTTTGCCGGCGTCAGCTCCCGGAAGTCCGCGTCTTCCCACTCGCGGGCGTAGCTATCGAGCGCCGACAGGGCGTCGAGGACGGCGTCGACCCGGTCGAGGTCGGCCCGCAACCGTCGGGACATGTAGCCGTCGACGAACGAGGGGATGGCGCTGACCTCGCTTGGGTAGACCGTCCGTGCGACCGCATGCAGCGTGCGGCGCTCGTGGTCCGTGACGACCGGGTCGCCGCTTTCCTCGTCGTCATCGGCCCATTCCAGCAGCGCTGTGCCGGTGCCGACGGTGATGCCGGCCGCGCCCAGCGCTTTCAACACGTCGCGTCTGTCGAGTTCCGTCATCCCTGTCTCACCGTAGCGTTGAGTGCGATTCCGTCTCGGTGGGCCCCGGGAACGTATGCAGCCTGGCCGCCACAGAGCCGTTCGGACCAGCACACCTCCGTTCGCGGCGTCAGGACCCGCACGCCCGAGTCAGTCCCGTTTACCGGGAGGGCCCAGCGGTACTTTACGGCTCGGTCCGCGCCGTAGTCGACGAAGGCGACGACCGTCACTGTCCCCCGCTCGGGCGTCGGGACGCCGATGCTGTCCTCGATACTGTCGCCCGTGAGTCGACTCCGGTTCGCGTCGGTGCGAAGCTGCAGGGAGACCAGCGAGGAGTCGGTTGCGGTCGTGTACTCGTTCGCGCTGGTGTTTGCGGTCCCGTTAGTTATCTGGATAGTGACCGACTCGGCTGCTGCAGGCACTGTCGCCGTGATGTCGGTCGTCACCGCCTCCCCGCTGGTCGTCCGCACGCGCTGGAGCCGAGGCTCGACGGACCGGTCGAGGAACGGCGCCCACTGCCCCCGGTAGACGTACCGGTAGTAGCTCCGGTCGGGGTAGCTGTCGATTACGGCGAACTGCTGGCGCTGCATGGCATACACCGTCTCGCCGTCGAAGTCGGGGTCGTTGCGGAGTGTCTGG
The DNA here is from genome assembly GCA_003020925.1 of Halobacteriales archaeon QS_6_64_34. Lineage (GTDB taxonomy): Archaea > Halobacteriota > Halobacteria > Halobacteriales > Haloarculaceae > Haloarcula. The sequence continues at coordinate 66,436 of PXRT01000004.1, read as the reverse complement.
AACGGGTGGTTGAGCCAGTCGCCGTAGGTCCGGGGCAGGAAGACAACGGTGTCGTCCAGGTCCCGGCCCTCGAAGGGCTCGTAGGCCTGCTCGTACTGCCGGGTCACGTCGTAGTTCTCGCCGACCGGGGCGGCGACCGCAGCGACGGTGGCCCCGGCTCCCACGGTAGCCCCGACGAGCAACAGCGCGGTTACGGCCGGTTTCGCCCGTCGGGCGCTCACGTGACGGGGCAGCGTCTCGTGGGCCCACTCGACCGTAGCGAGGAGGCCAACGGCCCCGAAGGCGACGACGGGGACGAGCAGGTCCGTGTGGTAGTACGGACCAAAAAAGGAGATGAGTCCGTCCGAGGGGTCGGCGAGTTCGCCGAGGACGTTTAGATTCCCCCAGAAGAAGAGGTTCCCAAGCGGGATACTGAGGCCCAGCCCGGCGAGTGCGAGCTGGCGGTCGTCGAACCCGCGCCGGCGGACGGTCCGGAGACCCACCAGCGCGGCGAGTGTCCCGAGCGGGCCGGCGACGACCCACTCCGTCGCGAACAGCCACAGCACCTCTGCGTTCACTCGTAGCGATAGCTGCGGGGTGAAGGTCCGCGAGTAGCCGGCTATCTCACGGTGGCCAAAGCCCAAGTCGTCTAGCGGCGCGAACGCCTGATAGGGGAACACGGTCGGATGGCCGGTCATCACGGCGTTGTAGCAAAGCGTGACCGCGACGCCGACCAATCCGAACAGGGCCGTCAGCCCGACGCGGTCGAGGACCGCCCGCCCCCGTTCGCGGAGCGACCACAGCGCATGGAAGATAAACGGCGTCGCGAACAGGACTGCCGTGTACGGGCGAGTGAAGAAGGCGACACCGACCGCCAGCCCGGCCAGTGTGGCCGTCCGGCGGCTCCCGGTCCGGTCGGCATGGAGGTACAACGCCGCGAAGGCGAGGTTCCAGCACATCGCTGGCACGTACGAGAGAAAGACCGAGGCTTCCACGACGAACAGGGGAGAGGCGAGCATTAGAACCGTGGCGACGACGCCGGTCCGGGCGTCGAAGGCCTCGCGGACGGTGTGGTAGGTCCCCGCGAGCGCGCCGGTCGCGACGAGTCCGAGCGCGATACGGTACCCGCCGAGTAGCTTCCCGACGGCGAACATCGCCGCCGTCGGCGGCGTGTATTTGGAGTACAGGCCCCGCCCGCTCTCGACGAAGAACCACGGCCGGAACGGGCCGTCGACCGGCGGGCGGAGAAACAGCTGTCCCTCCAGTAACATCGCGGCCTGCTGGAGATACACCGCCTCGTCGTGATTGGAGGTGTGGTACGGAAAGACGACGTTCGCGACGGTGTAGACGAGGAGACCGCCGACGATTGCGACGAGCGCCGCCTGCACGCGGGGCTGTCGCAGTCGGCTCATTCGGCGGGGTACCAGGCCAGTTCGTGGTCGGCGGCCAGGTCGACCGCGACCGGCTGGCCGGCCTCGAACGTCTCGACGTGGTTGTGCATGCAGTGGACCACGTCGCCGCTGTGGAGTTCAACCCGGTAGATGAAGTTGGGGCCGTTGTACTGGCGGTGGACGACGTAGCCGTCGGCTTTGGGCTCGCTGGTCGGCATCGCCTGCAGGTCGTCCGGGCGGACCAGTACGTCTATCATCGCGCCGTCGTAGGCCTCGATTGGGCCGTTCAGCCGCTCGAGGCCGAAACTGCCGAGTTCGGTTTCGAGCCGGTCGGTCACGCGGGCGGAGAGGAAACTCGCCTGCCCGAGGAAGCTCGCGACGAAGCGGCTCTCGGGGTTCTCGAACACCCCGCCGGGGTTGCCCACCTGGGCGATGGCGCCGTCGTTCATGATGGCGACGCGGTCGCTGATGGAGAGGGCCTCCTCCTGGTCGTGGGTCACCGAGATGGCGGTGACGCCAGCCCGTTTCAAAATGTGTCGGACCTCCTCGCGCATCTCCACGCGCAGGCGCACGTCGAGATTCGAGAACGGCTCGTCGAGCAGGAGGACGTCGGGCTCGGGGGCCAGCGAGCGCGCCAGCGCCACCCGCTGCTGTTGGCCTCCGGAGAGTTGACTGGGCATCTTCTCGTCGTGAGCTTCGAGGTCGACCAGTTCCAGCAGGTCGGCGACCCGCGTGTCCATCTCGTCGTCGTCCAGTTCCGTGAGCCCGAAGGCGATGTTCTCGGCGACGGTGAGATGGGGAAAGAGGGCGTAGTCCTGGAAGACGATACCCACGTCACGCTCCTCGGGCTTTCTGAACGGGCCGTCCGCGTCGCCGGTCACGGTCTCGCCGGCGATGGAGATGGTCCCCGACGACGGCGCTTCGAGGCCGGCTATCATCCGGAGCGTCGTCGTCTTCCCACAGCCCGAGGGCCCCAGAAGCGTCAGGAGTTCGCCGTCCCTGACCGACAGGGAGAGCTCCTCGACGGCTTTCTCTTTTCCGTATTCCTTCGAGACGCCGTCGATGGAGAGGACGGTTCGCTCCGGGTCGTCGACCGCCGTCTCAACAGTTTCGAACTCGGATATCCGCTGTGATGGTTTCTGTTCTGCCATGTTAGGCCTCCTGTCTGAGGATGATGAGCATCGAGAGCCCCGAGACGCCGACGAGAATCAGCGCCGGGACGGCCGCCTGTCCTTGGTAGGCTGCTCCACGGACCAGCCAGATGTACGTTACGATGGTCTCGAAGCCGATTGGCCGGAGCAGCAGCGTCGCCGGCAGCTCCTTCATCGTGGTCAGGAAGACGAGTGCCGCTCCGGCGGCGATGCCCGGCGCGACCAGGGGCAGCACCACCTTCCGGAACGAGGTTATCGGGCCGTAGCCAAGCGAGCGGGCCGCCTCGATGTAGCTCGGGTCGACCTGTAACACCGACGACTCCGTCGTCCCGACGGCCTGTGGGAGAAAGCGGACGACGTAGGCGAACACGAGTACGAAGAGGCTCTGGTAGAGGAAGGGGACAAAGCGAAGCGAGAGGTAGATAAGCGAGAGCCCGATGACGACGCCCGGGACGGCGTAGCCGATGTAGGACACCCGCTCGGGCAGCGAGGAGAGCGTGCCGTCACCGCGCGCCGAGAGATACGCTATCGGCAGGGCGACGACCACACAGAGGGCGGCCGCGCCGGCGGCGAGCATCACCGAGTTGGTGACGTGCTGGACCTCGAAGACGAACCCCTCGGGAGCGGCCTCGGTCGACCGGACCAGCCACAGCCCGAGGATGCCGACCGGGAGAACGAGACAGAGCCCGGCGATGAGCGAACAGAACCCCATCGCGGGCAGTTTCCAGTAGCCCAGCTGTATCTCCCCGGCCCGGCGGTCGCCGCTGGCGACGTAGGCGCCGTCACGGCTCGCGCCGATGCGTGATTCGACGGCGAGTATCGTCATCGCGAGCACAAGCAAGAGCAGAGAGAGGACAGCGGCGGCGTCCAGATTTCTGGCCTGCTCCTCGACGAATATCATCCGCGTGAACACGTCGTAGCGCATGATAGCCGGCGTCCCGAAATCCGAGAGCGTGTACAGCGCCACCAGCAGGGCTCCGGCGGCGATGCCGGGCATAATCTGGGGTAACGTGACGCGCTTGAACGCGTCCCAGCGGCTGGCGTTCAGCGTCCGGGCCGCTTCGATGACCGTTCCGTCGAAGGAGATGAGCGACGCCCGCGTGGTGAGGAAGACGTAGGGGTACGTAAACAGCGTCAACACGAGGATAGTCCCGTACAGCCCGTAGATGGTCGGAATGGTCTCGATGCCAAGCGGAGCCAGCAGGTCTGCGAGTTCGCCACGCGGGCCAAAGGCAGAGACGAACGCGAAGGCGCCGATGTAGCTGGGCACCACCAGCGGGAGCGCCGCAGTGACCGTCCAGAACCGCTTGAACGGGAGGTCGGTCTGGACGGTCAGCAGTGCCAGCGGGACGCCGACGAGGACCGACATCGTCGTGACGGCAGTGACCAACACGAGCGTGTTGACCGTCACCGTCGTCGTCGTCCCGCTCAGGACGAGTTCGACCAGCCGCCCGGTCGGCATCTCGCTTGCCTCTATGAGCACCCAGGCGATGGGCGAGAGGAGCAGCAGGGAGATGGCCAGGACGACGAGTGCGAGGACCGTCGGCTCGTCGGCGTCGCGGTCGGCGACGGTCGCCTGCTCGCGAATCCGCTCCAGACGGTCGCTCGTGCCCATCTCAGAGGACGCCCGCGTCCCGCATCAGGTCGACGGTCCCGGAGACGTCAGCCAGCTCGGTGAGGTCGATATCCGGCGGGTTCAGGTCGTCGATACGCGGGAGGCCGCCGACGGGCGCCACGCCCGAAATCATCGGGTAGGCGAAGGTCCGCGTGGCGAAAAACTCCTGGGCCTCCGAGGAGAGGACGTGGCGGACGAAGTTCCCGGCCAGTTCCGACTTGTTCGTCCCGTCGAGAATCTCCAAGCCGGAGACGTTGACGAGCGCGCCGGCGTCGCCCTCGGTAAAGGCGAGGTCGAGCGGCGCATTCGGGCGGTCCGACCGGACCCGCAGCGAGTAGTAGTGGTTCGCAAAGCCCGCAGCCAGTTCGCCGTCGGCGGCGCTGTTGGAGATGGCGAACTCGTTGCCGTACTCCGTGATGCCGTGGTTCTGCATTTCGTTGAGCCAGGAGCGGGCCGCGTCGTCGCTCCTGTTGAGTCGCATCGCGGTGATAAAGGACTGGAAGGCCCCGTAGGTGGGCGCCCACCCCATCGTCCCTTCGAGGGCACCCGTGTCCGGGAAGTCGTGGACGGAGTTCGGGATGTCGGACTCCGAGAGCGTGTTGGTGTTGTACGGAATCGCCCGGGCGCGGCCGGCAAAGCCGACCCAGCGGCCGTCGCCGTCCTGAAAGCTGTTCGGAACCGCGTTCAGCGCCTCGCTCGGCAGGGACTGGGTCGCGCCGGCGTTGGCGACCGCGCCCAGCGAGCCCGCGTCGACGGACATGAACACGTCGGCCTGGGTCGCGTTGTTCTCGTTTTCCTCGATGATGGTGTTGGCGAGGCTGCTGGAGCCTTTGACACTCTGTTCGACGTTGAAGTTATCGTAGGCCTGCTCGAAGAGGCTGAGCAGGTCCAGATAGAGACCACCTTCGCCGCCGCCGACGTAGACGGTGAGGTCGCCTTCGAGTGGCGGCAGGTCCTGTATCGAGGTGCCACCGGGGTCACCGCGAGATTCGACCAGCGGGCCCGAGCCACGGAAATCCGACAGTGAGACGCCGACCTGATTGTTAGAATCGTTGCTGAACAGCCCGAAACAGCCGGCCAGCGAGCCGGCAGCGGTGGCGCCACCCAGCGCCAGAAATCGGCGCCGGGAGGATGTGTCGTCAGTCATGGTTGGTTGAGTATGTTTTAGGTTTACCTAAATGGTTTGCGTTTTCAGTCGTCGGCGGCCGGCGGGGCCGGCTCGGCTTCCCTGGGGCTTGCTTCCAGTGTCGCGAGGCAGTCGAGCCAGTCGCGCATGTACTCCCCGCAGTGGTTGAGGAAGGCGCCGTTCTCCCACTCGGCGTAGTCGCCCTCGGCGAGTCGGTCGGCCATCGCCGCGAACACCTCGCGGTAGGAGTCGGCGTCGCCGCCGACGGCGTCTATCTCCTCCCAGACGTGTTCGTTGAGTTCGAGGCCGTGGACCTCGTTCGTCAGGTCCGAGAACGTCGAGCGGGGGGCCTTGTTGTGTTCACACAGCGGGTCGCCGTTGTATATCTTCCCGCCCAGCACGTCACAGGCGCGCTTGAGAAAGAGGCCAGACCAGATATCGTCGAACCGGCCTACGTCCCACTCGTTGTCGTCCATCGGCAACTGGTAGAAGGCGGGGACGACCTCACGGCGGAAGGCCAGATTCATCGAGCAGACGGTGAGGTAGTGGCCGTCGGCGGCCACGAAGTCGCCGTCGAAGTCGGCTTCCGAAGTGCGGGTCTGGGCCTGGCCCTGGAGGTCGCCGTCCATCAGGATGCGGACCGCGTCGAGGTCGGGCACGTTGGTCCACAGCCCCTGGGAGGCGACGACTTTCCCGACTTCGGTCGTGTCGGTCTCGACGGTCTCGTCCATCGCGGCGTAGGGGTAGCCACGCGGGTAGAGGCCGTGGTCGTCCGCGTTCCGGTAGAGGACGTTCACCCAGTTCTCGTCGGACTGGACACGCTGGATTTCGCCCTCGAAGGCCAGGTTCGCCATGTGGGTGCCGAAGAAGTCGATGTCGTCGTGGGGGGCGGTATCGTCGTCGATGAAGACACCGTAGTCGTAGTCGCCCGCCCAGAGGTACAACAGTCCAAAGGAGGTCTGGGCGTGGCTGGCCGCCGGAACCAGATGGGAGAACTCCGAGATGCCGTACTCGTCGTACCACTCGCTGCGGGCCTCGCCGTCGAAGACGGCACCGTCGACGCCCTCCTCGTCGAGCATTACCTGCATCGACTCGCTGTCACAGAAGTCCTCGGTGATGAGGACGACGAACAGCCGGTCCAGGTCGAAGCCGTGGTCGCGGGCGTTCTCGAAGTATTCGCGCATGCATTCGGGGTTCCGTATCGTCGGAACCATCACACAGATGTCCTCGCTTGTCATGGTGCCAAATCTTTAGGGTGCCCTAAAGAACGTTCTGTTTTAGGTCGGCCAAATATCACGGAGAACACAGTGACCCGCGTCGGACCGCACGAACGGCGGGGTGATACTCTTCTCGCGGCTGTCGTCGTTCTCTTAAGCCGAACTATTATCTGGCTGTGCTCTGGGTGACTAGTCGAGCAATGACTACAGGAACCGACGGAGGTCGTCCCACGGGATGAACCTCGAAAACCAGACCTGCGTGGTCACCGGCTCCTCGCGGGGTATCGGTCGCGCCATTGCGACCGACCTCGGTGACCACGGGGCCAACGTCGTCGTCAACTACCGCTCCTCGGAGGCGGAGGCCCAGGCGGTCGTCGAGGAGATACGCGACGCCGGCGGCGACGCTATGGCCGCACAGGCCGACGTGGCAACGGCTGACGACGTCCGCCGGATGCGCGAGGCGGTCACCGACGAGTTCGGCACCGTCGACGTGCTCGTCAACAACGCCGGCATCACCATCGACAAGAAGTTCGAGAACATGACCCGGGAGGACTGGGACACGGTCATCCACGTGAACCTCGGGGGCGTGTACAACTGCACCGACGCCTTCTACGAGGACCTCAAGCGCGCGGACCACGGCCGTCTCATCAACATCTCCTCGGTCGTGGGCCAGCAGGGCAACATCGGACAGGCCAACTACGCGACGACGAAATCCGGCCTCTTTGGGTTTACCCGAACGCTCGCCCTCGAACTCGCACACACGGGCGCGACCGCAAACTGCGTCGCGCCTGGCTTCGTCGAGACCGATATGCTCAACGAGGTGCCCGAGCGCGTCCAGGAGAAGATACTCCGGGATATTCCGCTGGACCGCTTTGCCACCGTCGAGGATATCGCCGGCATCGTCCGCTTTGTCGCCAGCGAGGAATCGAGCTACATGACCGGCCAGGTCCTCGGCGTCAACGGCGGGATGGAGTGGTAACATGAGCAAACAGGAAGAAGACGATACACCGGACACGACCGACGACCCCATCGAGGAGCTCCGAGAGAAGCGCCGCGAGGCCGAACTCGGCGGGGGCGAGTCACGCATCGAGGCCCAACACGGGAAAGGGAAGATGACCGCCCGCGAGCGCATCGACTTCCTCGTCGACGAGGGCTCGTTTATCGAAGTCGACCCCTTCGTCGAACACCGGTCGACGAACTTCGGGATGGAAGACAAGAAGTTCCCCGGCGACGCCGTCGTCACCGGCTACGGCGACATCGACGGCCGGAAGGCGTTCCTCTTCGCCCACGACTTCACCGTGCTGGGCGGCTCCGTGGGCGAGGTCGTCGCCGAGAAGATATGCAAGGTGATGGACAAGGCCATCGAGAACGGCGTCCCCGTCATCGGGCTGAACGACTCCGGTGGCGCACGCATTCAGGAGGGCGTCGACTCGCTGGTCGGGTTCGCCAAAATCTTCGAGCGCAACACGAAAGCCAGCGGACTCGTTCCCCAGATTTCGGCCATCATGGGCCCCTGTGCCGGTGGAGCGACCTACTCGCCCGCGCTGACTGACTTTACGTTTATGGTCCAGGACACCAGCCACATGTTCATCACCGGGCCGAACGTCATCGAGACGGTCACCGGCGAGCAGGTGTCAAAGGAGGAACTCGGCGGCGCGAGTTCCCACGCCACGAAATCCGGCGTGGCACACTTCTCCTATCCCTCCGAGGAGGAGGCCTTGGAGAACATCCGCCGGCTCCTCTCGTATCTCCCACAGAACAACATGGAGGAGCCCCCGCGAGTCCAGCCGTGGGACGAGCCGGACAGGGAGACCCCTGAACTCACCGACATCGTCCCCTCGGCGCCGCGCAAGCCATACGACATGTCCAAGGTCGTCGGCCACATCGTCGACGAGGAATCCTTCTTCGAGGTCCACGGCAACTGGGCCCGAAACGTCATCGTCGGCTTCGCCCGGATGGACGGGCAGAGCGTCGGCGTGGTCGCGAACCAGCCCCGCGTCTCGGCGGGGACCCTGGATATCGACGCTGCCGAGAAGGCCGCCCGGTTCGTCCGGTTCTGTGATTCGTTCAACATTCCCATCCTCACCTTCGTCGACGTCCCCGGCTTCATGCCCGGGACCGACCAGGAACACAACGGCATCATTCGCCGGGGCGCGAAGCTCATCTACGCCTACGCCGAGGCGACGGTGCCCCTGCTCTCGGTGGTCGTCCGCAAGGCCTACGGTGGCGCCTACATCGTCATGTCATCGAAGTTCCTGGGCAGCGACGTCAACTACGCCTGGCCCGGTTCGGAGATGGCGGTCCTGGGACCGCGGGGCGCAGTCAATATCCTCTACCGCAACGAAATCGCCGACGCCGACGACCCCGACACCCGGCGCCAGGAACTGATGGACGACTTCCGCGAGGAGTTCGCCCACCCCTACGGCCCGGCCAAACGCGGCTACCTGGACGACGTTATCGAACCGAAGGACACGCGCAAGCGCCTCATAGACGACCTGGACCTGCTCCAGCGCAAGCGCGAGGACAGCCCGCCGAAAGACCACGGCAACATCCCACTGTAATGTCATCGCTCGAAGACCCACCTGATGGCGACACGGGCACGACGGCACCAGCGGCCGAGGACGAACCCACGGTCACCGTATCTGTCCCGGACGACGCGACCGAGGCCGAGGCGGCGGCAATCTCGGCGGCGGTCAGCGCACACATTACGGACCGTCAGCGGGCCGCCACAGCGGCGGCAGCCGCAGGCGGGTCGGCCGACTACGTCGACGAGTGGACCTTCGCGGGTCGGCTCGCGCGGTTCGGAAAGACGCGTCGGCCCCGCGACGTCGAGCGGGGCGAGGAGTGGAAAGCGGCGGCGCGGGCGCGTTACTGATTGTGTGACAATAACACGTCTATATGTTTTGTGTCGCTCTCGGCGGCGGTGTTTAGTTAGGCGATTTAGACTGTCAACAGCCAGAAAGCCCCGGCTGGCTTCGGTCGGGGGGCTCGCTGCGCTCCTCGGCCTTCGGCCTGCGGTGCTTACGTCGCCCGCCTTCCCG
>PXRT01000004.1:47151-56904 GCA_003020925.1 Halobacteriales archaeon QS_6_64_34 | reverse complement strand
AACGAGCGGAGTGAGTGAAGCGCGCAGCGAGTCGCAGTAGTCGAGCGGTCGGGGGCTTTCTGGCTCTCTTCCGCGTTTTCTACTAAACTAAACACTACCCTCTCGGCGCGTTCCCGGACCAGTGTATTTTAGGGTGGCCTAAAAATAGGAAGATATTTGAGTCGGACGCTTGCCCTAGCTGTCTATGGAACGACGGGACAGCCGGAGCGACGGTATCGCCTGCCACAGAGCAACTGTTTTCCGGTCTGCCCGGTGACGATGGTCGGGCGAACCCTCTCGGATATCAGAGCGCGGCTTGACGAGCTCTCGGTTGCCGTCGGCCCCTACCGCGTCGTCAGCGCCAAGACCGGCGACGGCCCCTTCCCGGTGACAGGACTGCAGTTCCCGAACCGGGCGACGGCGGCCGAGGCGGCGACCGTCGCCTCGGCGTACCGGCGTGCGCTCAGGCGGTACGACCCACAGGTCACCGTCCACGACCTCGTAGTGACGGAGGCGGCGACGCTCGACCCCGGGTGGCCGGACCCGCCACAGACGGTGCCCGAGTACTGTCACGCCGTCGCTGGCGCGCTGTTCGAGACGCTTTCGGACCGCCACGGTCCGGTCGAGCGGACGGTTATGGACGCGTATCTCGACGCCGCAGAGCGGACGACCGACCGGGAGCGGCTCTGCCTGACCATGCTCGAGCGCTCGGCGGAGGCACTCGAGGCCCGGTTACCAACGAGCGAACAGGCGACGGTGCTCGCGGCGACGGCGGGTCGGCTCCCGTCTGTGGAGCCAGACGGAGAACCACTCGCCGACACGCTGGCGTCACTCCGGGCGACGGGACTTCTGGCGGAGTACGCCATCGAGCCGACGCCGGGCGGTCCCGGTCGTCGTACGAAGCGGGTCACGCTTGAGGGCTATCGACCGTCCCTCTCGGCCGAGCGCTGCCCGGTGCTCCCGGTCGCCGTCGAGTTGTTCCGTCGGACCGCCGTGGCCCCACACGTAACGGACCTGGAACGGACATCTACGGGATGGACGTTCGTCGTCGCCACGGCCGGCGACGCGTCCGCCGCCGGACTCTCCGTCGCGGCGACGGAGGGCTGAATTTCCGCCCCGGGAACTGTCGGACCGTAACGAATACACGACACCCCTGAGACGACCCGAATATGGGAGTCGCAGTAATCGGCGCGTCGATGACGAAGTTCGGGCAACGGGACGCCTGGCTCCAGGGGCTCCTCTCGCAGGCGGGCGAGGAGTGTCTCGAGGACGCCGGCGTCACACCGAAGGAGGTAAAGCACCTGTACGTCTCGAACATGGCCAGCGGCGAGTTCGAGGGCAAGACGGGCGTGATGAACGCCCTCGCCCACGACCTGGGCCTGATACCGGCGTACAGCGAACGGGTCGACCAGACCTCCTCCTCCGGCGGGGCGGGCATCTACGAGGCCTGGCAGTCGGTGGCCTCCGGCGCCAGCGAGATGACGCTGCTCGTCGGCGGGGAGAAGATGACCCACAAGACCACCGGGCAGGCGACGGATATCATCGCCTCCATCGCCCACCCGGCCGAATACAAACACGGCGTCACGCTGCCCTCTTTCGCTGGGATGACCGCCCGGCACTACCTGGAGCGGTTCGACGCCCCGCGTGAGTCACTGGCCCGTGTCGCAGTCAAGAACCACGAGAACGGCGTCGACAACCCCAACGCGCAGTTCCAGAAGGAAATCACGATAGAGACGGCCCTGGATTCGCCCGTCATCGCCGACCCCCTTCGACTGTACGACTTCTGTCCCATCACGGACGGCAGCGCGGCCATGCTGTTCACCACCGAGGAACGCGCCGCCGAAATCGCCGACGAGTACGCCGTCGTCTCCGGTATCGGCGGGGCCACGGACACCCACGTCGTCCACGAGCGCGACGACCCGACAATCATGGGCGGGGTCGTCGAGTCCAGCCGGGAAGCCTACGGGATGGCCGGGCTCGGTCCCGAGGACCTCGACGTGGCCGAACTCCACGACATGTTCACCATCCTCGAGTTCCTCCAGCTCGAGGGCATCGGCGTCGCCGACCAGGGCACTGCCTGGGAACTGGCGATGGACGGCACCACCGAGAAAGACGGCGAACTGCCAATCAACACCTCCGGTGGACTCAAGTCAAAGGGCCACCCGCTGGGCGCAAGCGGCGTCGCCCAGGGCGTCGAGATATACGAACAGCTCGTCGGCGAGGCCGGCCCGCGACAGGTCGAGGCCGACACCGCGCTGGCGTGTAACGTCGGCGGCTTCGGGAACTGTGTCATCACCACCATCATGGAGGCAGCACAATGACGCTCGGGGCTGGCATCTGTCCGAACGGGCACGTGTCGTACCCCACGCATCCGCGCTGTCCGGACTGTGGCGAGCCACAGGACGAGACTGTCGACCTCTCCGACGACCGCGCCGAGGTCGTTACGTGGACCACTTCGACGGCGACACCGCCCGGCGTCCGTGAGCCCAACACGATGGCCATCGTCGAGTTCGATATCTCGCATCTGGACCTCGACGACACGTTCGTCCGTGCGCTGGGCCAGGTGACCACCGAGGAGGTCGAGACCGGCGACGTGGTCGAACCCGTCTACGTCGAGGAACTCCGTGACCCCGACGTGGGGCTCAAGAGCGCGAACCCCGAGAGCACCGAGTGGGGCGGCTACCGCTGGGACCCAGTATAGAAGCGTTCGTCACTCAGTCGGCCGTCGAGACGGTCACGGTTCCGGCCGGCGTCGGTGCCCGGCCCGCTTCGATGTCGTCCAGACACTCCTCGATGGAGTGGGGCGTGCCCCCACGGGCGAACGGGGCGACCTGGACCAGTTCGTCGTCCTCGTAGATAGCCAGACACAGCGCCGGCATGACAAGCTCCCGCCGCTTCTCCCCGGTCGCCCAACTGTAACAGAGTCGGGTGTCGAAAAACGGCGCCAGCGTGGCGCCGGCCTCGGCCGCCCAGTCACGGAACTCCTCGTACCGGCCGCGCTCGGTACACTCCTCGTCCGCGACCGGGACGCGCTTCTCCCAGGTCGTGGTCTCGAAGGTGTCGATAGCGCCCCCTTCGAGCTCTTGGAGGCGGTTCTCGACGGCGCCCCGTCGTTGCTCGGACGGTGTCGGGAGGCTCTCTCTGACGAACAGCTCCGCGCGCCGGGTCTGTGGACACTCTGTGTTCAGCATCGGTACCTGAACGTAGCCCTCTACCATAATAAAACATTATGTTTTTTGGATTATGCTTCTGGGTTCACAGCCAGAACCCCGTGAAACGCAACAGCTGGCCGTTCTAGCCCGTTTTCTGCTTTCGATACCAGTCGATACTACGACGGTTTGTCGTCGCTGTTGCCCTCGCCGTGCCCGTCGCTTACGTCTTCGATGTCGTCTTTGATAGACCGGAGTTCGGCGTCGACGTCGACCGGTACCTCGGTGACCTCGGCGTCGTCACTGTTGGTCGCCTGGCTCTCGGCGAGTCGCTCGGCCAGGGACTCGCGCAGCTGTCGGGCCTCGATGAGCAGTTCCCTGGCTTCGGCGTCCGGCGGCTGGCCCTCGACCGCCCCCTGGAGGTCCGAGAGCGCGTCGTCCAGCCGAGCGAGCGTCGCCCGGCTCAACTGCGTCGCACGCTCCTGAACGCCCCCGCTACGTGTCTCGGTCGGCGGGCGTCCCCCGGCGAGCCTGAGCGCCCGGCGAAGCAGTTTCAGCGCCTCGATGTTCGTCTTCAGGACGAGAATCGCCGCCGGAATCGTCACGTCGCTCGTGAACCGAATCAGTTCCTCGGGCGTGGGTGGGCGGGGCCGGCCCTGCTCTGTGCGGGGTTCCACCTCTCTCTGTAGGTCCTGCAGCGTTCTCACGAGTTCCGCCAACAGTGCGGAGACGTCTTCTCCGGAGTCGCTCATACCCACTCTTTGGCGGTCGGACACAAAAGCCCGCCGCGAGGATTAGGCGTACCAAAACCCTTTTGAATTTAGGCATGCCTAATCATCGCTAATGGCAACGAAGGCCGAGGAATTTCAGGCCCCCGACGTGGAGCGCGAAGACTGTCCGACGGTGACCGCTCACAAGAGCCACACCGAACGGACCGTGTTCACGGAAAGCGACAACAAGGAAGGGTGGATAGCCACCGACCTCACCGTCGACCGCTGGCGCTGACGTTCTCGAAAAGCTGTTTTCGCGGTCTTACAACTTCGGGTCCCGATTAGGCGTCCATCACGAGCGTGTCGTCGGCGAGGTAGTGCTCGATGTGGTGGGCGTCTTCCTCGGTCTGGACCAGGTTCTCACGGAGTATCTGGGCCGTCGCGTGGTCGCCGAGGTTCTCGGCGAGTTCGATGTGGTCCCGGGTCGCCTCGATGATGTCGCCGTAGGCCTCCAAGTCGTGTTCGAGTGAGGTGCGGATGTCGTAGACGCTCTGGCCCTCGTAGTCGATGGAGGCGTGTTCGGCCTGTTCGGCCGGGCCCGAGATGGGCGTCCCGCCCAGTGCCTGTGCTCGCTCGGCGATTTCGTCGGCCGCCGCTTCGAGGTCTTCGGCCGCCTCACCGAGGAACAGGTGGAGGTCGCGGAACTCGGCGCCCTCGACGTTCCAGTGGTGTTTCCTGACCTGGTGGTAGAGAACGTAGACGTCTGCGAGGTCCTGGTTTAAGGCATCGATAATCTGCTCTGACTTCTCTACGTCGAGTCGGAGGTCGTTCTCTTCGACGCTTCCGAACTCACGGCGGACGTGTTCTTGGGCAGCCATTGTCAACTGACTGTACTCGTGGAACGCACTTAAAACTTGGCTTGTAGGAAAACTATTTCTTGGTGTATAAAAAATTCTTCGCCGATAGATAAACAGCCGCCATCCTTCAGTCACGGGCGGGCGCTGTCATCGAGTCCGTTTGGCCAGCCAGCCACATAGCTGTGTTCCACTATTGTACCCGATTGAGTCTGTTACTTCCCCCGCTTCGGCAGCTATTTCCACGCGGCCTTGCAATCTCGAGCAAGAGGAATGGGACGACTATCAACGCTGTTCGGGCCGGAACGGGTCGCCGTGATTGGCGCGTCTGAGTCGGACGGGTCCGTCGGCCGTGCCATCACGGAGAACCTGCTTGCATCGTTCGACGGCGAGGTCCTGGCGGTCAATCCAAACGCCGACGAGGTCCTCGGGCTGTCGTGTCACGACGGCATCGCCGAGGTGGAGTCGCCGGGGACCGTCGACGTCGCCGTCGTCGTCGTACCGCCACACATCGCCGTCGACGCCATCCGCCAGTCGGGCGAGGTCGGCATCGAGAACGTCGTCGTCATCACCGCCGGCTTCGGCGAGACCGGCAGCGACGGGGCCGCCCGCGAACGCGAACTCCACGAGGTGGCCAAAGAGTACGACCTCAATCTGGTCGGTCCCAACAGCCTCGGGGTGATGTCCACGCCGAAAGGGCTCAACGCCACCTTCGGCAACGAGATGGCGACCGAGGGCGACATCTCCTTTATGAGCCAGTCCGGCGCGTTCGTCACCGCCGTCCTGGACTGGGCCGCCGAGCGCGACGTCGGGTTCAAGGACATCGTCTCACTGGGGAACAAGGCGATTCTGGACGAGGGCGACTTCATCGAGGAGTGGGGCGACGACCCCGAGACGGACGTCATCCTGGGCTATCTGGAGGACATCGACGACGGCGAGCAGTTCATCCGCACCGCTCGCGAGGTGACACAGGACACGCCCATCGTCCTCGTCAAGTCGGGGCGGACCGACGCCGGGGCCTCGGCCGCCGCCTCACACACCGGGGCGATGGCCGGCTCCGAGCGGGCCTACGAAGCCGGCCTCGAACAGGCCGGGACGCTGCGCGTCGAGTCGGTCCAGGAGCTGTTCGACTACGCCCAGATTCTCTCGGGCCAGCCCCTTCCGAACGGCGAGGAGATAGCCATCGTCACCAACGCCGGCGGGCCCGGCGTGATGACGACCGACGCCGTCGGCGACTCCGACCTCTCGCTCGCGGAGTTCACCGACGACACGTTCGACGAACTGCGTGAGACGATGCCCGAGGCGGCCAACATCTACAATCCGGTCGACATCATCGGCGACGCCCCGGCCGAGCGGTTCGAGTCGGCCTTGGAGACGGTACTCGCCGACGAGAACGTCTCGATGGCCGTCGTCGTCGCCTGTCCGACCGCCGTCCTCTCCTTCGAGGAACTGGCGGCGGTCGTCGTCGAGCAACAACAGCAAAGCGGGCTGCCCATCGCGACGACGCTGATGGGCGGCAAATCCGTCGGCGCCGGCCAACACGTTCTCTCGGAGGCGGGCATCCCACAGTACTTCGACCCCGCCCGTGCCGTCGGCAGCCTGGACGCCCTGACCGAGTACCGGAACATCTCGGAACGGGCGTTCCAGGCCCCGGACACCTTCGACGTGGACCGCGACCGCGCCCGCGAGGTTCTCCAGGGCGCGACTCGCCGGGACACCAACCGACTGGGCATCGAGGCGATGGAGCTCCTCGACGCCTACGGCATCCCGACCCCGCAGGGTGCGGTCGTCGACTCGCCCGGCGACGCCGAAGCGATTGCCGAGGAGATTGGCGAGGCCGTCGTGATGAAAATCGCCAGCCCGGATATCCTCCACAAGTCCGACATCGGCGGCGTCGAGGTGGGGGTATCGCCCGAAAACGTCCGAGACACTTTCGAAGACATCGTGGTCCGCGCCCGGAACTACCAGTCCGACGCGACTATCCTTGGCGTACAGGTCCAGGAGATGGTCGACCTCGATGCGGGCACCGAGACAATCCTCGGGATGAACCGGGACCCGCAGTTCGGGCCGCTACTGCTCTTTGGCCTCGGTGGTATTTTCGTGGAGGTGCTCGAAGATACGACTGTCAGGGTCGCGCCAGTGAGCGAACCCGAGGCCAGCGCCATGCTCGATGACATCGAATCCGCCCCGCTTCTGCAGGGGGCTCGCGGCCGCGAGCCGGTCGATAGGGACGCCCTCGTCGAGACGGTTCAGCGCCTCTCACAGCTCGTCACGGACTTCCCGGCCATCGTCGAACTGGACATCAACCCGCTCGTGGCGACGCCGGACGGCGTCAAAGCGGTCGACTTGCGGCTCACGCTCGACCAGGAGGAACTATGACCGACACGCTACTCGTCACATCGACCGAAGAAGGAATCGGCAAGACTGCAATCACCATCGCGCTCGCAAAGGCCACACAGAAGGCCGGCAAGGAGGTCGGCTACATGAAACCGAAGGGGACACGGCTCCAGAGCGCCGTCGGCAAGACCCGCGACGAGGACCCGATGCTCGCCCGGGAACTGCTTGACTTCGAGGCCAAGATGCACGAGATGGAGCCAATCGTCTACTCGCCGACGTTCATCAAGGAGGCCGTCCGGGGCCGCGAAGACCCCGAGGAACTCCGCGAACGCGTCGTCGAGAACTTCGAGGCGCTGTCGGCCGACCGCGACGCGATGCTCGTCGAGGGGAGCGACCGCTTAGAGACGGGCGGCATCGTCGACCTCACCGACGCGGACATCGCCGACGCGCTGGACGCCCGCGTCCTGCTGGTCTGTGGGTACACCACGCCGGGCGACGCCGACGAGGTGCTCACTGCGGCCGACCGGCTCGGCGACCGGCTCGCCGGTGTACTGTTCAACGGCGTCACCGATTCGGCGATGGACGAACTGGTCGACGACGTCATCCCGTTCCTCGAAGGGCGTGACGTGCCGGTCTTCGGCGCGCTCCCACGGGTTCAGGACCTCGCTGGCATCACCGTCAACGACCTCGCCCGGAGCCTCGGCGCCGACGTGCTCACGAAGGAGGCCTCGACCGACGTTCACGTCGAGCGGTTCACCGTGGGCGCGATGGGCGGTAAGGAGGCCCTCGAACAGTTCCGGCGGACCCGCGACGCCGTGATGGTCAGCGGGGGCGACCGGTCGGAGGTACAGACCGCCGCCCTGGAGGTGTCGGGTATCAAAGCCCTGCTGCTTACCGGCGGGTTCCGGCCGGCCAGCGCCGTGCTGGGCCGGGCCGAGAAGGAGGACGTTCCCATCTTGCTGGTCCAGTCCGACACCCGGACCACAATCGACCGCGTGGAGGACGTCCTCCACTCGGGCCGGACCCGGGACCCGAAGACCATCACCCGGATGCAGGAGCTACTGGGCGACGGCGTCGACGTCCACTCGCTGCTCCGCCTCCCGGAGTAGCCCCAGTTTCCGCTGCAGTTCTATATCTTGCTAATCGGGTATAGCGGAGTCATCTACCTATATCTCCAGTCGAAACGAACCTTAACCTTTAGTTGTCCGACCCACTACATTCGTATGGAGCCTTACCGGCTCCGTAGTGTCACACTTCGGGGACTCCAATCCCCGACTTGTTCCTCAGTCGTCGGACTGCAGTTCGGACTTGCTCCGTGCGCTACCGGCGGCAGTCTCCGGCGCGCTCTCGTCGGCCTCCCGCTCTTTGACCCGCTCGGGGTCGAACTCGTTGGCCTCCTGGTTGGGCTCCAGGCCGGCTTCCTCGACGATTTCGATGTCGTCGGCCGGTGACTGGCCCTCCGTCGTCAGGTAGTCGCCGGTCAGAATGCCGTCCGCGCCCGCCTCAAGGGCGGCGACCTGCCCCTCGGTGTCGAGGTTGACCTCGCGCCCGCCGGTCAGGCGCACGCGGGCCTCGGGGTGGAGCAGCCGGTAGACCGCGATGGTCTTGATTACCGCTTCGGTCGTGATGTCGGGAAGGCCCCGCTCGGCCAGTGGCGTCCCCTCGACTGGGTTGAGGATGTTCACCGGCAGCGAGGAGACGCCGATGTCCTGCAGCGCCATCGCCGCGTCCACGCGGTCGGTCGGCGACTCGCCCATCCCCAGGATGACGCCGGCACAGAGGTCCATCCCGGCCTCCTTGGCGACCTCGAGGGTCTCGACGCGGTCTTCGAAGCTGTGGGTCTGGACGATTTCCGGGAAGTACCGTGGCGAGGTCTCGATGTTGTGATTGTAGTGGTTGAGTCCCTCCTCGGCCAGCATCGCGGCTTCCTCCTCGGTCAGGATGCCGAGCGAGGCGTCGACCTCGACGTCTGTCTCGTCGCGAACGAGACGAATGGCCTCCAGTACTTCCTCCCACTCCTCGGGCCGCTGTTCCTTGGAGACCCCCTTCTCGGCGAGGACGATACCGAACCGCTGTGAGCCGTCCCGTTCGGCCCGTTTGGCGGCCTCCAGAATCTTCTCGGGGCCCAGAAAGCCGTAGTTGTCGATACCGGTGTCGAAGTGGACCGACTGGGCACAGAAGCCACAGTCCTCCGCGCAGTTGCCGGCCTTTGCGTTCACGATGGAGCAGGCGTCGACGGTGCCGTCGCCCAGTCGTGACCGGACCACATCCGCGCCCGCAGCCAGCGCGTCGACTGGTTGAGCGATAAGCGCCAGTCCGTCCCGCCGGTCGAGTCGCTCTCCGTCCAGTACGCGCCTCACTGCGTCGTCTACCGTCCTGTTGCCCGTCTCGTAAACCACAGTGGAAACGTCTGTTGACGGGCCGATAAAGATTCGGGTGCGGGGCATACCGTATCAGCTCTCGCGGAAGTCCGATGCCGTCGGTGAGTGGTAGCGCGGAGCCCCCGGCCTCAAGGAGCGAGCGAAGCGAGCGAGTAGGCCGGGGAGGAAGCGCGTCACGAAACAAGGCGAAACCCCAAGACTTAGGACCTCTACGCCCCATGTCTTTGATACTGCCGTCCTCGCACAAGTCGGGGTCGGTAGGAGCCACGAGTAAACTGGCTCCTGTGGCGCGACGGCGTGGCCGTCGCGCCCCGCACTCGGGAACGACGACCGCGAACGGGTT
>PXRT01000004.1:0-47083 GCA_003020925.1 Halobacteriales archaeon QS_6_64_34 | reverse complement strand
GGGTCGCGGGGCACAATGTCGTTTCGGGAAAGCCCCGCCCTCAAGGAGTGACCGAGGGCCGCAAGGCCCGAGGGAGCGAGTAGGGCGGGGTAGTTTACTAAAGGCCGTCCAGCTCTTCGGCGGTATCGGCGTGTCGCTTACCGGGGAACTCGCCGGACTCGACGGCCTCGACGTAGTCGCTCACGGCCGACTCGACCTCGCTGCGGACGTCGCCGAACTGCTCGGCGAAGGGGGGCGAAGAGTCGGCCAGCCCTACCACGTCCGTAAAGACGAGCACCTGCCCGTCGCAGTCGCCGCCGGCCCCGATACCGATAGTCGGAATCGAGATAGCCTCGGTCACCTGGGCGGCGAGATTCGCGGGAACGTGTTCGAGTACCAGGGCGAACGCACCGGCCTCTTCGTGGGCCCGGGCCAGGTCGAGAATCTCCGTTGCTTCCTCGCGGTCGGTCGCTTGCTGTGTGTAGCCGGTCTGATTAACGCTCTGGGGGGTCAAACCGAGGTGGGCCATCACCGGGATGCCGAGGTCGGCGAGCCGCTCGGTCAGTTCGATGGTGTGTGGGCCCGATTCCAGCTTGACGGCGTTGGCACCTTCCTCCTTGAGCATCCGCCCGCAGTTTTGCACGCTCTCTCCCTCGTCGGCGCCAAAGGAGAGGAAGGGCATATCCGCGACGACCAGGGCGTCCTCGGTGCCCCGAGCCACCGCGCCGACCCGGGAGGCCATCTCGTCGACGGTCACCGGGAGCGTGTCCTCGTGGCCCAGCACGGCGTTGCCCATGCTGTCTCCGACGAGTACCACGTCCACCCCGGCGGCCTCGACGAGCGCCGCCGTCACGGCGTCGTAGGCCGTCAGCATCGTTATCGGTTCGTCGCCGGCTATCGCCTGCAGGTCCCGAACGGTGGTCATATGCGTGGCGGGGCGCTCCGGGATATTACGTGTTCGGGTCGTCGCCGAGCAGGCCCATGTCCCGACCGAGCTGGTCGGTCAGAGCCTCCAGTACCTCCGGGTCGACCCACCCTATGATTCCCCGAGTTCTCGAAGTTTCCGCTGTACCTGCGTATACACCTGTGGGGAAAGATTCATGCCTGCATCCACGAGGTCATACAACACATCGGTCGCTTCTGTGGCAGTCAATACCCCTTCTTTCGTACACTTGAGCAGTAGCGTTGTCACCCACCAACATTCGACACCGTGACTCCGGGCGACTTCGATGAGTCCTTTATCGTTGGCGAGTAGCACTTCTTCCCCTTCGTCAGCAAGCAAAATTACCGATGCGTCGGCCACAGCTACCCCCTCCAACGATGCGACGTTCTCAGCGTCGGTTGGCATTTCACAGACCGACACATCATCAAAAAAAGTGGTCAGTGCGGCAGTTCCTCGCTTCCCCTCGGTGAGGACTTCATCCCGAACCTGACGTGTCGTCCGTAGTTCGTCGAAGATTGCCGAGATGAGGGCAAGACGACCAATCCGTGCGAGGGCGATTAGTGCGGACGAATCAACGACAGCCATCAAATCCGCCCGAGGTCTCGTTCGAGGTCGTCAGTCGTGTATCCGGTATCGATACCTTCCTCAGCAACAAGAGAGAGCATTTCGACGTACGTCACGTCGGCAATCTCGGCCGCCCGACGGAGGGTTATGGTATGCTCTCGGAGCTGTTTAACTGCCTTCTCCTGGCGCCAGTCCCTGAGGCCTTGTCGGATGAGCCGGCGCAGAACCTCCGACCGGTCTGCGGTTAGCTCTTCTTCGAGTGCGGACAAAGCCTCTTCGTCGTCTTCGGGTATTCGAGTCGTGACGGTTTTCATCGTTACAATACAGTACGATACGTTACGTAATAGATGTAACGGAGCCCGTAGCGAAGGGAGTGCCTCTTCTCGAATGGAGTAAACCGCAACCGCCTTGCCGTCCCGCTCGGAACCGTCGTCCGTGCCAGCAGTCGAAGAGACAGACCCCGACGGCGTTGACTTCGGCTGGGTGATGCAGGTCACCTTCGTCACGACCATCATCGTCGGGTCGCCAATCGTCGCCGCGACCTCCATCTGGACGCGGCTTCCGACCTGGACGAGCCGGGCCCTCTTTGCCGTCCGTGTCGGCGCCGTCGTCTGGATACTGACTGCTCTCTCGGTCTATCTCTACGCCCGGTATCGGCGCTGATTGAACTCGCCCGCCCACGCGAAGTCGGTGCCGGCCCGTCGTGCCGTCTCGGCGTCCCGCTCGGAATCGCCGACGAACACCGTCGCTTCTGGGACCGCCCCCAGCTCCGCTATGACCGCCAGCAGCCCCTCCGGGTCCGGTTTCTCCGAACCGACGGAATCACGGCCCACCACCGGCCCGACGGCGCTCTCGATACCGTGGACCTCGAGAGCCAGCCGACAGGCCGACTCGGCGTTGAGCGAGCAGACGCCCACGGGAACGGTGTGGGGCAGCCCGTCGGCCAGGGCCAGCCGCCTCGACTCGCGAGCGCCCGTCCGCTCGTACTCGGCGATAGTCGCCTCGACGGCGTCACGATAGCCGGTCCGTCCGGACTGTTCGAGCATCTCCCAGAGGCTCGCTCGCTCCGGTTCTACGCCGTGGTCGCTGAGAACCTGGGCCACGTCGCGGGTGACGATACCCCAGTTGACGGCGAGGTCGACCAGCGTCCCGTCGAGGTCGTAGACGACAGCGTCGCAGGTCACAGCGGTGCTACGCCCGCAGTCAGCAAATGCCCTTCGGCGCTGTCAGCGGGACTCCGCGAGTTCGATATCCAGAAATCCTTCCAGCGCCGTGATAGTCGAGCCGTCGACGTTCGCCTGGACCGCCCGGCCCTGTTCGACGGCCAGTACGTCGTCTTCGGTGAGGTCCAGTTCGTCGGCGAGTTCCCCGGTCTGGAGGCCCTTGTCCTGTCTGGCCTCGGTGACCAGCGAGCCGTACTCCTTGACCAGATACGGGAGCTGGTCGGTGTCGTAGTCGGCGCCGTCCTCCCAGTGGGAGGCGTCGGCGGACTGGGCGTCCTGTATCTTTGCGGTGTTCTGGGCGGCCCGGCGCTTGCGGTCCCGCTCCCCCTCCGAGCCGCTGTTCGAACCCGTGCGCTCGTTCTCACCGTGATTCTGTGCACAGTCACTGCAAAGCTGGAGTGTCGCACCCGCGACGCTGGCGGTCTGTGTATCCCCGCCCGCTCCGCAGAGTTCACAGCTCCCGCCGGCGCTGTCGCCGCCGTCGCCGGTCGAGTATTTGGCCATGCCCCCGGTAGCGGTTTCGTCGTATTTGAAACATCCGGTTCACCTGGATGGCACGCCGTGGCGGACCGGGACGCAAACGAAAGCCCTTTTATTCGACCACGGGATACGATTTATTGCAGCAAGGCGCAGTCAGCGTGGGTAGCCAAGCCAGGCCAACGGCGCAGCGTTGAGGGCGCTGTCCCGTAGGGGTCCGCCGGTTCGAATCCGGTCCCACGCATTTTTGCCACGAGCAAACTTGCGAGTGGCAAACTCGTTCAGCGGATTCGAACCCCGACCGGCCGCAAACACCACCATTAAATTCAGAGTTGATAATTTAGACGAAGGTTATTTATGTGATGGGCTCCATTAACATGGTATGGCACCGTTCTGGTGCCACCACCCCCCCCCACCCCCACTTTCAATACTTCCGAGCGACAGGTCCGGTCAGACAACGCGGAGCCCTGCGTCTGCCGACCGAGACGGCGAGCGCTATCGACTACCGGGCCCGGTGGGGGCGGGATTCGAACCGAGGCGCTTACGTTCGTTCGGAGCACGATGGAAGGGGCGGGATTCGAACCACGCGGAGCCCTGCGAGGGAAACTACCAGGCCGTTTTCTGGCATTTTGGCCGGCAGCGCTCTACCACTGAGCCACCCTTCCGAACAGCCATCCGTTGGCACGGGACGGTCAAATATGTGACGGGGATGCCCAATCATAGCGTTTCTGAAACCGCTGTCGCGGCTCAGTAACTCCGCTCTTTGGGCTCGTACGTCTCCTCGTCGCCTTCGAGGTTGACCGGCTTGTAGTACAGCTCCGGCGTGCCGTCCGACCAGGCCAGTATCGTGTGTTTAATCCACTCGTCGTCCTTGCGCTCCTGGTGTTCGGCGCGCCAGTGGGCGCCACGGAACTCCTCTCGGGCCAGCGCACCGAGGGTGATGGCCTCGGCCACGTCCAGGATGTTGCGCGTCTCGATGGTGTGGATGAGGTCGGTGTTGTAGGTCCGCGATGGGTCCGAGACGGCCACGTCCTCGTAGGTCTCACGGGCCTCGCGGAGGTCACGCAGCGCGTCCTCGAGGCTCTCTTCCTCCCGGAAGACGTTGACGTTCCGGGTCATCGTCTCCTGGATGTCCGCGCGGACGTTCGCGTGGTTGATGCCGTCTGCTTCGAGGAGCGTCTCGACGCGTTCGCGCTCGTTCTCGACGGCGTTCTCGATGACTGCGGTCGGCTCGATTGCAGCGCCGTCGGCGACGACGTCCTCGCTGCCGGCGTCGATGGCACCGGGTTCGACGGGCGGCTGGACCGCGCCGTCCTCGCTCTTGGCGGAGGGGCCGGTGTCGATTTCGGCGGCCTTCATCTCCTTGCCGGCGGCGTGCCAGCCCGCGCGGGCGCCGAAGACGAGCAGCTCCGGGAGGGCGTTGCCACCCAGCCGGTTCGCGCCGTGCAGCGAGACACACGCGGTCTCGCCGGCGGCGTAGAGCCCGTCGATGCAGGTCTCGCCGTTCTCGTCACACTCGATGCCGCCCATCGCGTAGTGCTGGCCGGGCTTGACCGGCATCGGCTCGTCGAGTCCGTCGACGCCCTCGAAGTCCTCCGCGAGGTGGAGGATGTTCTCGAGGCGGTCGAGGATGCGTTCCTCGCCCAGATGGCGCATGTCGAGGTCGACGTACTCGTCTTCGATACCGCGACCCGAGTTGACCTCCGTCAGTTCCGCACGGGAGACCACGTCCCGGGAAGCGAGTTCGCCGTCGTTGTTCGCGTAGCCGTACTCGAACATGAACCGCTCTTCCTCGGCGTTGTAGAGGATGCCGCCCTCGCCACGGACCCCCTCGGAGATGAGCACCCCGGTCGAGGGGAGCGTCGTCGGGTGGAACTGAATCATCTCCATGTCCTCCATCGGCGCGCCGGCGCGGTAGGCCATCGCACAGCCGTCGCCGGTGTTGGCGACGGCGTTGGTGGTGTGGTCGAAGGCCTGGCCCAGCCCGCCGGTGGCGAGGATGACGCCGCGCTTGGCTTTGAACCCGTGAATCTCGCCGGACTTGATGTCGTAGGCGACACAGCCGTGACACTCCCGGTCTTCCGGGTTCTCGTGGTCGGTCACTGCGAGGTTAGTGACGTACCACTCGTCGTACACTTCGATGCCGCGCTTGACCGCCTGCTCGTACATCGTATGCAGCAGGTGGTGGCCGGTCTCGGCGCCGGCGTAGGTGGTTCGCGGGAACGACATCCCGCCGAAGGGCCGCTGTGAGACGCGGCCGTCGTCCTCGCGGGAGAACGGCATTCCCCAGTGTTCTATCTGGATGACCTCTTCGGGCGCGGCCTTGGCGAAGGTGTCGACTGCCGGCGCGTCAGCCAGGTAGTCGGCACCTTTTATTGTATCGTAGGCGTGGAGGTCCCAGGAGTCGCCTTCACGGAGTGAAGCGTTGATACCGCCCTCTGCTGCGCCCGTGTGGCTGCGCACCGGATGCAGTTTGGTTACGAGTGCCACGTCGGCACCCTCCTCGTCCGCTGCGATGGCCGCTCTGAGGCCGGCGCCGCCCGCGCCGACCACGATAACGTCGTGTTCGTACATTGTATGGTAAGGGTTGTCTGACGGTCCTTAGGACTACCAGAACTTCAGGTTGTTCTTGACCGCTTCGCGTTTCAGCTCCTGGATGTGCTCGGTCAGCGGGATGTCCTTCGGGCACACCTCGGTACAGGAGAACTGGGTCTGGCACCGCCAGACGCCGTGTTCCTGTTCGATAATGCGCAGGCGCTCATGCTTGCGGTTCTCGCCTTCGCGCTCGTCCATCGCAAAGCGGTAGGCCTTGTTGATGGCCGCCGGGCCGAGATACTTGTTGTCGCCGGCGGCGATGTTACACGAGGACATGCAGGCGCCACACCAGATACACCGCGTGGACATCTTCACTTTCTCGCGGTTCTCCCGGCTCTGGCGCTGCTCTTCTAAGCCGTCCTCGGGGAGTTCGTCGGCGTCGAAGTACGGCTCGACGGCGTGCATCTGGTCGTAGAAGTGCTCCATGTCCACGACGAGGTCCTTGATGACCTCCTGGTGGGGGAGCGGTTCGATGCGGACTGGCGATTCGAGGTCGGCCATCTGGGTCTTACAGCCCAGCCGCTGGCGGCCGTTGATGAACAGTGCGTCGGACCCACAGACGGCCTGCCGGCAGGAGTGCCGGAAGGTCAGCGACGAATCGTACGTGTCCCGGGCGTAGATGAGCGCGTCGAGGACGGTCATCCCCTTGTGGAACGGCACCCGGAAATCGTCGAAGCGGGGTTCCTGCTTGCCCTCGACTTCGGGGTCGTAGCGGAACACTTTGAGGAGGACGGTCTCCTCGTCGTCGAGCGTCGCTTCCTCGGTCTCGCGCTGGGCCTGTCGCTTGGCCTCGCGTTCGCGCTTCTGGGCGCGGCGCCGGTCGCCCGGCGACTCGACCTCCGTCTCCTGTTCCTGCTCTTCGGTCTCCTGTTGTTCTATCTGTGTACTCATTATAGGAACCCGTTCATCGCGAGTGCGACTCTGGTACCCTGTGCAATCAACAGCAGGCCCGCGACCACGAGGACCCACTTGACGGCGTTTTTCTGGGTGCCCTCTATGCCCTGGTTGACCAGCGCGTTGTAGACGCCGTTGACGCCGTGGAACGTCGCGGTCACGAGGAACAGCCACATCGTCGCGAAGTAGCCCACCTGGCTCATCCGGGCCTGCGTGCCGGCGAAGGTGATGTTGGCGGCGTGGTTGGCAAAGTGCAGGAGGAGGAAGTGGAAAGCCAGCACGCCAATGAGGAAGACGGCCGTCAGCCGCTGGAGCAACCAGCGGCGCCCGCCCCGCTCGAAGGAGGAGTAGTGTTGGGCCATTACGCCAGCGGCCCCCCGAGGAAGGTCGGAATGCTCGCGACGGTGATGGCGCCGGTCAGCACCATCGACGCGTAGAAACTCTTGTCCTGTGCCTCGAGTCCGACGCCGAGGTCGACCATCAATAGGCGGACGCCGTTGAGGATGTGGAAGACGGCGACGGCAAGCAGCCCGACTTCGAGGAAGCGGACGACGAGCAGGGCTTCGAGCCCCTGGAGTGTGCTCGTGTACAGCTCGTCGCCCCCGAGGGAGGTGCTCAGCACGGCGATGTGGGTAAACAGGTAGCCCACCAGCACCCAGCCGGTGAACTTGTGGAAAATCCAGGCCCACATGCCGGCCGAGAACTCCCGCCACCGCCCGAAGTCCTCGACGGTGCCACGGTTGAAAGACTGGCTCATACTGGTGGCTTGGACCGGGGACTGATAGTAGTTACTACCGCGTGTGCCCTTCGCCGGAACTGGCGCTGGTGGCCCCGACGGGGTGTGTATGTGGGACAACCGACCGCTGTCCGGTCACTCGCCGTCCGTCACTTCCGCCACACTGTCGGCGATATCCTCCTCGGCCCGCCACAGATACAGCGTCGCGTAGCTCCGATATGGCGCCCACCGCCGTGCGTACTCGGCCATCTCGGCGCGACTGTAGCCGTCGCCGACGACGTTTGAAAAGCCCTTTCGTACACCCAAATCGCCCACGGGGAAGACGTCCTCGCGGCCCAGCGAGAACAGGAGTTGCATGTTCGCGGTCCACTCGCCGACGCCGGTGATAGCCGTGAGTTCCGCGCGGACGGCGTCGTCGTCCATCTCGGCGAAGTACTCGATAGAGTAGCCCTGTTCCTCGAAGGCCGCCGCCACCTCCTTGACGTAGCGGGTCTTCTGTCGGGAGAGGCCCGCCTCTTTCAGGACGGCGTCGGTGGCCGCCAGGACGCCTGCCGGTGTCACCTCGACAGCGTCGAAGAGCCTGTCGCGGGTGGCCGCCGCCGACGCCATCGACACCTGCTGGCGACAGATTGAGACTACGAGGCGTCGGAAGAGGTCGTCAGCGGGGTCGAGCGTGAGTTCGCCGTGTGCCGCGACGAGCGGGCCGATATCCGGGTCCTCACGCAGGAATTCGTGTGGCGAACCAGTCATCTTACTCCTCGCCGCTCCGGTCCGTGACTGTGGAGGACTGGGTTTCGTCGGCGTCGGCGTTTGCCCGGTCGAGAGGTCTGGCGGGGTTGCCGACTACCGTCGTCTCCGGGGGGACGTCGTCGACCACGACCGCGCCGGCACCGACCGTCGCGTTCTCACCGACTGTGACGGGCCCGATGAGCGTCGCGTTGGCGCCAACGGTGACGCCGTCTTCCAGCGTCGGGTGGCGCTTGGTTCGCTGCATCGACTTCCCGCCGAGAGTCACGCCGTGATACAGGAGTACGTCGTCGCCGACGACTGACGTCTCGCCGATGACGGTGGCCATCCCGTGGTCGATGAACAGTCGGTCGCCGATATCGGCGCCGGGGTGGATTTCGACGCCGGTGAGAAAGCGCCCGATGTGGGCGACGAGGCGAGCCGAAAAGTCGTGGTCGCGTGTCCACAGCGCATGGGCGAGGCGGTACAGCCAGACGGCGTGGAGACCGGGGTACGTGAGAAGGACGGCCGCTGCGCTTTCCGCTGCGGGGTCCTTGGCCTGTGCCGTGCGGATGTCGTCTCTGAGTGTTTCGAACATCGTGGAGTCGGTTGGGCGTTCGAGGGCTGTGCGGTCGGGAAAGAAAACAGCGCCTCAACAACAGCGCCACGTCCGGGGGCGTCGTTGACTGCCGCATCGGACTGGCGAGAGAGTGCACCCACCGTTCATACCAGCACCTCACTGTTGTACGGGCTTAAATTCAGCGGCACTGGACCGGGTTGGTACGATGGTCTTTCTGCCTCGCGTGCTACTAGCTAAGTCAATAGTGTCCCTATAAACTCCGGGGCGGTTTTTCGGGGAGAGAAACGTTGAAGCGTCGGCCGCCAGTGGGGTCACATGTCATGGATTTCGAGGACATCGAGACGGTCGCGGTACTCGGCGCAGGCAACATGGGCCACGGCATCGCCGAGGTCGCCGCGCTATCGGGCTACGAGGTCCGGATGCGCGACATCAAAGAGGAGTTCGTTCAGGACGGCTACGACAACATCGAGTGGTCGCTGAACAAACTCGCCGAGAAAGACCAACTCACCCAGGCGGAGGCCGACGAGGCCCTCGACCGCGTCACGCCGCTGGTCGACGTCGAGGACGCCGTCGGTGATGCGGACGTCGTCATCGAGGCCGTCCCGGAGAAGATGGAGATAAAGAAGGACGTCTACACCGATGTCGAACAGTACGCCCCCGACGAGGCCATCTTCGCCACGAACACCTCCAGTCTCTCTATCACCGAACTCTCGGAGGTAACGGAGCGGCCCGAGCAGTTCTGTGGGATGCACTTTTTCAATCCGCCGGTACGGATGCAGTTGGTCGAGGTCATCACCGGCGCCCACACCAGCGACGAGACCCTCGACACCATCGAGGACCTCGCCGAGGAGTTCGGCAAGAGTCCGGTCCGAGTCCGCAAGGACTCGCCGGGGTTCATCGTCAACCGCATCCTCGTCCCGCTGATGAACGAGGCCTGCTGGCTCGTCCACGACGACGTGGCCACCATCGCCGAAGTCGACTCGACGACGAAGTTCGACATCGGGCTCCCGATGGGTGCGCTCGAACTCTCCGACCAGGTCGGCAACGACGTGGGCCTACACGTCCTCGAGTACATGCACGAGATTCTGGGCGAGGCCTACGACCCCTGTCCGCTGCTCGAGGCCAAGGTCGAAGACGAGAAACTCGGCAAGAAGACCGGCGAGGGCTTCTACGATTACGAAAACGGCGGCGCGGACATCCCGCGCGACCAATCCAGTGAGGCCGTCAAAAACCGCCTGTTCGCCGTGATGGCCAACGAGACCGGGACGCTCGTCGAGAACGACGTGGCGCCGGCCGCCGACATCGACGAGGCTGTGATGCTCGGCGGCGGCTTCCCGGAGGGCCCCGCCAAGCTGGCCGACAAAGCCGGCCTGGAGACGCTCGTCGAGACGCTCGCTGAAGTGTACGACCAGACCGGGGCGGAGCGATACGAACTCTCGGACGGCCTGGCCAACGCGGCCGCCGAGGGCGGCTTCTACGGCGGCGACGACGAGGGCGAAATCATGTACGACACCATCAACGTCGACCGGCTCGGGGGCAACGTCGGTCATATCGAACTCGACCGCCCCCACCGGATGAACACGGTCAGCACAGAGATGCTGGACGAACTCGCCGACGCCATCGACCGGCTCGACGAGGACGACGACGCACGCGCTATCCTGCTGACCGGCGCGGGCGACCGCGCCTTCTCCGCTGGCGCGGATGTCCAGTCGGCCGCGACGAACGCGACGACGCTCGACGGCGTCGAACTCTCGAAGACGGGCCAGGAGACCTTCGGCAAGCTCGAAGATTCCCCGATGCCGGTCGTCGCCGGTATCGACGGCTACACGCTCGGTGGCGGCATGGAGCTGGCCACCGCCGCTGACATGCGTGTGGCCTCCGAGAGTTCCCAGTTCGGCCAGCCCGAACACAACCTCGGACTACTGCCTGGCTGGGGCGGCACCCAGCGACTCGCTAACATCGTCGGCGAGGGCCGCGCAAAGGAGATTATCTTCACGGCCGAGCGCTACGACGCCGAGGAGATGGCCGACTACGGCTTCCTCAACGAGGTCACCACGAGCGAGGAGCTGCTCGACAGCGCCAAAGAGCTGGCGCGGGACCTCGCCGCCGGCCCACCCATCGCGATGGACTTCACCAAGCGCGCGATGCACGCCGGCCGCGTCGACGAGGACGCCGGTCTCGACGTCGAATCACAGGCCTTCGGCCACCTGTTCGCGACGCAGGACCTCATGGAAGGACTCACTGCCTTCTCTGAGGACCGCGACCCCGAGTTCGAAGGGGAGTAACTCGCCCGCAGTCCGTCCTTCGAACCCCCAGACGACTCCGTGACACCGAGCCACACGTAGTGGGGATTTCGATGGGGTTAAATTGGAGCACCCGAAATCCGGAGTTACGCTCGGTTGGTGTAGTCCGGCCAATCATCTTGGCCTTTCGAGCCGAGGACCAGGGTTCAAATCCCTGACCGAGCATTCCATTCTACCGCTGTCTTGCGTTTTTTAAATAACTGGGTTTAAATAGAGCATCTCAGTCGGTAAGGAATGTCTCGAATTCGCGGGCAGGAGAGTGGAAGCCAGAACAGTTGCGTTGCTCGCTGGCCTTCTTTCGCCACGTTGCTGTGCGTACAAACGTGAGAACAAATGGCACAGCGGTAGCTATTTTCGGGGGCCGTGAGAGGCTCCGAGTATGCAAGCAGTGGTACTCGCCGCTGGCGAAGGGACACGTATGCGTCCGTTGACGGAGAACACGCCGAAACCGATGCTGCCCGTGGGGGACCGGCCGCTTGTGGCACACACCGCCGACACGGCAATCGCGGCCGGCGCGGAGGAACTCATCTTCGTCGTCGGCTACGAGGCCGACGCGGTGCGTGAGTTCTTCGGGGACAGCTACAACGGCGTCCCAGTGGAGTTCGCCGTCCAGGAGGAGCAACTGGGCACCGCCGACGCCGTCAACGCGGCACACGAGTATCTCGACGGACCCTTCGCAGTGTTGAACGGCGACAACCTCTACGACGAAGCGAGTCTCGCCGAGCTGTTCGACGCGGCGCCGTCCATCGCGGCCTATAGGGTCCCGGACCCCTCGAACTACGGCGTCCTCTCGACGGATGGCGACCGGGTCACCGCCATCATCGAGAAGCCGGCCAACCCGCCGACCCAACTCGCCAACGCCGGTGCGTACGTCTTCCCGGCCGAGGCCCGCGAGTGGCTCGACGTCGAGATGAGCGAACGGGGCGAACGGGAGATAACCGACGTCGTCACGCAGGTCATCGAGGCCTACGACGTGGCCGCCGTCGAGGTCGACCGCTGGCTCGACGTGGGCCGACCCTGGGAACTGCTCGAGGCCAACGAGTGGAAAGTCGGCGAAGTGACCCGCCGCATCGACGGCAAGGTCCGTGGTGACGCCGACCTCCAGGGCGACGTCGTCGTCGAGGCGGGCGCAGTCGTCGAACCCGGGGTCGTCATAGAGGGGCCGGCAATCGTCCGCTCAGGTGCGACGGTCGGCCCGAACGCGTACATCCGGAGTGTGACCGTCCTCGGTGAGGACACCCACGTCGGCCACGGCGTCGAAGTCAAAAACAGCGTCGTGATGGCCGACACGAACGTCCCGCACGTCTCCTACGTGGGCGACAGCGTGCTGGGGACCGACGTGAACCTGGGCGCGAGCACGCAGGTCGCGAACCTGCGTCACGACGGCGAGCCGGTGAAACTAACCGTCAAGGGCGACCGCGTCTCGACGGGCCGTCGGAAGTTCGGTATCGTCGCCGGCGACGGCGTCCGAACGGCTATCAACACCAGCCTCGACGCCGGCGTCGTGCTCTCGGCCGGCGCCACGACGACGCCCGGCGAGACGGTGACCAGGGACCGGTAGCGAAGAATCGGGCACAGCGAGCGCCCCGCACTGTGGCGCCCGGCCGACTACGGTGCCAGAGTAGTAGACCTGTTGATGGCTTCCGGCGGCGAGTATGTGAGATTAAGTAGGGTGACAACCACGATTCGGTAAGATGGTCGACCCGACATCGGACCACCACGAGGATATCGACGAGGAGGATGCCCCGAACTGTGCGGTGTGTGACGATGCCATAGCCAACGAGGTGACACACTGCGTGGTAACGTGGGTCGAGGACGACGGCGTCGAGACGGCGCATTTCTGTGACGACGACTGTCGCTCGTCGTGGGACGGTGCCTGATACGGATTATTGTAGCGATTTACCGGTATGGCCGACCCCGGGGTCGGCACAATCCGGAACTAATCTACAACAAACCGTATGAGGACCGCGCGTTCTTTCTCCTTTCTACCGTATCACTCGATTTCGTCGTAGGTCCGTTCGATGGACTGCTGGCCCCCATTCTGTCCGAAACCGTTCTGGTGAGGAAATCGAACACCGCGACTACCGGATACATCGACGTAACGGAGGGGTCCGACGATGGTGAGTGCGAAGTCTGTGCGTGACCCACGCCGTAGAATGCTCCGGCAGGGATTTGAACCCTGGTCATCACCGTGAGAGGGTGATATGATTGGCCGGACTACACCACCGGAGCGTACACTGAATTGAAAGGCGGAGGTCCGTATAACAATTCCGTTTCGGAGCTTCCCTGTGTGGGTTTCTCACTCTTCGTCGAAGGGGGAACCGGCCGCGTCGGGCTCCTCGCCGACGAGGCTGATGATGTTCTCGCGGCCGACCCGAAGTTTGCTGATGTCGCCGTCGTCTTCCATATCCGAGAGCAGCATGCTGACCTTTGACTTGGACCACTCGGTGGTCTCGACGATGTCGACTTGCTTCATCCGCCCGCCGTTTTCCTCCAGGAGCTTGATGACGCGGTCGTCGTCGTCGAGCAGCTCCGGCTCCGTGACGGCGGCGCCGGTCGTCGGCTCGGTGGCGGACTCCGTCGCGGTCCCGTCGCCGTCGTCGCCGCCGAGGACCGCCCCTGCGGCCCCGGACCGCCAGGCTGCAGCGGCCACAGCGCCCAGCGCGACGATTGCCAACAGGAGGGCGAACTGCCACATGCTCCGGCCGGTGGCCACCTCGGCGGTCGTGGCGTTCGGCGTCGCGGTGCTCTCCGTGGCGTTGGAACGGCCGAGTTCGACGTACGGCCGGCTGCTGTTGAACGACCGCTCTCCGACGTAGGTTATGCTCGTGCTCTCCTGCAGCGAGTCGGGGTTACTCCGCGATGCCGGGGCGGGTCTGGCGGACGTAAACGCCATCTCTGTGTCGTGTTCGAAGACAATCCGCTGTCCGGCACCGAGGTAGAACCCGTCCTCGAACACGTCG
This sequence comes from Halobacteriales archaeon QS_6_64_34, assembly GCA_003020925.1. Lineage (GTDB taxonomy): Archaea > Halobacteriota > Halobacteria > Halobacteriales > Haloarculaceae > Haloarcula. The sequence goes on along the minus strand of PXRT01000004.1, from coordinate 33,100 downwards.
CTGACGACCAGCCGCTCCGTGTAGGTCCGGGCGAAGTTCGTCCACAGGAACGACATCCGGACTACGCCCCGTTCCTGTTGTGGCACGACGCCGGCCGACCGACGGAAGTTACGGGCGGCCATCTGTCGACCGGTTTTGTTGGTCCCGACTCGCGTGAGCGCGTCGGCGTCCGTGACGAAATCCGAATACAGCTCCGTCTCGTTTTGCTCGAAGTCGGTCGCGTAGGTCCGGAACTGCTCGGTCTCGTTTTCGGTTTCCAGTGGCTGGTAGTGTTCTATCGTCCAGGTCGCGGACCCGTTGTCATAGAGCGTGATGCGGAACGTCGTCGTGTCGAACCTGTCGGGCGTCTGCAGTCGGTCGGCGCTCGAAGCGGCCACTGCCGGCGAGACGGACAGGCTCGCGACCAGCAAGACAACGGCGAGTGTTGCGACCACCGCGCGTGTCATCTATAACCTACGTCCCGAGGACAGCATAAAAGCGCTGTGAATGGCGCACCTACTCGGAACCAGTCCGGACGGCGTCTGCCAGTTTCTGGACTGGATGGGGGACCGGACCGTCGGTGGGGCCGTCGTCGAGCTGTGTGCGACAGGAGGCCCCGGGGGCGACCACCGACTCGCCGCCGCCTGACCTGACCTGGTCGAACAGTATCTCCGCGATAGCCACACTCATCGAGTAGTGTTCGGCTTCGTACCCGAACGAGCCCGCCATTCCACAGCAGCCCGAATCGAGCGGGTCAACGGCGTAGCCGGCCCGGCGCAACACGCCGACCGCGTGGTGGTCTTTCGTGACCGCTTTCTGGTGGCAGTGGCCGTGGTAGGTCAGCGACGTTTCGGGATTGTCCCACTCGATGTCGGCGTCCAGCGCGAACCGGTCGAGATACTCACAGATGCCGAAGGTCCCCGCCGCCAGCTGCGTCGCCCCCTCGTGGTCGTGGCCCAGCACGTCGAGATAGTCCGACTGGAGCATCACCGCGTCGGAGGGTTCGACGACTACCACGTCCCAGCCGTCGGCGACGCGGGGGGCGAGCGCCTCGACGTTTGTCGCCACATGGTCGCGGGATACGTCCAGAAACCCCTTCGAGTGGGCGGCCCGCCCCGAGGGGCCGACGTCGTCGGGGACCCGGACGCGGACACCGGCGGCTTCGAGCACGGTAACTGCAGCCCGGAGGACGTCCGGGTGGCTGTAGTTGTTGTACGTGTCCGGGAACAGGAGCGCCCGGCGGGTGGCCTCGCTCTCGGGGACGTGGGGCCCCCGGTTGGCCCACCACGCTTCGAAGGACTCCCGCTCGAAGGTCGGGAGGTCCCGTTCGCGGGCGATGCCGAGCAGCTTCTCGCCGAGGTAGTCGCTCCCGGGCACGCTCGACAGCCAGTTCGAGACCGGCGCGAGCGCGCTGCCGACCCGCGAGACGGTCTCGACGTTGGCGAACACGCGGTCCCGAAGCGTCGCGCCGTGAGCTTCGTGGTGGGCGTGTTCGACCTCGGCTTTGAGTTTGGCCATGTCGACCTCGCTGGGGCAGTCACGGGTACACCCCTTGCAGCCGATACAGAGGTCCATCACCTCCGAGACGAACTCGCCGTCCGTGGGGTCGTCGGGCAAGTCGCCGCTCATCGCCTGACGGAGCATGTTTGCCCGGCCGCGTGTCGCGGTACTCTCCTCGTCGGCCGCCCGATAGGTCGGACACATCACGCCGCCGGTGGTCTCCTGGGGCCCGCGACAGCCGCCACAGCCGTGACAGAGTTCGACCATCCCCTGCATCCCGTTGTCGCCGGGCCAGTCGAGCGTGGGCTCGAAGCCCATCTCGAAGTCGTACTCCGGGGAAAACCGGAGATGCTCGGTCATACTGACCGTGCGGGCACGGAGCGGTGCCTCGCCGCTCTCGACGGCCGCGTCGTCGACGCCGACGACCTGCCCCGGGTTGAGCAGCCAGTCCGGGTCGAAGCTCCGTTTGAGTTCCCGGAACAGTTCCCAGACGTCGTCGCCGTAGAGCTTGTGGTTCCACTGTGTCCGCGCGCGGCCGTCGCCGTGCTCTCCGGAGACGCTGCCGCCGTATCGCCGGACGAGGTCGGTGGCGCTGTCGGCGATAGCTTCCATGCGCTCGACGCCCTCGACGGTCTTTGTGTCGACCAGCGGGCGGATGTGGAGACAGCCCGGCCCGGCGTGGGCGTAGAACGAGGCGATGGTGCCCTGGTCTTCCAGAAGGTCCCGAAAGTCCGCGACGTATTCGGGGAGGTTCTCGGGCGGAACCGCCGTGTCTTCGATGAAACTGATGTGTTTGGCGTCGCCGGTCCGTCCCAGCAGAATCGGCAGGCCGGACTTGCGCAGCTTCCAGAACCGCTCCCGTTCGGCGTCGCTGTGGGCCTCCCGACCGAGACAGGCGTAGGTCGGAGCCTCGGTTACCGTGGCCGCCCCGCCGCTCGGTTCGACCGCCGACTCCACGCCGCCGATGCGGTCGGCCAGCAGGTCCGCCACGCGCTGTTTGCCTTCGCCGTCGTCCTCGGCGTAGAACTCGACGAGCAGGATGGCGCCGGTGCCCTCGGGGACGATGTCGTCGACGAGCGCGCCGAACTCCTCGGTCTCGGCGGCCAGGTCGAGCAACACGTCGTCGAGTACCTCGACGGCGGCGGGGTCGTGTTCGAGTATGGGTTCCACGTCCCGCATCGCGGTCACGAGGTCGTCGTACGTGAGGAAGGCGAGCGCCTTCGTCTCGGGAACGGGTTCGAGCGAGACGGTCGCCTCGGTGACGATGGCCAGGGTGCCCTCGCTGCCGGCCAGGAGTCGTCCGAGATTGACCGTTCCAGCTTCGCCGAACTCACCGCGGGTCTCCGCCAGGAGTCGGTCGAGGTTGTACCCCGAGACGTTCCGCTTGAGCTGTGGGTACGACTCGTCGATGGCTTTGCCGTCCGCCTCGATGAGTCGGACCACCGCGTCGTAGATGCGCGCTTCGAGGTCCCCGTTCGGGTCGCCCGCAGTTCTGAGCTGCTCGACGGTCGTCTCGCCGAAGGTCGTCACCGTCCCGTCGGCCAGGACGACCTCGCAGGACTCGATGTAGTGGTCGGTCTTGCCGTACTGCAGCGAGTGAGCGCCGGTGGAGTTGTTGCCGATGGCGCCACCGAGGGCCGATTTGTCGCCCCAGGCGGGGTCGGGCGCGAACTTCAGGCCCTCGGGCGCGAGCGCGGCGTTCAGGTCGCCCAGCGTCGTCCCGGCCTGGGCGGTCGCCCGGCGGTCGTCGGGGTCGACCGCCAGCAGTTCGTCCATGTGGCGGGTGAAATCGAGGACGACGGCCCTATTGACCGACTGGCCGGCGAGGCTGGTCCCGCCGCCCCGGGGGAGGACGGGTATCTCGCGGGCGTCGCAGTAGTCCATCACGGCGGCCACGTCGGCCGTCGATTCGGGGTAAACGACGCCGACCGGCGTCACCTCGTACGCGCTGGCGTCCGTGGCGTACAGCTGGCGCGAGTAGTCGTCGAACCGGACGTCGCCCTCGACGCGCTCTCTGAGCTCTGCGACCATCGCCGGCCGGGCCACAGCGGCCCCCTGATAGTCGTAGTCAGCCCGGTCGTCGCTCGCGGGGTCGTCGCCCGGTTTCTGCTCGGTAGCGCCCATGGACTGTGGTCGTGTCCGGTGGACCGTTAAGGTAGCGCACCCCTGTGGAGTGGCCCCCTTCGTCTCTGTGCTCACCGATGCGTTATTTACTGTGCGGGGTAGACACACACCTAACACATGGGTATCGCCAAATCAGTGTCAGAGGGGCGACAGCTGGCCGTCGAACGGCCCGGTGTCGGCGTCCTCGCGGTCGTACTGTTGTATCTCGTCGCCGACTTACTGGTGAAGTTGAGCGGGACGACGGTGCTGGCCTTCGGCGTCCCGCTCATCGGGGGGTCGCTGTCGACCGGCTCGCTGCTCTCGATGATTCTCGACGGCCTGCTGGTCGGGCTGGCCGTCGGACTGGCCGGCATCGGACTGTCGATGACCTACAGCATCCTCGATTTCGCCAACTTCGCCCACGGAGACACGGTGACAGCTGGAGCATTTCTTGGCTGGGTCGCGGCCTCGCTCACCGCGACCATCGGCGCCGACGCGGCGCTCTCCGAACGGTTCCTCTTCGACACCGGGCGACAGCTGGGCGCCGCGTCGGCCCTGCTCCCGATACTCGTCGGCCTCGTCGTCGCCGCGATCGGCACTGTCGCCGTCGTCCTCCTCATCGACCGGCTGACCTACCGCCCGATGCGCGGGGCCGACAACATCTCGCTGCTAATCGCCTCCATCGGGGTGGCGCTGGCGCTACGCTATCTCATCGCGTTCGTCTTCGGCACCCAGACGAGCGGCGTCGCCTCCAGCAGCGTCAGATTCCTAATCCTGCCGGGGCTGGCCGTCACCGACAACGAACTGGCACTGCTGTTCGTCTCGGTGTCGCTGATGGTCGGAGTCCACCTCCTGCTCCAGCGGACCAAACTCGGGAAGGCGATGCGGGCGATGGCCGACAACGAGGACCTGGCCCGCGTGACGGGGATTCCGACCGGGCGCGTCGTGCGGTTCACGTGGATTCTTGGGGGCGCGCTGGCCGGCGTCGGCGGCTACCTGCTCGTCCTCGAGAGCGGCACCATCTCCTTTAACTTCGGCTGGATTCTGCTCCTGCTCATCTTCGCCGCGGTCATCGTCGGCGGCATCGGCTCCATCTACGGCGCGATGGCCGGGGGCGTGCTCATCGGGCTGGTCGACAGCCTCGCGCTCATCTGGCTCCCGTCCGGGTTGACCCGAGCCGCGGCCTTCGCCGTGCTCATCGTCGTCCTGCTGTTGCGGCCGTCCGGTATCTTCGGGGGGGTGAGCACCGCGTGAGCGCCCTCGACGACGCGTGGGCCCGGGCCGAGCGGCTGCCCGACGCCGTGCTGGTCGCGGGGTACATCGTCGCGCTCTGGCTGGTGCTGGCGGTGGTGGCCGCCGCCGTCGGCGGGCAACAGGCGACGAACCTCGCCGCCGGGTTCGTCGGCAGCGTCACCCTGCTCATCGGCGCCTACGCCCTTCTCACGCTGGCGCTGAACCTCCAGTGGGGGTACACCGGGCTGTTCAACATCGGCATCGCGGGCTTCATGGCCGTCGGCGCCTACACCACCGCGATACTGACCGCGCCCGTGAACCCGTCGACGGCCGGCGGCGTCCCGGGCTTTGGCCTGCCGCTGTGGGTCGGACTGCCCGGCGGCATGGTGGCGGCGGCCGTCGTCGGCGCCGTCGCCGCCCTGCCGGCGCTCAGGCTCCGCGCCGACTATCTCGCCATCGTCACCGTCGCCCTCTCCGAAATAATTCGCCTGTTCGTCAACTGGCGGGGCGCGGCGGAGGTGACCTACTTCGGGCAGACGTTCGGCACCGGCGGGGCGACCGGTATCGGATTCAAGTCGCCCCGACGGGTGGTCGCGGACCTCGTCACCGGCGTCGGCCAGCCAGTCGTCTCGGCCGCTCAAAGCGTCGGCGTCTCGGCGCCCAACGTCGTCAACATCGCCTACGGGCTCGGGTTGCTGGTACTGGTGGCCGCGAGCTTCTGGCTGCTGAACCGGCTCGTCGAGTCCCCCTTCGGCCGCGTGCTGAAGTCCATCCGCGAGGACGAGACGGTCACCCAGTCGCTCGGTAAGGACACCCGGCTGTTCAAAATAAAGGCGTTCATGATAGGCTGTGCGCTGATGGGGCTGGCCGGCGCGCTGTTCCGCGGGAACGCCGGCTACATCAGCCCCGCGCAGTTCCGCCCCACGGTCACGTTTTACATCTTCGCCGCGCTCATCATCGGCGGCTCCGGGTCGAACACCGGCAGTATCCTCGGGGCGGCGACGTTCACCGCCCTCCTGTTCTACCTCCCGGCCCGTCTCGGCGAGAACCTCCCGACTTTCGGCGCGAGTTCCCCCGGGAACATAATCGACGCCGTCGGCCCGCTCGGGGCGCTGAACCCGGGGCCGCTGGTGGCCTACGTCGCCGGCAACGTCAGCACGCTCCGGTTCGTCCTCATCGGCGTCGTCCTCATCTACATCGTCCAGCACCGGCCGCAGGGACTGCTGGGCTACCGGAACGAACCGGCGGCCAGCGTCGACCTGTCGCGGCCCAGGGCCGACGACGGAGGTGAGACCGATGAGTGAACCCGACACCGCCGAACCGATGTCCGCGACTGCCACGGACGTACCCACGACGAGTGACGCCGTCGACGCGCCGCTGCTGGAGGTCGACGGGCTTCGCAAGGAGTTCGGCGGCGTCACCGCCGTCGACGGAGCCTCCTTCCGCGTCGCACCGGGCTCCCTGACCGGCCTCATCGGCCCGAACGGCGCCGGCAAGTCGACGACGTTCAACTGCATCACGGGCATCCACGAGCCGACCGGCGGCACCGTCCGCTTCGACGGGCAGGACGTGACCGGGCTGGCGCCGTACACGCTCGCAAAGCGGGGGCTGGTCCGGACCTTCCAGATAGCCCGCGAACTCTCCGAGATGACCGTTCTGGAGAACGTCATGCTCGCACCGCCGGGCCAGCGCGGCGAATCGGCCACGCGAGCCGTCCTGCCCGGCCTCCGCGAGCAAGTTCAGGAAGCCGAACGCGAGGTGGTCGATGCGGCCTGGGAGACGCTCGACTTTTTCGAGATAGATCATCTCGCCCACGAGAACGCCGGGTCGCTGTCGGGCGGCCAGCGGAAACTGCTGGAGATGGCCCGCGTACTGTCAACCGACCCCGAGATGGTGCTGCTGGACGAACCGCTCGCGGGGGTGAACCCGACGCTGGAGGAGAAACTACTCGACCGCGTCGACGAACTCCGCCGGGACGGGCTGACCTTCCTGCTTGTCGAACACGACATGGACGTCATCATGCGCCACTGCGAGCATATCATCGTCATGCACCAGGGGCAGGTCCTCGCCGAGGGCGACGCCAGCACCATCCAGTCCGACGAGCGCGTTCTGGAGGCTTACCTCGGAGGTGACGTATGAGCCAGCAGGCCAGCCGGTCGACTGCGGTGACGCTGCCGGACCCGGCCGAGAGCCTGCTCGCGGTGCGTGACTTGGACGCTGGTTACGGTGACCTGCAGGTGCTCGACGGGGTCGACATGGACGTCGGCGACGGCGAGTACGTCGTCATCGTCGGGCCTAACGGCGCCGGGAAGTCGACCGTGATGAAGTCCGTCTTCGGGCTGACGACGTACATGGGCGGCTCCGTGACGTTCGACGGCCGAGAGATAAGCAAGCGCCGGCCCGACGAGATAATCCACGAGGGCATCGGCTACGTCCCCCAAAACGACAACGTCTTCGGCAGCCTCAGCGTCCGGGAGAACCTGGAGATGGGTGCGTACATCCTCGACGACGTACCCAAAGCGCAGATTGAAGCCGTCTACGACCGGTTCCCTATCCTCGGAGACCGTTCGACACAGACCGCAGGGACACTCTCGGGCGGCCAGCAGCAGATGCTGGCGATGGGCCGTGCGCTCATGCTCGACCCGGACCTCCTCCTGCTCGATGAGCCCTCGGCGGGGCTGGCGCCGGACCTCGTCGAGGAGATGTTCGACCGCATCGACGGCATCAACGAGGACGGCACCGCCGTCATGATGGTCGAACAGAACGCAAAGGAGGCCCTGCGTCGCTGTGACCGCGGCTACGTCCTCGTCCAGGGGCGGAACCGGTATCAGGACACCGGAGAGACGCTTCTGGCGGACCAGGACGTGCGCCAGGAGTTCCTCGGCGGATAAAAGGGCGCGCGCGGTTATTGGTTCAGAGCACTGTTTATCTGTGAGGTGTAGGAGGACTGTTGTGACTCGAAGCCAACCTGCTGGAGCACCTGTCCGTCCTGTTCCTCCTGGAACGCGCTGGCGAAGCTCTCCTGGAGCGCCTGGCCGTAGCTGTTGTTGAGATACAGCGTCGAGGCCGTCGAGGCGCCGATGTCCTCGCTCGCGACCTGTGCCAGCACCTGTCCCTGGAGCGCGTCGCTCGGGGGCGTCCGGAACAGGAAGTCGCTGTCGTCGAGGTCCGTGATGTTCGGCGACGTCGACGCCGGCGAGCACGCCACCACCTCGTTGTCCACCAGGACGTTATTGGCTACGCGGATGGTCGACTCGGAGGAGGCGGCTCCGGTGAGCGACGGGTAGCCCGCGCTCACGAGCGAGTTGGCCGCGTCGACGGCCGCCTGCGCCGTCGACTGAGTGTCGCCGGCCTGCGTGTCGATGGACTGGTCGATACTGTCTCTGAGCTGTATGGCCGGGAGCAACGCGGCGTCCCGAATCGGTCCGCCGAGGTTCCCGAGGTCGCCGGTCTCGGGCTGCAGGACACCCAGGCGAACCGTCCGGTCGCTCCCGCTGCCGCTCCCGGCCGGTTCGGGCTGTGGCACGTCGCCGGAGGCCCCGAAGTCGACGGTGTCGGTCGACTCGTACCCGTCCTCGGTGAAGCCAAACACCTGGTACTGCGCGGAGGTGATGTCCCCCGCGTCGTCAAAGTCGACGCTGCCCGACGCCCCCTCGTACTGGATGTTCTCGCCGGCGGCGGCCGCCTCCGCCGCTGCCGGGAGCTCCGAGGGCGCGTACGTGTCTCCGCCCGGGTTCGCGACCACGCGCATGTGGTCGCGAACCGACGCGCCGTCGTTCTCCCCGGCCATGAGGTTCGCCAGAATCTGGACCGCCGAGGCGTCGTAGGCCTGCGAGGTGAACACGCCCGGCGAGTCGCCGAACTCGTCCTCGAACAGCGACTCGAAGGTGTCGACCCCCGGACCGGCGGCCGAGGGCGCGGTCCCCTGGACGTTCGACATGTCGTCGCCGACGTCACCCGGCAGGGCGTCGTCCTGCAGCCCGTCCGTCACAAGGATGTCGGTCGTATCGTCGCCGTAATCTGCGTAGTAGTCCTTGAATAGCTGGACGCCGCTCTGTGGGTAGCCCACAACCATCAGGACGTCAGGCGTCTCGCCGCCGCTCGTAGATTCGGTCGAACAGCCGGCCAGTCCGACGAGGCCGGCCGCGCTGGCCACGCCAGTGTACTTTAGGAACGAGCGCCTATTGGTATCGTTTCTCATGCTGATAGCTCCGTTATGGCCCATCGGTAAAATAGATTGCCCGTAACTCACCGAGAGGCCGTCGTCTCAGCGTCCACTGGGGCGCCGATAACCGCTGCCTACGGTGCGAGCCGGTTCTTCCGGTTTTTCATCTCTCGCTCGTAGTGGTCGAAGGTGATGGGACACCAGTCGGCGGCGATGTCGAGCAGGTCCTCGGTCAGCCCGCGAATCTCCCACTGGGCGTCCGCTGCGGCCCGCATGTCGGCGACGTGCATCAGCATCCGGGCGTTCATCGACATCACCATGTTGACTTTCGTCCCGATAGGCAGGACGAAACGGGCGTCCTCGGGGGGCATGCCCAGGTCCAGCAGCTTCTGGTAGGACTCGACGGACTCCTCGATGCTGTCTCTGAAAATCTCGGCCCGTTCCTCGACGGTCTCTTCGTCGACCTGTCCGCTCTTTTGATTGCGACCCACCCAGTCCGGGTCCTCCGCCGACGGCGGGATGACGACCATCTCGCCCTCACGAACGTCTTCGGGGTCGATATCGTCGAAGGCGACATATCGCATCGACTGGACGTCGAAGGAGACGTGTCGGTGACGGGTAATCTGTGCCATACACGACCGGGAGACGCCCTCTACCGCGAAGGTAATCTGTGGATGTTCGAACGGGCCGAAGTGGCCGTGGTCCAGCAGGTGACCGATGAGCGTCTCCTGTTTTTCTTCCATCGTCTCGCCCTCGACAGTCTCCATCGTCGCCTCCAGGGACTGCCCGCCGACGAAATCGGCGCTGTAGTCGTTGCGGGCCGCCTTGCAGACGAGCTCCTCCGGGTCCTCTGTCGCTTCCAGCAGCGTGACGTCCATACGGGGTGGGAACGCCCGAGCGGCAAAATACTTCCGTGGGCGCGGCGACTAGATTTCCTTCCAGTCGGTCGGCTCGTCGGCCAGTCCCAGCACGCGGGCCTCGCGGCCGCCGCCGTCGGCGTCGCGGATGTCGATGAGGCCATCGAAAGCCTGCTTGATGACCTGGATGGTCTGCTTGTCGTGGGCTCCCGAATCGATGGTGAACACGCCGATGTAGCCGGCGGCGTCGAGCCGCGAGGAGAGGACGTGACAGAACTTGAAGACGGTCTTCTTGTCCGTATACGTGAGCATCGTCGACAGGGAGACAAGCGCCAGGCGGCCCCGCTCACGCCCGGAGTCGTGCAGCCCCTCGAGGGCTTTGGTGATGCCGATACCGATGCCGGTCAGGTCGCCCGGCGAGGAGACCTGGTGGACGGAGACCCCCTCGATGAGTCCGGGGTCGGAACCGCCCTCGCCGCGACAGTCGACCACGCCGAGTTGGGCGCCCTGGAGGCCGGGCACGCGCTCGTGAAACTCCTTGACGACGCTCGACCCCCTGTCGCTCGTGGTGACGACGACGGCGCCGTTGCCCGTTCTCGCGCCGTCCGCCAGGGTGTCGTAGACGAGTTTCTCCTTCCCGGTCATCGCGGGACCGGAGACGAGGATACTGGACCCCGGTCGAACCTCGGCCAGTGCTTCGAAATCAAGAACTGATGACAGGTCGTACATGTTTTTCACCCCCTCATTCTTCTTCGCCATCGCTCAGTCCACGCAGCGTCGCGACGAAGTCGTCGTCGTCCTCGATACCTCCGAGCGCGTCGTCCAGGCCCTCTCGCATCTCGGCTATCTCTTCGGTAAGGGCCGCGTACTGGTCACTCTCGGCCAGTTCCGCGCTTGACTTCGTCGCCTCGAGCGTGGCCTGTTTCTCCACGAGCGCGTAGTACTCCTGGAGCAGCGAGTCGTACTCGGAGCGTTCCAGCAGATTCGTCACGGTGTCGTGAAGTTGCTCGCTGCGAATCGGCTTCGAGAGGTAGGCGTCGAAACCCATCTCGAGGATGTCGAAGTCGGGCTCGACGGCGGTGACCATCGCGACTCGACAGCCCAGGTCGCGCTCGCGAATCTCGGTGAGCACTTCGTCGCCCGACAGTCCCGGCATCATCCGGTCGAGGAGGACCACGTCGACGCTCTCGTCCAGCAGTTCGAGGCCTTCATCCCCGTTCTGTCCCATTCGGACCTCGTACTCCCCCTGTAGCCACAGTTTGTACGTCTCCGCGACGTCCGGTTCGTCCTCCACAATAAGTACGACAGGCGGGTCCGGCTCAGACATACTATTCCTTACTACCACAGTTTCAGTATCCTCCTACATAGCCCTGTGGGTGTTTATCCCCCATCTCCGTTATATATTACATAACGCCGCCAGGTGGGCTTTCAGCCCGCCCTTTCGGGAACGACACCGACATGGTCGGTCCGCCCGAACCCCGGCTATGGTTCGGAATCTCGCCAGTCGGACGGACGCCTTTACGAGTAACGTCTTTCTCGTCACCGGTGAGCGCCGCGTGCTCGTCGACGTCGGCAACGAGTTCGACGTCGTCGGGGCCGCCCGCGAGCACGCCGACGACATCGACGCCGTCGTCGTCACCCACACCCACTACGACCACGTCGAGAACCTTCCGGACGTGGTCGAGGCCTTCGATGTCGACGTCTGGGGCTACGACACGACACAGGACGGCATCGACCACGAACTCGGCGACGGCGACACCGTCACGATTGGCGACCACGAGTACACCGCGCTGCATACGCCGGGCCACAAGAACGACCACCTCTGTCTGTTCTCTCCCACGGCGAGCGTGCTGTTTGCCGGTGACCTGATTTTCGCAAACGGCAGTTTCGGCCGGACAGACCTGGAGGAGGGTGACCGTGACCTCCTGGTCGAGAGCATCGACCGCGTCCTCGAGACCGTTCCCGAAGACCTCGGTGCAATGTACACCGGCCACGGCCCCAGCGTCGAGGACCACGTGTACCACGATATCGAACTCGCCTGGCAGGCCGCCCGGTTCTGATACTCGCTCGGCAGTAACGGCTTTCCGCCGGCGGCCCCTCCGTTCCGGTATGCCCCTGCCAATCGACCCCAAAGCGCTCGAATCGGGCGATATCGGCGAGCAACGCGCCACGCTGGAGATGGACCACGAGGCCGCCGTCGAACACGTCCGCGAGGTGTTCACCGACGCCGGCTTCGGCGTCGCCACGGAGTTCTCGCCCTCTGCGCTCCTGAACGAGAAGGTCGACGCCGAACGGGACCCGTACTACGTCCTTGGTGCCTGCAACCCGAACATGGCCGACCGGGCACTCGACGCGACCGACGGCCGCATCGGCGCGCTCTTTCCGTGTAACGTCGTCGTCTGGGAGGTCGAGCCGGGCGTCCAGACGGTGTATCACGTCAGCATCATGCGGGCCGCCAGACTGCTCGGGATGGCGCCCGACGACGAGGTGATGGCCGACATCATCGCCGATACTGGCGAGCTCGTCGACGAGGCGTTCTCGAAGCTGTAAGTTCGACGGCTATCGCTACAATAATCCGCAAGCGGTAGCGCGGAGCCCCCGGCTTCAAGGAGCGAGCGAGTAGGCCGGGGAGGAAGCGCGTCACGAACCAAGGCGAAACCCCAAGACTTAGGCTCTCTACGCCCCATGTCTTTGATACTGCTGTCCTCGCACAAGTCGGGGTCGGCAGGAGCCATGAGTAAACTGGCTCCTGTGGCGCGACGGCCACGCCGTCGCGCCCGCTCCGACCCGCCGCCTCCACCGTGGAACGGCAAGAGGAAGCCGGGCCGCGTCCATGCATGGGGTCGCGGGGCACAATGTCGTTTCGGGAAAGCCCCGCCCTCAAGGAGTGACCGAGGGCCGCAAGGCCCGAGAGAGCGAGTAGGGCGGGGTAGTTTACTCGAACGCCGTCGCCAGCAGGGCGTCGTAGGCGTGGTCGTAGGCGTCTGCGACAGCCTCGGGGTCAGCCTGTGTCTCGCTGTCGAGAGCGGGCAGCCGGACCGCACCGGTCCTGTCGATGAGGTTTACGACGCTACCGACACGCTCCTCTAGCTGTCCCTCCCGGGGCCCGCCGCTGGCTATCTCACAGGCCTTAGCGTAGCGCCGACCGTCGTAGAATCGGGCCCGGCCGGGCTCGACGACCGCGACGGCGTCGGGCTCGAACCCCTCCAGCGGGCGGGCGATGTCGCCGTAGGACTCGACGACGGCGCGGTCAGCGGCCGTGATTTCATCGCGCAAGTCCGAGAGGGCCTCGGCGTGCATCACGCCCATCAGGTCGTTGAAATCGGGCAGCGAGGTGACCCGTGGGGCCGCCTTCAGGGGGAGCCGCTCGGTCGCCGACGCCGGGATGTCGACGGTGCCGTTGACGACGAACTCACCGACGCCGTTTTTGGCCCCGATGCGGTCGACGACGAACTGGCGCTCACTGCTACCGAGTATCCCGGTACCGGCCCCGGGCGAGGGATGCCAGAGCCGGTGGACGGCGTTGATAGCTTCTGGAGCCACGTCGCCGGGCGAGGTGGCGGCCAGCCGTCGGGCGTCCTTGCCGTAGAGCCGGCCCTCCTCTGTCGCCCGGAGATAGTCGTCGTGGTCGAACCAGTAGTTGTTGCCGGCCCGGGGTTTGAATCCTCGGGCGCCGGTGTGGGCCAGCAGCCCGACGGAGAACGTCGTCTTTCCGGCGTCGACCCGGTCGCCGCCGGCCACGAGCAGCTTCATTCGCCGGCGAGTCCGTAGAGGCCGACGACCTCGTCGTCGTCCGGTTCGGCAAACACCAGGCTATCCTGGTTGTATATCATCCACGGGATGGCCCAGTCGATAAACACCGACTCGTTGAAGTCACTCAGTTCGGCGTCGACCGGGAGTCCCTGGAGGAGCCGTGCCAGTTCCGGAATCGTGTACAGCAGGTCGTCCTCGAGTACGTCCTCGGGCTCGTAGAGGTCGAAGGAGCGGACGTCGTCGAACTCCGCTTTCGGTGCAGGCATGGCTGGCGGTATGCCGACCGAGCGTGTAAACCTCTCGAAGTCGTTGCCGGGCGCTTACATGGCCCTGCGTGGATATGCCCGGCTATCGCAGCCGCTCCCGGCGTGGTCTGGGGAATAAAAATGCGGTTCGGGAGTTACTCGACGTGACTGACTGCGGTCTGGTACTGGTCTGTGACCTCGTCCCAGTCGACGACTTCGAAGAAGGCGTCGATGAAGTCGCCACGGGCCGGACCGTAGTCGTAGTAGTACGAGTGCTCCCAGACGTCGAGGGCCAGAATCGGATGTGCGCCCCAGAGTGCGCCCTGGTCGTGCTTGTCGACGGGCACGTTGCGGAGCTGCTTTGCGACCGGGTCATAGACCAGCAGCGCCCAGCCGCCGGCGGCTTTCGCGGCGGCCTCGAACTCGCCTTTCCAGCCTTCGTAGGAACCGAAGTCCTCCTCGATGCGGTCGGCGAGTTCACCCTCGGGCTCGCCGCCGCCGTTGGGGGCCATGTTATCCCAGAACAGCGTGTGGAGATAGTGGCCACAGCCGTTGTGGGTAACATTGCCCATCGCTCCGGCGGAGGAGTCAAAGTCCCCCGACGCACGGTTCTCGGCCAGCGTCTCCTCGGCCGACTCGAGCCCGTTTACGTACCCCTGATGGTGGGTGTCGTGGTGCCAGGTGAGTACCTGCTCGGAGATGTGGGGTTCGAGGGCGTCGTAGTCGTACGGGAGCGGTGGCAGCTCGGGTTTGGAATGTTCGGGCATATGAAATCGCCTCCACATCTGTTGTAGGGCGGATGCCTTTTAAACATTTAGAAGCCGTATGATACCACAGCACATGCGCTACCGTCCGGGAACCCGTTTCACCGGGCCACGCTCTGAACGTAACTGGGCGCGGAGATAGGTGCTCGATGTGTCAGAAACAGGTCGACCGAATACTCACCGCGTCGCTTCGAGACGATTCGTTCGCTATGGCTCACTCATCGCCTCGTGCCGCCTCGAACATCTCGATAGCTGCCTCCCGCCGCTGGCTGTGGTCGACGATAGGGTCGGGATACTCCGGCGCCGCGCTCCGGCGCTGAGTGAGCGACGCCTCGTGCCACTCGTGGATTATCTCGGCGCCGGCGTCCCGAAGTTCGGGAACGTACCGCTTAATGTACTCCGCGTCGGGGTCGTAGCGCTCGCCCTGTGTCATCGGGTTGAATACCCGGAAGTACGGCTGGGCGTCGGTACCGGTGGAGGCGGCCCACTGCCAGCCGCCGTTGTCGTTTGCGGTGTCGTGGTCGACCAGCTTCTGGCGGAACCAGTCGTACCCCTCCTGCCAGTCGATGAGCAGGTCCTTCGTCAGGAACGATGCGACAATCATCCGCACGCGGTTGTGCATGAACGCCTCCTCGCGGAGCTGTCGCATCCCGGCGTCGACGATGGGATAACCCGTCTCCCCGTCCTTCCAGGCCTGGAGTGCCTCCGGGTCGTCGTGCCACTGAATCGGGTGCTCGTAGGACTTGTAATTCCGGGTGACGACGTTCGGGTTCGCAAACAACACCTGCGCGTAGAACTCCCGCCAGGCCAGTTGTGACTGGAACTCCGCGACCGACCCGTCGCGCTCGCTGCCGGGTTCGACTGTGCTCCGGGCCTTGGCGGTCGCCGCGTACACTTCCCGGATACCGATGGTGCCGTACTTCAGATGGGCCGACAGCCGCGAGGTGGTGTCGTCGGCGGGGTAGTCCCGACGGTCGTCGTAGCGGTAGACATCCGCTTCGAGAAACGAACGGAGGAGTTCCCGAGCCGGCTCGGTGCCGGCCGGGGGGATATCGGCTTCTGGCTCGTCGAACCCGAGTTCCCCCAGTGTCGGCAGGTCGGTGTCGTCGGCGAACTCGACCAGCCCGTCGGCTCCGGGCGGGTCGTAGGGAGCGTCTTTCTCCCGGTCCTGCCACTTCCGACCGAAGTACGTAAAGACGCTGTAGGGGTCGCCGTCGTTGGTCGTAATCTCGCCCGGTTCGTGACAGACGGCGTTCTGAACGGCCTCTCGGGCGATGTCAGCGCCGTCCAGCGCCCGGCGGACGGCGGCGTCCCGCTTGCGGGCCAGTCCCGAGTAGTCTTTCCCCCAGGTCACCCGGTCGGCGCCGTGCTCGCTCGCCAGCTCGGGCAGGACCTCCCGTGGGTCCCCCTCCGCGACCAGCAGGTCGCTGTCTCGCTTTCGATACCACGCCCGCAGGCTCGAGAGCGCATCGAGCATGAAGGCGACCCGCGGCGGGCCGGCGTGAGCGAGCACGTCGCTGTCGAGGACAAACACCGGGAGCACCGAGTTGTCGGCGCTCGCGCGGGCCAGCCCCGCGTTGTCCGCCGCCCGCAGGTCCCGCCGATGCCAGTGCAGATACATACTGCTGGTCAGGGCCCCGGCGCTCAAAAAGGCGCACCCAACGCCGACAGCAGGGTTATGGTCGCGCGGACAGACCTCGGTGGTATGACCGACGACGCAGTACTGCTGACAATCGAGGCCGGCGTCGCGACAGTCACGCTCAATCGACCGGACGAGCGCAACGCCCTCTCGGAGCCGACGGCCGCCCGCCTCGTCGAGCGGTTCGAGACCGTCGCCGACAGCGACGCCCGCTGTGTGGTCCTTCGAGGGGCCGGCTCGGCGTTCTGTGCCGGCGGCGACGTGGCCGCGATGGTCAGCGGCGTCGACAGCGACGTCCCGCCCACCGATCGCGTGGCGACCGTCGAAGCCGTCAACGACGCCGTCGCGGCGGTCCACGACTGCCACCTGCCGGTCGTCGCGGCCGTCGACGGGCCCGCCTTCGGGGCCGGCGCGGGGCTAGCACTGGCGTGTGACATCCAGCTTGCCAGCCCCGATGCGAAAATCGGCTTCGGGTCGCGGCGGCTCGGGCTTCCAGTGGACGCGGGCGTCTCGTACTTCCTGCCCCGCATCGTCGGCCCGAACAAGGCAAAGGAACTCATTTTCACCGGGGAACTACTCGGGGCCGACCGCGCTCGCGAACTGGGCATCTTCACGCGGTTGTTCGAGGCAGGCGACTTCGAGGCCGGCGTCGAAAACCTCGTCGCCACCATCGCCGAGGGGCCGACCGTCGCCCTCGGCCAGGCAAAGCGGCTGGTCGACCGTGGTGTGGCTTCGACGTTCGAGAAAGCACTCGAGCGCGAGGCGGCCACACAGGGACTGGCTGTCACCACCGACGACCACGCCGAGGGGACAGCGGCGTTCATCGAACAGCGCGAGCCGGACTTCTCGGGGCGGTAGTGTCGCCACTGGTCAGCAGACGGACGGCAGAAATCCCCGCTAAAGCTTGCTCTCGGCGTCTTCGGCCAGCTCCTTCATCCGCTTGCTGACCCGTCCCGCATCCGAGAACTCGTCTTCGCTCATCGCCGTCGCCAGCGCGTTGCCCAGCACGAAAACGGCGTGTTTGTGCTCGCTCTTTGACTTATGGACGTCCGAGGGCCGGACGTCGAGTTCGCCGTATGGGTCGAACAGTTCCGGGTCGACAGTGTCCATCTCGTCACGGAAGAACTCCATGATAGTCACCATCTGTTCGTGTAACTCGAGCAGCTCGTCTTTGTGCATTGTTGTACAATCTATTCGGTGCGACCCGTATAAGAATTGCCCGAGACGCTGTACCAGACTGACAAGCAGTTACCGCTCGCGGCTACGACGCTCGCGATTCGAGGTCTCACGCAGTTCGTACCCTCGAGTTCAGAACACGTACTCGTCGTCGTGGCCCATCATCCCGTCTTCTTCTTCGAAGCCCGGTTCTTCGTCTTCGTCCGTCGGCCCGGAGGTTTTGTACGCCTTCAGACCGGTCGCCAGGAGGTCCTCGATGGCCTCCTCACGATTGAGGAATTCGCCCTGCTCGACCAGCTGAGCTATCTGCATTTCGAGGTGCTCAGGGATGTTGATCTCTACCTGTGGCATCGCAACGTTGGCACCTTTGAGCAAGGTATATTTAAACCTGGCGGGGGTGCGGTCGGTGGTATTTAGTTAGGCAATTCAGACTGTCAACAGCCAGAAAGCCCCGGCTGGCTTCGGTCGGGGGGCTCGCTGCGCTCCTCGGCCTTTGGCCTGCGGTGCTTACGTCGCCCGCCTTCCCGAAGCCAGCCGCCGGGAGAGCGAGCTCTCCCGAGCAGTCGGCGCACAGCGCCGACAAACGGAGTGAGTGAAGCGCGCAGCGAGTCGCAGTAGTCGAGCGGTCGGGGGCTTTCTGGCTCTCTTCCGCGTTTTCTACTAAACTAAACACCACCGTGTGCGGCCCGGATAAAAGAAGAGTCAGGCTCAAAGGGGACCACTCCTAAGGGCGACGTAATGGAACCACTGCGTGGTGAGCAGTCGACGGTCGGTGAAACGACGGTCGTCACACGCGGGTGCCGGCTCGGTCCGGGTGCTGTCCGGACTGTCCTAGAGGCCGAGAAGCGACCACGCTTTGGATGGGCAACACCGACGGAATCCATCGCTGCTGCCGGTGCCGCCGCCACGGTTACCGCCGAGGGGGCCTCGCGGTTCGACGATATCCGCGCGGCGGCTGGGGCGCTGTTCGACGGCCGTGAGTCACCGACTGGCGGCCTCCCGAGCGTGGCCCGTCCCCGGCTGTTCGGCGGCTTCGCCTTCCACGACGGTGACCACGACGGCGAGGACACCCCCTGGGCGGAGTTCCCGGGCGCGGCGTTTTTCCTCCCGGAAATCCAGGTGACCGAACGCGACGGCAGTCGCTGGCTCACGACCGCAGCGGTCGGCGAGGACGCCACGGACCGCGCCGACGCTCGGCTCGCCACGTGGAAAGACCGGCTGGCCGACGAGCCGGCGGTCAACGCCAAGCGCAGACCTGGTATCGCGACCCGAGAGCGCGACCCGTCGCAGTCGGCCTGGCGCGAGCAGGTCGGGCAGGCACTCGAAAGCGTCGCCGAGGGTCGACTCCAGAAGGTCGTCCTCGCGCAGGCGCTGCGAGTGGGGCTCCAGTCCGACCTGTCGGTGCCCGACGTCTTCGCGCGGCTGGCCGGGACGTATCCGGACTGCTATCGGTTCATGTTCTCGCCGGCCGACGGCGCCACGTTCTACGGGGCGACGCCGGAGCGGCTGGTCTCGCTTCGCGGGCGCACAGTGCGTACGGAGGCGCTGGCGGGCTCGACCGGCCGAGGCGACACGCCGGCCGAAGACGAGTGGCTCGCCTCTGAGCTGCTCGAAAGCACCAAGGACATTCACGAACACGAAATCGTCGCGGAGGCCATCCGCGACCAGCTGGAACCGTTTGCCGCCTCGGTCCGTATCGGCGACCGGACCGTCCGGCGGCTGGCGACGGTCCAGCATCTCCGGACCTCGATTACGGCCGAACTCGCCGACGACGAACACGTCCTCTCGCTCGTCGACGCGCTGCACCCGACGCCGGCCGTCGGCGGCTTACCCCCCGACGAGGCCCTCCGGACCATCCGCGAGACGGAGGCCTTCGACCGGGGCTGGTACGCCGCGCCTATCGGCTGGGTGGACGCCGCCGGCAACGGCACCTTCGCCGTCGGTATCCGCTCGGCGGTGGCCACGGCCCGCACAGCGACGCTGTTTGCCGGGGCGGGTATCGTCGCCGACAGCGACCCCGACCGGGAGTGGGACGAAGTACAGCTGAAGTACCGGCCGATGCTCGACGAACTCGAATGACTCACCCGAATGTCAACACTCTCTGGGCCGAGACCCTGGTCGAGGAACTGGTCGCCGGCGGCGTCGAGGCCGTCTGTGTCTCGCCGGGCAGCCGCTCGACGCCGCTGACGGTCGCCTGTACACAACACTCCGACCTGCGGGTGTACTCGCATCTCGACGAGCGCTCCTCGGCGTTTTTCGCGCTGGGCCGGGCCAAGCGCACCGGGCGACCGACGCCGCTGGTCTGTACCTCCGGCACAGCGGCGGCGAACTTCCACCCGGCGGTCGTCGAGGCCGCCCAGTCCGGCGTGGCGATGCTCGTGCTCACTGCGGACCGCCCACCCGAACTCACCGACAGCGGTGCGAACCAGACCATCGACCAGGAGAAGCTGTACGGCGACGCCGTCCGCTGGTACCGGGACATGCCCGAGCCCGAAGCCGAGCCACGCAAACTGCGAATGCTCCGGACCACTGTGGCTCGGGCACTGGCCGGCAGTTCCGGCAGCGACCCCGGTCCGGTCCACCTGAACTGCCGCTTTCGCAAGCCCCTGGAGCCGACGGCCGTTCCCGAGGACCACCGCGACGGCGTGCCCGAGGACTGGGCTGGCGGCGACCGACTCGCTAGCGAGGGCCGTGACGGCCCCTACGTCGTGACCGCCCAGGGCGCCGGGCAACTCGACGAAATGGACCTCAAGCGCGTCGTTTCGGCCGTCGACGCCGCCGACCGCGGGCTCGTCGTCGCGGGGCCGGCCGACGGCGGGCTCGGTCCCGACGCGCTCGAAGCGCTGGTCGAGGCGACCGGGTTCCCGGTGTTCGCTGACTCGCTCTCGAATCTCCGCTTTGGCCGCCACATCGAACGAACGCCGGTCGTCGGCGGCTACGACGCATATCTCGGGACGGACGCCGTCGCGGACTGGCCCGACCCCGAGGTCGTCCTCCGCTTCGGGGCCTCGCCGACTTCGAAACCGCTGTGTCACTACCTCAGAGACGCCGACTGCCGCCAGTTCGTCGTCGCCCCGGGCGGCCGCTGGACGGAGGCGACGTTCACCGCCAGCGACCTCATAGTCGCCGACCCCGACACGACGGCGCGGGGTATCGCAGCGTCGGCCGCTGACCCGGGCGAACCATCCTGGACCGACCGATTCCGGCGCGCCGAGCGCGTCCACTGGGACACCATCGCGGGCGCACTCAAAGGCGACTACTGGGAGGGCGGCGTGCTGGCGGACGTGACCCGGCTCGTGCCCGACCCGGCGACGCTGTTCGTCTCCAACAGCATGCCAGTCCGTGACCTGGACCGTTTCGGTGAGCCGCGAGCGGTCGACCTCACGGTGCTGGGTAACCGTGGTGCGAGTGGTATCGACGGCATCACTTCGACCGCGCTGGGGGCGGGCAGCGCCACTGACGACCCGCTCGTACTCGTCATCGGCGACCTCGCGTACTACCACGACATGAACGGGTTGCTCGCGCTCGCCCGCTGTGGCGTGGACGCCACCATCGTCCTGCTGGACAACGACGGCGGCGGCATCTTCCACATGCTGCCAATCGCCGACCACGACACCTTCGAGACGCAGTTCAAGACGCCCCACGGGCTCGACTTCGAGCCCACGGGCGACCTCTACGACCTCGACTTCGAGCGGCTCGCGGACCGCGAGTCGTTCTGCGACGCCTTCGAGGACTCCGTTGGGGGTGATGGAACGCAGGTGCTCTCAGTCGAGTTCGACGCCGAAGACAGCCACGCCCGCCGCGACGCGCTCCAGGGAAAACTCGTAGAGTCGCTTTAGTACCGCAGCGCCGACGCCGTCAACACCGAGAAGCCGAAAGGGAGCATGGTGCTGGCCAAAACGACGAGCCCCACGGCCGAGAAGTACCCGATGCCAAACACCGCCAGTCCCACGAGACTGATACCGCTCCAGACGCCGAACACGCACAGGGCGACGCGGGGCATCGACTGGAGGTAGATTATCGTCAGCAGCGTACAGGCGCTGAGAATCAGGTTCACGAAGGGTGGGAACGCCGGCAGGAGCGCGGAGAACAGGAGGACGGGGTACAGCGGGAAAAAGAGGCCAAGGAGCGTGAGCTGCCGGCCGCGAGGCAACAGCGGCCCGTGGCTGGACGTCCTTTCGATATCTTCGCGGACGCTGTAGGTGCTGTCGGCCGCCGTCGCGGAAGCGGTCCGCTCGCCCTCGCTCGCCTCGGTGTTGGCCTGGTGTCGCTCCTGTCCGGCCTCTCGCGCTCGCTTGCGCTCCTGGCGAACGCGCTCGCTGGCCCGCTGTTCCCGCCGCGTCCGGCTCCGTGTCGAACCACCGGTGCCGCTCCGAGAACCGCCTGCGTCCGCCTCGCCGTCACGCCCGCTCGTCTCGGCCCCGTCGTTCGCCGACGGTGTGGGACCGTCGCTCACGTAGGCGTCGTGTCCCACCCGGTCGTAGCGCGCCCGCTCGTCCTCGTCGACGAGCACGTCGCGGGCTTCGATGAGCGTCTTCGTGGCCCGGCTCGCGTCCTCGTCGTCGCTCACGTCGGGATGGGTCTGCTTGAGTCGCTCCCGATAGGCGGTCTCTATCTCGTCGGTTGTCGCGTCCTCGGCGACGCCGAGCACGTCGTAGAACGTCTCGGTCATGACGGGCGGTGTCTGTTGGTAATCAGAAACATCTCGTGATAAAAACCCTTCCGACACCACCGGGACGTTTTTCCCGCCTTCACCCCGCAACGAACGTATGGTCTCGGAGATTTTCGACCCGGCGCGCTGGGACGCCATCGACCGGTTCGACTTCACGGATATCACGTATCACCGCTCGACGGCGACGGGCGCGGTCCGAATCGCCTTCGACCGCCCCGAGAAACGCAACGCCTTCCGTCCCGAAACCGTCGACGAACTGTCGACCGCGCTCGACCACGTCAAACGCCTCACCGACGTGGGCTGTGTCATCATCACCGGCAACGGCCCCTCCGAGAAGGACGGCGGCTGGGCGTTCTGTTCGGGCGGCGACCAGTCGATTCGGGGTGAGAGTGGGTACGAATACCGCGAGTCGCAAAGCGACTCGGACGACCGAGCGGGGAGTGATACGACCCGCGAGGTGGCTGACGCCGATATCGGTGCCGAGGACGCCCCGGACAACGTCGGCCGACTCCACATCCTCGGGGTGCAGCGCCAGATTCGCCACATCCCCAAACCCGTCGTCGCCGCCGTCCCGGGCTGGGCCGTCGGCGGCGGCCACTCGTTGCACGTCGTCTGTGACCTCACTATCGCCAGCGAGGAGCACGCGAAGTTCCTCCAGACCGACCCGGACGTGGGCAGCTTCGACGGCGGCTTCGGCTCGGCGTATCTCGCCCGGCAAATCGGCCAGAAGAAGGCCCGCGAGGTGTTCTTCCTCGGGAAGACCTACTCCGCCGACGAGGCCGCCGACATGGGAATGGTCAACGAGGTCGTGCCCCACGACGAACTCGAAGCCACCGCCGTCGAGTGGGCCGAGCGGATAATGGAGAAGTCGCCAACGGCGATGCGGATGCTCAAGTACGCGTTCAACCTCGATTCCGACGGGATGGTCGGCCAGCAGGTGTTCGCCGGCGAAGCGACCCGGCTGGCCTACATGACCGAGGAGGCCCAGGAGGGCCGGGACGCGTTCAACGAGGGTCGGAAGCCGGATTTCAGCGACGTGCCCTGGCACTACTGACCGACGCGTTCCGCTATGACCGGGTCGTCGTCCCCGGGGGCGTGTCCGCGAGCGGGAAGGTGAGTTCGACGACCGTTCCGGGGTCGGTGTCCGCGATGTCGAAGGTCCCGCCGCTGTTGACCGCCATCCAGCGGACGAACCACAGTCCGAGTCCGGAGGTGTGCTGGAGGTCGGTTTCGGCGCCCTCGTTGAGCGCAGCCAGTTCGACCTCGGAGAGCCCGTCGCCGTCGTGGCCCACACGAACGACGGCACGGTCGTCGTCGGTCCCCACTTCGACGGTGACATCGACGCGGGAGCCGCTCTCTGCGGCCCGCTCTAGGAGTTCTGTCAGCGCCAGTTCGAAGGACGTATGCGCCATCGCCCACAGCGAGTTCGGGGCATCGACGACGAAGGTGATATCGTCAAATTCCAGTCGCGTCTCCGCTACGGCGTGTGAGGTCCGGTCGGCGATATCGACCGGCTCGGTCCGCTCGTCACCCGTCGGGTCGAGCGTCTGCTCGAATTTCCGTGCCGTCTCCGCGAGGGCGAGCAGCTCCTCGCCGGCCCGCTCGATGGTGGCCGCCGCGTCGACGACGTCTCCGTCGCCGGCTGTCCCCTGTATCTGGTTGGCCTGTGCGAGCATGACCATCAGCTTGTTCCGGAGATTGTGCCGGAGGACGCGGTCGAGCACCGAGAGCCTCGCCTCGCGCTCCCGGTCCTCGGTGATATCCCGACTCACGCAGACGACCCCCTCGAAATCGAGGCTCGGAAGCGCCGCGACCGTCGTCTGGAACCTGCGGGGTCGCTGCATCCTGTCCTGGGTGACTGTCCCGATGGTCCGCTCGACGCCCGGGTTCTCCGTGAGGTCGGTCATCGCCGCTTCGAGCACTTCCGTGTGGTCGTGGCCGAATACGGTCGCGAGGTGACTCCCGAGCAGTTCCGACCGCTCTACGTTACTGAGCGCAGCCGTCGCCTCGTTCAGTAGCGTGAATCGGAGCTGTTTGTCGACCGCGTAAATCGGGTCCCCGGCGGCCTCGACGATGCGCTCGTAGCGTTCGAGCGTCTGCCGGCTCTCGACGCGGTCGGTGATATCCTGCTGGAACCCGACGAAGTGACTGACCTCGCCGCCGGCATACACCGGCGCGATTTCGAGGGCGTTCCAGAACATCGTCCCGTCCTTGCGGTAGTTACGGAGTTCGACGGTGACCGGCTCCGCCCGGTCGATAGCGGCCCGAACCTGCTCGATTCGCTCGGGGTCAGTCGCCTCGCCCTGGAGGAACCAGTAGTTCCGACCGAGCACCTCCTCGCGGTCGTAGCCGGTCATCTCCAAGAAGACGTCGTTGACGTAGAGCACCGGCTGGTCGCCGTTGGCGTCCGCGATGGAGATACCTGTCGAGGCGTCGTCTATCGCACGGGCGAACAGCGCCAGTTGCTCGGACTGTCGCTTGGTCCGCACCAGGGCGTTGACCCGGTGCTCGAAGATATCGCCCGAGGTGGGCACGGAGATGACGTCGTCGATATACCGCCCGATGGCATCGATAGCGGCCTTTGACTCGTTCGGTCGGAGCACGAGTAAGACGGGCAGATGGACGGGGTCGAGTTCGGCCCGGCGGGTCTCGATAGTGTCGGCGAGTAGCCGGAAGCGGCCCGTGTCGGCGATACAGAGGTCGAAGTTGTCGGGCTCATCCTCGACGTCCAGTACCTCGATATCCATCTCGCGGAGCTTGTTCGACAGCAATTCGCTGTCCCGGCCGTTCGACAGGCTCAGGAGCACCCGTGTCGGCCTGTTGAGGAATTCGCCTATCCCCTGAAACGAACTCTCGAACATCGTCTCAGTCCGGCCGGCGCGTGGGCGTCCCTGTCAGGATACCCTGCAGGTTCGAGAGGGTGTCACCGACGTGGATGCCGTCGGCGTCGATACGGAACGACCGCAACGTGGCTTCGAAGGGGCCGAACCGCTTTTTCAGGACCCCGATGGCATTCTGCATCTCCCCGTCGACCTCGATATAGCGGAGGAAGACGACGGTGTCTGCGAGGTAACTGACGTGGGAATCCGACGCCTGGAACGTCCCGGTGACACTCGATAGTTCGTCGGTCAGGACGACGGTGACACCCATGTTCCGGAGGTACCGACAGAGCGCGTGCAGCTCCTCGCGCAACTCGTTGTCGGGGTTCTGGAGGGCGAGACGGTAGCCGGCGGTCCCGTCAAGCAGGACGAAGTCGACGTTGCGCTCCTTGACGCTCTCGCGGACCCGATGGGCAAACTCGTCGGCCGAAATCGACAGGGGCTCGACTTCGTGAATCTCGAGGGCCCCCTCGTCCCGGAGGCCACTCACATCCAGCCCGATAGCCTCCGACCGGTGGACGAAGCTGTGGATGGACTCCTCGAAGAGGAACGCCGCCGCTCGCCCGCCGCCACGAGCGACGGACTGGGCCATAGCCGTCCCAGTCGTGGACTTTCCGACGCCGCTTGGCCCACTGACGAGGATGATGCTCCCCCGCTCGATGCCGCCCCCGAGCAGGTCGTCGAGTGCCGCGATATCGGTCGACAACGTCTCGTAGCTGAACGACTCGGCGTGGTCGTCCGGAACGAGTGACGGGAACACCGAGAGCCCACGGCCGGCGTCGATGCGAAAGCCGTGACTGCCACCTCGGAAATCCGAGCCCCTGAACTTCTCGACTTCGAGTTCCCGGCCACGGCCGGTCCGGCGAAGCGTTATCGAGCCGTCGGCGAGGTACTGGAGGTCCTCGTCGGACTGTTCGGCGGTCGATTGGGTGGTAAAGAGCGTCGTCGCGCCACGCTGTTTGAGGTAGCTCATCAGCGACGCCGCCGTGCGCTTGAACTGGTAGCCGTCGGGCGTCAGGTGGCGCAACAGCGTCAGCGGGTCCATGAACACGCGGTCCGGTTCAGTCCGCTCTATCGCATCGCCGATTCGCGAGACGATTTCGCTCCCCTCTACCTCGCCCGGCCCGAAGACGGTGTAGCTCCCGCCGTCCATGAACTCCGTCGCCGAGGGACTCATATCTACGATTTCCACCTCGCTGAGGTCAAAGCCCAGCGCCTCGGCGTTTGCTGTGATGTTGTCGGCCGTCTCCTCGAACGCGAAGTACAGAACCGTCTCGCCCGTTTCGATACCCGCAGTCAGGAAATGGTATCCCAGAATCGTCTTGCCCGTCCCCGAATCGCCCCGAACGCTGTAGGCTCGTGCGCCGATGTACCCACCGCCGAGAATTTCGTCCAGGCCTGCAAGTCCGGAGGAGAGACGGACTTGCCCTGATGCAGTCATATGGCCCCCTTTCGTAGGAGCCAACAAAAGTGTAGTTATTATATTAGGCGTTCATATTACGTCAATAAACCGTATCATACTGCGCTCGTCTCTCGGTACAACAATCCCTATGAGGCACGGAACCCAAATTCGCGCAATGAGTACTGCGACGCCGGACATTTCGAAACGCAGGGCGTGGCTCATGGCCGCAAGACCCCAGACGCTGCCCGCCGGTGCCGCGCCGGTCGTCGTCGGTGCGGGGCTGGCCGTCCACGCGGGCGTGTTCGAACCGCTCGTCGCGCTGGCGGCGCTCGTGGGGGCGCTGCTCATCCAGGTCGGGACGAACTTCGCGAACGACTACTACGACGCGGTCAACGGCGCCGACACCGACGAGCGGGAGGGGTTTGCCCGCGTGACCGCCGGCGGACTCATCGAGCCGGCGTCGGTCAAGCGGGCGATGATACTGACCTACGCGCTCGCTGTCGTCGTCGGCGTGGCGCTGGTGGCAATCGGTGGCCTCCCAATCGTCGTCGTGGGCCTCTCGGGCATCGCCGCCGGCGTCCTCTACACCGGCGGCCCCTTGCCCTACGGCTATCGCGGCCTGGGTGACCTCTTCGTCTTCGTCTACTTCGGGCTGGTCGCCGTCACCGGAACCTACTACGTCCAGGCCGTGGCGAGCATGCCCGCCGTCGGGACCTTCCCGACGACACTGCCCGCCGGAAGCGTCCCGCTCGCCGCCGTCGTCGCGAGCCTCCCGGCGGCGGGACTTTCCACGGCGATTCTGGTGGTCAACAACATCCGCGACCGCGAGACGGACATGGCCGCCGGGAAGAAGACACTCGCTGTCTATCTGGGCTACGGTCCCAGCCGGGTCGAGTTTCTGGCGCTCGTGGGCATGGCCTACGTCGTCCCCGTCGTGTTCGCCCTGGACCCGGCCTACGGCTTGGGGGCGCTCGCGCCGCTGCTGACGCTCCCGCTCGCGGCCGGGATTAGCCGGACCGTCCTCACCCGGACCGACGGCGAGGCGCTGAACCCGACGCTGGAACGGGTCGGCCAGACGCTCTTTGCCCACTCGCTGCTGTTTGCCGCTGGGCTGGCCCTGCCGGTATGAACGCCACACCGTTCTCGCTCCCGCTGTCCTCGCCGCTGTCTACGGCCAGTGGCACCATCGAGGCCCGCGAGGGATTCGTCGTCCGCTACGACCACCGTGGCGAGACCGGCGTCGGGGAGGCGACGCCGCTGCCCGGCTGGACCGAATCACTGGCCGACTGCGACGCCGCCCTCGATGCCGCCGCGACCGCCGAACTCAGCGGTGGCCACACCGCCGCGATGCTCGAACTCGCAGCCGACAGCGTCCCGGCGGCCCGCCACGGCTTCGCGACCGCGCTGTTGGACGCCGACGCCCGGGCCGACGGCGTCCCGCTCTACCGGTGGTTCGACGGCGACCGCCGGTGTGAGACCGTCCCGGTCAACGCCACCGTGGGCGACGGCGACCCCGTGGAGACGGCCGACAAAGTGGCCCGGGCGGTCGACAGCGGCTTCGACTGCTGCAAGCTGAAAGTCGGCGCTCGCGGGGTCGAGGCCGATATCGAGCGAGTTCGAACCGTCCGCGAGCGCGTCGGTGACGACCTGACGCTGCGGGCCGACGCCAACGGCGCCTGGACCCACGGACAGGCGACCCTGGCGTTCGACGCCTTCGCCGACCTCGGCGTCGACTACGTCGAACAGCCACTCCCCGCCGAGGACCTCGCTGGCCACGCCGACCTGCGGGGCGGTCCGGTTGGTGTGGCCCTCGACGAGTCGCTCGTCCACCAGCGGGCCGACACCGTGCTCTCGGCCGAGGCGGCGGACGTGCTGATTCTGAAGCCGATGGTACTCGGGGGTCCGGGCAACGCCCACACGCTGGCGCTTCGGGCCCGCGAGCAGGGCGTCGAGCCGGTCGTCACGACTACCATCGACGGCGTCGTGGCGCGACTGGCGGCGCTGCACGTCGCCGCTGCTGTCCCCGACATCGGCGCCTGTGGGCTGGCCACTGGCGACCGGCTGGCGCGTGACCTCACGCCGGACCCGGCCGCCGTGACCGACGGCGAGATGCCCGTCCCCCAGCGCGACGGACTCGGCCTCGACCCGCTGGAGGTGCGCCCCCATGCGTGAGCCCGTCGAGTGGCCGACCCGTGACCTCGTGAGCCACCGCGCCGCGACGACGCCCGAACGGACCGCCGTGGTTGACGCTGACCGCGATACGGACCGAACGTATCGGGAACTAGACGCCGCAGTCGATTCGGTCGCGGCCGCCTTCGACGCCCGCTGTGTGCGGTCGGGCGGTTGCGTCGCGGCGCTGGTCGACACCCGGCCGGCGGTCGCGGAGGTACTGTACGGAGCGATGCGGACCGGCCGGACGTTCGCCCCGTTGAGCGTAGAACTCGCGCCCGACACGCTTGTAGCCCAGGTTGACGCGCTCGATGCCGACCTGCTGGTCTGTGAGCGCGGGACCGAATCGCTGGCGACCGAGGTTGCCGACTGCCCGGTCGTCTCCGTCGACGACCCCACGACGTCGGCCGTCGCGTCGCTGGACGGGGCGGCACCGACGGCCGAGATAACGCCGGCCGCGCTCTCCCGGGACGACGACGCGGTGCTCATGTTCACCTCGGGGACGACGAGCGAGCCGAAGGGCGTCCGCCTCACGCTGGGGAATCTCGTGGCCAGTGCGACGGCCTCGGCGGTCCGACTCGGCGTTCTCCCGGGGGACCGCTGGCTGGTCTGTCTCCCGACTTACCACATGGGTGGGCTCGCACCGTTCGTCCGGTCGGCGCTCTACGGGACGGCCGTCGTCGTCCAGCGGAAGTTCGACCCCGGTGAGACAGCTAGTGTCATGGCCGACTACGACGTGACCGGCGTCTCGCTCGTTCCGACGATGTGCAAGCGACTCGTCGAGCGAGGCTGGAAGCCGGCTGAACCGCTTCGGACCGTCCTTCTGGGCGGTGGCCCGGCGGACAACGACCTCGTCGAGGCCTGTCTGGCCCGGGGTATCCCGGTCTGTCCGACCTACGGAACGACCGAGACGGCCTCCCAGATTGCGACCGCGTTACCCGACACTGCAGGCGAGTATCCCGACACGGTCGGCCAGCCGCTTGTCACCACGACAGTGGCCGTCGTGGCCGACGGCGAGCCCTGTGAGCCCGGCGAAGTCGGCGAACTCGTTGTCTCCGGACCCACGGTGACCCCGGGCTATCTCGACGACGCGACGGCCGACGCGTTCGGCGACCGGGGCTTTCACACCGGTGACCTGGGCTATCGCGACGCCGACGGCCGCCTCTGGGTGGTCGGGCGCGTCGACGACCGCATCGTCACCGGCGGCGAGAACGTCGCGGCGGGGACCGTCGAGGCCACTATCCGTGGTCTGTCCGGCGTCGAAGCCGCCGCCGTCGTCGGCCTCCCCGACGCCGAATGGGGCCAGCGCGTCGCGGCGCTGGTGGTCGGCGACACCGACCCCGACACTGTCGTGGACTACTGCCGGGCCGAACTCGCCCCCTACGAGGTTCCCAAGACGGTTCGGGTGGTCGACGCGCTGCCGCACACGCCGTCGGGAACTGTCGACCGTAGGGCCGTCCGGCGACGACTCCGGTCGTAGCGTCGACGGGAAAGCCGTTTTGTCGCCCGAGCGTCTACCCGACCCCGTGTGTACCATCGTCCTCGCCTGGCAGGTGTTCGAAGCGACGCCGATAGCGTTCGCGGCCAACCGCGACGAACGCATCGAGCGACAGTCCGAGCCCCCCGCTGTCCGCCAGTGGGGTGTCGAGGTCATTGCGCCAGCCGACGCCGAGGCCGAGGGGACCTGGGTAGGGTACAACGAACACGACCTGCTGGTCGCCGTCACCAACCGCTGGACGGACACCGACCTCGCCGGTGAGCGCTCACGTGGGCTGGTCGTCCGGGACTGCCTGCGCCACGAGAGCGCCGAGGA
Organism: Halobacteriales archaeon QS_6_64_34; assembly: GCA_003020925.1. Lineage (GTDB taxonomy): Archaea > Halobacteriota > Halobacteria > Halobacteriales > Haloarculaceae > Haloarcula. The sequence goes on along the minus strand of PXRT01000004.1, from coordinate 2,751 downwards.
CGCCGCTCGCGCCGTCGAAGGCGCCGTTCGGGAGGCCGAGTACGCCGGCTTCAATCTCCTGCTGGCCGACGAGAACGCCGCCCTGTTACTGGAGTGGGACGGCCAACTTGCCGTTCGGAACTTCCAGCCCGGCGTCCACGTCGTGGTCAACGTCGGCGCCGACGGCGACTACCGGATTCCGGGATTCCGAGCCGACGCCGGTGAGCGCCAGGCCGCAAACGCCGACCGTCTGCGTGACGTGATGCAGGTCGAACCCGGCGAGGGGGTCGAGGCGTGGCTCGACCGCGCGGGCGAGACCATCGCCGACCACGACTACGGCGTCTGTGTCCACGGCGACGGCTTTGGCACCCGCTCGTCGTCGCTCATCACCATCGGTGACGGCAGCCGCTACGAGTTCGCCGACGGGCCGCCCTGTGAGACGGCGTATCGGCCGGTGGAAGGCCAGATTTAAGCGGCCGACCGGCGGATGTTGTACCATATGAGTTCGGCAGCGTCGGAGGCGGACCTCTCCGAGGACGAGCGGGCCGGATTAGAGCTTATCCGCGAATCCGGCGGCATCCACCAGAGCGACTTCTGGAAGGAACTCGATGTCTCCTCCCGGAAGGGCAGTCGTATCGTCGAGTCCCTCTTCGAGAAGGGGCTCATCCAGCGCGAGGACACGGTGTATAAGGGCCACAACACCTACTTCCTCACGCCCGCAGCCAGGGACCTCGATTTCTCGCTGCTGATGGCCGGCGACCAGCTCTCGCCGTTCATCGGCGACGAGGAGGTCGACCCACACGATGACACGTTCTCCGGGTGGGTCATGACGCTGGCCTACCAGGACTGAGCTGATCTCTCGGCGCCGCGGTCGCTACGGCGATATCCGGAACTAATCTACGATAAACCGTCTCAGTCTTCGAGCGCGTCGGCGATGCGGTCGAGTGAACGGCGCACGTCGTGGACCTCGTCCCGGAGCTTGCGGAGTTCGCGGGTCAGTTCCTCGTTGTCGCTGTCGCCTTCTTGCCCGGGTGCTGTGCCGGGACCGCCGCCCATGCCGCCGGGGCCACCGCCCATCATGCCGCCCATCATCTGAGCGAAGGGGTTGCCGCCGCCGCCCATGCCGCCGGGGCCGCCACCGCCGCCCATCATCTCTTCCATGCGCTCCTCACGGCTCATTCCCTCGCCCTCACCATCGCCTTCCTCGGCGCGTTTCTGTCGGATTTCCTCGACGCGCTCGCGGAAGGACTTCTCCTCGCCGTCGTCGTTCGATTCGGCTGCCTCGTCGTCTGTCTCGGGCTCGTCGTCTGCCATGAATCCGGGTTCGGCTGGCCGGCGGAAAAGGGTTGTCGTGTCGAATCTGGTTCGGACGATTCGAGTCGACAGTATCAGCCGAACGCGCCCAGGCTGGACTGGAGTTCGCGCTCGGTGTTGCCCTCGTCGAGTTCGTACCCCACCAGGTCCCGCAGGTCGACGGCGTAGACGCTGCCGGCGTTTTCCAGGACGGCGACGCGGCCTTTCGTCCCTCGCACGGTGCCGGTCGCCAGCGTCTCGGCGATGGGCCGGTCGGCCAGTGCCAGCCCGTAGTCGAACGCGTACGTCTCCAGCGGGTCGTACTCCGTACGGAGTTGCTCCCAGAACCGCTCCGTGACCGACTCGGCGAAGCCGGCTACCTTCGTCGGCACCCGCACGCGGTCCCCGAGGTCGGCGGCGATGTCGGCCTCGACCTGGCGGGCGATGCGGCCGTCGGCGACCGTCCGGAGGTGGGCCGCGCGGTCGGCGCCTTGCTCGCGGAGCCGGGTCCCCAGGCGCCACGAGCGGGTGACACCGACCTTCACCGTGTCCGGGGCGAAGGCGGCCAGATAGACGGCGTGTTCCTCATCGCAGGCCTCGATTGGTTTCCCGCAGTCGCCGGTACAGCGTGCACAGGGCCAGCGACTGGTGTGTTCGGCGCAGTAGGGTGCCTCGGGGGCGTCACACGCGTGGTGGACCAGTTCCTCGTCCGGGCCGTCGTCTAGGGAGTCCCGCAGGACGCTCTCGACGGCGCCGGCACAGTGGCGGTCGCCGAGTTGATAGGACAGCTCGGTCCCGGGTTCCAGACGCTCAACGGTGACCGCGCCGCCCTCGGCGAGCAACAGGGCGGCATGGTCTTCGACCCGGGCGCGATAGCCGACGACTTGCACGCTCCGCCGTTAGCCGTCGACCGGCAAATGGGTACCGGGATGGCGTTTTTCATGGTCGACAAAGCGGAGCTGAGAGGGACCTACCCGGCCTAGAAGAGGTTGAACATCGCCGCGATAGCGCCGATGATGAACAGGTACGGGAGTCCGGAGCTGATACCCATCAAAATAGCGACGATACCGACACCGCCCAGCGCGATTGCGCCGGTGCGTTTGTACTGGCTAACGTTGTCCCTGATAACGGGGGTCGCGGCGCCGCCGAGATAGATGGAGAAGGCGGCAAAGAGCGCTCCCTGGTCTTCGTTACCACTTCGAAAGACGAGCACGGTCAGTGCGCCGGTGATGATAGCGCCGGCGGCAAACAGCGCCCGCTCGGTATCGATACCCCCGAGCCGTGACCTGACATCCATGACAGTCCCTGTGTGACCGCCCGTATAATAGTCTCCGGTCGACTCTCGGGGTGGTGTTTAGTTAGGCGATTCAGACTGTCACCAGCCAGAAAGCCCCCGACCGCTCGACTACTGCGACTCGCTGCGCGCTTCACTCACTCTGTTCGTTGCAGTGCTTGCTTCGCCTCGGACGTCGAGCGGTC
>PXRT01000003.1:8667-18277 GCA_003020925.1 Halobacteriales archaeon QS_6_64_34 | reverse complement strand
GATGGACGACAGCCATCTGGATGTCTTCGCCGAGGACTACCCCGATTCGGCGGCGTCGTATTACCAGATGAAGACCAAGGCCGCACTGGCGCTCGAAGACGACCGAGCGGCGCAGTTCAATCGCAGCCTCAAAAAGCACGTCGACCGACTGCCGGACCCGACCCAGTACTGGCAGCAGATACCGGTGTTCTACCAAGCAGTCGTAGATGGTGACGCGGCGACTGCACAATCGGCCTTCGACGACGTATACGACTATTACGCCGGAAATAATCCTGATGCAGACGACCCGCGGTGGTATGTGTTCGAACCGCCCTGTGCGTTACTCATCCTAGCGCGAAAACACGGCATCGACATCACGGTTCCGTCCGATCGGCTCCCCGAGGCGTTCCTGCGTGAGCACGGTCCCGAAGACGACCTCGAACTGGCTGTCGACGTGGGTGGGACACAGACGATGAGTCACGTCGGACGGTTCGAAATCGAACGTGATGACGACGGGACACCTGTCATCGCCGCGATTATGTACCACAGCGGTGCCGGGGAGGTCCATGCCAGCGATGTCCCGGACCGAGACGCAGGCCAGCTGCTTTCGGACGCGTGGATCGAGGCAGCGCTCGAGGAAGCCGACTGGCGGGACCACTACGACGACGCGCCCGTCGATGCGGCCAGAGAGGCCTTCGAGAACGGAACGTTGCTCCGGAAACTGGTCGTCCTGCAGGACCGCACCGACGGCGGAACGTTCGACGAGTCGCTGGCCGACCTGCCCATCGATAAAATCGACCTGCGGAAAGGGGCCGGCCGCCGGAACTGAACCCCGGTCGACAGGCCGTGCGGGAGTTCGTCGACCCGGTTCATCCGCGACGGAGACGCCTACGTCGACGCCCGCCTCGAACGTAACTCCGACGAGGTCGAAGCCGTCTTCCGACGAAACAACGAGGAAGACCTCTACGAAGAGTACGGTACCGACGCAGTCAGATACCTCGACGAAGCCGACAACGGTGATCCGGTGAACATCCGCGGCCAGATCGGTGAAGAGGTCCTACAGCCAGAGCTCGCGAGCAGCAAGTACGGCCGCGGTGGCTTCGAGTTCGACGGCGACTCTGGATCGCTCCAAGAGGGATATATCCCTGAAGAGAACATCCCCTACGACCTTGACGCCGGGAATCAGGGCTTCGACGGTTTCGCCATCGACAACGACGGCAACCTCGTCGTCATCGAGACGAAAACTACGAACTCGAACGGCCGCATTACGAACTCTGGGGTGTTCGGCGATACGCTCAGTGACGGTGAACGACAGATGAGCGATGTTTGGATCGAGGATAGGCTCGAAGAGCTAGTGCAAAATGCAGATACCGACGAACAGAAGGCCTTTATTCGTCGTCTAGCAGATGACAATGGTCCAAACGCAATCGATATCACCGAACGTGGTGGCGAAATCCAGTTTAACGGTGTTAATCAAGGCGAGGTTCGGAAGGAACTCTTCGCCTACCAAGATGGCGAACAAACCGGAGAACTAGCCTCTACGGGGATCAGGCAAGCTAATCCCAGGAAGCCAACCTTGGATAACGTCGAAATAGTCAAGATTGGAAACGTCTTCGATGAAATATGACTAAATCGAATCTGCAGTCGGTAGTTGAGGCCGAGCAGGCAGAGCTCCTGGAAGGGAAAGACGGTATTCAAAAGGCAGTCATTACCCGTCCGCACCGTGGCCAGACGGTCGCCCTCGGACTGTTGGCGCTAGACGAGGTCGATGCTGCTAATGACTGGCTTGAGGCGCTAACTGAAGAGTGGCCAATCTATGCAAACAGTAAATGGGACTCGAAGTACGAATCGGAACCACGAAACCCAGCTTCACCAGGTCCCTGGGGCGATTACCTTGATGGACTATTTGCTGCTCTTCTGGCCCGCCAGAGCGCCGAAGACATTGCCTCCACAGTATACGAAAGAACGACAGAGCCATTCATAGATAGACTCGAGAAGCGTGAGTTCGCCCACCGGATCGACCTCGCGCGCTCGCTGAGCTCCTTCGTCTTGGAGAACGGCACCGTCGAAACGCATCTCCAAGCGCTCGAACAGAACGTAGCTAAGCACGGAAACGACTGGGATCAAGCACGCTATGACGCATATGCGCAAGTCATCCGAGCGCTACTCGCGGACCATAGCTCAGAGGCCGAAGCCGGCATCAGAGAACTCCTCAAATTTCACCGCGACCACGTGGCAAGCGCCCGGGACGCCGACGCCGTCCAGAGGGCTGTTGCCCTGGATGCGACGGTGATGCTCGCACTTGCTCGACGTGAAGGCATGGCCATCACTATCGACCACGACGCTATCCCCGAGGTGCTGAACGACGACACTCACTACCCCGTGGGGGAGTGACCAGAGTCAGGCTAGCGTCTCCGCTACCGAAGCGGTTTCCAATGCCGCGTTTAGAGGGACAGCGACAGCGATGCGGTGAAGGCTCGTGTGACAGCCCGCATCCTGTTCGCAAGCGATGACGCCACCGAGGCCGTCATCAGCCAAGCCGACACCGCCGGGCAGGCTGTGCGACTCTGGCGGATTCAGCAGGGCATCGACGCCGACGTGGATGCGCTGCCCGAGGCCAGACAGGCCGATCTGGGTCAGTACCTGCTCCGGAATGGAGATCCTGGCCGGCAGACCTACAACGCACTGGCAGATGTCGATGGCGATGCAGCAAACGCCAACAATCGCCAGATGAGCGACAACTGGATCGATAATCGACTCGAAACGCTTGTCGAAAACGCGGACCCTCCGGAACGGAAAGCCTTTATTCGAAGACTGGCTGACGAAGATGGCCCAGATGCTATCGATATCTCTGAACGTGGTGGCGAGATCGAACTGAACCAAGTAAACACCGATAATCTTCAGAAAGAGCTTATTGCGTACCAGGACGGAGATCAGACTGGCGAATTAGCGTCAAGCGGTTTGCGGGTAAGCGAGGATGCCGAACCGACGCTTGATAACGTCGAAGTGGTAAAAATTGGAGATGTCTTCGAAGGGGTAAGTTAGATTATGACAGGACAAGCCGTTCAACGACTCGTAAAAGACGAGCGAGAGCAGTTACTCGACGGCAAAGACGGCATCGAAGCCGCCGTCGTCACTCGACCGAATCGGTCACAGACCGTTGCTATCGGGCTGCTGACGCTTGGCGAGGTCGCCGAGGCCAAAGCTTGGTTTCGAGCACTGGTAGAGGAGTGGCTCACCTACGCAGGCAACAGTTGGGAGGCACAGTACGAGAACGAACCCAAGCAGTCGGCCCAGCGGGGGCCCTGGAATGACTATGTCAACGCCGTTTACTGTGCAGTTCTGGGGAGCGCGGATATCGAAAACGCTGCCGAGGTAGTCGATAAGCGGGCGACCGAGGAGTTTGTCGACGAACTGGAGAATCGAGACTTAGCGTTCCGGGTTGACCTCGCGCGGTCGCTCAGCGCCTACATACTGGCTGACCCATCGCTGTCTGAGGTTCTCGATGCTCTCGAACGACGCGTTAACGAGCACGGAAACGATTGGGACTACGACAGATACCACGCCTATGCACGGACACTTCGCGGACTCCAAGCAGAGTCGGAATCAGAGATAGCAGTCGGTATCGAAGCCTTGCTGGCGTTCCATCAAACGCATCTCGCCAGTGGGAATGGTGTGGACGCGGTCGACAGCGCAGTCGCCCTTGATGCAACGGCGATGCTCGCACTGGCTCGCTGGGACGGCTGGGCTATCACCATCGACCACGAGGCAATTCCCGACGCGCTGAACGACGACGAGTACTATCCTGTCGGGGAGTGACTCAAACCGGGGGACGCAAACCTTCCCCCGCTACGGACTCCAGATAACTTCATAGGGCCAGTAATGCCGCCAAAGCCCCCGTCACCGCCCGCATCCTGCTGGCCTCCGACGACGCCACTGAGGCCGTCATCAGCCAAGCCGATACGGCCGGGCAGGCTGTGCGACTGTGGCGTATTCAGCGTAACATCGACGTAGATGTCGACGGACTTCCGGATAGTCAGCAGGCAAAGCTGGGGAAATATCTCCTCAGAAACGGCGACGATGGTTCGAGGGGGCTCTGGTGAATCGCTGGATAGTGTCAGCTTTGACCGTTAGTTATATGGGTTCACTGCTGCGTTGAGGCGCTTGATGCCGTCGACACCGTCGAAGTCGTCGTCGAAACTGTAGATATATTCGATGTCGGCACTCTGCATGAACGCCACTTGCATCGCGTCGCCGAAGCTCAGCCGGCCGTCCGCTCGGAAGAGAGACCGAGCGGTGCCGTAATTCTTCTGCGGATTGTAGGGAATTTCGAAATGCGTCCCCTGCACGAATCGGTCTACCAGGTCGATAGCCATCGTGTACCCTGCCCGTTCGTGAACGAAGTTCAGTGACTCCTGGAGAGCATCGCTGACGACGATTCCGCGGGGAAGCTCACCATCGTCGACGGCTTGGAGAATCTGCAGTCCGGTGTCGTGGTCTTCATCATCGTCGTCTACGGCAGCGATGACGACGGTCGCGTCGAGGCTGGTTCGAAATCGGAGAAGACACCGGTTTTCTGCTTCACGATTTCGACGGTCAGGTCTCCGTCTTCGGTGATGGTCCACCGAATCTTATCGCCCGAGTTGATATCGAGCCGGTCACGTATCTCTGCGGGGATGGTCGTGCTACCTCGGTCGTTGACTTTTGTCTCGTCCGAAGTAGCCATATCTGTGGCCACGTTTTCGAGGCCAATAAGTCCCATGTGATAGTGAATGTGCGAGAGGAATCACGTCCGCGAATCGGTCCGGGTCTGAGCGCAGAACCGGACGCTACTCGGGGACCGTCAGCTATTCGCAGTCCTCGTGGACGATATCGCCCTGACTGTTCGGGCCACGGGACTGGCCCGCGACGATGGGTTCGCCACAGAACGCGCAGTGGAGGTAATGCTCGCGGACTCCCGCCGTGCCGGCGCTGGCGCTCGTGTCCGCATCACCGGCCGTTTCGTCGCCTGAATCGTCGAAGTCGATGCTGACCTCCTCGCTCTTGCCGGTCGTGTCGATGTCGAGGGCGTCGTTGACGCCGCAGTAGCTGGTGGTCGCGTTGAACCCAAAGCCCAGCGCCCCGGCGCCGGCGAGCAGGCCGCGCTTGCGCTTCCCGCTGCGTAGCCACCGGACGGCGGCGATACTCAACACAGCAGCTAACAGGAAGCGACCGAGGCGGTCTCGACCGCCGACGTTTGTGGTGTCGTCCATACCGAAATGTCGGGCCGGACGCCCTTGTACCTTGACCTCGCTATGCCCCGAATGGGTCCTCGAAGTCGTTGCGGATGCAGTACCGAACCCAGTTCCCGTAGGTCCGGTCGGAGACCTGCTCGTAGCGGACGACGCCGTCCGTGTCGATGACGCAGGTCCCGGCGATGCCGGTGGTGCCGTGGCCGGGCTCCCCGGCGTCGCTGCGGTTTTAGGCCCGCTTCGAATACGCGTTGTACTGTCGGATGCTTTTATACGAACTGGAGTTAATATATCTGTATGAATCGAAGAGGCTTAATCGCTGGAATCAGTAGTACGCTCTGTGCGGGGTGTCTCACTCGGTCGCCCGTCTCCTGTCCGACTGCGAGTGGGGACGAGCGTGGTACTGGCATGCACGCCGAAGCTATGCAGTCCGGTGACTGTGACCCCGACCCGGCTATCGACGTACAGCGGGCCCGAGGCGTCGATTTCGACGGGAAGCTCGCCGACGATAACCGCCTGACGGTTGACGTGAGCGGATCCGGAACAGAGCTGGTTGTCTACGACCGTGCGACCCTCCCGGACTCCTGTTCCGAACTACGTATCGGTGAGTGGACTTTCAGCGCTGACACTGGGAGCCTGACTATCGAAATGCGGGTCGTCGACCCATCTCCTTCCGGAACCGCCTGTGAGACGGCGACACGCCAGACGCCGTACGCGCTCGCGATACAGGACGGTGGACGGCGAGTGACGGAGATCAGGATACGTGGCGATGTCGAAGGTGGCATCGGCACGGTCCCACAGACGACGGGAACGCGGACGTAGCTCTCGCGCCGAGAGTGGGCTACCGTCCTCGTCCGCCGTTACCGTTCCCCCCGTTACCGTTCGATGACGTTTCGGCGAGTTCTCGAAGGCGCTCGACACGGAACGATATCATCTCCCGAATTGTCGACTTGGGACGAACCTCGCTCGGGGCGGTATCGTAGCCGGACTCCACCTGCTGTTGGACCGTCTGGTCGATGGATTCCAGCACGTTCGCTGCCGGGTTGTACCGGTCACTGGTTATTTGGGTCGCCGTACCGTACGGAAATAGTGACAGCGGTCCGTCGAGTCGTCTTCGACGGGTCAGGACAACCAATGGACGAGACAGCGAAGTACCTGATACACGCGGAGATAACTGCCGCCGGCATCGTCGAGCGCAGCGACGTCGTCGGGGCGGTGTTCGGCCAGACGGAGGGACTGCTCGGCGACGAGCTGGACCTCCGGAACCTGCAGGACTCGAAGAAAGTCGGCCGCATCGACGTCGATATCCGCTCAGAGAGCGGGACCTCCTTCGGCGAGATAACGGTCGGTAGCGGGCTGGACAAGGTCCAGACGGCCATCCTCGCGGCGGCGTTCGAGACCATCGACCAGGTCGGGCCCTGCAGCGCCGAAATCGTCGTCACCGACATCGAGGACATCCGCAGCGCCAAACGCCGGGCCGTCGTCGAGCGGGCCACGGAGCTGCTCGTGGAGTTCGACGCCGATGCGGTCCGGACCGAGGACATCGTCGAGACGGTCCGCCAGCGCGCCCGAGTCGACGATATCACGACTTTCGAGGGGTTACCCGCCGGGCCACGGGTGGCCGACTCCGATGCCATCGTCGTCGTCGAGGGGCGGGCCGACGTGCTCCAGCTCCTGAAACACGGGGTCAAGAACGCTATCGCCGTCGAAGGAACCGACGTGCCCGATGCCGTCGCAACCCTGAGCCGCGAGCGGACCGTCACGGCCTTCCTCGACGGCGACCGGGGTGGCGACCTCATTCTGGAGGAACTCGCCCAGGTCGGCAAGCTGGACTACGTCGCCGTGGCGCCGCGTGGCCACTCGGTCGAGGAACTCTCGCGCGAGGCCGTCACGGCCGCGCTACGGGAGAAGATTCCCTACGAGGCGGTCGCCGACGCCGAGAGCCCGGAGGACGCACTCGACGGTGCGGACGAGGAGTCGGTGTCACTCGGCTCCGGCGCCGGCGAGGGCGACGCCACTACCGCCGTCGCCGGCGTCGAGAGCGAGGCGGCGGGGACGACCACGGCCGGGAGCCAGCCAGGTACCACGTCGACGGAGCCGACCGAGGCCGATACCGGTGCCCCGACCGTCCTCTCTGACCACATCGACGCCGTCATCGGCACTGACAGCGGCACCGTCCGGCTGCTCGATGCGGAGCTTGCCGTCCTCGCGGAGGGCGAGGCCGCCGACGCGGTGTCGCTCATCGCGGACTGTGAGCCGGCGCCACAGACGGTCGTTCTCGACGACACCTGCTCCCAAAAGGTACTGGACGTCGCGGCCCAGCGCGGCGTCGAGGTCGTCGTCGCGACCGGCGACGGCGAGTACGTCAAACAGCCCACCAGCGTACAGGTCCGGACGGTCTAGAGCTTCCGGACCAGTAACACGCCCGCCCCACCGTCGTTGTAATGCTCGGGCAGGTCGTCCTCGACACTGAAACCGAAGCCGTCGTAGAACGACCGCACGCGCTCGTCGTCCGCGCGGGCGGTGAGCCACACCGTCTCGAAGCCGCTTTGGCCCAGCTCCTCGAGCAGGGTCCCGAGCAGTTCGCTCCCGTGGCCCTGCCCTTGCACGCCCGGGGCGACGGCGAGTTCCACGACGTAGGCGACCGGGTGGTCGGGGACCGCCAGCACGTAGCCGAGCGGGCCCGCCCCCTCGTCACAGACTAGCACCGTCGGCGGGCCGTCGATAGCGACGTCGAGCAGCCCGGGCCAGGGGTCGTCCAGTGCCCCGGACTGGATGGCTCGCAGGCGGGACTCGTCGGCCGGGATGGCGGGGCGAATCATATCAGGCTGGCCGCCAGCGCCGCGACGGCGCCGGTCAGGGCCGCCGCGAGCGTCGCGAGGGTGTTGACGCCCTGGTTACCGACGACGGTGCCTTCGACGGTAGCGCCGAGGACGCTGTCGACGGTCATGCCGATGAACCCACAAGCGAGGATGAGCGCGGCGCCGGCCGGCCCGACGCCCGCCAGTGTGACGGCGCCGATGCCGGCGATGATAGCGGCGCCGACCAGCCCGGCGACGATACCCTGCCAGGTGACGGCGCCGTCGGTGCCCGGCTCGACGCGTTCGAGTGTCGTGATGAGCCGAGGGTTGTCGTACAGGCCGCCGAACTCGCTCGAGAAGGTGTCGGTCATGGCGGCGGCGACGGCGCCGGCGAAGGCATAGAGGAACAGCGCCGGGTCGACCGCGATGTGGGTCGGGCTGGCGGCCCACAGCACCACCGCGACCAGGGCGACGATGGAATTCGCGAGCACGTTCCCGCTCCCGCGAGCGCCCTCGTTCTCCTCGGCGATGCCCCGGTCCTGTTTGGCTTCGTACTGGTACTTCGTCGAGAGCCCGCCCAGCCCGAAGAAGGTGATGAGCATAGCGAACCAGCCATACCCGCCGAGGACGATGGTGAGCAAGGAGAGGAGGACGCCGGTCAGCATCCCCGGTAGCGAGGCCGTATCGAGCGCGTAGGCGACGTAGCCAAGCACCGCCGAGATACCCAGTGCGATGAACACGTGGGACGTCCCCGCGCCGGGGTCGAGTTCGACCAGTAGCCACAGCAACAGCCCGACCGACAGCACGACGAGCGGGTCGTCGCGCTCAAAGAGGACGGAGCGAAACAGCGCGGCGACCAAGGCGCCGGTGCCCGCGAGGAAGAGCGCACTCGCGGGAGCGACGCTGCCAGCCCCCGTCCGGGCGGCGATGAGGGCGGCGGCGGTGCCACAGGCGAAGCCGGTGACGACGAAGCCGGCGGCGGCCACCACCTCGTCGCTGTCGAGTCTGTGGGCGACCCGCTGGCCGAAGTTGCCATAGGAGACGATGACGACGGTGGCGACGAACGCCCAGACGGGCAAGCCGAATTGTATCGCAAGGAAGGCCAGACTCGCCGCCGCCAGCGCGAACGCGGCCAGCCCGTAGAGCCGGCCGTCCTCGTAGTCGCCGGGCCGGGCAAAGATATCGAATATCGGCGTGTCGGGGCCGATGGCGAACATGGCGAAGAAGGCGACCACGAGGAAGGGCGCGGTCGCGGCGACAGTCGCGGCAGCGGGCGAGTCGAGGCCGGCGGCGAACGGGATGGCAAAGGCCAGCGTGCCGACCGCGGCGAACGCGCCTGCCCGCCGGACTGTCGATGTCACGTCCCGCCGGTATCCCCGAGAGCCACTTACCCTTTCCGAACTGTCCGGGCTAGGAGTTGCATCTATGACCAGACGTCTGACTCAGACCCGTTGCTGCCAGTATCCACATCTCACCCTCCACTGCTTCGAGGTAGTGTTAAGTTTAGTAGAAAACGCGGAAGAGAGCCAGAAAGCCCCGGCTGGCTTCGGTCGGGGGGCTCGCTGCGCTCCTCGGCCTTCGGCCTGTGGTGCTTACGTC
>PXRT01000003.1:2494-8571 GCA_003020925.1 Halobacteriales archaeon QS_6_64_34 | reverse complement strand
CGAACGGAGTGAGTGAAGCGCGCAGCGAGTCGCAGTAGTCGAGCGGTCGGGGGCTTTCTGGCTGGTGACAGTCTAAATCGCCTAACTAAACACCACCCGCTTCGAGGACCGTGAGTTTTAGGCGAGCGGTCGGTGTAGCGGTCCACGTGGGTCTGTACGAACGGTATCTCGGATATCGACTCCGGCGCAGCGACGCCGCCCTCCCGGAGACGGTCGCCGTCGTCATCACCGAGCGGGACCTGTTGACCGAGGGGGCCTACACCACGCTGGAGCGGTTCTTCGAGTGGGCGGTCCGGTACGGCGCCGAGACCATCGTGGTCTACGTCAGCGTCTTAGACGAGGAGGTCGTGCCGACGCTCCGGCGGGAGCTGTCGGACCTGCGCGCCCCCGAAGCCGTGGCCGTTCGCGGGCCGGACGACCAGCGAGCGGCCGACGCGCCAATCCAGATTTCGATTGGCCTGGGCGGCCAGTCGGAGTTCGCTACGGCGGTCCGGAAGCTCGCCGAGCGCGTCGACAACGGCGACCTCGCGCCGGACGACATCGACGAGGCGGCCGTAGAGGAACACCTCGTCTTCCCGACCGCGCCGGACCTGGTCATCAAGACCGGCGCCGAGCGCCTCTCGGATTTCATGATATGGCAGTCGGTGTACTCGGAGCTGTACTTCACCGACGTGAACTGGCAGAACTTCCGCCAGCGGGACTACCTGCGGGCGCTGCGAGATTACCAGGAGCGCCAGCGGAGATTCGGTCGGTAGGCCAACCGCTGAGCGACGGCGACGCCTGCATTGCAGGTAGCCGCTCAATCAGCCGCCGGCTCGATGTCGTCCTCGACGGCCGCCCGCTCGTTGCTCGGGAGCGCGTCGCGGAACCGACCGAGCACCTGCCGGGCCTGAGAGAGGTCGGCGTCCTCGACGGCCTGGACGAGCGTCATCGCGCGGCGGGCGCGGGTGGTGCGCCAGGAGGCCTCGCGGTTCTGGTAGGTGCGGATGGCCCGGAGGAAGTCGATTTTCCGGAACTCGGGCCAGTAGGGCGCACAGAAGAAGGTCGCGGCCTCGTTGCCGTTGGCGTGCCAGGGGAGGAAATTCGAGGTGCGCTCGTCGCCGCCGGTGCGGACGATGAGGTCCACGTCGCGGGTGGGGCCCTCGTAGAGGCAGCGCTCGATACTGTCGGTGTCGATGTCCTCGGGGGCGAGTTCGCCCGACTCGACGGCGTCGGCGATGTCGCGGGCCGCGCCCAGCAGTTCGGCGCGGCCGCCGTAGGCTAGGGCGACGTTGAGGTTGAGACGGTCGTACTGGGCGGTCCGGGTCTCGGCGTAGTCGATGGCGTCCCGTACTCGCTCGGGGAGCAGCTCCGTCTCGCCGATGGCCCGGATGCAGACCTCGGCCTCGTGGACGCGGTCGGCGTCGGCGAAGTTCCGGAGTTTCTTCTCGACGAGGTCGAAGATGTACTCCCGCTGTTCTTCCGGGCGGTCGAAGTTCTCCGTGGAGAACGTATACAGCGTCACTTCGTCGATACCGAGGTCGTCACACCAGTGAAGCATCGCCTCCGTGGTCTCGGCGCCCTCGCTGTGGCCCTGTGTCGTCTCGACGCCCTGCTTCCGGGCGTAGCGTCGATTCCCGTCCATGATGACCGCGACGTGGCTCGGCGTGCCCGACAGCTCACGCCGTAGCACCTGCTCGTAGGCGGCATACCCCCACCGTTCTATCCGCTCTCGCATCGTCCGTAGCATATCAACGGACCGATAAGGCAGTTGTGGCTCGGCGCCAGCCCTGCGAAGCCCTCACATAGATTTATTAGGGGCAGGCGAGAACTCGTAGGTGCAATGGCGACCGGTACGGTAGACTTCTTCAACGACACTGGCGGGTACGGCTTCATCGATACCGAGGACGCTGACGAAGACGTCTTCTTCCACATGGAAGACGTCGGCGGTCCGGACCTCGAAGAGGGTCAGGAGGTCGAGTTCGACATCGTTCAGGCCGACAAGGGACCGCGAGCGGAGAACGTGACGCGGTTGTAGGCGAGCGCGGTGGGTCAAATGGGTTGTGGGCCGCCGGCCCGCAACCGCATAGCGTGGCGGCTCACGCTGACCGCCCCGCAATCCGAAGCCCCTTAGGACGTGCCCGGCTCAGCTACGGGTATGAGCGACGGCGACGCACTCGACGACGACCTCTATCGGCGGACCAAGCAACTTCTGGAGCCCGGTGAGATACAGCTCAACGGCGCGGTGGTCCACACGGAGTACGACAACAGCGAGGAGATAGAGATGATGCAAGCGACTATCGACGTCGGCGAGTTTATCGCCGAGGGGGCGGGGTTGGACCCCACCGACACGTTCGTCTACTCGGGCAGCGACGACCCGGAGTTTTCCTCGAACCAGCACCAGGGGCTGACCCTCGACGACGAGGCGTTCGTCTGGGAGTGCCAGCAACTGCTGCGAAACGGCTCGTTCGACCTCGTCTTCTACTACGAGGCCAGCGCCGACCACGAGGGAATTCTGGATGCTATCGAAGACGAGGGCTTTTCGGTTACCGGGGTTCGGGGCGATTAACCGAGCCGTTCCTGGCAGTTGTGACAGTAGGTGTAGTCGGGGCCGTTGGCCGCGCCACAGATGTCACAGCTGGTCGACCAGTGACTCGTATTGGGCGTAGTCCATGAGACGAAACATGACGACAAGAAAGAGCGACACACCGACGAGTACGCAGCCATAGACCAGCAATCGAACGGCCAGCTCTACGGTAGAAATCACCACACGAGACGGTAGGGCCCCCGTGAAGTAAATTTTGCAGGCTTGCTCCCGCGTCGCTTTTATTCGCCGAGTTCTGACTAGCGGCTATGACTGACGAGCTCGGGCGGGTAGACCGCGCGATTCTCAACGCCTTCCAGGGGGGGTTTCCCGTCGTTTCCCGGCCCTTCGCGCCGGCCGCGGCCGCACTGGCCGACCACGGCGTCGCCGTCACCGGCGCCGAGTTGCTCGAACGGGTCCAGAAGCTCGACGAACGGGGCGTACTCAGCCGCTTCGGTGCGCTCATCAACGCCGAGGCAATCGGCGGGACGGCGACACTCGTCGCGACCCACGCGCCCGAGGACAGCTACGACGACCACGCCGAGCTGGTCAACGCCCACCCGGAAGTCGCTCACAACTACGAGCGCGAACACCCGTATCTCAACATGTGGTTCGTCCTCAGCGTGGTCGAGGAGCGCCGGGTCGGGGAAGTCCTAGCCGAGATAGAGGCCGAGACCGGCGAGCCGACGTACAACTTACCGAAGCAACAGGAGTTCCACGTCGGCGCGAAGTTCCCCGTCGAGGGACCCCAGACACAGGCCGTCGACTGCAGCGACGCCGGGCTCGACATCGAGCCGACCGACCGGCACTCCCTGACCCCCGAAGAACTCGACCTGGTCGTAGAGATTCAGAACGGGCTCCCAATCACCGAGACGCCTTATGCCGACGTGGCCGACGCCATCGGTGCCGACACCGAGTGGGTCATCAGTACTATCAAGCGGTTCAATCAGGAGGGGAAGGTCCGGCGCGTCGGTGCGATTCCGAACCACTACGCCCTTGGCTACTCGGAGAACGGGATGACCGTCTGGGACGTGCCCGACGAGGTCATCGACGAGGTGGGGCCGGCCATCGCCGAGTTCGATTTCGTGACCCACTGCTACGAGCGGCCGCGCCACGAGGGCGTCTGGCCGTACAACTTCTTCGCGATGACCCACGGCCGCAGCGAGGACGAGAGCGAGCGACGCATCCAGCAGGTTCACGACCGGATGAGCGACTACTGGGACGTCGACGAGGGGGACTGGGACACGCTGTTTTCCTCGCGCATCCTGAAGAAGACGGGTATCAGACTGGACGAGCGCGCAGCGGCCAACGCGGACGCGACCGGAGACTGATGATTCCACTCCTCCACGATTTCACGGACGAGACGGTCCTGGTGTTCGGCGGCGGCCCGGTCGGCGCGCGGAAAGCACGCCGATTCGCCGCCGAGGCAGAGGTGGTCGTCGTCAGTCCCGACTTCGCCGACCGGGAGTTCGGCGGAGCCGAGCGGGTCCGAGAAGCGCCCGACGCCGACGGGATTCGGGCGTGGGTCGAACGGACAGAGCCGGCGCTGGTGGTCGCGGCCACGGACGACGCCGAGCTGAACGCGGTCGCCGAGGCCGCCGCCCGCGAGCGGGGTGCGCTGGGCAACCGCGCCGACGACCACGGCGAGCAGGAGGTCGGTAACGTCGTCGTCCCCGCGACGGTCCGGGACGACCCCGTGTTGGTGGCGGTCGCCACGGGTGGTCACTCGCCGGCGCTCTCGAAGTACCTCCGGGAGTCGTTTGAAGAACAGTTCGCCAACGCGGGGAAAATGGCCCAGTTGACCGGCAATCTCCGCGAAGAGTTGAAATCCACTGATATGACGCCGACCGAACGGCGCGATGCGGTCAGAACGGTCGTCCGTTCCGACGAGGTTTGGAAGGCTTTAGATAGTGGTAGGTCCAAGGCTCGACAAGTAACAGCAGACGTGATTGGATACCGAATGGGTGATACGTCGTGAGAGATGAGACAGGCGTCATCGTCGGCGTGCGTGTGAGCCACGAACGCGCCAGCGTCGACCAACTGGAGACGGCCGCCGCGGACAGCCAGCGCCACGCCGTCGAGTCGCTGCTCACCGAGCCAAGCGTCTCCGAGGCGTTCGCGCTCCAGACCTGCAACCGGACCGAGGGGTACGTCGTCGCGCCGGACCACGAGACGGGCCTGGCGGCTCTGGAACTTTTCACCCGGGCCGTCACCGACGAGGTCGTCGTCGAGATGGGCCACGAGGCAAGTCTGCGCCACCTCATGCGGGTCGCGGCCGGCCTCGAGTCCGTCATCCTCGGCGAGGACCAGATTCTCGGCCAGTTCCGGGACGCTTACGAGGACGCCCGGGGCGTCGGCGGCATCGGTCAGTTGCTCGAGGACGGCATCACGAAGGCAATTCACGTCGGCGAGCGCGCCCGGTCGGAGACCGAAATCAACGACGGCGTGGTCTCGCTGGCCTCTGCAGCCGTCCGACTGGTCGACCGCAAGTGTGCCATCAACGGCGAGACGGCGCTGGTCGTCGGCGCCGGAGAGATGGGCCAGCTGGCAGCGAAAGCCCTCGCCGAGCGCGTCGACCGGATTATCGTCGCCAACCGCACCGTCCCCCACGCCGAACACGTCGCCAAGACGGTCGACGTCGAGGCCAGCGCGGTCGCGCTCGATGCGATAGACGCCGCAGTCGCCCAGTCACGGGTCGTCGTCTCGGCGACCGGGAGCGACGACCAGGTGTTCGACGTCGGTGCCTTCGCCGACGCGGGCGAGACGGCCGTCGTCGACATCGCACAGCCCCGCGACGTGCCCGCCGGGGCCGACCGGCTCCCGGCCGTGACGGCGTACGACCTCGACGCCCTGGAGTCGGTGACCGAAGAGACCAGACAGCAGCGCCAGCGGGCCGCCGAGGCCGTCGAGGCGCTGGTCGACGAGGAGTTCGACCACCTCCTGACCCAGTACAAGCGCAAGCGGGCCGACCGCGTCATCTCCGCGATGTACGAGAGCGCCGAGCGGGTGAAAGCGGCCGAACTCAACACTGCGATGGCCCAGGCCGACTTCGACGACGACCAGCGCGAGGTGCTGGAGGCGATGGCCGACTCCATCGTCTCTCAACTCCTAGCGGCCCCGACCAAGAGCCTGCGCGACGCCGCCGAGGAGGACGACTGGGAGACCATCCACACCGCACTCGAACTGTTCGACCCCGACTTCGGGCCAGAGCCGCCCGAGTTCGTGGAGGGCATGGACATCGAGGACATTCCCGAAGGGATGCGCGACCAGATACCCGCTGCGGTGCTCGAACAGCTGGCCGACGACTAGGAAAAGTAATAAACAGCCTGAAAGGGGCGGCTGGCTCTCTGAACCGATAGCTGCTAAACTAAACACCGCCTTTCCCAGGGTAGTGTTTAGTTTAGTAGAAAACGCCGAAGAGAGCCAGAAAGCCCCGGCTGGCTTCGGTCGGGGGGCTCGCTGCGCTCCTCGGCCTTCGGCCTGTGGTGCTTACGTCGCCCGCCTTCCCGAAGCC
>PXRT01000003.1:0-2474 GCA_003020925.1 Halobacteriales archaeon QS_6_64_34 | reverse complement strand
CGAGGCGAAGCAAGCACTGCAACGAACGGAGTGAGTGAAGCGCGCAGCGAGTCGCAGTAGTCGAGCGGTCGGGGGCTTTCTGGCTGGTGACAGTCTAAACCGCCTAACTAAACACCACCTTTCCTAGCGGCCAAACCACTTTGAGGCTGGCAGGCTACTTCCCGGTATGGCAGACCTGCTTTCCGACGACGAAATCGCCGACCGACTCCCCGACGAGTGGGACCGCGAGGGCGACGAAATCGTCCGCGTTTACGAGTTCGACGACTATTTGGGCGCCTCGGGTTTTCTCGCGGCCGCTGCGGGCGTCGCCGAGGACGCCTGGCACCACCCCGAGATGACCGTCCGCTGGGGGGAGTGTGAAGTCCGACTGACGACCCACGACGCCGGCGGTATCACCGACAACGATATCGACATGGCCCGGCGGCTGAACGGTGTCTATGAGTAGCGTGGTCGGGTCTGACCGCGACGGGCCGAGGGACCCGCCGGCTCGCTACCTGTTCCGCGTGACCGTCCGGCTGGAGCCCGAACCGGGATTCGACGCCGAGCCCGACACGTTCGAGACGGTGCTCTCGGGGTCCCCGTCGAGTCGGTCTCGTTCAGCGAACTGCGGACCAGCGAGGTGTTAGAAAAGTGTCTGGGCAGCTCTATTCACGTCGGATGAGCGGGCAGAAAGGCTTTATTCGCGACTCGCCTACCTAGTTCTCCGATGGCTCGCGAATACGACTTCTGGCTGTTCGACCTCGACGGGACGCTCGTCGATGTCGACCCTGCGTACTCGGTCGCGGTGATGGAGCGGGTCGGCGACCGGCTCGGCCAGGGGTTCAGCGAGCGCGAGGCCGCGCTGCTGTGGTACGGCCAGGGCGACGCCAGGCGGGACCTGCTGGCCGAGCGCGGCGTCGACCCGGCGCGGTTCTGGGACGTCTTCCACGAGGAGGAAGACCCGCTCGCGCGGGCCGACGCGACCTACCTGTACGACGACGTCGAGGCCTTTCTCTCGGAGCGAACCGAACCCGTCGGGCTGGTCACGCACTGCCAGGAGTATCTCACCGAGCCGATTCTCGACGGGCTGGACATCGGCGACTGGTTCGACACCGTCGTCTGCTGTGACGACGACATCGGCTGGAAGCCCGACCCGGAACCGGTCCATCGGGCGATGGCCGACCTCGGCGTCGGTCACAACGGCCGTTCGGGCGCTCTGGCCGGCGACAACCCCGGCGACATCGGCGCCGCCCGAAACGCCGGCCTGGACGGCATTCACGTCGAACGCGGGTCGCCGATTAGCGAGGACCGGTGTGTCTGGGGCGACCACCGGGTCAGGTCGCTGCGCGAGCTGTAGCGCGCGGGGGCCGTCTGCATCTTCTAATGATACGGCTGTTCGGTTCGTTAGCGGACCGTTGTCTACGGCAGATAGTCCCAGTCCGCGACGGTGACGGCGTCACCGCCGGCGGGGTCGGGTTCGCCCGCCGGCACCGTCACCCAGCCGTCGGCCTGCGTCGCCGTCGCGAGGTCCGTTCCCGACAGCGGCGTCGCCGTCTCGCCGTCCAGTGTGACGGGAACGAACGACCGCACCGCGTCGTCGGTGTCGAGTGGCTCGTCGAGGGTGGCCCTCCGGCTGGGATGGGGCGATAGCGGCGCGTCGCCAAAGCCTTTCAACAGCGGGCGAAGCAACTGGACCGCACTCACCCGGGCGGCCACTGGTGACTCCGGCAACAGGAGGACGGGGCGGTCCTGGACCACGGCCAGCCCGGTCTCGCGCCCGGGGCTGATAGCGACGCGCTCGGCGACGATATCGCCCAGTTCGCGGACCACCTCACCGAGCGTGTCGCCGGGCTCGGTGCCGGTCAGCACGACGACGTCCCGCGTGAGGTCGCGCTGGACGGCCATCCGCAGGGCGGGGGCGTCGTCGGCGACGGCGTTGCGATAGGTGACCTTCCCGCCCCAGCGGTCGGCGTATTGGGCGAGCGTGAAGCCGGCCGTCTCGACGCGCTCCTCGGACCCGGCGTCGTGCTCGACGACACCGTCGCCGGTCGGGACGATACCGACCTGTGGCCGCTGGCGGGCGAGTACTTCGTTGACGCCGGCGGCTTTCAACAGGCCGACGTCGCCCGGACGGAGCTGGTGGCCCCGCTCGAAGACGGTGTCGTCGACGTCGATGTCCGCCCCCGGAATGGCGTCGACGGCCGTTGCGTCGGTCGCTAGCACGCGCCCGACCGCCACCGACAGCGGGATGCGGTCGGTCCGGTCGACCGGCACCGCGTAGCTCCCGAGCTGGCGGCGGGCGGTCTCCAGCGTCCACTCCGCTTCGTCGGTCGGCGAGGGCTCGGCCATACCCCGCGTTGGGACTACGGGGGCAAAAGCGTCCGGAGTTCTGCGAGGGTAGTGTTTAGTTTAGTAGAGAACGCGGAAGAGAGCCAGAAAGCCCCGGCTGGCTTCGGTCGGGGGGCTCGCTGCGCTCCTCGGCCTTCGGCCTGCGG
>PXRT01000002.1:123182-126917 GCA_003020925.1 Halobacteriales archaeon QS_6_64_34 | reverse complement strand
CTCCGAAGGCACGCCTGTGGAGACTGCGCTCCCTACGGGAACTGCGGTTGTTCCTGCAAAGCGCGTCGTTGAACCAGGAAGCCCCTGCCTCAAGGAAGCGGCCTTGGCCGCTGAGTAGGCAGGGGTAGTTCACTCGGCGGGCCAGCTACGTGTCCAGCAAGCGCACAAACCCCAGTCGCGTGATGCCGGCGACGACGACAATCGGCGTCAGGACACCCCAGAGGTCATACGGCCAGTTCGAAAGCCAGAAGTACGCGACGGCGAGGTCACACATAAAGAGGTAGCTGAGCAGCCAGACGGCGGGGACGGCTCCGCCCCGGACTGGGGCCTGCTCCCCGTGGGTCCAGCGTTGCTGGTTCTCCAGTATCGCGGTCGGGTCGTCGGGGGCGTGGCCGACGGTTCGGGGCTCGACGCCCGGGACCCGCTCGAGCAGTTCGATGGGAAACAGGGAGGTGAGCGTGCTGACGACTCGCAGCTTCGGCGTGAGCGTATCCGCCAGGACGAAGAGGCCACAGACGAGCAAGACCCCGCCCGGGAAGAAGTTGTAGCGCGGGACCAGGTGGGCGTCGGCCGGGTTCCCGGGATTGTAGTAGACCGTCGCGGTCGCGGCCGTCGGCGGGATGACGGCGTCGAGTTTCCGGCGGTTGCCAGTGATGATACCCGTCCCGGCAGCGACATTGTGGCCGCGGTAGCGGTCGCCATCGACCGCGTAGGTGTAGGTGACGTCCGGGGAGTACGCCGCGTTGACGGCGATTGTCTCGATTTCGGCGCGCTCCATCGTGCCGGTCGTCGACTCGTACCCGCTGATTCGGTGGTACTGGCTTCCGGCCAGCACGCCGCCGGAGACCAGCAGCGTCAGACCGATGATGAGTCCGAGTGCGCGTGGCGGACTCGGCATATGTCAACGTAGGCGCCTGTCGTGGAAAAAATTCCGACAGTGCGAGCCGGTCACACGACCGGCGCTACCGACCCGCCCGTTTTTTCCGCCGCCCCTCGTATCCCGGGTAATGAGCGAGACGTTCGACATCATCCCGCCCGAAGCAATCAGTTCGGGGCGGGCGACGGACGCGTACTTCGACCGAACGGTGGAGACACTCGACCACGCCGGCCGGAACCCCGACGTGGTCGCGGAGGTAACGGCCGACCAGTTCCCGACCGGCGAGTGGCACCTGCTCGCGGGGCTGAAAGACGCAACGCGACTGCTCGAGGGGCGGGCCCTCGACGCCGACGCCCTGCCGGAGGGGACGCTGTTTGACGGCGGCCCAGTCCTGCGAATCGAGGGGTCCTATCGGGCGTTCTGTCAACTCGAAACCGCACTGCTTGGCTTTCTCTCGCATCCGACCGGCGTGGCGACGCACGCACTCGAAACCCGTCGGGCGGCCCCTGACTCGACGGTGCTGTCCTTTGGCTCCCGGCACGTCCACCCGTCGCTTGGCGCGATGGTCGAGCGGTCGGCGCTGCTGGGCGGGATGGATGGCTTCTCGAACGTCGCGGCCGGCGACCTCATGGGCCGCGAGGCGGGCGGGACGATGCCCCACGCCCTGCTGATTTGTTTCGGTCGCGGCGAGCAAGAGCAGGCCTGGCGGGTCTTCGACGAGGCGGTCCCCGAGTCGACCCCACGGGTCGCCCTGGTCGATACGTACTCCGACGAGGTCGACGAGGCGCTGCGAGCGGCCGAGGCCATCGACGACCTCGCCGGCATCCGCCTCGACACGACCGGCTCGCGCCGGGGTGACTTCCGGCACATCGTGCGTGAGGTCCGCTGGACGCTCGATGCCTACGGCCACGAGGACGTCGACATCTTCTGTTCGGGCGGACTGGGACCCGCAGAACTCCGGGAACTACGGGACGTGGCCGACGGCTTCGGCGTCGGGAGCTACGTCTCGAACGCCGACCCGCTGGATTTCGCGCTGGATATCGTCGAGGTCGATGGCGAACCCGCCACAAAGCGCGGGAAGCTCACCGGGAAAAAGTCCGTCTACCGGACCAAAGCGGGCGGCCACCACATCGGGCTGGCCGGTCATGGGAGCCCCGACGACGCCGAGTCGCTCATGGAACCGCTCGTTCGGGACGGCGAGGTCGTCCGCGAGTTCGACCTCGAGGCGGCCATCGAGCGCGTCGAAGCCGACGCCGACCGCGTGGGGTTCGGAACCAAACGGTAGCACGGCCGTAGCGAGAGCGGTTCCACGGCGGTGTCCTCCCCGCGTCGAGCGAGGACGGTAACGGTCCGGGGACGCGAGAGCCGGCCACGGACAGCAACGGGAAACGAGCAATCGCCGAACGCGCAGTCGGGAAGCTGAGCGACGGTGACGCGGTGTTTTTCGACACGGGACCGACCGCAAAGGAGATAGCGAAGGTGCTCCCGGACGCACACACCCTGCTCGTCGCGACGAACTCCCCGGAGACGGCGTTCGAACTCCGCGAGACCTGTGGGGAAGTGAAGGTCGTCGGCGACTCGCTTCGCCCCACTTCGGACGCGCTCGTCGGCCCGAGCGCCGAGTCGTATCTCCGGAAGACGAACTTCGACATCGTCTTCCTCGAGACCGACGCCGTCCAGTCCGACGGCGGGCTCTCGGTCTCGAACGAGGACGAGGCACGCCTCAAGTCGCTGCTGTGTGACGGCGGCCGACTCGTCATCCTCGTCGCGGACGGGAGCAAACTTGAGCGACAGAGTTTCAGGGAGTTCGCGGACGTCGGGGACATCGATATCCTGGTCACCGAGAGTGCGGTGAGCGACGAGATGCGGAACGTACTCGAGCGCGCCGGAGTCGAGATTCTCGACAACCTGTTGCCGGCGGCCTGATACGGTTTATTGTAGATTATGTCCGGATATCGCCGACCCCGGGCGGCGCTGCCGACAGACAGCCGTTAAGTCGGTACACCCGAAAGCACGCGTATGGTAGACCGAATCATGATGGTCACGGCGTACACGACATTCGACCTCCTCGACGGCGAAGTCGAGGGCCACGGCTTCGAGGAGGAGGCGATTGCGGTGCTGAACGTCACCTCGCCGAAGAAAAACCCCGACCACGTCTCGGTGCAACTGGAGATGGACAACACGCAGGTCGACAACGTCGAGCCCCACGCTGACAAAGTGACTCTCTCGGCCGACCAGGCCCGCGAGATGGCCGCCGAACTGGAGAAACACGCCGAGAAGGTCGAAAGCGCCCAGTCCGAGTAACGCCGGGCGTTGAACGACCCGATAGTTCTTTGATGTGTCGTCACATACCACGGCACATGTCGACCGACGCGCCCGGCAACCCCGCAGCGCGGGAACTGGGGTACTGCCCGTGTTGTGGCTATCGGACGCTGCCGGAGGGACAGCCGGGTTCCTACGAGGTCTGTCCGGTCTGTCACTGGGTCGACGACCCGACGCAGTTTCGCGACAGCGACCACGTCGGCGACAGTAACCACGTCTCGCTGTCGACGGCGCGGGAGAACGTCCGCGAGTACGGCGCCTGCGCGCCCGAAGAAGCCGACACTTGCCTCGACCCCGACGAGTTCGACCGGGACCCCAATTGGCCGTACGACCGATGAGACGGGTCGTCGGAGGCGTTACTGAAACTGAGTTCACCAATCGCTCGCTCCGAGTGCAACACGCCGTGAACGCGATAGTCAACGAAGATTGTCCGTATTGTCAGCTACCAACGGCTGAAGCCGTTGGCTTGTCGGTGGACTCCCGCACTTCGCGCTCCCACACGAAAGCCCCACGCTCCTTCCTTTCTAAGAAGGGGC
>PXRT01000002.1:0-123177 GCA_003020925.1 Halobacteriales archaeon QS_6_64_34 | reverse complement strand
TCCATCCGAGGACTTCTGCCCCTGATGGACGTGTGTTACCGTTCTTCCCGAAGTCAAATCAAGCTTACGCGCTTCCTCCCACCGCTAAAGCGGGTGGGCCTCCGCGCTGTTACCGCTGTGACTTTCCGGACCTGTGAGACCCGGGTATTGTGACTGGTGCGGAGGCGAAGGCACCGGACGCATCCGCGCGAGCGGAGCGAGCGCGGTTGACCGCTTGCTGCCGGTCAGCAGGTAGTGAGCGTGGGGGATGATGAGGCTGGTAACGGCGGCCGCGAGCATCACGCCAGCGTTTCTCTTTGGCGGCGCCATCGAAACGATATACGTCTTCAGCGACCGCGAGGGGGTGGTGTTTAGTTAGGCGATTTAGACTGTCACCAGCCAGAAAGCCCCGGCTGGCTTCGGTCGGGGGGCTCGCTGCGCTCCCCGGCCTTCGGCCTGCGGTGCTTACGTCGCCCGCCTTCCCGAAGCCAGCCACCGGGAGAGCGAGCTCTCCCGAGCAGTCGGCGCGCAGCGCCGACAACGCCCCTTTCAGTCCCACCCGCACTGATTACCCAACCGGCATGGGCGGGACTGAAAGGGGCCGACCGCTCGACGTCCGAGGCGAAGCAAGCACTGTAACGAACGGAGTGAGTGAAGCGCGCAGCGAGTCGCAGTAGTCGAGCGGTCGGGGGCTTTCTGGCTGGTGACAGTCTGAATCGCCTAACTAAACACCGCCCCTGCGAGGGAGTCACACGCCTCGGCAACGCTTAGCCAGTCCTGGGAGACGCTGGACACGGGGATGGACGGTGTCGACTTCGTCGTCGACGACGGCACCGGGCGCATGGTCGTCGACCTCAGGGTGACCCAGTTCGAGGCGGGCAACAAGCAGCGGTTCACCGAGCGACGCCGGTCTTTGTCATCACCGACACGGACGAGCGCGGGACGGCGTGGCGCATCGCCCGCAGCGCTCCTGTGACCGTGCGCGTCGCTGGCATACTGTCGAAACCGTCGGGTTTACCACTGCGCCATCCCTAGCCCTCCCCATGTCAGCGCTGCGTGAGGCGTTAGGGTCGCTTCCCGACGCCGTGTTCGCGGACGTGCTCGAATCCGAGGAGGGGTACCTGCTCGTGTTGGACCTGCCCGGCGTGACCGCCGACACCCTCGAGGTCACGGTCGAGGCCGGTCGGCTCGTCATCGAGGGCCAGCGCAGCAAGGACGTCCCACGGGAGTTCCGGTTCGTCCGCGAGGACCGCTCGGTCTTCCTGGACGTCGAGTTGCCACTGCCGCCGGACGCCACCGGACAGGGCGCCGAGGGCACCGTCTCCCGGGGGGTTCTCGAACTCGCGATTCCGAAGGCGACGGCCGCCCCGAGCACGACCATCCCCATCGAAGAGGCCTGATAGTGAGGTGCCCTGTCGGTGAACCTGCGCGCCTACTGGCGGTTCCTCCGCGTCGCCCGGCAGTTCCTCCCGCTGCTGCTCGCGTACGCCCGCGACCGGAAGCGGTTCCTGCTGTTTGGCTCCGGTCGGCGGGTGACAAGCGAGCAGCGCCGCAGACGGGCCCAGTCGCTGCTCGATTCGCTGTTGACGCTGGGGCCGACCTTCATCAAACTCGGCCAACTGCTGTCGACGCGGCCCGACGTGCTCCCGCCCGAGTACATCGACGAGTTCGCGTCGCTCCAGGACCAGGTGCCGCCGGCCGACTGGGAGCGGGCGAAGGTCGTCCTCGAGGCGGAACTGGGCCCCGTCGACGAGCGCTTTGCGGAGTTCGACACCGACGCCATCAGCGGCGCGTCGCTGGGCCAGGTCTATCAGGGTCGTGTCGACGGACAGGACGTCGCCGTCAAGATTCGACGGCCCGACATCGAAGACCTCGTCGAGGCCGACCTACGGGTCATCCGCTGGTCGCTGCCCATCCTGCTGTACTTCCTCGGCGACGCCCGGTCGTTCTCCCTGGAGACGCTGGCAGACGAGTTCTCCAAGACCATCCGCGAGGAGATGGACTACGAGCGCGAGGCGGACATGCTCCGTGAGATTCGGAGCAACTTCGCCGGCAACGACCGGATTCGTATCCCCGACGTCATCGACAGCCACTCCACTCAGCGCGTGCTGACGATGGAGTACGTCCCCGGGACGAAGATAAACGACATCGACGACCTCGACGAGCGGGGGTTCGACCGGACCGAACTGGCCGAGACGCTCCAGCGGGCCTATCTCCAGATGATAATCGACGACGGCGTCTTCCACGCCGACCCACACCCGGGGAACCTCGCGGTACAGGACGACGGCAAACTCGTCTTCTATGACTTCGGGATGTCCGGTCGGGTGGACCCGTTCGTTCAGGACAAAATCGTCGACTTCTACGCAGCCGTCGCCGACCAGAACATCCAGGCCATCCTCGATGCCCTCATCGAAATGGGCACCCTGAGTCCCGAGGCCGACCGGCAGGTGATGGGCGACGTTATGGAGCTGGCCATCGCAGACGCTCGCGGCGAGGACATCGAGCAGTACCGCGTCCAGCAAATCGTCCAGCAGGTCGAGGACACCATCTACGAGTTCCCGCTGCGGCTCCCCGCCAATCTGGCTCTCGTCCTGCGGGTCGCCACTGTCGTCGAGGGCGTCTGTGTTACGCTCGACCCGGACTTCGATTTCATCTCGGTCGCGACGGAGTTCCTGCGCGACGAGGGGTACATCACCGCCGGCATCAAGAACTACGCCGAGGACCGGGCAAACGAGGTCAACGAGGCCGCCCAGTCCGCAGTTCGGATTCCGCCCAAACTCGAATCCGTCCTCGATACGGTCGAGCGGGACGAACTCACCGTCCAGGCCGACATCCGTGACTCCGACCGGCTGCTGGCGACAATGACCAAACGCCTGGTTCTGGGGATGCTGCTCGCCAGCACGCTGTTCTCGACGGTGTTTCTCTATGCGGAGGCGGGGCTGGTTATCGCTGGCGCCGCCGGTCTGGCAGTGCTCGCGCTCTCGCTGTCGCTGTGGTGGTCGTTCCGCCGGAAGAAGGGCGTCCGCGCGAAACCGCAGTTCACCCGCCAGAGCATGCGCGAACGGGAGCGCGAAAGCGTCGGCGGGATGGGACTGCCCGGCGAGGACGAGAGCTAGAGTTCGACGACGCGGTCGGCCCACGCCCGCAGCGCGTCGAGGGCCGCGCGTTCGTTTCTCGACACCGGGCTGTCGACGCCGAGTTCGTCGCTCTCTAGCCCGTTGAGCACCGCACAGTCGGCCCGGTCGCAGTAGGCTGTCAGCCGTTCGGTCAGCGCTCGCTCGCACTGGAGGGCGATGGTCGCGTCGTTGACGAACACCGCTTTCGGCTCTGTCGGCGCTGCGTCGAGTCGGTCGGCGGCCGAGGCGGCGTTTTTCTCGGCCAGCGCGAGCGCCTCGGCGTCATCGCTGCCCTCCGACCGCGGTGCGTGTGCGTCGACGACGCCGTGAGAGACCCCGTCGGGGACGGTGATGAACTGCGTGAGCGGGCCGCCCAGTATCTCGCCGTCGCGTTCGACTGTCGGCGCGAAATCGAGGACGACCGTTCCCTCGGGACCGTCTGCGTCGAGCCAGCCGTCGAGTGCCCGCGCCGTCAGCCGCGTCTTGCCGGCGTTCGAGGGACCGACGACCAGCGTGGTCCCGTCGAGGGGGAACGGCAGGGACATTCAGTCGGCGGCCATCGCCGGTTCGCTGTCCTCGGCCAGCCAGTTGCGGGCCGTCAGCCCGAGCAGCCCGAGCATCGCGGCGGCGAGGACGGCGGCGAACCCGAGGATGGCCAGCGACGCGGGGTCGACGATACCTCCCGAGGCGACACGCCGGACCCACTGGCCGGCGACGACCGTAGCGATGCCGATGAGTAGCAGGCCCCCGACGTTCTCGACGAGCGAGTTCGGGCGCGGGACCGCCGTGGGGTCGTTCAGCAGGTACAGCACGAGCGCCAGCACGAACGGCGTCCCGACGAAGCCGACGGCAAGCGCCTGCACGAGCAGACCCAGGACCGGCCCCTGGATGAACACGCCGGGGATGCTGATGAGCGCGAAGGCGGCGACCGTCGCCTGATAGCGTCGGTCGTCGGTGCTGATTTCCCACTCCATCTTGTCCGCGATGACGTAGGCCGGAACCGGCGTGTTCCCGCCCAGGGTCGTCACCGCAGCGCCGAGCAGCCCCGCAAAGAACAGCCACTTCGCGGCCGGGCCGGCGATGGGGCCCAGCGCCTGGGTGGCACCGACGACGCTGAGTTCGGGGTCAGACAGCACCGCCGCCGCGACCAGAAAGATGGCGAGGCTGGCGACGCCGAAGGCCACGAGCATCGACGCGACGACGTCCAGCAGCGCCAGGTCCGAGTCCGCGTCGGTCCAGCCGCGAGCGCGCATCGTGTATGACTGCATCGTCACCAGAGCGATGTGGACCGCGCCGCCGAGGATGCCGGCCGCCGTGAGCGCGCCGCCGACGCCGGCGGGAACCGACGGGACCAGTCCCGTGACTGCGGCCCCGAAGTCGATGGGCACGACGGTCAGCGAGGCGAGAAAGAGCAGGACGACGAGACTGACGACTATCTTCGCGCCCAGTTGCGCGAAGCGGTAGCCGCCAACGGCGAGGCCGACGGCGAGGACGACACCCCACAGGACCGCCCAGAAGGGAGCCGAGAGACCGAGGCCACCGACGCCGAGTGCGGTCGTGAGGTCCGTCCAGAAGACCGCCGAGACGCTCGCGACCGTCTTCATGATGACCAGCTGGGCGACGCCGGCCGCGATGACCGTGTCGACGACCAGCAGCCACGCCCACGCCTCGCCGAGGTTGTCCTCGACGACGGAGACGATACCGGCCTCGGTCAGCAGGCCGAGCCGCATCGCCAGATACTGAGCGGTCGTCCCCATTACCGCCGAGAGGACGACGACCCACAACAGTGCGTAGTCGAAGCTCGCGCCGGCGGTCACCAAGGCCCCGATGGTCGCGGGACCGACGGCGATAGCGCCGGCGAGCCACGTCGGTCCCATCTCGGAGAACCGCGAGCGGATACCGGAGTTACCCGTCGCCATCTACACGCACCCCGGGAACGTCTCGCCGCTGACGTGGTAGCTGTCGACCCACTCGGGCGGCTCCCCGTCGGTGAACCGGGACCGGTTGCGCATGTACGCGGCGATGTAGGCCCGGCGCCAGTCGTCGGTTTCGTTTGGCGCGGTGTAGTGGGGGAGCAGGCAGTGCTGGAAGAGCACGTCGCCGGGCTCCATTGGCAGGGCAACGGTGTCTTCGGGGCCGTAGTCGGCCTCGGCGATGGTGATGTCGGTGTCGTACTCGATGGCCTCGTGACCCAGGAGACCGTCCTTGTGGGCGCCCGGAACCACCTGCATGCAGCCGTTCTCGGTGGTCGACTGGTCCAGGGCCATCCAGACGGTGACGTGGTCCATCGGGTGGATGGGGTAGTAGGCCGCGTCCTGGTGATACTTCTTCTCGCTGCCCACACGGGGCGGTTTCAGCATGGCCGCGCTCCGGAGCAAGGAGAGGTTCGGACCCTGAAGCTGTCTCACGACTTCGAGGACGTTCTCGTCGGTCACGAGGTCGGCGAAGACGTCGTCCTCGCGGACCATTCCGAGACCCTCGAACTTCCGGACCGGGTCGGCGTCGCCGAGGGCGTCTGCGGCGGCGTCGGGCTCGAGCATCCGTTCGAACGCCGTCGCCTCGCGTTCGGTCCGGACGTAGGATTCGATGCGTTCGGTCACCGCTTCGACGACGGCGCCGTCGAGACAGTTCTCGACGACGACGTAGCCGTCACGCTGGTACTGTTCGAACTGCGCGTCGGATAGGCTCATACCACCCACTACTACCTCCTGCTAATAAGCTATTCGTCTCCGTCGAGACCTGCCCGCTCGTCGGTTGGCCCGTGCTGTCGTCCCCGATTCCAAACCGTTTATGGTACGACACGGGTTAAACGGCCGTATGGCTCGACAGCAGGTTCAAGTTCGAGAACTCGACGAGGGCAGCTACGTAATGATAGAGGACACACCGTGTAAGATAGACTCCTACAGCACGGCCAAGCCGGGCAAACACGGCAGCGCGAAGGCCCGCATCGACGCGCGCGGCGTCTTCGACAGCAAGAAGCGGTCGCTCTCCCAGCCCGTCGACGCGAAAGTCTGGGTCCCGATTGTCGACCGGAAGCAGGGCCAGGTCGTCTCGACCGACGGCGGCGACGCCCAGGTGATGGACCTCGAGACGTACGATACGTTCACGATGCTGATGCCCGACGACGTGACCTTAGAGCCCGACGACGAGATAGAGTACCTCGAATACGAGGACCAGCGAAAGATTACACGCTCGTAATGACGTTCCCCGGCGCGGTCGCCGACCGCGAGGGTGTGGCCTACGCCCTCGTGGGGGCGCCACTGGACGCTTCGACGTCGTTCCGTCCGGGCGCCCGCTTCGGTCCGCGCCGCGTTCGCGACTTCGCCGAACAGTTCGACGACTACGACCACCACACCGGGCGACAGTTCACCGACCTCGGTGTGTACGACCACGGCGATATCGGCCCCTCGGCCGACACCGCCGAATACCTCACCTTCCTCAAGAGTGCCATCAGCGAGTTCGCGGGCGACGACCTCGTTCCCCTGTTGGTCGGCGGCGAGCACACCGTCTCCGTCGCCGCCGTTCGCGCGCTGGACCCGGACGTATTCGTCTGTGCCGACGCCCACCTGGACCTCCGGGAGCAGTATGCCGGCGACGACTACTCCCACGCGACGGTGACCCACCACGCCCTCTCGGTCGCCGACCGCGCCGTCGTCCTGGGCGCCCGCACCGGCAGCGAGCGCGAGTGGGACCGCGCCGGCGAGGGCGACGTGACCGTTGTCCCGCCCGAGGACGTGGCCGACTGGACGCCCGACTTCGACGGCGAGCGGGCCTACCTCTCGGTCGACATCGACGCCGCCGACCCCGGATTCGCGCCGGGGACCGGCACGCCAGAACCGTTCGGCGTGGCGCCCCGCGAACTCCGGGACGTGGTTCGTGCCGTCGCGCCCCACGCCGTCGGCTTCGACGTCGTGGAGGTCAACGACCGCGACGACGGCCAGGCCGCGACGCTCGCCGCGAAACTGCTGCGGGCCTTCGTTTTCGCCCACGCGGACGGCTAACGAGGCGTGGTGTCGCGACTCTACGACGGGGCGACACCCTCGGCCGGCCCGGTGGGCTTAATATCGACGGCCGACACCCAACTGCATGGACCGACTGGCCTCGTGTTACTTCTGTGGGGACGCCTTCGACGCCTCGCTCTCCGAATACCCCGTCGTCCCGGAGGAACTCCAGCCGCCCGAAGACGGCCCGACGGTCGCGCTCTGTGGGGACTGCCGGGAGAAGCTCGGGGCCGTTATCGAGGAGGTGGTCGCGGCGACACGGGACGACGGGGCTGGCGGAACTGCGACCGCCGCTCGGGAGGCCGAGAGAGACACTCAGTCGACGAACGGCGCCGACTCGGCCGACTCGTCTGGCACCTCGCTGTTCGACGACGGCGAGGAGACGCCGACCACCGACGCTGACGAGTGGGAGTCGCCGGTCAGCGACGACTCGGACGACGAGGCGTCGGGAGCCGCTGACGCGGACACGGCTGGGACCGGCGAAGCGTCGACAGGGACCACCACAGCAAGCGGGACGAGCGATACCGGCGCGGCCGACAGTGGTGGGGCTGAGGACGGGCCGACGCTGACGAAACTCGAGTACAACAAGGTGATGCGACTGCTCAAGAACCGGCCGTTTCCGGTCGACCGGGCCGAGATTCGCGACGTGGCGACCAGCGCCTACGACATCGGTCCCGACGAGTTCGACGCCGTCATCGAAGCCGCCATCGAGCGTGACCTCCTCGCCGTCGAGAACGGTCAGTTCGTCGACCCGAAGTAGGCTTCGATAAGGCTAACTCCGGCCGCCGACAGAGCGAGATATGCGCCAGTTCGTCGTCATCGGTCACGACGCGCCCACCACGCCGGAGTTCTCGCTCGACGACCTCGCCGGGGCCGCCGGCCGCCTGGACGTGCTCTGTCGGTGTGTCACCAGCGCTTTCTTCCTGAGTCACGCCATCCGCGAGGACGTCCGTGTCCACCTCGTGCTGGCCGACACGTACACCGTCTCCTTCGAAGGCACCGAACTCCGGCGGCTCAACCCCGACGAGCGCTCGACGGCCGCGCTCGTTCGCAACGCTCTCGAGGAGCGCGAGGAAGCAATCGGTCACGTCCCGGTCGAGACGTCGCCCGGTGTCTCGCTGACCCGCTGCGGGTTCGAAGCCACGCTGGACGACGTGGCTCGCGACGGCACCGTCGTCCAGCTCCACGAGGACGGCGACCCGGTGGTCGACGTCGCGCCGCCGGTCGACCCCGTGTTCGTCCTCTCGGACCACCACGACTTCACTGCCGAGGAGACCGCTCACGTCGAGAGCCACGCCGGGGACCGACTCTCGCTGGGACCGGAACCGCTGCATGCGGACCACGCCATCACCGTGGCCCACAACTACCTCGACACCGACGGCTTCGAGCGGTACTGACCCGCAACCGGTAGCAGTTTTGCCCTGGCGCTACAGGGGCCGATATGTCAGACGACCTCGCCTGGGAGACGCTCGCGACGGAAATCGCCTACAGCTGTCCGGGGTTCGATATCGTCCACGAGGATGTCGCGCTCCCCGACGGCACCGAAACGGACTTCGACTTCCTGCGGGAGGGCGACAGCG
The DNA here is from genome assembly GCA_003020925.1 of Halobacteriales archaeon QS_6_64_34. GTDB lineage: Archaea > Halobacteriota > Halobacteria > Halobacteriales > Haloarculaceae > Haloarcula. Next base: position 114,501 of record PXRT01000002.1, on the reverse strand, counting down.
TCGTCGTCCTGCCGTTGACCCCCGACGGCGATGTCGTCGTCATCGAGGAGTGGCGCCAGGCGGTCAAGCGGGTCAACCGCGCCCTGCCGGCGGGGAGTATGGAGACCAGCGACGACGAGCCGCGGGCGGCCGTTGCCCGCGAACTCCGCGAGGAGACCGGCTACGAGGCAGAGTCGGTCGAACATCTCTACACGGCCGAGCCCGCCAACGGCTACGCCGACTCCGTCTTCCACTACTTCCTCGCGGCGGGGTGTGAACCGACCGCCGAGCAAGCCCTCGATTTCGACGAGTCCATCCGCGTCGAGACGGCGGCGTTCGAGGACCTGCTGGAATCGGTTCGGGCGGGTGAGTTACGAGACGGTCGGTCCGCTGTGGGTATCATGTACTACGCGCTGTTCGAGCGGTGAGCGGGCCGAACGTTCATCTGGTATCGTAGTTTACTGAGTTATTATGACTACGGCAGTCAAAGTCGACGATGAAGCCAAGGCTCATCTCGAAGAGCTTCAGTGACGCGGTAGATGTCTTCGAGCGGTACGACGACCAGGAGCTGAGTTTCACCGATGCGGCTACCATCGCCGAGATGAGGGACCACGACATCGACACTGTCCTCAGTTTCGATGACGACTTCGACGGCATCGTCGACCGGACTGACCCGGCCGACGTGGCGCGGGAACACAACTCTTAGGCGCGCCCCCCGCCGACACCACCCAATGACGAACTTCGAGGTCCGCAAGTACGACGCTGCGGGCCGCCTGGGCGAACTGGCGGTGCCACGCGCCGGCGTCACTGTCCAGACGCCGACCATCCTTCCCGTGGTCAACCCCCACGTCCAGACGGTCGACCCGTCGGCGCTCGAGTCGACGTTTGGCGCCGAGATTCTCATCACGAACAGCTACATCCTGCACGGCTCGGACGAACTCCGCGAGCCCGCTCTCACGCAGGGGCTGCACGACCTGCTTGACTTTTCGGGCGCTATCATGACCGACTCGGGCTCGTTTCAACTGGCCGAGTACGGCGACATCGACGTGACGACCGAGGAGATACTCCAGTTCCAGTCCGACATCGGGAGCGACATCGGGACGCCGGTCGACATTCCGACGCCGCCCGACGTGGACCGTAAGCGAGCCGAGAACGAACTCCAGACGACACAGGACCGACTCGAAATCGCCGCAGGGGCCGACACCGGCGAGATGCTCGTCTCCGCACCCGTGCAGGGGTCGACGTATCCCGACCTGCGCGAGCGGGCAGCCAGCCACGCCAAACAGACGGGACTCGACGTGTTCCCGCTGGGCGCCGTCGTCCCGCTGCTGAACGAGTACCGCTACGCCGACCTCGCCGACGTCATCGCCGCCTGCAAGCGCGGACTCGGCGAGGTGGGGCCGGTCCATCTGTTCGGCGCGGGCCACCCGATGATGTTCGCGATGGCCGCCGCGATGGGCTGTGACCTCTTCGATTCGGCCGCCTACGCCCTCTATGCCCGCGACGACCGGTATCTCACGGTCAGGGGCACCGAACTGTTGGACGAACTCGCCCACTTTCCCTGTCACTGTCCGGTCTGTACGGACTACACGCCTGCGGAACTGCGGGGGATGGACGATGACCCCCGCCAGGACCTGCTGGCACGGCACAATCTCCACGTCACTTACGGCGAAATTCGGACCGTCCGCCAGGCCATCCGCTCGGGGAACCTGCTGGAACTGGTCGACTCGCGGGCGCGGGGCCACCCGACGATGCTCGAGGGGTACCGCACGCTGCTTTCCCACGCCGACCAACTCGAACGGACCGACCCCGTCTCGAAGGACGCCTTCTTCTACACTTCGACCGAGAGCGCCCGCCGACCCGAGGTGTTGCGCCACCAGGAACGGTTAGACCGCTTCGACCTCGACGCCGAGGCGGTGGTACTCACCGAGGGCGGGTCGAACGACCGCTACGACGAGACCTGGGGCGTTCGGCCGCCCTTTGGGCCCTATCCTCGCGAACTCGGCGACACCTATCCGCTGACCGCCGAAGTTCCCGAGCGGACCGACCGCGCTGCCTGCGAGGCCGCCGCCGACGGCGTCGCCCGGTTAGTCGAGTTACACCCCGATGTCTCCTTTACGCTCGTCCACGACGACTGGCCCGAGACGGCCCTCGACCGTGTGCCCGACGAGGTTCGGCTGCGGGACCTCCATGCGCGGGAGTGACATCTACACCCGGTCCCGGAGACCGCTGTAACTACGACTCCGGCTCTTCCAGCCGACTCCCGTCCCGGGGACAGTAGTCGTAGGCGTCGGAGGTCGCCTGGAAGCCACAGTGGGGACACTCCTGGACGATAGTCGGTTCGTCGTCGCCGAGCCCACGGAACAGAATCGGGAGAAACGGGAGGAAGAGAAAGACCAGCAGCGTCTCGAAGTACCACCACAGCGCCGCCGTGACGAGCAGGCTCACGAGGAGGCCGACGGCCGCCGTCAGGGTGCGTGACCCGACCATACGCTCCTATCCACGCTCGATAGCGAAAAGCCACCGGATTCCAAAGGCAAGATAGTTGGTCGCCCGTGGCTCAGACCCACTATGACCGACTACTTCGAGGTCCACGAACGCGACGGGGCCGCACGGGTCGGCGAGTTGCGCCTCGCCGAGTCCGTGGCGACGCCGGCCTTAGTCGACGACGTGGACGCCGACACAGCGGGGGCCGTCCACACGATTCTGGACGACGCGGGGAGCCGCTGGCCGGCCGAGCCGGACATCCCCGAGGGAGACGACGGGGCCGTGACGATACTCCCCCATCGCGGACTGCCCGCCGGGACGCCCGACGAGGTGGCCGAGGCGTTCGCCGACGACTATCCGGACGTGGCGTTTCCAAGCGGCGCGGTCGTCTCGCCGACGAGCGCCGGCGACCACCCCGCCGACATCTCGGTCCTGTCGGGCGCGCCGGGATACGTCGGCTACGGCTCGGCCTTCGTCGACGCCCTGACGACGGTGAAAGACGCCGTTCCGGCCGACACCGCGCTGTACTTACCCGGCGTCGCCACGCCACGGAACGTCGCCACGCTGGTCTATGCCGGCGTCGACCTCGTGGACCCGCATCGGGCCGTCGTTCGGGGCACCGAGGGGCGGTATCTGACGACCGACGAGGCGTACTTCCTCGAGGACCTCGGGGAACTCCCCTGTGTCTGTCCGGCCTGTCAGGGGCCCCGCGATGCCTTCGACCGCAGCGATTGCGTCGAGCACAACGTCTACGCGCTCGCGGCCGAACTCGCCCGCGTCCGCCGGCGGATTCGCGACGGCCGCCTGCGGGACTACATCGAAGGCCAGGCCCGCCAGGACAACTGGCTCACTGCGGCGGTCCGCATCATGGACCAGCGCTACGGCTACGTCGAGCAGCGCGCCCCGCTGATTCGCCGGGCCGAACTCGCCGCCGCCACGGAGGACGCCATCCGACGGGTGGAGATTCAGCGCTTCGCCCAGCGCGTGACGGAGCGCTACGTCCCGAGATTCGACGACCGACCGCTCGTGCTCGTTCCGTGTTCGGCTCGCAAACCCTACAGCGACTCCCAGAGCCACAAGCAGTACCACGACGCCATCCAGTGGCGCGCCCACGTCGTCTCGATGACCTCGCCCATCGGCGTCGTCCCCCAGGAACTGGAACTGACCTACCCCGCCCAGCACTACGATTCGGTGGTGACGGGCGAGTGGTCGGCCAACGAAATCGAGTTCGTCGCCCGGGTGCTGGAGCGGTATCTCGAGGGCGCCGACTACCCCGAGATAGTCGCCCACGTCCCCGGCGAGGGGTACCGGGAAATCTGTGAGCGCGTTGCAGACTCGCTTGGCCGGGAGTTCACCTACACCGTCCGGGACCACCCGACGACAGCGGACTCGCTGGGGAATCTCGCCGCCGAACTAAAAGGGTGGGACACCTACCGGAAGTCCGCCCGCGAGCACCGGACTATCAGAGCCGTCGCGGACTACCAGTTCGGGGCCGGCGCCGGCGACGAACTGTTCGGCGATATCGGCACGCAGGGCCGGTATCCACAGCTCAGGGCGGACGACGCCGACGGCGAACAACTGGCCGCGCTCGCCCAGCAGTACGGCGTCCTCTCCTTGACGACGGCGGGCGCTCGTCGCTGGGTCGACAGCGACGTCCCCACCAAAACCGTGGAAATCGAGCCCTTCATCCCCCACGGCTCCGTGCTCGCGCCGGGCATCGTCGAGGCCAGTGACGACATCCGCGTCGGCGACGAAGTCGTCGTCACGGGCGAGGCCGCGTTCGGCGTCGGACGGGCCCAGATGCACGGCGCGGAGATGAACTCCTCGACGCGGGGCATCGCCGTCCAGATGCGCCACACCGAGGAGCTGTAGGCGGTCGGCGTTCCCGAAAACGACTATGGACCGACCCTCGTATCGACGGCATCCCGGAGTCAGAACAGTGATTTCAACCACGACAGCAGTCCCGACTCGCTGCGGGACGCAGATTTGCCCCGCGGCGACCCGTCAGATTCCGTCGCCGCTCGCGTCGATTCCTCGGCCTCGCTCGACCGTGCTGTCGAGGACGCCTCGGTAGTATCTCCTTCCACTGTCCCCGATTCGGTGATATCCGACATGACGTCGCCCTCCACCGACGATTGAATCGGCCGCATCGCCGACTCGCCACACGACGGACAGCTCTGTAGCGTCTCGACTACTGTCCCGCAGTCCTTGCACTTGTACGCGTCCCCCATTCGACGGGAATGTTTGTCATCGACCCCCATAGATTTTCCTGGTAACGCAGGAGCTATACGCGCCGACGGGCAAAAACGGCCTAATGAGCAAGCCCAGTCCCGACGTATACGAGCAGGGCAAGGGGATGGACGCCCACAACGCGGTGATGCGCGAGGTCCGCTCGCGCAACGATTCCACCTACGACCCCCGAGAGCCCACCCGTGTCTGGCTCGACGAGGATAACACGCCAGACGGCGTCTATCAGTCACTCACAATCATCCTCAACACCGGCGGCTGCCGATGGGCGCGGGCCGGTGGCTGTACGATGTGTGGGTACGTCGCCGAGTCCGTCGAGGGCGGCAGCGTCGCTCACGAGGACCTCATGGCCCAGATAGACCACTGTCTGACCCACGAGGACGAGAACGCCGAGGACCCCTCGGGGCTCATCAAAATCTACACCTCCGGGAGCTTCCTCGACGAGCGCGAGGTGCCCGCCCGGACCCGCGAGGCCATCGCCGACACCTTCGCCGACCGCGACCGCATCGTCGTCGAGTCGCTGCCCGACTTCGTCGAGGACGAGCGCGTGGGCGACTTCGTCGAGGCCGGCCTGGAGACGGACGTGGCCGTCGGGCTGGAGACCGCCACCGACCGGGTGCGCCACGACTGCGTGAACAAGTACTTCGACTTCGCTGACTTCGAGGACGCCTGCGAGGCGGCCCGCGAGGCCGGCGCCGGCATCAAGGCCTACCTGCTGATGAAGCCGCCCTTCCTCACGGAGGCAGAGGCGGTCGAGGACATGAAATCCTCGGTCCGCAGGTGCGCGGCCGTCGACGGCTGTCACACCGTCTCGATGAACCCCTGTAACGTCCAGCGGTACACGATGGTCGAGGAGCTGTATCACGACGGCGGCTACCGGCCCCCGTGGCTCTGGTCGGTCGCCGAGGTCTTAGAGGAGACCGCCGACGAGGACGTCATCGTCGTCTCGGACCCCGTCGGGCACGGCAGCGACCGGGGGCCACACAACTGCGGCGAGTGTGACGACCGGGTTCAGCGCGCTATCAAGGACTTCGACCTCCGCCAGGACCCGAGCGTCTTCGAACAGGTCAGCTGCGAGTGCGAGGCGACCTACGAGGCCGTCCTGGAGCGCGAACACAGTTACGCGCTGCCGCTGGCACGGTAACTGGCATGGTCAGCGACTCGACCGACCCGCGCTGGTTGGCCCCGCTCGTCGCTGTCGGCGCGGCGGTCACGACCGCCCTGCTCGTCGCCGTCCCGGTCATCGAACTCCTCGCGACCGAGTTCGCTGCGCTGGTCGCGCTCCCGCTCGGGCTGCTCGCCGGGCTCGCCACGCTCGTCGGTGTGACGTTCAACCTCACCGACCTGCATCCGGTGCGTCGCCGGGCGGTAACCGCTTACGCGGCGTTTGGCCCGGTCGTCCTCGCGGTGCTCGCGCTCGCGTACATGAATCGCGGCCGCGACCTGTTAACCGTCGAAGTGGCCGTCGGCGTCGGGCTGGCCGCCACGGCTGCGGTGTACGTCGCACTCGGCGCTACCGGCGACGAGTCCGGGCTGTAGCCGTCGGCGGCGCCGATACGAGGCGAGCGCGGTCTCGTCGTCCACGCTCCCGAGATTATCGGGGTCGACGGTCATCGAGACCGCCGTCTCGTCACTGTCCATACGTCGATTACGCACCGGGGCGAAAAGAGTGTGGTGACCGCGTGAGGCGACCAGTTTCACTTTCACTCCGGTAGGCTGGCGTTTTTATCAGTAGGTATCTTACTGGTACGTAGGGGCCCCGGACTATGTCACACGCTCCACTGGCCCCATCCTATCCCTTTGGCGAACTCCCGGAGCGGTAGCACCGAGCTACGGCTGCATATACGCGTAGCCGTCGTTCTCGTGGCGCTAATCGGCGAACCCGGACAGCACCGGCTGGCCGTCAGTTCGGCCGAGGTCTTCCAGCGAGGCCCGCTCGGGGTGGGGCATCATCACGGCGACGTGGTCACACTCGCCGGTGACGCCGGCGACGGCGTGTTTCGAGCCGTTGGGGTTTGCCTCCGGCGTGACCTCGCCGTCTTCGTTGCAGTACTTGAAGAGGATGCGGCCCTCGGCTTCGAGTTCGTCCAGCCGGTCGTCGGGAATCTCGTAGCGGCCCTCGCCGTGGGCGATTGGGAGTTCGATGACATCGCCTTCCCCGTACCGGCTTGTCCAGGGGGTTTCGGCGTTTTCGACGCGGAGATGGACGTGTTCACACTGGAAGCGGGCGCTCTCGTTGGTGGTGAAGGCGCCGGGGGTCAGCGACGATTCACAGCCAATCTGGGCGCCGTTACAGACGCCAAGCACCGGCGTCCCGTCGGCTGCGGCCTCGCGGACCTCGCCCATGATGGGCGAGCGAGCGGCCATCGCGCCCGCCCGCAGGTAATCGCCATACGAGAACCCGCCGGGGAGCATGATGCCAGTCGTGTCCTCGGGGAGCCCGTCGGCGTGCCAGACGAGTTCCGCGTCGAACCCCATCGATTCGAGCGCCTGGACGGAATCGCGGTCGCAGTTCGAGCCGCCGAACCGTATCACTGCAATCGTCATTCGGCCCGGGCGACCTCCACGGTGTAGTCGTGGATGGTCGGGTTCGCCAGCAGCCGTTCGGCCATCTCCTCGGCGCGGTCGGCGGCGCCGTCGGCGTCCCCGGCCTCAAGGTCCAGTTCGAACACGTCGGCGCTACGCAGGTCGTCCAGTTCGAAGCCGAGGCGTTCGAGCGAGCGCTGCGTGGTCTCGGCCTCGGGGTCGAGCACCCCGCGTTTCAGCCGGACCGTGACGGTCGCGGTAAAGGCGGTCATTACTGAGGACCGGGCGGGCGGCGGAGAAAACGCTTGTGTTATGAAAGTGCCGGCACGGCCGTCCACTCGGTCGGCTGGCCGGGCAGCCCCGTCACCCGTAGTTCGACGGTGCCCTTGACTTCGCGGACGTCGATGCGGGCGTCGAACGGCTGAGCGATGCTGTTGATGACCTGCTCGTCGTGGGCCGAGGGGTTGATGGCACAGATGCCAAGCCCGTCGGCGGTCCGGATGCGGCTGGTGACCGTGTTGACAAAGCGAAAGACCGGCCGGACGTCTTCGCTGTACACCAGCAGCGGCGTCAGCGTGTAGATGCCAGTCCGCACCGTGTCATAGCCCCGCGCGTACACCTGCTCGTACTGGCCCGAGTACTCGATACCGATGCCGGTGAGGTCGCCCGGCGAGCCGACCGAGGCGACGAAGTCACCGAGTTCGTCGTCCCGTTCCTGCGTGCAGCTGACGACCCGGACCCGGTCGCGGTCGATTCGGCCGCCAACGCCCTCGAACGCCGAGAGTATTTTCCGGGCGCTGGTGTCGGCGGTGATTATGAGCACGCCGTCCTCGCCAAGCAGGAGCCCCAACAGCAGCTCCCGAGCCCCCTCGAGTGCCGGCCCGGTCAGCAGCAGGTTCGTCCCCGCGTCGACGCGTTTCAGGGGGAGACCCGGGAACTCGTAGCCGGCCCCATGTCGGGTCGCCATCTCACTCACTCCCCTCCTTCAGCCGCTGGCGCAGTGCCAGTTGCTCCTCGACCTCGTCGGCAAAGCGGCGGAGGTCGTCGACCTCGGCCTGTGTGTACGACCGGGGCTCACCGTGGATACAGCAGACCGCTCCCAGCGCGTTCCCCTCGCCGTCGGTGATGCGAGCGCCGGCGTAGGACCGGATGTCGGGTTCCTTGAGCTGGTCGACGGCGGCGAAGCGGGGGTCGTTCTGGATGTCCTCGACGACCATCACGTCGCCAGTGAGGATAGTGTGTGTACAGATGCTGTCCTCGCGGGAGATCGTCCGCCAGTTCGCCCCCTCGCAGGCTACGAACCGCTCCTCGTGGCTGTCGACGAGGCCGACGAAGGCCACGTCGATGTCGAAGTGGCTCGTAATCAGCGACGTCAGCCGCTCGAAGGTGTCCAGTGCCGACAGCTCCTCGAGGTCGTAAGCAGCGAGGGCCGCCAGCCGTTCCGCCTCGTTTTCGGGAACCGGGTAGGCCGCCTGGGTCGTCCCGCTGGCTGCGGCCGTGACCACGTCGACGAGCCGGTCGTGGGCGTCCGAGACCGTCCGCGGGACGTACTCGATGACCTGCTCGCGCCCGCCTCTGGGGAGGTCGGCCGGCTGTTCGTCGGTAAACAGCACACACGCACAGTCGGGGTAGCGGTCACGAACGAGTTCGACCACGTCGAACCCACCGCCGTCGGGCAGCGTGGCCGCCGTGACGACACAGCCGACGCTGTCGTCCAGCGCCGTCTCGGTGTCCGCGACCGACCCGCTCGGCCGGACCTCGAATCCGGCTGCTTCCAGCGCTTGAACTGTCGCCGTTCGAATCCCCTCGTCGGCGTCGACACAGACGACGGCCGGCAACTCGTCGCTCACGTGGACATCTTATAACTGGAGGAACTAAGCTATACCGCCGGTGGCTGAAAACGAAGCCTTTTGAATCGCCCAGGTCGAACCCACGTCAATGACTACCGAGTTCGCCCGGAGGTGCCGGCTGTGAGACACGCGTTGACCGAGATCACGGTCATCGGCGAGGACGATACGGGGCTCATCGCCGAAGTCACGTCCCTGCTCTTCGAGCGTGGTATCAACATCGAGGACCTCGACCAGGCGGTCCGGGAGGGCGTCTTCCGGATGACGATGCACGTCGACACCGCCGAGATGGTGACGACGGAGGCGAAGCTCCGCGAGGACCTGACCGAGCTGGGTGCGGAACTCGGCGTCGACACGCAGGTCCGGTTCCCCGCCGACCGCGAGACCCAGTCCATCGCGGTGCTCGTGACGAAGGAATCGCACTGTCTCGAAGCCCTCTTCGAGGCCTGGGCCAACGGCGACCTCGGGGCCGACATCGAGGTCGTCATCGGCAACCACGACGACCTCGAACCGCTCGCCCAGAAGTACGACGTCCCCTTCCACGACATCGGCGACGAGAAGGGCACTCCCGACGAGGCGCACCTGCTCGACCTGCTCGCCGAGTACGACGCCGACCTCATCGTGCTCGCCCGGTACATGCGCATCCTCTCGCCTGACGTCGTCTTCCGTTACGAGAACCGGATTATCAACGTCCACCCGAGTTTGTTACCCGCGTTCCCCGGCGCCTCGGCGTACATGCAGGCCATCGAGGAGGGCGTCCGCATCGCCGGCGTCACGGCCCACTACGTCACGACCGACCTGGACCAGGGCCCCATCATCACCCAGCGAGCCTTCAACGTCCCCGACGACGCGACCGAGGAGGACCTCCAGAAGCTCGGCCAGCCGCTGGAAGCGGAGGCGCTCATCGAGGGCATCAAGCTTCACCTCAACGACGAGGTGACGGTCCACCGTGGCCGGACGAAGCTCCGGGACCCCGAGAACACCGACGCCCAACTGGGCACGCCGGAGACGCTCGAAGACGAGAACCCGGACCGCCCTATCGACGGACTCGGGGAGTTCGTGGCCGACGAGGACGAGGCGGAGGCCGAAGCGGACGACTAAGCCAGTGAGGGTCTCGTACCCGAACACTTCGCCGTCCGCTTCGTAGAGGCAGACGACTAAGCCACCCGAGGCGCCACTGGAGCCCCGAGCCGAGGAGCGGTGGTCTCTGGTAGACGGGCGCCACGCCGCCCGACGACGGTGGAACCGCGAGCTATTGTCCCCAAATTCGACTACGGGCTCGTCAGCTGGCGCTGCCGTCGACAGGTGACACAGAGATAGTCGCCGTCCCGGAGCGCTGCACGCTCGGACGCTGTGGCCTCGACAATCTCGGTGGTACTGACCCGCTCACCGCAGTATTCCGCCCTCGACGCCGTCTTCCTGTTTCCGGCGCTAGAGGTCCTGAACGGCGTCGACAGCCGCTTCGAGCGACGGCGCCCCGAAGACATCGCCGTCGACGTAGGCGTTCGTCCCGGCACAGTAGAGGTCGCGGGCGACCCCGAGTACGTCGTCGTCGAGCGGTGCCGGCGACTGGTCACACAGCGACTTCCAGTCGGCGACGCCCTCATCGGTGGCCCGCTCCTTGGCGGCGCTGACGGCCTCGACCCAGTCGGGCTGGGTTCGCTTGTGGTACTGGCGGATGACCTCTTTCGAGACCTGCTGGCCGTCGTAGGAAAAGCGGTTCTCGTCGAAGGTCCCGACGACGTCCGCGACCCGTATGCCCCCGTCGTGGTAGAGACACTCGATTTTCCCGTCCTCGTGGACGAGGTCGGCCTCGGCGGCGGCGTCGGTGACGAGGTGGTCGACGGCCAGGGCCAGCTCCTCCAGGCGGTCGAGACTCGCAGTCCCGGCGATGCGCTCGGCTTCGGCGCGGTCGAGATAGCGGTCCTGTTCCTCGTATTTCGTGGAGAACTCCACGATTGGCTCGGCAAGTTCGACGACGCGGTCTGGCCACTCGGTGAAGTCCAGCCCGTGGTCTGCAGGGTCGGTCCGACGACGTAGCGACGAGCCGGTACCCACGCGGTTGCGGAAGACGATTTCCAGCGGGATGAGGTAGTTCTCGCCGGCCTCGGCGTGGTAGGCGTCGTAGTCGTACTCGCCGCCCGCCTCGGGCAGGTTCGGGACCTGGGTCAGCGAGATGACCATCTCCTGGGGCGGCGAATCCGCCGCCAGGGCCTCGCCGAGGTCCAGTACCGGCCCGTCTGATTCAGTTCGGACCCCTTCGTAGTGGGTCGGGACGTGGTTTTCCTCCAGCAGCTGGAAGTTGTACGCGCCCATCGTACACAGCGAGGCGCCCTTGTCCGGAATTTCGTCGGGCATCTTCCCCCAGTCGAACACCGAGTAGTCGTCCGTGAAGGCAAACGAGCCGCGCCCGAGGTCGGTGGCGGTCGCCGGCTCGTCGACGCGGAACTCCTTGACGCTCGTCATTGGCGGCGCTTTGGGACGGGTGCCAAAGACGTTTCTCATCCCGCGAGCGCCGCTGCAGGCCGTCCGTCCCGTCAGTCGTCGCCTGTCGGCTGGCGCGCTCGCCCGTTCACGTCCGCTATCGGCGCCAGCCGGCGCTTGTGTGCGGTCTCGACACACATCGAGACCAGCCGCTGGGCGGTCGACTCGTCGATGCCGAGCGCCTCGGCGGCGGCGTCGACCGGGTCGCCCTCCTCGATGACCCGGTACAGCAGCGAGTCGATGACGTCGTAGGTCGCCCCGAGGTCGTCGGCGTCGGTCTGGCCGGGGTAGCGACCGGTGGTGGGCTGTTTCTCGACGATGGGGTCCGGCAGACCGAGATACTCCGCCAGTGCCCTGACTTCGGTCTTGTAGAGACCCCCCAGCGGGAACAGGTCGGCGGCGCCGTCGCCGTATTTCGTCACGTAGCCAAGCAGCAACTCTGAGCGGTTCGCCGTCCCGACGACCAGGCGGTTCCGCCGGTTGGCGGCGTAGTACGCACAGCACATCCGGAGTCGGGCGATGACGTTGTGCTGGGCGCGGTCCGGCGTCGGCGTCGGACCGCGTGGCGTCTCGCCCGCCAGGTCCGTGGCGAGATGCTGTTCGAACCCCTGCAACAGCGGCTGGAGGTGGACCCGCTGGAACTCGATACCGAGGTGGTCGGCCACGACGCCCGCCTCCATCGTCGCGGAGGCGTCGGTCTTGTAACAGGGCAGCCCCAGGCCGAGCACGCGGTCGGGACCCAGCGCCTGGACGGCCAGCGTCGCCGTCGCCGTGGAGTCGAGCCCGCCGCTCATCGCGACGACGACGCCGTCCGCACCGGCCGCGTCGACGCGTTCCCGCAGGAACGCGCGGACGGTGGACGCGACCGCGTCCATGTCCGCCGTTTCGCGACCGAACGGATTTGCGTGTCGCTGTGGTTTGTCCGTCATAATTGTACGCACGTATTGTTACTTCGATATGACAACTCGAACGGCGACTTATACGACTAGTCCTTAAACACATGAAACACTCGGGAACAGTGCTAGTGTCGACGGACGAATCACCAGGACCGTCGTAGAACACCCGCGAGGCCGCCCGTGCCCCCCGGTATCGATGGCAACGGATTAGCACGTGAGACACACTGGACGCACAATGACACTCCTGGTCGACGTGGTAATCATCCTCGCCGCGACGGTCGGCGTCCTCACCGGCGCGACCATCCTCCTCTTTACCTGAACACAGGCGCTAAGGCCCCTCCCTCAAGGAGCGACCGAAGGGGGCAAGTAGGGAGGGGATACAGCGTCCTCAGAATCGAAGATTCTGGTGTGCGAACGAGACGCTTCGCGTCTCGTCAACGCCGCCATCACCTGTTCATCCGTGCGATACGGCCGGACCGCAGGCCAACATTCCGTAACGCTTGTGTACCCACTCAGTCTATACATGGTGCATGGGTCAGTTCGAAATCGCCGGCCACGAAATCGTGGACCGCGACGTAAAAGCCACCGGCAACGGCGCTCACGTAACGATACAAATGTGAGAGCCACGACTGCAGAGACCGCAGAAAACACACTTGACGCAGATTAGGTCTAACTGAGCCCGAAATTCGATTATTTTTCATGAATTCCAAAAAGACGGTTTTTGTAATAACCGGAATCATCATATCAGTATCAATAGCTGCCGGTATTATCTTTCTGTACCCATCAAATAGCCTCGTCAAACAAGTGCCACAAGCGAGTTTTAATCAGTCCTATAATGAGTCTGCAGAAACCATGGTTGTTACTTTTCAGGATGGTGAAAGCATATCGAGTGATGATATAACGGAAGTGCAAATACTGGTGAACAACTCGACAAGCGGTGTTCAATTACACCACAACGGATCTACGTCAACTAATGGAATCTGGGTGAACACAAATCAATCTAGTGTCGCCAAATTCCCCCTAGAACCTGGAGAGTCGGTGGAAATAGTTTCCGACAGCCGGGATCGTGATCGAGATGGCATTGCCGGTTTAGAGCCTCGTGATACGATCCAGATATTGATAATAAAATCTAATGGGGAGTCAGCTGTTTTGTCGGAAATCGAACTATAAACGAGTTCTGATAACAGTGGTCTGTATACTCTCTGTACGGCTCTGTGTCTGTAGACTGTGTCGTAGCTAGATGCGTGAACGATTTACTGCGTACACGCTATCTACTGCCTTGTGGCCGTCGAAGACCTCGACGCGAAAGGCTTGGTCGAACTCCCGGGAAACTCCCGCAACCGCGCCGGAGCGGCGTGGGGAACGTTCCTACGGATGCTCGAATACAAGTGCGAACGCGAAGGGACACACTTCGTCGCAGTCGAACCAGCGGGGACGACCAAGGAGTGCGCGGCGTGCGGTGTCTCAACAGACAAGCCGTTGTGGGTCCGCGAACACTCCTGTCCGACCTGCGGGTTCACGGCGGACAGAGATTGGAACGCGGCCTACAACATCCTCATTCGCGGTCTGAAAAAGGTAGGGACGGGCTGTCCCGAATCGACGTCCCCAGAAATCTTCGATTTCTGGTGTGCGAACGAATCGCTACGCAATTCGTTAACGCCTGCGGAGACTGCGCTCCCTATGGGAACCAGTTCGGTTCCTGCAAAGCGCGTCGTGGAAACAGGAAGCCCCACCCTCAACGAGCGAGTGAAAGCGAGCGAGTAGGGTGGAGAGGAAGTCACTGCCCTCAGGACTGACCTCGCGCTGTCGGGTCCGGAGTCGTACGCCCTGCTGGGGGCGTACGTGCCAGTGATATCGCCGACACCCATTGCAAGACGCTTTTGTCCGTCGCCCACGGAATCGGGGACGTGATTCCGGCCGCCGACGAGTACGAGGTCGACGTTTTCGTCCCCGACAGCGAGGTCGAGCGGCTGCTGTCGGTGATGCCCGAGGACGTCGACGCGGCGCCCGAGCTGAGTTACTGCCGGAACGTCTTCGTTCCGCTGACGACGGCGTGTCGGTACACCTGTACCTACTGTACCTATTACGACCCGCCGGGACAGGCGACGCTCATGTCGCCCGGGGAGATACGCGAGACCTGCCGAGCCGGCGCGGCGGCGGGCTGTACGGAGGCTCTCTTTACGTTCGGCGACGACCCCGATGACCGCTACACCGAGCTGTACGAGCAGCTGGGAGAACTGGGCCACGAGAGCGTCCACGAGTACCTCCGTGAGGCCTGTGAGATTGCGCTGTCAGAGGGCCTGCTCCCCCACGCCAATCCAGGCGACCAGACCCGCGAACAGATGGCCACCGTCGCGGACGTCAACGCCTCGATGGGCGTGATGCTCGAGACCACCGCTGACGTACAGGCCCATGGCGGACCGCGGGCGAAATCCCCGGGCCAGCGGCTGGCGACCATTCGGACCGCCGGGGAACTCGGCGTGCCGTTCACCACGGGTATCCTCGTGGGCATCGGCGAGGACTGGCGCGACCGGGCCGAGAGCATCCTGGCTATCGCGGCGATGCACGAGCGCTACGACCACGTCCAGGAGGTCATCGTCCAGCCGGTCGTCGAGAACGAGCGGTGGCGCGATGGGTCGCCGGACCTGGCGACGATGCGCCGGGCGACCGCGATGGCACGGGCCGGACTGCCCGATTCGGTGTCGGTCCAGGTCCCGCCCAACATCGCCCCGGCCCGGGAACTCGTCGACTGTGGCATCGACGACCTGGGCGGGGTGTCGCCAGTGACCGACGACCACATCAACCCCGACTACGCCTGGCCGGCACTGGAGGAACTTTCGGCCGTCGCCGACGCCGCCGGCGTTTCCCTGACGGAGCGCCTGCCCGTCTACGAGCGGTTCGTCGAAGCGGGGTGGTGCTCGCCGGCCATCGAGCGGGCCATCGGCGCCGAGGGGGCGGCCGGCCGACGGTTCCGAGCGGTGCTCCAGCGGGGCGAAAACCCCGCGATACCGGTCAGCTCCGACTGAACATGTCCTCGTGAGTCGCCTCCCGGGTGGGTTTTGTGTCGACAACCGACCAGCAGTCGCGACCGGTCACTGGAGGAGCGGCGTCCCGTCCGCTCGCGGCCCGAGCGTCGGCCCCACGACGTCGGCGTCGGGGTCGACGACGCGGCGCTGTTCGTAGTCGGTCGACCGCTCGACGGGGGTCCGTCCGATAGCGGTAATCATATCGGCATACTCCCGAACCGAGCGGAACTCGCCGTAGTCGCCGCCGGCCCGCTTTGTTATCTCCTCGGAGAGGATTGTCCCCATGAAGTCGTCGGCGCCACAGGTGAGCATCTTCAGCCCGCCCGCGTCGCCGTATTTCACCCACGAAGACTGGATGTGTTCTACGTTGTCGAGGAACAGCCGCGAGACGGCTATCATCAGTTCGTCCTCGTCGTCGCTGGCGCCGCCATCGACCATCCCGCGGTCGTACAGCGGCGTCTCCTCGTGGACAAAGGAGAGGGGGACGAACTCCGTGATGGCACCGGTGTGGTCCTGTAGCGCTCGCACTTTCCGGAGATGTTCCACGCGGTGGCGGGCGTTCTCGACGTGGCCGTACATGATGGTCGCCGTCGTCCCCAGGCCGACGTCGGCGGCGGCCTCCATCGCCTCGAGCCACTCGGCGCTGTCTATCTTCCCGGGGCAGATGACATCCCGGACTTCGTCGACGAGTATCTCTGCGGCCGTCCCGGGGACGCTGTCCAGTCCGGCGGCTTTGAGCCGTCCGAACACCTCCTCGTAGGACCGGTCGGTCCCCCGCCGGGCGTGGTAGGCCTCCTCGGGCGTCATCGAGTGGACGTGGACGCCGCCGACGTCCATCGCCCGAATCTGCTCGCAGTAGGTCCCCGGGTCCGTGTCGTATGCACTCGCCGGCCGGTAGTTCAGGTCGCCCCGCTCGCTGCCTTCGAGTATCTCGACGTGCTCGTCGTCCAGCGCGAGCGCCGGGTGGAGCCCCGAGACGGAACAGACCTCATAGATACCACGGTCCAGCGCGTCGTCGACGATTTCCCGGGACTCACTCGGCGTCTTGGTGAACCCGCCGTGTGCCTGCTGGTAGTCGCTGCGGAACTGCTCGGAGCGGTCCTTGAAGTTACAGAACAGACAGCCCGTGTTGCACGCGGTCGTGACGTTGTTGTTGAGATTCGCGACGAACGTGACCTCGTCGCCGACCACCTCGGCGCGACGTCGGTCGGCGGCCTCCAGCACCAGCTCCTTGCGGGCACGGTCGATGCCCGCCACGTCGGTCCCGGTCGTGATGAGTTCGACACCGTCGGCCACAGTCAGGCGCTCGCCGTTTCGGGCCCTGGCCAGCGCGTTCTCGAAGGACTGGTCGGTCACCGGCTGCTGGGTGAAGTCGAACTCGCCCGTCGGCGGCGTCACGTCCGACATTACCGGAGAGTAGGGGACGACTGAGAAAAGCGTGTGGTTCCGCCACTAGTCGTTTCGAGTTGTGTGATGGTAACAGTGAACAGCCAGAACGTCCTCCTCACGGCAGCCATAGTCAGCTAGAAAGCCCCGGCAGGCTCCAGTCGGGCGCTTTCCGGCTGTTTCCATCGGTGTGCGGACTGGTTGACGTCGCAGTTCCCGGTGGTGTTTAGTTAGGCGATTCAGACTGTCACCAGCCAGAAAGCCCCGGCTGGCTTCGGTCGGAGGGCTCGCGACCGCTCGACGTCCGAGGCGAAGCAAGCACTGCAACGAACAGAGTGAGTGAAGCGCGCAGCGAGTCGCAGTAGTCGAGCGGTCGGGGGCTTTCTGGCTCTCTTCCGCGTTTTCTACTAAACACGACTCAGTTCCCAGCCCGAAGCGTTCAAAAGTCCGAGCGTGCTACTTACTAGCATGAGTGTCTCAGGTCTCTGTGAAATCTGCCAGCAACCCGACGTTGAGCACGGCTGTGACCGCTGCGGGCAGTTAGTGTGTGACCGCCACTGGGACCGTCAGCTGGGAGTCTGCATCGAATGCAGTAGCCAGGTCGGCGACCATGACGGGCAGGACTCCACCGAAGACCTGCCCGACGGCGTCGACACCTATCGGTTCTGACGGTACTGGTTGAGCTGTGCTTTCAGCTGCTTTGTGGCCGTCCCGGCGGCCTCGAAGAACTTCCCGGGCTCGTCGCGGTCCGCTGCGTCTCGGGGCTCCGCCGCTTGACTGTCCGAGGCGCTTTGCGCCTCGTACTCCTCGCCGGCGAAGATAATCCCGCGCGAGGAGTTGACCAGGCCGATGCCGTCGGCGAGCCCGTGTTCGACGGCCGCCTCGGCGTCTCCGCCCTGGGCGCCGACGCCGGGGACGAGGAAGGGAATGTCGGGGACGAGTTCCCGTATCTCGGCGAGTTCGTCGGGGTTGGTCGCACCGACGACGAGACCGACGTTGCCGTTGTCGTTCCAGCGGTCGGCCAGGTGAACGACACGCTCGTACAGTTTCTCGCCGGAGGCCAGTTCGAGGTTCTGGAGGTCGGCGCCGCCCGGATTCGACGTTCGGCCGAGGACGAACACGCCCTTCCCGGCCCGCTGGAGGAACGGCTCCAGGGAATCCCGACCCAGGAACGGATTGACCGTGATGGCGTCGGCCGCCGGGCCCGACTCGTCGTCGAGAACTGCGGCGTACTGGCGGGCGGTGTTGCCGATGTCGCCCCGCTTGGCGTCGAGCAACACGGGGATGTCCTTCCCGTGGGCGTACGCGATGGTCTCACGCAGCGCCCGCCAGCCGGCGGCGTCCTCGTAGAAGGCGGCGTTTGGCTTGTAGCAGGCGGCGTGGTCGTGGGTCGCGTCGATGATACGGCGGTTGAACTGCCAGCGGGGGAGTTCGGCGTCGGCCACCGCGTCGGGCAGGCGGTCGGGGTCGGGGTCCAGTCCCACCGAGACCACGCTGTCGGCGACCGCGATGCGGTCGGCCAGCCGGTCGAAAAAGTGCATACCTACTGGGCCGATGGGGACGGATACAAGCGTTTCCCTCTCGGGCGACCCGCTCGAATATCACGACCGATAACTGGGGCCAGTAGTATTTTGTACTGGCTGTCAAACTGCCGTCATGGACCGTTCCCTGGACGCGGGACACGTCGCCGAGACGCTTCCCGACCTGGACGAGGCGCTGGCGGACTCCCGGCTCCGGCCCGTCGGCGTCGTCCTGGGCTTTGTCCTGCTGACTATCGGTGCACTCCTGTCACTGGCCCCGACGACCGGCCAGTGGGCCTTCTGGTCGAACGCGGTCGCCGCCACGCTCGTCTTCGTGAGCGTGCCGCTGTTCTGTATCGGTCTCGCCGCCCCGGACCCGCCCGAGGGCTCCCGGTTCCACATCGGGGTGGACCTCTCGCGCAAGCAGCGCCAGGCGGTCGCCGCCGGCTCGCTCTGTCTCACGCTCTCGCCCGTGGTGATGGCGCTTGGCTTGCCGCTGGGTATCTCGACTCTGGTTCTGGCGATGGCCGCGACGCTCGCCTTCGTCGGTGCGTCGCTCGTGCTGACCGGCTTCGTCGCCTGGACCAGCGAGGAACTGGCCGACCCGGCCTGAGATACCTTCTTTCGACTACTGCAGTGTCTCCGCGACCACATCGACGAGTACCTTCACTCCGGCCCCGCTGTGGGCCACGACCACTCGGCCCCCCTTTTCGACGGTCACATCGTCGCGCTCGCTCTCGAACCCCGTCGGCTCGTCCAGTTCCAGCCGTGCCGTCGCCCCGGTTACACTGACCGTCCCGAGCGTGGCGCCGTCGGCCGCGACGCGGAAGGCGGTGGCACCCTCGGGCGTCGGCTCGACGTCGGGGTCGGCGTCTTCGACCGACACCAACCCGAGTGGTCCCCGTTCGAGGCCCGTTAGCTCCGATGCGAACAGTTGCCCGATTCGTTTCCCGTCGGTGATCCGGTCCTCGACCATCAGAGTTCCTCCCTGACCTCGGCGGCGATACCCCCGACGTCGACCCCCTCGCTGCGGGCGTAGACGACCGCCGCTGCGTCCAGTGTGACGCCCAGTTCGGACTGGCGCCTGTTGATGCCCGCGACGGCCGTCTGCTTCTCGATGCCCGCCTCGACGACCGAATCCAGCACCTGCTCGAACGTCGAGCGGGATTGGAGTATCTCCTCGCCCGGTTGGAACCCGTCGGGAATCGTCGTCGACGCCGCGTCGAAGCCCACGACCAGCGCCTCGTCCTCGCGCTCTAGGAGCCCCTCACTGGTGGCCACGTCGACCAGCGTCTTGGCCTGGTCCGGCGAGAACCAGTTGCGGTCGAGCGAGAGGGCCACGACGAACTCGCTTTCCGCCATCCGGTCGGTTCCCCGCTGGCGAAACGGCGCGGCCACGGCCGTCTTCAGACTCATCTAGTGCATCCGCCGGCCGGCCACTGTGTAACGGTTGCGATTGCTAGCAGCCGCTCTCACAGCTAGCATCGAACGCTTCAAGTAGCCCCTCGGCCACGTACCCGGTATGCAAGACCAGGGACGCTCCCCACGCAAGCGGACAGGCGGTCGACGGCGCCCGAATCAAAAGAAGAAGAAACACGAGCTGGGTCGCCAGCCGACGGAGACACAGGTCGGCGACCGGAAGCTGAAGGTCGTCCACTCGCGGGGCAACACCAGCAAGGTCCGCGCCGTGACGACGAACGTCGCGTCGGTCGCCGACGGCGCCGAGACGGTCGAGGCGACCATCGAGCAGGTCACCGAGAACCCCTCGAACCCGAACTACGCCCGCCGAAACATCATCACGAAGGGCGCTATCGTCGAGACGAGCGAGGGGCAGGCCCGCGTCACCTCCCGCCCCGGGCAGGACGGACAGGTCAACGCGGTTCTGGTCGAGTAATCTCCGGTCTCTCCCCGGTTTTCATACGGTCGGTTGGAAGCCATTTCCGTGATTTGCCGGTCCCGCCTCGGCAAATCACCGGTAAATCGTTACAACCGACCGTATCAGACATCCCCCGTAGCGGCGGCCGTGTGGCCGGGAGATATGTGGGATGGATACTCGCTGTGGCGGGTTACGGGCGCGGCGCTGCTTTCTGGAGGGCGCTCTCGGCGATGTTGCCGCCGTAGTCGGCGGTCCGTGAGAGCGAGTCGACCACGCGACCGAGAATCTGTGCGCTCTCGGGGTCGGCCTTGCGGACCTTGCTGTCGATGTCGCGGGCGGTCTCGTCGACGGCCGGAATGCGGCTCTGTGCGTCGTTGGCCCGCTCGACGGCGTCTTCGTTGTCGTCGGTCAACAGCGCGTCCATCGCCATCTCGGGGACGGCTGTGGCTTCCGATTCGAGTTCGCGGAGCAGGTCGGCGGTGTCGCCGCTTATCTCGCCGATTTCCAGCGAGAGACCCGCGATTTTGGTGGCGTGGTCGGCGATGCGCTCGAGCTGGCGGGCGCTTGACTGGTAGTCGAAGACGGTCTCGCGGGGAAAGCCGATTTCGTTGGCGGCCGTCGGGTTCCGGAGGACGGTTCGGAACACCCGCGACACCATATACCAGAGGCGGTCGACGTCGTCGTCGCGTTGCATCACGTTTTCGGCGAGGTCGTCGTCGTCCTCGATGAGCGCCTCGACGGCGTCGGAAAGCATCGTCAGGGAGACGAGGCGCATGCGCGTGATGGCGTTGTGAATCGACAGCTCCGAGGAGTCGAGCAAGTCCTGCAGGACGATGCGGTCGGCGGTCTCCTCGATTACTTCGAGCCCGACCAGACCCTGAGTGGCGTCCCGGATGATGCGGCGTTGTGCGGCCGTGATGCGGGTGGCCTCCAGCTGGATGACGTCGAAGCCGCTGACGTACATCGTCATCATCGCACGCGTGAGTTCGTGGGGGTTGTCCAGTCCGTCGATGTCGAGGGTCCCCTCGACGCGGTCTTTGTTCGTCTTGGGGGCGAGCAACAGGAGGTCCTGTTCGGCGTGGAACTCGACGACGCTGCCAGCGCTTACGTCGTTCGCTGTCGCCCAGTCTTTCGGAAGCGACACGGTGTACGTCGAACCGCCCGTCACCTGCACCTTGCGAGTCTCCATATACGTCCGTATGACACCCACCCCGTATAAATCCACCCCTATCTATATATCTAGACGCGGTTACAGGTAGAGACTCCCGAGTCGGGAATCTGAGCTGCTCTGCGATTGGTTTATGCACAATACTTGCTACACAGCGATTCCGGGAAGACGAATCGAGAGGGATGGGGAAATTTGTGTGCTCAGGCGCTGAAAACACTTTTTGGCACAACATCCATAATTCATAGTGATGTCTATGTGTAGTCTTCTCAAGGGCCGTCTATATAGACAACATAGGTATATTGGACACTCATAGTAGAGTATTTATTTATTTCTCGTGTGCGTTCGGTTGATGACTGACTCACCGAACCGTTCCGTCTCGCGCCGAAGCTTCCTGACAAGCGCCGGTGCCGTCGGTGCGCTCGCGCTCGCGGGCTGTACCGAGGGCCCCGGCTCGGGCACTGATAACGGCCTGTCCGGGAGTATTCGAATCAGCGGGAGCAGCACGGTGTACCCGGTCGCACAGGCGGTCACCGAGCAGTTCCGTTCGCAAAACCCCGGTGTCGAGTTCAACCTGAGCCGGGACGGCTCCGGTGGCGGCTTCAGCAACCTGTTCTGTGAGGGCAACTCCGATTTCAACAACGCCTCACGTGAGATATCCAGCGACGAGGAAGAGCAGTGTTCCAGCAACGACATCGAATACCACGAGATTAACGTCGCGACGGACGCGCTCACGGTCATCGTCAACAACGACTTCGCCAGCGAGTACCCCGGTGTCACTGACATGAGTATCGACCAGGTCCGACAGATATGGCGCGCGGACGGGGCGACGACGTGGCAGGACGTCAACGGCGACTGGCCCGACGAGGCGATTAACCGCTTTGGCGCGGCCGACACCTCCGGGACCTTCGACTACTTCCGCGAGGCCGTCCTCGGTGAGGACGCCAACCACACGAGCGACTACTCGCCCACCGAGCAGGACAACACTATCCTGCAGGGCGTCCAGCAGGGCCGCTACGCAATCGGCTACTTCGGCTTCTCGTACTACCAGGACAACCAGGATGCGGTGACCGCAGTCACCCTCCAGGCCGAGGACGGCGACAGCTACGTCGAGCCGACGCTCGAAAACGCAAAGAGCGGCGACTACCCCCTCGCGCGCCCGCTGTTTACCTATCCGAAAGTCAGCTCTCTCAGCCAGGACCACATCGCCGAGTTCGCCCGCTACTTCGTCCGCCAGAGCGCCAACGACTCCCTCATCGCCGACCAGGTCGGCTACGTCCCCAAGACCGAAGAGGGGATGCAGAGCGAACTCGACGCACTCAACGAGGCCATCTCGAACGCGTAGTACGTAGCTGGATGGTGAGACACAATAGCGCTACAGAGACATTCCGGGTGCTTTTTCCCGAGATACAGCAAATGGACTCACAACCACGATGAGCAACGAGGGACGGACTCCCGACCTCACGCGAGATCGGGGGCTACAGACGGTGCGGGAGTCGACGTACAAATACGCTCTGGCCGGGTGTGCTGTCCTCTCAGTCCTGACCACCGTCGGCATTATCGGCGTGCTGTTCGTTGACGCCGCCGAGTTCTTCGCGTCACCGGCGGTCACGTTCGGTGAGTTCTTCACCAGCACCCGATTCAGCCCCAATCTCGAACCCGTCTCCTTCGGTATCTTTCCGCTGCTCCTCGGGACGCTGCTCGTCACGTTCGGGGCCGCGCTCGTCGCCTTGCCCATCGGACTGTTGACCGCTATCTACCTGAGCGAGTACGCCTCCCAGCGCACCCGCTCGGTCCTGAAACCGATGCTTGAAGTACTCGCCGGTGTCCCGACGGTCGTCTATGGCTACTTCGCGCTCGTCTACATCACCCCCGCGCTCAACGTCGTCATCGGCGGCGTCAACGGGGCACTTGGGACCCAGTTCCCCACACTCGGCCTCTTCAACGGGCTCTCGGCCTCTATCGTCGTCGGCATCATGATTATCCCGATGGTCTCCTCGATAAGCGAGGACGCGATGAGTTCCGTGCCGGACTCGCTCCGGCAGGCCGGCTACGGGCTCGGGGCGACGAAGTTCAACGTCTCGCTGCGCATCGTCGTTCCCGCCGCCATCTCCGGTATCGCCTCCTCGTTTATCCTCGCAATCTCGCGAGCAATCGGCGAGACGATGGCCGTCGTGCTCGCCGCTGGCTCGCGCCCGCCCGATATCCCGCCGACACAGAGCGCGTTCGGCCTGCTTCCTTACGTCGCCCCCGGCGACCTGCTCGCCCTCTACAGCGATAGCGCGGCGACGATGACCGTCGCGATGATTAACATCGCAGTGAGCGACCTCTCCGGGGGGTCGCTGGCGTACCAGTCCCTGTTCGCTATCGGGCTCACGCTCTTTGTCATCACGCTGGCGATGAACGTCATCAGCGACGCGATAGCTAACCGCTACCGGGAGGAGTACGAATAATGGCAACACGATCGGAGAGCGGTTTCGGCGAGGTCAGTCGGTTGCGAGGCATCGTCTTCAAATATCTCACCTTCGGCGCGTCGCTGGTCGGTATCCTCGCACTCGGCGTGTTGCTCGCCTACGTCTTCTGGGACGCCCTGGGACTGGAGTCGGCGGGAACGGCGTGGTATCTCACCTACACCGTGACGCTGCTTGCACCCTTGCTTGGCTTCCTCGCGTACGCACGGGACAAGCCCGAGGTGACCGCCGGGGCCATAGAACTCGTCGGATTCACGCTCGCCGGGGGGACGCTTTCCTTTGCGGCGATAATCGTCCTCATCGTCATCGCCGGCCCGGGCGTGTGGGTCACCTACTTCCTCACGGTGGTCGCCCCGGTCATCGGTCTCTTCCTCTACGGGCAGTACGAACGCGAGGCGACCTGGGTCGGCCTGGCCATGCTCGGAACCCTCGTCGTCGGCCCGATTGTGGGGACGCTCGGGCTGGGGGCCATCAGCACGGTAGCGGCCCTGCTGGGCGCCCCCGGCGTCTACTTCCTCTCGCTGGTCGTGCCCGGTGCGGGACTGGCGGCGTTTCTGGCGGCCGACCGGTTCGACGCCTCCCGCCGCGTCGCCCTCGGCGTCGCCGTCGGGCTTTTGGTGCTTGCTATCGTCGGCGTTCCGGTCGTCGATACCGTCCCCATCGTGGCCCGCTCGGTCTGGTTCGCCGTGCTCGTTATGCTGGGGCTGCCGGTTGGCTTCGCCGTCACGAACACCGCGAGACAGCCGGCCCGACGGGCCGCCTTCGCGCTACCGGCCATCGCCATCGGCGGCTTTCTCGTCGGCGAGTTCGTCGTGGGCGCAATCGGGGCCACCCAGCCGTCACCGTGGCTGGACTGGCAGTTCCTGACGAGTCCGACGTCGTCGCTGCCGGCCGACGCCGGGCTCTACCCGGCCGTTATCGGCTCCGTCTTCCTCATCATCCTCGTCAGTATCTTCACGTTCGTCTTCGGCGTCGGCACGGCGGTCTACCTCGAGGAGTACGCGCCATCGAGTGGCCTCCTCGGGACCGTCACCCGGCTCATCAACGTCAACATCTCGAATCTGGCGGGGGTCCCGTCGGTCGTCTACGGCCTGCTCGGACTGGGTATCTTCGTCAACATCAACATCCAGTTCGGGCCGGTCGTCTACGCCGGCATCGGGGCGGGGACGGTGCTGACGGCGGCGATGACACTCTCCTTGCTCATCCTGCCCATCGTCGTCATCTCCGCCCAGGAGGCGGTCCGCTCGGTGCCGGACTCGCTTCGGCAGGCGTCCTACGGTATGGGGGCGACCCGGTGGCAGACCATCCGGAACGTCGTCCTCCCCCGGTCGCTGCCGGGTATCCTGACGGGGACTATCCTGGCGCTGGGCCGGGCCATCGGCGAGACGGCACCGCTCATCATGATTGGCGCTGTGGCGACGAAGTACAACCCGCCGTCGGGGCTGTTTGACACGCTCACCGCGATGCCGCTGCAGATATACACGTGGGCGTTTCTCCCGTCCGAAGAGTTCCGCTACGGCGTCGTGGCGGCCGGTGTCGTCACGCTGCTCATCGTCCTGCTGTCGATGAACAGCGTCGCGATTCTCGTCCGGAACAAATACCAACAGGAGACATACTAATGACAACAGAGGACATGGCGACAGAGACCGAGGCTGACGACGACACAGATTCGCTGGTCACATCCGACCCGGGGAAGGGCGGTCTGAGCGAGAACGACGACCGTGGGACGGTCATGGCGGCCGATACAATCGTCGAATCCCGCGACCTCGACGTGTTCTACGGCGAGACCCAGGCCCTGCAGAACATCGACCTGGCGATTCCCGAGAACCAGGTCACCGCGATGATTGGCCCCTCGGGCTGTGGGAAATCGACCTTCCTCCGGTGTATCAACCGTATGAACGACCTCATCGACATCTGCCGCGTCGACGGGGAACTCACCTTCAACGGCAAGAACGTGTACGACGAGGACGTCGACCCCGTCGCCCTCCGCCGGCGCATCGGCATGGTGTTCCAGCACCCCAACCCCTTCCCAAAGAGCATCTACGACAACGTCGCCTACGGGCTGCGAACCCAGGACAAGACCGAGAACATGGACGCGGTCATCGAGGAGTCACTGAAGAAGGCCGCCCTCTGGGACGAGGTCAAAGACCAGCTTGATAAGAGCGCGCTGAACCTCTCCGGTGGCCAGCAACAGCGCCTCTGTATCGCCCGCGCCATCGCCGTCGACCCGGAGGTCATCCTGATGGACGAGCCCGCCTCGGCACTGGACCCCATTGCGACCTCGAAAATCGAGGACCTCATCGAGGAACTCGCCGAGGAGTACACCGTCGTCATCGTCACCCACAACATGCAACAGGCCGCCCGCATCTCCGATAAAACGGCCGTCTTCCTCACCGGCGGCGAACTCGTGGAGTTCGACGACACCGACAAAATCTTCGAGAACCCAGAGAGCCAGCGCGTCGAGGACTACATCACCGGGAAGTTCGGGTAAGGCCGGGTGTCGGTGTTGCGGTCGGTGAAAGATGGACACCACGACCGAATACCGCGTGCTCACTCCTCACTTTCGTAAGACTCACCGACGGCAGATGGCGTCCGGGTGGTGCCCCAGACGGTGAGGACGACTATCACGCCGGCGTACGGGAACAGGTTGACGAGCCTGTTGGGCACGCTGATGCCAGCCGTCTGTAGCTGAATCTGTAGCATGTCCAGCCCGCCGAACACGAGCGCCGCGACGGCCGCGCCGAGCGGGTTGTAGTTCCCGAACAGGTAGGCCACGATGCCGATCCATCCGCGACCGCTGACCATCGTGTCGCCGGTCCCGGTGAACGACCCCGCCTGTGCGAGCAACACCGCTCCGCCCAGGCCGGCCATGACACCGGAAAAAATGACGGCAGCGTATCGGACGCGTGTGACGCTGATGCCGGCAGTGTCGAGCGCTTCCGGGTTCTCACCGGCCGCCTGAATCCAGTACCCGTATCTCGTGTCGTTGAGGAACTTCCACGCGGCGACGGCCAGGACAGCGGTGAACAGCACCAGCGGTGACGTGTCGAAGAATATCTGCCCAACTACCGGAACGTCCGAGAGCACCGGGACAGTCAGGTCATTTACACTTTCGAGGCTCGGGCTGTTTCGGCTGTCCCAGACCAGTATCGCCATGAACGGCCCGAATCCGAGACCGATGAACCAGAGCGCCAGCCCCGCCACTATCTGGTCCGCCTCGTATCTAATCAACAAGACGGCGAAGATAGTCGCAAACACCAGACTGACGAGTGCCGACGCGAGGATGGCGAGCCAGACGTCGCCCTGGCCCGGTGACCCACCACTGATAACCCACATCATCGTCGCCGCAGTCGCCGCCCCGAATATCATGAACCCTTCGACCCCGATGTTGAAGACGCCGCTCTTCTCGGCGTACAGCCCACCGATTGCCGTCAGTGCGATGGGGGTCGCAGCCTGGAGGGACCGCTCTATGAACCCTGCCGTGATGATTTCCAGCACCTGCAAATCCATCACCATCGCCGCCACGACCACGGCGGCGAGGATAGCAACGACGCCGGCGATTCGGAGTTCGTTTCTATCGGTGTAGTCGGTGACGCTCATCGGCTCTCACCTCCCAGACCGGTCCGCTGTGCAGCCATGCGGAACAGCTCCGGAACGGAGACGAACAGGATGACGAGCCCGATGACGCCGTCGATGAGCTGGACGGGAACGTCGGTGTAGATGCCGATGTGGGAGCCGGCGGAATCGAGGCCGCCAAACAGCAATCCGGCCGGAACGATGCCGAGCGGGTTGTTCGCGGCGAGCAGGCTCACGGCAATCGCGTCGAACCCGTACGTTCCGATTCCGCTCGGGTCGGTGTAGTATCCCTGAATCATGATGGCAAACACCGCGCCAGCGACACCGGCCACCATCCCCGAGAGAGTCATCGTCAGGACAATCGTCCGCTTGGCGCCGACGCCCGAGTACGTCGCTGCCGACTGCTGGTGACCGCTCGTCACCATATCGTACCCGAACCGGCTGCGTTCCATCACGACGAAAATGACCGCGACAGTCGCGAGCGCGATGCCCAGCCCGACAATCGAGAACCCGGGGCTGTCGAACACAATCCTGGGCAGTGAGACGTACTCCGGTATCCGCTCCGTGTTCGGCGCCGTGTTCCCCTCACCGCGGAACGGGTTCTGGACCAGCCACCCGACGACGCCGGTCGCGATGAAGTTCAGCATGATCGTGGTGATAATCACGTTCGCGTCGGCGTAGGCCTTCAGCGCGCCGGGGAATGCGCCGTACACGCCGCCGGCGCATGCCCCCGCAGCGAATCCGACCAGGAGTAGTCCGACACCGCCGACGACCCCTTCGGGTAGCAGCGGCGCCGTCCGGATAATCGACATAATGGTCGCGAAGCCGCCGACGACGAACTGACCCTGGACGCCGATGTTGAACACGCCGGCTCTGAACGCCACCGCGACTGCGACGCCGGTCAGGATGAACAGCGTCGAGAACCGCAGTGTCCGAGCGATAGCGGACTGTCCGCCTATCGCCCCCTCTACTAGGCTGGTGAGAAACGCCACCGGGTCGTAGCCGGCTGCTGCGACGATACCGACGCCGATGAGCAGGGCCAGCGCTATCGATGCCGTCGCAATCGCCAGCCGCTCGATGACCGACGCACGCAGCATATGTCCGGCCGCGCTGTCGACCACGTCGTACAGGCGCTTCGACGAGCGGCTCATGACTTCACACCACCTGAGGCGTCGTCGGGGCCGTGGCCGGTCATCAACATCCCGAGTTCCTCCTCGGTCGTCTCCGTCGGCTCGACCGTCGCCATGAACTCGCCCTCGTACATCACCGCGATACGGTCGGCGAGCTTCTGTATCTCGTCGAGTTTCGAGGAGACGACGACGATTCCCATCCCCGCCTCACGCAGTTCCAGCAACCGGTCGTGGATGAACTCGATGGAGCCGATGTCGACCCCTCGCGTCGGGTGAGACGCTATCATCACGTCGGGGGCGTGCTCGATTTCCCGGCCGACGATGAACTTCTGCTGGTTCCCGCCGGACAGTGACTTCGCCTCGGCGTCCTCGTTTGGCGGCTGCACGTCGTACTCCCGGATTATCTCCTCGGCGTGACGCTGAACGGCCGCCCAGTCTATCATCCCGTTGTCGACGAACGGCTCGACTGTCTGGTTCCCCAGCAGCGCGTTGCGAACGAGGGTGTACTCCTGTACGAGCCCCTCCGTCGTCCGGTTCTCCGGAATGTAGGCGATGCCGGCGTCGATACGCTGGCGGCGGTTCGTGTCGGTGATGTCCTCGCCGCTGAACTGCACGGAGCCGGCGTCGATGTCCCGAAGCCCGGTCAGCGCTTCGACCAGTTCCGTCTGGCCGTTCCCCTGGACGCCGGCGATTCCCAGAATCTCCCCTTCCCGGACGGTGACGTCGACGCCGCTGACCTGTTCGAGACCGCGGCTGCCCCGTACGTGGAGCTGTTCGGCGTCGAGCACGGGGTCGCCCCTCGGGGCGTCCCGGGGCGGACGGTCGAACTGCACCTCTCGACCGACCATCATCCGCGCGAGTTCCGACTCGGATGTCTCGCCCGAGTCGACCGTCCCGATGGCCTCGCCGTCTCGTAGCACCGTTATCTCGTCGGCTGCGTCGAGGGCCTCCCCCAGCTTGTGCGTGATGAATATCAGCGAGTGGCCGGCGTTTGCGAGCTCCGCCATCACGTCGAGGAGTTCCGCTATCTCCTGTGGCGTGAGCACCGCGGTCGGTTCGTCGAGGATGAGTATATCAGCGCCCCGATAGAGGCTCTTTACTATCTCGACGCGCTGGCGGGCGCCGAGGTCGAGCTCCTGCACTTTCGTGTCGAGAAACTGGTCGACACCGAACTGGTAGCGCGAACAGATGTCTTCGATGTCGTTTCGCGCGGCCGACATATCGACGAGCCCGTTATCGGTCGGTTCGTGGCCCAGAACGACGTTCTGGAGCACGGTCATCGTCTCCACGAGCTGGAAATGCTGGTGAATCATGCCGATGCCCGCGTCCATCGCATCCCTCGGCGAACCGAACGCTCTGGGCTCGCCGTCGACGTGTATCGTCCCGGCGTTTTTCTCGTAGAGCCCGTAGAGGACGCTCATCAGCGTCGTCTTCCCGGACCCGTTCTCACCGAGGAGGGCGTGAATCGACCCCTTCTCCAGCGAGAAATCGACGTCGTCGTTCGCGACGACATCGCCGAACCGTTTCGTGATTCCCTCCATGCGTACGGCAGTGGGGCTATCCTCAGTAGTCATTGTCCTTCGTGGGAACGTTCGTAAATCACGGATAGATGGTACGGGAGACTCAGTTACAGCCGGAGGCGGAACACGGAACCTGGATATCGCCGCTCGTGATGCCGTCCTTGGCATCCTGGATGTTCTGTGAGACGATATTCGGAAGCGAGTCCTGGAACGCCTGCCCAATCACGACGTCGACGCCCTCGTCGTCGAGTCCGAGCGTGTTCGCACCCGAGACGCTCTCGAAGTTGTCCTCCGCGACCGCCGAAGCGACCTCCTGGGTCCCCTCGTTGATGTACTTGACCGCGGAGCCGATGATGACGTCCTGGAACTGCTCCAGCGTCTTGGACTGGTCCGCGTCGACGCCGATGGCGAAACGACTGTTCTCCTGTGCGGCCTCGAAGACCCCCTGTCCGGCCGCCGCCGCAGCGTGATAGATTATGTCCGCACCGTTGTCGTACTGGGACGAGGCGATGCTGGAAGCGGTGTCCGTGTCGCTGTAATCGCCGATATAACCCACGTCGACGGTGATATCGGAGTTGACCCACTCCGCACCGGCCTTGTAGGACTCCTCGAACGCGTTGATGAGCGACCCGTCGACGCCGCCGACGAAACCGATATGAGCGTTGTCGGGCGAGTTCGAGTTGCCTTCGTGGGAGAGGTCTTCAGTCGTCATCGTCCCGCCCAGGACGCCCGCGAGGTAGGACATCTCGTGGTTGGCCCACGTGTACCCGGCCACGTTGGGCTCGTCGACGTGGTCGTTGATGAGCATCCAGTTCTGGTCCGGGTAATCCGTTGCGTTCTGCGTGAGTGCCTCGGTGTGGTTGTACGAGACCAGGACGATGAGGTCGTACTCACCGCTCTCGGCGAGGCTCGACTGGGTCGACTGGTAGTTCGACTGTTCGGTCTCCTCGACCTGGTTTATCTCGATGTCGTGTTCCTCCTGTGCGGCCTGGAGTCCCTGAACTGCCAGGTCGTTGAACGCGTTGTCGTCGAAGCCGGCGGGACTGGAGACGATTGCGATGTTCGTCGCCGAGTTCGAACTGCTGTCGTCACTCATGCACCCGGAGAGCGTCGTTCCGGCAACGAGGGTGGCCCCCGCTGCAAGCACGGAACGCCGGTTGATTGTGGGCTCTCTGTCCGCATCGCCCGAATCTTCATTATTGTACATGTTGGACATCACACTCCCGGAGATGATGGTCTACGTTAAATAATTATTCGTTAATTATATGCGTTCTGAAAGATAAATCGAGTTTTCCTCCTGTGTCTGTTATCCACATATATCAGCGACGGCGGTGCGCGAAGGCTCTCGACTCCGCCGGACGACTGGGTCTTTCACCCCTGGAAAGTCCGATAAACGACGCCCCGTAGCCGGTTCAGAACTGGCCGAATCTCTGTGCGGTTAGACACGTTCATCACTTCTATCATCGCCTCCGCGGTATTATACCCAAAAGTTTAATTTTACTCCATTGATATTAAAGTTGTATGAATCGTCTGGCCGCCGCAACCATGGCCGTGGTCGCAGTCGTCCTGCTCGCTGGAATTCCGTTCGCAATACTCGGGGGGGGAGCCTCGGCAGTGGTGGGCTCAGAGAACCCGAGTTCCGATGACACCGGTCAACTTCAGGAGTTTGAGGTGACCGACCAGACCTGCGATGAGAGCACTTATAACAACATCTCAAATGTCCCGCGAGACGGCAGGGAGATTACTATCAATGCAACCGTTGTTACGAATGATGTATCCCAAGGATTGGATGCAGATCTCGAAGAGGTTTCTGAAAATAGCTACCGAGTCAATATATCCACAAGTTCCTCTGATACCACCGAGAAAGGCTGTTCTGGCGTGCTGGCGTACCGAGGGAAACTAAAAATTCCGGAAACAAGTTCGTACACAGTGGAGGTCACGCACAACGGTGAAACCGCCTATGTTATCGAGAGTTCAGAGGGAGAGTCAGGCGTCAACAGTCACTCGTCCGGTGCGAGTGACGGCGACACCTCGTCCAGTACGAGCGACGCCGGCAGCTCAACCGTCGTCGGCGCGTACGGCAGTGAGCTACCACTCCTTGCCGCTCGCCTAACGACTCGCACTTGAGGGCGACCGTCTTTCAGGCCGTGTCCGGGACTCCCGGCGAGATTGTGGGCGGCCTCGACGACGTTCCACCAGTGCTCGGAGACATCACAGGCGGCACTCCGAGAGTCACTGATAACCGACTCGTGCCGCTGTATCGCGTGTCGTGGTCCTGCACCATGCCGGCCAGCCCCTCAACCGCGCCTACGCCTTCGAGACGTACTGATCCCGGTCGGAAGCGGTCAGGAACTGGCCGTCACCATCGGTGTCGTTGAATTGGTTGACAAGCTTGGTGACGGCGGTCTCAACCTGCTCGAGTCGTTCAACCCGGTCTCGAAGGTCCGCCAGTTCCGTTTCGAGTTCGTCGCGGTCCATCTCCTCGATGGGCGACGGTCCGGCGCTCACCCACCCTCACTTCGCCCGTAGAGAACGCCTGTCAACTGCACGCCGCCGGGGAGCGACCGGGGAATATCCCGAATCGCACCGCGCTTGATACCCTGCTCGATGGCCTTCCGCGCGCCTGCCTTCCCGAATCGAGTGTGGTCGGAGACGGCCAGCGCTTCGGTCAACTGGGTGTCCGACACGCTCTCATCTCAGTGGGGTTGTTCTTTGCTACCTCGAAGTGGTGGATGAACGCCTGAAACCACGGTTCTTATTGAGTACTCCCCCGCTACCCTGTCTTTTCTGATATGATTGAACGACAGAGGGCGGATTTCGCAGGTAGAATCATCCCCGGACTGAATTAGTGTCAATCAAAAATTGATTTGTAGGAATCTACCTTCCGAACTTGTGGTCCTCGACAGCTGTCAGTTCTCTATAGCACGCTGTGCTTTACCGGGACAGGGTCGCTTCGGTGTCGATACCGTACACCGCTTCGGGCGTCTCGACGTGTGCGACCCGGACTGCTTCGTCCTCGCCGTTCTCCAGCAGCCAGCGCACGCGCCGGGGCACCGTCTTCGGGCCCAGCACTGCCCCCGGTCGCTCCGGGTCGTCGATGTAGTCAGTCTCCATTAGGAACGGTTCGGCTTCCTCGATGGCCAGTTTCAGTTCGTCCTTGTCCGCGAGTACTGATTTCGTCGGTCCCTGCAACCGGCCGCCAGAGTAGTGCTTGATGACCTGCCGACGGTCCATCCCGCGCTCCTCTGCCCACTCGGCCACCTGTTCGAACTCCTCGCCGCCCTCTGTGTGTAGCTGGACGGCGAACTCGCCCTCGGCGGCCAGCTCGAAGGCATGGCGCATCACTGCGTTCGAGGCCGCCCAGACGGCGTCGTTCACGTCGTAGTGGGGCCGGCCGGACTTGATGGCCAGCGCCGGGCCGTCGGTGACGTACTCGCTCGCCACGTCCAGCCCGCGTTGCATGATGTCCCGGGCCTCTTCCGGCGAGTATCCGTCCTCGACAAGCTTCGAAATGAGCGCGGGATGCACGCCGAGGACGGGCCAGGCCCGGCCGGGGAGCACCTCTATTGCGTCCTCGACCGCTCCCACTGTGAGGTCGAACCCTTCGCGGAACGTCCCCTCGTCGGTGGCTGCCTCCACGAGGTGCCACGAGGGTTTGTTGAGCACCAGCAAGTGCGTCCCGCCGTGGTCGGCGAACTCCTCGACGGCCTCGGTGTTGCGGCCCTGGACCGGGTCGAGATGGAGGTGGTTGTCCAGTACCGGCGTCTCGTCGATATCCATATCGGAGGTCGGGTTCGCGAGGCAAAAACCTCTCTGCTCTTCGGTTTGGTTCCCCGCTACTCCACATCGGCCGATAACGAGAGCCCATCCTGGGCCGCGTTCTGGAGCGCGTCGGATTTGCCGTGTTCACCGGGTGCCAGCGCCACGGTACGAACGCCCTCGCGGGCGGCGACCTCCAGTGCGGGCTTGAAGTCCGTGTCCCGGGAGGCCACCACGAGCACGTCGATACGGCCGCTGGCGACGGCCTCGGTCGCGTCGACGGCCAGCCGGACGTCCACGTCGCCGCTGGTGGTTATCACCTCGAACCCCCGGGCCTCGCCGGCCTGGATGAGCCCCGGCGAGGCGTTCTCGTCGAGGTAAAGTCTGGTCACGGCCAGTGGGCCGTAGGACGCACCGATAGTTCGGACTTCGTCGAGGTCGACGTCGAACTCCTGGCGCAACACGTTGGGCCCGTCGACGTACAGCCCGACCCGGTCCGTGTCGTCGTCGCGAAACCGACTGAAGAGGCTCATATCGGCTTCTCACCGGTGATTGGATTTAGCTCTGGTGTTTCGTACTGTCACGGGCTGTCGGACGTAATAAATTAGTTAGCGCTATACAGAACTGTGTTTGAGAAGGTCCGATTTGCCTCCTCGGGGGTCGCCGTGCTGGCCGCCGCCGCCAGCATCGCCGTCGCCGGTATCGTCGGTTTCGTCGGCCTCATCGTCCCCCACGTGGTGTGCAACATCGTCGGGAGCGACGGTCGACATCGTCAAGCGGGGCACCACGACTCCTTCCCCGAAGCAGGGGGCTTCTATGCGACGCTGTGGCGGGCCCAGGCCGGCAACGTCGACGGGCTACCGGACCAATCGCTGCGGATAGTGGCGATATTTAGGCCGGCCTAAGAATCGGTGCCGTTATATACTGTTTAGGCTATCCTAAAAATATGAGTAGACGGAAACCAACGCGCAGAGACACCCTCAAGTACGGCGGCGCGGTTGCAGCCGGGCTCGGACTGGCGGGCTGTTCGAACTTCGTCGATAGCTCTGGTTCCGAACAGGCCACTGGTACACCGGGCGGGCCGTACTCGGTGACGATTCCACCCACGGGGGAGGTCACCTTTGAGTCGGTGCCCGAGACCTGGGTCGCCGAGAACGCGAGCTGGGCCGATATGGGCGTCGCACTCGGTGCGGACAAGCCCAGTGCCGTCGTCCTCACCGGCGAGTACCGGACGTGGCACTACGACGATATCCCCGGGCTCTCGCCGAGCAAGGACGGCATCACGTCGCTGTGGCAGGACGGCATCACGAAAGAGCGGTTCTACGATATCGACGCCGGCGTCCACTTTATCGACCCGAACTACATGACGAACCTGATTCCCAACTGGGAGCAGGCGGATGTCGACGACATCAGCGAGAACGTCGCACCACTGTGTGGCAACACGAGCTTCTCCACGTATCCATGGCACGATAGTTATCCGTACTTCTCGCTGTACGAAGCTACGGAAAAAGTCGCACAGGTGTTCCAGCGAACGGCGCGGTTCGACGCGCTTCAGACGCTCCACGACGAGACCATCACGGGGATACAGGACCGGCTCCCGCCGGAAAATGACCGGCCAGAAATTGCACTCCTCTCGCCGGGGTCGACGGAACCGGAGCAGTTCTATCCGTATCGACTCGGCGACCGGACAGCCTACAAGCAGTGGCGAGACCTCGGCGTGAGCGACGCCCTCGCGGGCTCTGACATCCAGAGTTTCACGTCGGACCGTGGCACTATCGACTACGAACCGCTGCTGGATATCGACCCGGAGGTGCTCATGTTCTACACGGACGAGCACCGGACGGCGTCCGACTTCCGGGACACCTACCTGGCGTTCATGCGCGAGCACAGCACGGCGAGCCAGCTCACGGCCGTCCAGAACGGGGACGTCTACCCGGCCGGCGGGATGTATCAGGGACCGATTATCAACCTCTCGAAGACGGAGCGAGCGGCCACGCAGCTGTTCCCCGACGAATTCGACCGGAACGAGGAGCTGTTCGACCGCCAGCGGGTCGGGGATATCGTCAACGGCGACCTGTAATCACCGCATAGCCGAGTCACAACACTGTCCTGGGAGCTCCCCGAACGGGTTTCACTCCGAGGACGCCGAATTCTCGAAGGACATCAAACTATGCCTGAGCGGTCGAACTGCAGGGGCGCTCTCCCATCGGTGCCAGCGCGGCCAGAAACCGATTTCCTATCGCGATATGTAGTTTACACGCTCGGGCAAAATCACCCCAGAAGGCCAACTCGTAAGGTCACAGGGGGCGAGCCAGTAGCCATGACACTCCGACAGTCCCCCCTCGCGGGGGTGTACGAGGACCCGACGCTCACCGACTTCGGCGGCTGGGAGATGCCGGTCGAGTTCGATTCGATTCGCATAGAACACACCGCCGTCCGGGAGACCGTCGGGAAGTTCGACGTGTCCCACATGGGACAGGTGACCGTCTCCGGCCCGGACGCGCTCGAACTCACCCAGCGGTTGACGACCAACGACGTCGCCAAACTGTCCCCTGGCGACGCCCAGTATGCGGGTATCACCGACGCGGACGGAATCTTGCTGGATGACACCGTCGTCTACCGGCTGCCCGACGAGTCCGACGACGACTACCTCTTCATCCCGAACGCGGGCCACGACGGCGAGATGACAGAGCGGTGGGTGACCCACCGCGACGAGTGGGGACTGACGGCCACAGTGACTAACCGGACCGAGGAGTACGCGATGATTGCACTGCAGGGACCGGAGGCCCAGGACACGCTAACAGCGGAGACGGCGCTTTCGCCGGACTCGCTGGGCCGGTTCGAGGTGGCGAGCGGGGCCGTCGCCGGCGTCGAGAGCCTGGTCGCCCGCACCGGCTACACGGGCGAGGACGGGTTCGAACTGCTCTGTCCGGCCTCGGAGGCAGAGACAGTGTGGTCGGCGCTGAACTGCCAGCCCTGTGGCTTGGGTGCACGGGACACGCTCCGTCTGGAGATGGGCTTTCTACTCTCGGGTGAGGAGTTCAACCCGAGAGACGAGCCCCGAACCCCCTACGAAGCCGATATCGGCTGGACGGTCGCCCTCGACACCGAGTTCGTCGGCCGTGACGCGCTGGCCGCCCGGAAGCGCGAGGGTGTCGCCGAGACACTCGTCGGGCTGGAACTGCTGGACCGCGGTGTCCCACGGCACGGCTACGATGTCAACGACGCGGACGGGGAACCGCTGGGACACGTCACTAGCGGGACGATGAGTCCGACGCTCGGAGTCCCGATTGCGCTCGCCTACCTGCCGACCGAGTACACCGACCCCGACACGCCGGTCCAGGTGGTCATCCGGGGCGAACCGAAGGAAGCACGTACCCGGGCGACGCCATTTATCGACAGATGAGTTTCAACGTACCCGACGACCTCCGGTATCTGGAATCGCACGAGTGGGTCCACACCGACGGCGCCACCGCCCGCGTGGGTATCACTGACTTCGCACAGGACGAACTGGGTGACGTGGTGTTCGTGGAACTGCCCGACGGGGGCGACAATTTGACGGCGGGGGAGGCTTTCGGCGTCGTCGAGTCCATCAAGGCCGTTTCGGACGTCTACGCGCCAATCAGCGGAACTGTGACGGCGGTCAACGAGTCGCTGTTCGACCGGCCCGAACTGCTCAACGAGGACCCCTTCGGCGACGGGTGGATGCTCGAAGTCGAGGTCGGAGACGAGGGGGAACTGGACGAGTTGCTCTCCGCCGAGGAGTACCGCGACCAGATAGTTTAGACCGCTGCGGTCTCTGGGTTCGGAACGCTCGGGCGCCCCGAATCGGGATAATCATATGCGGGCGGCCACAACAGTTGGCTATCAATGCCTGCTCGCTGGACCGCTCGCTGGACCGTTCGCCGGTTTCCGAGACAGTTCCCATGACCAGCCCGTACGCCCCACACACTGCGACCGAGACCGAGGCGATGCTTGAGGCGGTCGGCGTCAACAATATCGAGGCGCTGTTCGACGTGCCCGGCTCGGTTGCCTTCGACGGCGACTTCGGGATAGACGCACACGGCGAACGGGCGGCGCGCCGAGAGGCAGCCAAACTCCTGGGGCGCAACGACGACCTGACCGAGTTTCTCGGTCGGGGTCACTACACCCACTACGTCCCGAGCGTGGTCGACGACCTCTCGACGCGCTCGGAGTTTCTGACTTCCTACACGCAGTACCAGCCCGAGGTCGCTCAGGGCTTTCTGCAGGCCCTTTTCGAGTACCAGTCGATGCTGGTCGAACTCACCGGGCTGGACGTCGCCAACTGCTCGATGTACGACGATGCGACGGCGCTGGGCGAGGCGGCGACGCTCTCCCAGCGGGTGCGCTCGGTGTCGGGCGAGACGGTGCTGGTGCCGGCCTACCTCCGCGAGGGCAAGCGCGCCGTCCTGGCGAACTACGTCGACGGCCCGGGACTCGACGTCGAATCGTATCCGATGGTCAACGGGCAGGCCGACGTGGACGCGCTCGCCGACGCCATCGACGAGGACGTCGCGCTGGTGTACGCCGAGACGCCGACGGTCCGGGGTGTCATCGAGGAGCGACTCGCCGACATCGGCGCGCTGGCCGAGGACCACGACGCGCTGTTCTGTCTGGGGTCGGACCCGGTCGCGCTCGCACTGTTGGAACGGCCCGCCGACGTGGGCGCCGATGTGGTCGTCGGCGACGCCGCCTCGCTGGGGACGGGCACCGCCTACGGCTTCGGCCTCGGGATGTTCGTCACGCGCGAGGAGTACCTCCGGCAGGTCCCCGGCCGACTCGTCGGGGCCGGCGAGGACAGCGACGGTCGCCGGGCGTACACGCTCACGCTCCAGACCCGCGAACAGCACATCCGCAAGGAGCGGGCGACCTCGAACATCTGTACCAACCAGGCGTGGGTGGCCCTGCGGACGGCGATGCACGCCGCGTGGCTCGGCCCCGACGGGCTCGTCGACCTGGCCGAGGACTGCGTGACGCGGCCCCGCGACCTCGCGGCCCGGCTGGACGACGTGGTCGGCCTGCAGGCGCCGGTCCACGACGGCCACCACTTCCGGGAGTTCGTCGCCCACACCGACCAGCCCGCGAGAGCCGTCGTCGATGACCTCGCCTCGGAGGGGTACGCCGTCCACGAAATCGGCGAGCACCTGATTCAGGTCTCGGCCACCGAGGTGACCGCCGAGGCCGAGGACGGGCTCATCGCGGCGATTTCGGAGGTGGCGAAATGACCTTCGCCTCGCTGTGCTCTCGGGTCACTTCGACCTCGCGGTTCCGCCGCCCGGTATCGAGACCGCTCCTTCCTCGCGTCCCACGAGCCTCACGCTCGACACGGGGGTGTCTCGCGTGAGATACAAGCAGGCGAGTTGGACCGACGACGGCGACCGCTACGAGCCGCTGCTCTCCGAGAAAGCCCCGAAGACGGTCGACATCGAGGACTCGCCGCTGCCCGAGGAGCTGACCCGTGACTCGCTGGAACTACCCGCCCCCGCCGAGCCGGAACTGGCCCGCCACTACACCCGGCTCTCACAGATGAACTACGGCGTCGAGAGCGGCCCGTTCCCGCTTGGCTCCTGTACGATGAAGTACAACCCCTCCTTCACCGAGGATATCGCGGCCCTGCCGTCGGCCGCCGTCCACCCGGCCCGGCCCGACAGCACGGTCCAGGGAACGCTCGCGCTCTCCTATCGCCTCCAGGACTATCTGGCCCGAATCGGCGGGATGGACGCGGTGACGCTGCAGCCACCCGCCGGTGCCGCCGGGGAGTTCACCGGCATCGGGATAGCGAAGGCCCACCACCAGCACAACGACGACGACCGCTCCGAGGTCGTCATCCCCGACTCGGCCCACGGGACGAACTTCGCGACGGCGGCGATGGCCGGCTACGACGTCGTGGAACTGCCAAGCGGCGACGACGGCCGCGTCGACATCGACGCGCTCGAGGCCGCCGTCAGCGAGGAGACGGCGGCGCTCATGCTCACGAACCCGAACACGCTGGGGCTGTTCGAGCGCGACATCGAGCGTATCGCGGATATCGTCCACGACGCGGGCGGCCTGCTCTACTACGACGGGGCAAACCTCAACGCCCTGTTGGGGAGAGCCCGGCCCGGCGACATGGGCTTTGACGTGATGCACTACAACGTCCACAAGACGTTCGCGACGCCCCACGGCGGCGGCGGGCCGGGTGCGGGTCCCGTCGGCGTCACCGAGAAGCTGGCGCCGTTCCTGCCGGCCCCGCACGTCCGCGAGCGCGAGGGCGACGACGGGCGCGGCGACTACGAGTACTACCGCCCCGACCACTCCATCGGGAAGGTCCACGGCTACTACGGCAACTGGCCGGTGCTCGTGAAGGCGTTCGCCTACATCACCCGCCTGGGCGACTCGGGACTGGCCGACGCAAGCGCCAAGGCCGTCCTGAACGCGAACTACCTCGCCGAACGGATACCCTACGAGGTGCCCTTTGGCCCGTTCCACCACGAGTTCGTCGCCAGCGCGGGCGAGCAGGACGCCGCCGACGTGGCGAAGGGGATGTTAGACCACGGCGTCCACCCGCCGACGACGAAGTGGCCCGAGACGGTCGCCGAGGCGCTGATGACCGAGCCGACGGAGGGCGAGAGCCGCCGGTCGCTGGACCAGCTGGCCGCCGCCTTCGGGGCCGTCCACGGCGAGGACGACGGCACGCTCGCGGCGGCGCCGACCCGGACGGCCGCCGGCCGCATCGACCAGGTCTCGGCGGCCCGGACTCCGCAGCTCTCCTGGCAGGCGCTCGATTCCGACGACTGATAATCCCGGCCGCCCTTTTATGTGAGTGTAGCGGACAGTACAGATACTGACGGGCATGTCCGAGCAGGCACCTATCCTCCACGTTCGTCCCGAATCCGCGACTGACGGCGGTGTCGCTCAGTCCCTGGCCAGGCAACTCGACCGCCCGGTTCGGACCGCGAGTGCCACGGCCGAGGCACTCGACGTTCTCGCCGAGACCGACGTCGCCGCCGTCGTCTGTGACCACGCGCCCGAGGACGGCCT
Organism: Halobacteriales archaeon QS_6_64_34; assembly: GCA_003020925.1. Lineage (GTDB taxonomy): Archaea > Halobacteriota > Halobacteria > Halobacteriales > Haloarculaceae > Haloarcula. The sequence goes on along the minus strand of PXRT01000002.1, from coordinate 73,565 downwards.
CGACGCGCTTGCGGCCCTCGAGGCGATACGGGCCGAGCGACCGAACCTGCCCGTCGTCCTCGCGACCGACGAACCCGACGGTCTGGTGGCCGCCGAGGCGACCCGCCTCGGGGTGACCGAGTACGTACCCCGGAGCGACGGTGACCCGGTCGAACGGCTTCAGGCACTGCTTTGCGAGCAGTCGGGACTCGCGGTGCCAAAGGCACGCGGACGGGAACTGGAGCGAAACAACGCGGCCCTCCAGCGACTGACCGAACTGGCGGCATCCGAATCGTACACGGACGCGGAGATACTCGACCGCGTCCTCGAACTCGGCGCGGACCGGCTCGACCTCTCGCTGGGGTATCTCTCCCGCATCGACGGCAGTGACTGCGAGGTCATCTCGGTCGTCGGCGACCACGACGTCATCGAGGCGGGCGTCGAGACCGATCTCTCGAACACCTACTGCCGCCGAATCGTCGACGGCCCGGACAGCTTCGGGGTCACCGACGCGGCCGCCGAGGGGTGGGAAGCGGAGACGGCCTACCAGATGTCGGGGCTCGCCTGCTATCTCGGCGGCAAGGTCGTCGTCGACGGCGAGCTGTACGGAACGCTCTGTTTCGCCGACGAGGACTCCCGGACCGAGCCCTTTTCCGAGAGCGAGCAGACGTTCACGCGGTTGCTGGCCGAGTGGACCAGCCGCGAGCTGGAACGCCGCCAGCGCGAGCGGGCCCTCGAACAGTACGAGAACGTCATCGAGGCCGTCGACGACGGCATCTACGCGCTGGACGAGACGGGCCGCTTCGGGCTGGTCAACGACGCGATGACGGAGCTGACCGGCTACAGCGAATCGACGTTACTGGGCGCTCACACCAGCTTCATCAAGGACGACGAGGTGGTCGAACGGGCTGAGTCCATCATCCGGTCGATGATATTCGACGAGGACGCGGGCAACGAGGAGACGCTCGACCTGGCGATACAGCGGGCCGACGGCACCTCGTTCCCCGCAGAGGACCACATGACGCTGATGTGGGACGACGACGGCGAGTGGTTCAAGGGCACTGCGGGCATCATCCGGGACATCACCGCCCAGAGGGAACGCGACCAGCGGCTCTCGGGGCTGCTGGAGACGACGCGGTCGCTGATGCAGGCAAAGACCGTCGAAGATATGGCTCAGACGGTCGTCGCGGCTGCCGAGTCCGAACTCGGCTTCGACCTGAACCTCGTCCGGCTCTACGACGAGGCGACCGACTCTCTGGTGCCCGTCGCCGCCACCGACGGGATGCCAGAACGGCCGGTCTACGACGCCGACGAGGCGTTCCCGGGCGAGGCCTACGCACGCGGCGAGACCGTCCGCGTCGACGACTTCGACGACGTGGAGAACTACGACGACAGGGATGCCAACGCCGCGATGTACATCCCGCTGGACGGCCACGGCGTGTTGAGCGTCGCGACGTATCAACAGGAGAGTTTCACCGACGCGGACGTCTCGGTCGCCGAAATCCTCGCCTCGAACGCCGCCGCCGCGCTGGACCGCGTCGAGCGCGAACAGGACCTGCTGCGCTACGAGACCGTCATCGAGAACGTCCGTGACATGGTGTACGTCCTCGACGAGGACGGGGGGTTCCAGCTCATCACCGAGGCGCTTGCCGACTGGCTTGGCTACGAACGCGAGGAACTGCTTGGCCGCCACCCGCAAACGGTGCTCGACGATCAGGCCCTCGAGACGTTCGCCAGACAGCTCGGAGAACTCCGTGACAGCGACGGGGACGCGACCACGAGAATCGAAACGACGCTCTCGGGACGGAACGGCGAGGAACTCCCGGCCGAAATCGAGGTCTCGCTCGTCGACGACCCGGCGTTCCGTGGCACCGCCGGGGTCGTCCGCGACCGAACGGAACTGGAACAGACCCGCGAGGAGCTGCGCGACGAGCGGGACCGCTTCTCGTATCTGTTCGACAACCTCCCGGACGCCGTCGTCGAGACGGAGTTCACCGACGACGGCCCCCTGGTTCGCTCGGTCAACCCCGCCTTCACCGACGTGTTCGGGCTCGACCGTCAGACGGTCCTCGATGACGAACTCAACCAGTATATCGTTCCGCCAAACGACGCGACCAGGCGCGAGGCCGACCGACTCGACGAGCAGGGGGCCGACGGCGAGTCCGTCCAGGCCGAAATCCACCGCCGGACGGCCGACGGCTTCCGCGATTTCCTCTTCCGTGGCGTCCCCTACCGCCGGGACGATGGCCGCGTCTGGAGCTTCGGTATCTACACCGACATCACCGAGCAGATTGAGCGCGAACGGCGGCTGAAAGTGCTCAATCGCGTCCTCCGGCACAATCTCCGCAACGACCTGACGGTCGTGCTCGGGCTCGCCGACGAACTCCACGAGCGCACCGACGACGAGGGCCACCGCGAGTTACTCGGGCGGCTCCGACGGAAGGCCGAACAGATAGCCTCGCTCAGCGACCGTGCCCGCGAGATAGAGCGGTCGGTCAGGCGCGAGGACAGCGACACGACGCCCCTCGACGTCGCCGAGGCCGTCGAGTCCGTCGCCATGCAGTACGCCGCCCAATACGAGTTGCCGGTAGACATCTCCGTACCTGAGACGCGCGTCGAGGCCGCAGACGGCCGGCTCCGTCGCGTCGTCGGCGAACTCCTCGAGAACAGCCTCGACCACGCGGGCGAGCGCCCGACAGTGACCGTCGAGGTCGACCCCGCCCCCGAGACGGTGTCGGTCACCGTCACCGACGACGGGCCGGGCATCCCGGACCAGGAACTCGACGTGTTGACCGGCACCGAGCCAATAACCCAGCTGAGTCACGGCAGCGGGCTGGGCCTGTGGCTCGTCATCTGGGTAACCGAGTCCTATGGGGGGACCGTCCGATTCGAGAACACCGCAGACGGGGCGTCGGTCACGCTGGCGCTCCCGCGAACCGATATCTAGATCGCGGCGCGTATCTTCTCGGCCAGGACGCTGTACTGCTCGGTGCCGGTGCCCTTCTGGATGAAGCCGGTCACGCCGGCCTCCTCGGCGGCCGGCTTCACGTCCGCCGGTTCGCGGGCGCTAAAGAGGAAGAAGGGAAGGGTGCGCTCCCGGTCCCGGAGTTTTGCACACAGTTCCAGCCCGTCGAGTCGAGGCATCTTGAAGTCGCTGACGACGACGTCGTACTCGTCGGTCAGCGCCATCTCCAGTGCCGCCTCCGGGTCGAGTTCGCTCGTCACGTCGAAGTCGTCCTCCTGCTCGAGAAACGTCTGGACGATTTCGAGCACGTCCTCGTCCTCGTCGACCAGGAGCACGTCTATCCCCATCTATGGCTTCTTCCCGCTTCTGAGATAAAAATCTACGGTCACTGCATCCCGGCGAGGGCGACAAAGGCTCCGTAGTTCCCACTCAGCCACGTCGACATGCGGGCGTCACCTGTCGCCTCGGGCGGGTAGATGGTACAGCGGTCCGGCCTGTCCGCGTAGCGGACGACGGTCATGGACAGTTCCACGTCCGGTCGGTCGGTATCGGCTGCGGCCAGGCGGTCGGGGTCCGGGCTCCTCATACGTGGAGGATGAGCGACTGGACAGATAAAACGGCTTCTAAGACGTCACAGTACGACTATATACCTCAGGCGGTCTGTGCGGTGTCGACCTCGCCGTCGATTCGAACGAAGCCGTAGTCACACTCCCCACAGTGCCACTTGACCTTCCGCCCGAGATGCATCCTCGTGCTCGCGACCTTCCAGAACTCGCTGTACTCCTCGCACTTCGGGCAGTAATGTTCCAGTTCGAGACTCATGGCGTGACGTTGTGTGCCCGCGCAATTGAAGCTCCCGGTTCTGGGAAGCGGGTTCTCGCGTCGGCTACGCGGGCGGGACCGAGCCCGAGCCGAGCTACTACTCGCTGGGTGACCACACCGAGGTCGTCCAGGTCGAGTACGACCCCGCAGTCCTCGACTATGAGGCCCTGTTGGACGTGTTCTGGGCGAACCACAACCCCTTCTCGGCGCCCCACAAGCGCCAGTATCGGGGCGTCGTGCTGGTCCACGACGAGTACCAGCGCGAGGCCGTCGAGGCGTCGGCGGCGGCGCTTTCCGACCGGCCAGTCCGTCGAGACGGCCATCGACCCGCTCGACGCCGGTCGTGAGCGACGAGCTAGAAAACATCTACGGCCCGGCACTGGTCGATTCGACCGTCGCGGCGCGGCTAAACGGCTTCGTCGCGGGACACGGCGACACCGACGGGCGCGAGGCGCTGCTCGCCGATGTCGCGTTGACGCCCGCAGCGCTGTCGGAACTCGAACGGCGGCTTTGACCGTCACCGAACCGGCGTGAGGAGCCTATAAGAGCGTGGCAGCCCCAGGCTCGGTCATGACCATCTACACCGGTCGCGGCGACCAGGGCCAGACAGACCTGCGGACGATGGAGCGGGTCTCGAAGGACTCCCAGCGCATCGAGGCCTATGGCACCGTCGACGAGGTCAACGCACTGGTCGGCGTGGTCCGTCCGACTGGGCACGACGATATCGACGACGACCTGCGGACCATCCAGAACCACCTTCACATCGTCCAGGCCGATTTCGCAAACCCCAGTCCCGACGACGACGACCCCCGGATTATCGAGACCCACGTCGAGGAAATCGAGGCCATGATAGACGCCGCCGACGAGGAACTGGCCCCGCTGGAGTCCTTTATCCTGCCGTCGGGGTCGGAGCCGGGCGCGAAGCTCCACCACGCCCGGGCGGTCTGTCGCCGCGCGGAGCGGCGCTGTGTCTCGCTGGCCGCAGCGGAGGCCGGCGTCAACGGCACCGCCATTATCTATCTCAACCGGCTCTCGGACACGCTGTTTACACTCGCCCGGCTGGTCAACAAGCGCGAAGGGGTCCGGGAGGAGAGCCCGGAGTACTGAGCCCGGACGTTTCTGTGGCCGCCCGGCGAGACGGGCGAGTTGAGGGCCGGCAGGGCCAGTCCGGGTGGCGCCGAGTCGGGCACCGACGGGTCAGTGGGGACCGGCAGGCCAGCGGGAACCGGCGGGTCAGCGACCGCGCTCAGTTCGCCGTTTCGACCAGCACGTCCCAGTCTTCTTCGCGGATATCGAAACCCCGCGAGCGGAGTTCCGAGGCCAGCTTGCGGGTCTCTACGCCGCCGTAGCTGGCGGCCTGCTCCAGACTGAGTATTCCGCCGTGGTACAGCGTCAGTGCCGTCGTGAGGGAGGTGTATGACATCGTTGCCTCATCTGAGCATATTGCGACAAGGTAGTAAAGTTTCTTCGACAATTACTATCATACTCTGCGGGTTAGTAGCTCTATAACTGCCCGACTAGCCAATAATATATTGATTATTTTGAAGAACAGTGTTTCACACCAGTCCAGTGGACGAACCGGCTCCTGTCCCGTCTCGGCCCGGTTCGCAATAGCAAAGTGCCCGCCCCGGAACGGTGAGGTATGAAAGCGACCGCGAAGGCACACCCCATTCAGGGGCTGGTGAAGTACCACGGGATGCGTGACGAACAGCGGCGGATGCCGTACCACGACAGCATCTCTGTCAGCACGGCACCGAGCCGGACCAAGACCACCGCCGAGTTCGACCCGTCGCTCGACACCGACCAGTACGTCATCGACGGCGAGACAGTCGAGGGCCGGGGCGCCGAGCGCATCGACTCCGTCGTCAACCACGTCCGCGAACTGGCGGGCATCGAGGACCCCGTTCGGTTCGAGTCGACCAACGATTTCCCGACGAACATCGGCTTTGGCTCCTCTTCCTCGGGCTTTGCCGCCGCGGCGACGGCGCTGGTCGAGGCCGCCGGACTCGACATGACCCATCCCGAAATCTCGACGGTCGCCCGCCGGGGCTCGGCCTCGGCCGCCCGGGCGGTGACGGGCGCGTTCTCCCATCTCAAGACCGGCGTCAACGACCAGGACTGTCGCAGCGAGCGCATCGAGACGGACCTCGAAGACGACCTGCGCATCGTCGCCGGCATGGTCCCCTCCTACAAGGAGACCGAAGCCGCCCACAAGGAGGCCGCCGACAGCCACATGTTCCAGGCCCGGATGGCCCACATCCAGTACCAGATTTCGGATATGCGGGACGCTTTGTACGACGCTGACTTCGCTCGCGCGTTCGAGCTGGCCGAACACGACTCGCTGTCACTTGCGGCGACGACGATGACCGGCCCCGCCGGCTGGGTGTACTGGCAGCCCCGGACTGTCGAGATTTTCAACACCGTCCGGGAACTCCGCACCGAGGAGGATATCCCGGTGTACTTCTCGGTCGACACCGGCGCGAGCACCTACATCAACACCACCGCCGAGTACGTCGACCGCGTCGAGGAAGCCGTCGCTGACTGTGGCGTCGACACCCGAATCTGGGAAGTCGGCGGGCCCGCGGAAGTGCTGAACGAATCTGAATCCCTGTTCTGAGTAGCCGGTTGGTCAGGCGGCACGGGTTGGACTGATACGGTTTATGATAGAGCGCTCTTATGACACTGTCTAGTTGAGGGATTGAGAAACGAGGAGGTCGTAGCGAGAATCGAGATGCCAAGAGAGTGAACGGCTCGGTTACAGTGCAGCGTAACCGACCGTATCAGGGGGTGGTACTATCGCTGGTCAGCTTCATCGTCAATCCACTCGATATCACCGTCGGAGAACCGCGCTTCGAGCGGTGTCCCATCGGTGCGGATGATACGCAAGATGTCTGCCTGGGGGGCGTTGCCCTTTGTTTGCTGCTGGTCGACGTAGGCCTCGATTCGCTTACGTAGTTCGTCCGTTGTAATGGATTCGGCATCGCTGGTCACTTCGAACACCGTATTGCCGTCTTCCTCGTACTGGGCAGCTGTCTCGACCAGCTCGGATTTGACCCAGTCGATGCGATACTCCCTGATGAGTTCCTCGGCCGGTGGGCCGTCATAGTCGAAGACGGCCTCAGCATCGGCGTTGATGTAGCCGCTCATTTCACCGACGGAGAATTTCCGCTTGACAACGGGTAGCACACTATCGATGCGATGGAGCAGTTCGTGCAATCGCGCGCGGTTGATTCGGGCAATCTGTGTGTCATCGAACCAGATATCTGAGCCGGTACTAATGCTAATTCGGTACAGAGAATCGCCCTCGAGTTTGTCTTCTGGACCATACTTCGGCCCGAAATGTATAATCGTGAGAACTAGTGGGGCGTAATTTAGACTATCCTCAACAGTTGGCTGCTCCCGTTCGTAGTACGTTGACCCACTGCTATCGATTGTCTGCATGCCACTTCGAAGGAAGATTCGCACCTTCGTCGCGTCAGTAGTAACCTTTGAATTCTGCACGATACGGCCGTCGTCCACCGGTATCTCGGCCAGTCGGTCCGTGTAGTCCCCGAACGTGACCTTATCAGGGTTACTGACTGTAAGTGGTGAGTCGGGCAGCAGCTCAGCTTGCTCCTTAGCTGCTGGAATCGGGGTTTGTGCTGGAAGGGATGAGATACCAAGACGCAACGTTGTCGGGGTAACAGTCTCACCAAGCGTCGCAAAGACGTCTTCGACAATCGACGCGGTTCGGTCCGGAATCTCGTCAGACAGAGCGATCTTAGAGTCGGCATATAGCATCCATCTCGCCGAGCCAGGCCCTTCAGTCAGGAAATCTATATTTTTCTTCATTTATGAGTCATCTCCCTGAGGTATGTCTACTTCGAATGAACTTCCATTTGCTGACTTTATCCGAACTTTGTCAACCGCAACATTTTCTACCGGTCCATCATCTAGATTCTCCGCTATCTCATTTCTAAGAATCACCTCTATCTGTGCATCGCTCCCGATACCATATCGGTCGTAGTCTACCGTTATCTCACCGATATTCTGTCCGTCGCTCGTATCATCTCCAATTTTGACGTATCTGCTGTTGATAGAATCCGCACTCGGAGAATCATCAATCACATTATCGAAGAGATTCCCTCTCAGATCGTTCCCGGTCAGTCGCTTAAATTCGACGTATTCGGTCTGAGCGTTCTCGTATTCGATTCTGGCATCGACATCCTTGCCCGTGTTGGGGAAGTCGGGTTCGACTGGACAGTGCCCCTCCAGACGACAAGTCACGCACTGGCCGGTGTCGTATCGGGACTGTCGACAAGCGGGTAATCGATATGCATCTCAATACGGTCGAAGGGGACGACCGGCTGCATCGCGCCGCTGGGGCCGCCGTCTTCGAGTTGGAGGAGTCCAAGTACCTCCAGCTGTTTGAGGTCGGAATGAACATCGGAGACATCTCTGTCGACGAGACGGGCCGCTTCGCGCATACTCTCCGGCTCCCTGTCGGCAATCGCCTGGATAAGTTCTAACCGAAGGGGTGTGAGGCTGTCGACGAGATCGCTGTAGCTCCCGAACTGGATGACGTTCTTCTCGTCGTGGTCACTCTGCTGCCCAGCCTTGGCATCCTCCACGAACTGCAGCGTTTTTTCTCGGAGCTGTTCTCGGTCGCCGACTGTGATGTGGAGCGTGGTCATGAGTGTGTGGTGTGGGTGACGGTCAGTAGGGCCGTTCCGGGCCGCCGTTGACGGCGTCCCAGTATTCGTCGGCGCTTGCCCAGAACTCGAGGAGGCGTTCTGCCATCCCTGGGAAGGCAACATCATCGACGTCGCCGGCTGCGGTGTGGTGTTCGTGGCCTTTGATATCCTCGTGTACGTTGTCGTACCTGACGAGCGTCAGATCTTCGAGCGTGCCCAGATTCAACGTGGGTATACTGGAACGTTTGCTCTGTGGGCATCCACTACCTGTTGGTCTGGTCCCCAACAGCGTAAATCTGTTGGGTACTCACCCAACACCAATCACAACTTCTGCGGTCAGAGTTCGACCTCTCGGAAGGCGTCGTCGATGATGTCCTCACCGGGTGCGTTCAGGTACGGTTCGATCGCGGCGAAACTATCCCAGCCGCCGACGGCTATCACGACGCGGGGATTCATCTGCTGGTCGATCAAGAGTCGCTGCGCGAACCGGCGCCGGAGGTCGCGGGTACTCACCTTCAGGAAGTCGTCATCGCTAATCACGAATGAGGAGGTGACATCGCCAGTCCGGTCGTTAAGCTATGAGAACCCTTCTGCACGCCCGCCTCCCTATAGTGGTATATTTTTCACCCCCATACAGATATTTCAAAAAGAGATAGGGGTGTAGATGCGTAAATACGCCGACACTGCTCAACGAAGTCGAGGATGTCGACTTCAATGAATAGAGTCAATTCCCCGTTTTCGTCCTTCTACTCCGCGATATCAACCGATTAGACCGCTATTCAACACGGCATTTGTTACTACCCTCACCGCGAATCCAAAGCCCATTAACGAATAATACACCTCCAATAAAGAGGAGCCCGAGTCTAAGTGTGCCGAGAGGCGTCATATTTAGTGTGAGTGGCTGTGGTCCGCACCAGGGACAAATTCAGATGCATCGCGTCTGCCACTAGCGAACTCACTAGACCGTTCAATAATCTCTTCTGGATTACAGATGCCTTTTTCTACAAGTAAGTTTTCTAATGCGCTAATCCACTGCTGGTAATAAACAGACTCGGGCTGATTGTTTATCTGAGCATGATCCTCATCTTGCACTTGTTCGATTAGTCTAGATTGGAATTCATTCCATGTGAACAGGTCGTCCTCGTATAGCGACAGGACAATACTGAAGGCTCGAGCCTGCCACGGAGCTTGGAAATTAAGATTATCTGCGTCTTCTGGCAATTCCTCTTTCTGGCGTATCTCGGAGATCGTCTTGTCAAAATTCATATTATTTGAGCTCATCAGCGTGCTTATCACCGATACGCTCAACACCGATCATTGAATCGCGCGTTACTAATTCAGCTAGCTCACTCTCATCCATACCTTCGGTTCCTTTTGGCCGCTGCGGAAGTATCATATACCGAACCTCTGCACTCTGGTCCCAGACTCTGATTTCCACATCTTCGTCTAAGTCAACTTCAAAGTCTTCGCGTAGCGTCTTTCGCGGATGTTTGATCATCTGTGCTCGATAGGGGCCTGATTTGAACCACGTCGGCGGGAGCCCGAGAAGGGGCCACGCAAAGCAGGAGCAGAGCGTACAAATTACAACATTATGTACATCAGGCGTATTTTCATAAACTTCAACATCGACGCTTTCCATGCCGGTATGGCCAAATTCGGCATTGATTGCTGCCGTAGAATCATTGATTAATTCTTTCTTGAATTCATTATCAGTCCAGGCTCGAGCGACAACTTCCGCCCCATTCATAGGACCGATATCATCTTCAAACTTGCTAATTATAGCATCAATTGCATCAGTGGACAGCATCTCTTTCTCAATCAGCAATGACTGAAGTGCTCTTGCTCGCGCTTCATTGTCTTCTTCTTTATCGACGGGAATGGTTTTACTCATGGACTAATTCCATCTAATATGGAACAAGCACTAACACTTTAGTCTTTTGTGCCAATACATTAGACACAAATAGGGAATATATCTTTAAATACAACAAAATTTGTTATAGGGAGAGTCCTGATAACGAATAATAAGACGAGTGGCTTTGTTGAAATCCTCAGAGAGTTATATGTGTACTGTAATTCCATGAAATGAAAACTCTCCCGAAGTTGCAGATGCTCCGGTCTATTGAGAAGGCGATCGATCTGGCACGCCGAGCCGTCTCTTGATACTCCTCGAAGTTCTCTAAACACCACTATACACTCCCGCAACACGTTGTTCTGCTGTGTCTCAGAGTTCGAAAGAAAACGACCTATCGTGGTTCGCTCGACGAGTTGATCAGTCGAACTGTGCTACCTTCTGTGAGGTCAGCTCCGGTGGACCCCGCAGAAGAGTGTTGGCGACGCCTTGATCGAGCCCTCGGCAACCGTCTCTTCGACACACTGGATGAACTTCGTGAGACTGCACTCACCGCGCTTACTGATATTGAGTCGCCAGATATTTTCTCGTACTTATGTCTCTAAGTATCAACTCGTATTCATATTATCGACCGTTTGTACCGCTCTTTGACATATATAAACGGCTGATTATGTATTAAATTGAATAGTGCAGCTATCAATATCCACATTCCCAATTGCGTAAAGATAGTAAGCGCCTGATATGCAGCGACAAGATCAGCAGGAATATCCGGGAAGGTGGTTATAGTTGGCGTAGCGACACTGAGGACGGTAGCGACAGCTAGGACAGGTACAGTCCCAGCAAGAATTCTTATTCCTATATGTCGGCGAGTCGTATATTTGTATATAGATACAGCTGCTGCAAATGTAACTGCTCCAATAAGAGCCAATCCGAAGTATGCACGCATTCGTGTCTCAACTGGGTACTGATAAACCGCTCCGGGTACAGCCGGTGGTAATACCATCCATGGAATACCGGAGACGGTTAGGAAACCTCCTACCGCTAAAACGTACGATCGAATACGCTCAGAGCCGGGCAAACCGGGCTCAAAAAGGAACATTATGACACCGAAGACCCCTCCAAGCAAAATTCCCCATAATAGTCCGCTACTAGCGCTAATAGCAGCTGTTATTGCTTCTGAGACAATTTTTCCTGAATTTCCTGATCCGTGTGTATGTCCGTGAGTGACGTGTTCAATATAACTGCTGAGTGGATTGCCAACGAACAGCATATATAATGAATAAGCGATACCGGTAGCAGTTCCAGAGACGATGCCACGTTGGATATGGCTTGATTGCATTTATCAGTGACAGGTGATGCCAGCTGCATGCCGGAAGTTGTGGACTGACTCATGCACAAGTGGCTCCTGTAAGAACATCAATGTAAATACAATTGCTGCACTGAACGCAAGCACTACGGCGATCTGTATGGAGCTTAAATTGCTTTGAGCAATCGCGAATCGGCTGCCAATCGTTTCATTCTCCATTCGCTGGTTATCGAGACTTGCTCTGTTTGCGGCTCCCATATTACATTGTAAGAAATATTCCCTGGTTATCTAAATCTTGTGGTCAACGCAACCAAAAAACAGCACTATCATTTTATTTTTCAACTCTATAGTTTAAAAAAATAGTCTCCGAGTGAGCTAGATAGAAAGTGATAAAATACACTTTATCGCATGAAATACCTCATATACTGTGTATAGTTATTCAAAACACAGTGGAAAATTTTAATTATGCCCCGTACTACTCTCCATCTGAAGTAAAATGGACAGTGTACACGATATTGGTGGAACTGATAATGTCGGTAGCATTGATACATCCCCAGAAAATTCTAAGTCGTTTGACTTAGATACCAAGTGGGAAGAACTAGTCTTTCCGCTTCTCCCTGCGTTGTATGGGCAAAAAGTATTCAATTTCAACACGAATCGGTACACAATCGAGGATGCAATGGATCCCGTATACTACTTAGAAGCGCCATACTATGAGCACTGGCTCGCTGGGATTGAAGCTATGCTCACGGAACAGGGTATCATCACAAAAGAAGAATATCAGGATCGAATTGACAAAGTGAAGCAGACTGAGGATCCAGATGATCTAATGACAGAATATAATAATGAAGAGATAACAGAGGCTGCTATCGACGTTATCGAGAATGGAACCTCGGAAAGATGGCGACAAGAAACGGATCCTGATGATACGGCATTTGAAATCGGTGACGAAGTCCGTGTAAAAAACATTCACCCAACTGGTCACACTCGGTGTCCGGAATATATTCGGAATGTAGAGGGAGTTATTGATGAGATCATGGGAACTCAGACGCTACCTGATAAGCGTGCACATGTAGATGGATTTGGTGAATATACGACTCCTGAACCAGTTTATCATGTTAAATTCAATAATGAGGATATTTGGGGTGAGGATTATGAGCATTTCGAAGGTAACGAAACGACGTACATTAGCCTGTACGAATCTTACTTAGAATCAGTATAGCACTATGCCAGCAAATGTCGACTGGAAAGACGACTCTCATGAGGAAGGTTTGCCACCAAGAGAAGCGCCAGTAGATCCAAAATATGCTGTTGGCCAGAGTGTTGAATTAGCCGAATCAGATCACGACCGGTTTAAGCGACGGCCAGATTATGCTGAAAACGCTGTGGGGACGATTGATCGAGTCCACGGTGCATACCATATGCCTACAGAGGACGGAGAAAAACAGTACGAATATCTATATTCTGTCATGTTCACACATAAAGATATCTGGGGTGAGGATCATCCAGAATCAAATGGTACACTAAGTCTTGACCTCTGGGAAAAAACACTTAAATCAATCTGAGGGGCTCCACTGAATCACTAGATGGCGTCGGGATAGGTCGGTAAATCAAAGGAGTTGAAGCGAGTGAGTAGCTGTTTGCATGAACTTACTTCCCGCTTCACAGAGGAGATGGTGTCGCTGGCCAAAAGTTATTGCGACGGTCCGGACGAAGCTGCCGCCCCGGAAGGCGGCGGCAGCTTCGCAGAGCACGCGATGATTTCCCTCCACGGGCTGGGGATTTTCCTTGATGAGACCTACGAGATGTTCATCGACCGGCTGGAGGTGATGCCGCCAATTCTGGAGATCGCCGGCCTTGAGTCCGACGATCTCCCGCATCCATCGACGTTGAATAAGTGGCTTGATAAGATTGTGATGCAGGTCTGGCGAGTGCTACTGCGCCAGTCGGCGCAGTTGCACGAGCTATCGCCCCACGTAGCCGTTGACGCAACCTACTACGAACGATTACCGGGGAGCAAGCATTACTGTGACCGCACGAACTACCGCGTTCAGACTCTCGAAGCGACGAAACTCGTCGATACTGAACCGCAAGCGATCTTGGATGTGCATTGTACAAGCACTCGAAAGGGAAGTGACGCGGACGTGTGTGCGCAACTCGCCCGCCGGTACGCGGGCGAGTTGCAAACCCTCGCTGCGGACAGAGGCTATGACAGCTAGCCACTGCGTGAAACTCTCCGAGAAATGGGTATACGTCCCCTCGTGAAACATCGCAAGCTGAATCCAACAGAAGAGTGTTGGCGACAACTCAGGTCAGTGCTCGGGAACAGGTACTTTGGAACTGTTGATGAGCTTCGGAACGGGATTCGCTCAGCAGTGAAGGAAATTGATCCAGCCGGAATCTATCAATATCTCTGGCGGTGAGTATATGATCTATTTCAGCGCGACGATATCCTCACTGTTTCGAACAATTACCGTAAATTTCCCATCATAACGCACATTCTTATAAGAGCCATACCGGTGTTAAACCGAGTGGATTGGATTGGTCTCCTTACCAAACGGCATCCGTAATTATCAAAATCTCGGTCTTGTAGTAATCGCAGTCATTATTGGAATCATTTACCCAACAGGCGGCCGATACTTAGAGCCTGTAATAACTCCGCTTGTAGTATTTCTAATATATAGTTCTCTCAGAGGAGTTGGGATCGATTCGGTCACCCGGATATCCTATGTTCGCTTCATTGGGCTGGCTATCTGTCTTTCGTATTTTGTGTTCCCGGTCGTGGGAAGTCTGCTGGTGAATAATATTCCACTCCCGAATACAGCTCGCTTGGGATTTCAGATAGCTTTTGCCGTGCCAGCCACCGCTGGAAGCGCTATAATATGGACTCGGTTCGCTGGTGGAGATACGCAGCTTGCAACTGTCATTTCGATCGTCTCACTCGGACTTTCACCGATATTCACTCCAGTAGTCCTCAATGCACTGTCCGGGGCTCAAACAGAAGTGCCAGTGATTAGTATCCTGACTAATCTGTTCGTTATTGTGGCTGGTGGCAGTGCTCTTGCTGGCCTCATCCCTGATAAGTCGGTCTCGAAAGCCACGATAGATTCCGGCGCTATGATTGCTATCGCGGTGATTATCTACGCCAGTGTCGCAGGTGTTAGACTCCACGCAATCAGTTTCGACCTCTTTTTCACCATCATTTGTATCTCTCTTTCCCTCATCGGAGTGGGATTTCTTATCGCAATGAGTTTCGAGAGATGGTGGCAGCTCGGTCGGAAGCAGACTCTCCCACTATTTTTTACGGTTAATTTAAAGAACCTCGGGATTGCTCTTGTAATCGCACTGCCATACACTAGTTCGCTTGTTGTCTTTACGATTGTAACATATTATATCATCCAACAACTCATTGCCTCTCTGATTGCAGATACACTGAAAGGCGACTCAATAGCTAGTACCCCATCTTGACCGGGAGAGCGAAAACCCGTTTACCACCTGGTGGCACGGAACAGCCCTGGAATTCGAGCTTATAAATTTTAGTTGTCACATTCGCGTGGACGCCAGCGGCTAATTATAATATAACTAGATGTAAGCTCTTATAGTGGTGAATTTATATGCTCGATATTTCTAGCAAAGTAACATGAGCAGGGACCCTTGCTTCATCCCCGCGTCTGAGCTGTCACGCAGAATCCGCCGTGGCGAAATGTCCGTAGAATCTGTTGTCAGAGCCCATCTCAACAATATTCATCAACGTAATGAGGATGTGAAGGCATATATAGATATTTTCGAAGATGCCGCTTTAGAGGCTGCACACGAAGCAGACCTCGCGGTAGAAAGGGGTAGTGAACTGGGCCCGCTACATGGTGTCCCGCTGGCTGTCAAAGACAACTTTCCAGTCAGTGGACAAGCCTACACCATGGGATCAGCCGCCTTGGCTGGGAACATTGCATCTACGAATAGCCCCGCTGTACAGCAACTAAAAGAAGCGGGAGCGATTGTAATCGGTAAAACAAATCTTCCGGAGTTCGGGAGCAAAGGAATCACCGACAACGACTTATTCGGCCCGACTGCGACGCCGTTCAACACTGACCGGACTGCCGGTAGCTCCTCCGGTGGAAGCGCTGTGGCGGCCGCGGCTGGGATGGCAACTCTTGGCCTGGGAACGGATGGGGGTGGATCTCTCCGAATCCCAGCCAGTGCCTGTGGAGTTTTCGGGATGAAACCAACATTCGGGCGTGCAGCGTTCTCAAATCGTCCGTATGGGTTCGGCAATCATACCCCGATGATTAGCCCCGGACCTCAAACACGAACTGTCGAAGGTGGGGCTATGTTATTGGAGGCAATACAGGGTGTTCACAAAACTGACCCATACTCCGTTGGAGATAGAGATACCAATCTCGTGGCTGCGTCCCAGCAGTCAATCGCTGAACTTGATGTTGGGTATACAGTTGATTTGGATGGTCTATTTCCTATTGATGACCGTGTAAAAAGCGTATTCTTCGAGGCGATTGAGACATTCAAAAGTTCACCTGCATCGCTTGAACAGGCCAGTCCCACTTTCTCACAGAATCGAACAGAAATGTACGAGTGCTGGGAAGTCGGTTTTCAGGTTCGTATTGCTGAGGCGATCAAAGAAATATGTGAAAACAAAGCTGAGCCTCGGTCGGAGGTACTACCCTTGTTTGATGAAATAAACGTTGATACGTTCCAGCGGATTGAAAAAATGAATGTCCTTGAATATCGGGAGCTAAACAAGATGAGAGCAGAGATATTCGAGGCAATCCAATCGTATTTCGAAAACTTTGATCTGCTAGTTCTCCCAACACTCACCGTCCCTCCGTTCAAACACGGTGACTCGACACCGCAGCCGGTCAACGGTGAACCAATGACATCCACGCTCGAGTGGGCATTAACCTGGGTATTCAACCTCACGGGCCACCCAGTAGCGTCGGTCCCAGCAGGATTCACCAACGGGGGACTTCCGGTCGGAATGCAGATTGTCGGCCCTCGGTTCAGTGACGAGCGCGTACTGGCGGCGAGCGAAACATTCGAACGTATTCAGCCATGGCACGGTTCCTATTCACCACATGACTGAACACTCCCCAAAGTTCTATCAGGAGTACAATTCCATCTGAGGGAGCCGTCGTTCACAACGGTGACGGGCCACCGGTAAAGCGGCGAGTACACTGCACTAGCCGTCGACCGTCTCGACTGAAGCCAGAGGCTACGTTTGATGAGTAGCGGATTCATCCTTCTGAGTGTTAATATCTGGTTCAGGGAGCGATCTCGATAGTTTTTGGATCTGATATCAGTAATACGCGGTTCAGAACATCTCCTCGGAACATTAAGATTCAGCAAGAGATAGTTACATAACCGGCCGATTAGCGCCGCTCACAATGACGCTATCAAAAAAAGGAGTTAGATAGTTGGTACGGTTAGAATGTTAGCAACAGAGCCACAAGCACTATCGATACGTATCCAGTTACGACGGCAGCATATCTGAAGTACTCCGACCAACTAAAGCTGCTTACAGTCCCAATCAACCCGATAAACAGGAAGCTGAGCCAAAAGTTCGACACCCCTGCTCCGTACATCACTGGTACCAGAGCTGCGCCCAGCTCCGTCCCCATCCCGAGAACTGCAGGGGATTGAATAACCCACACTGACCCAGGATCAGGAATCAACAGGCCAAGCCCGAGTGCCACAAAGTATGAGCTTATTTGTGGAACGCCGGTCGAACTCAGCGTTGCAGCAAACGAGTCATAGAGTCCTGCGCCATCCAGCAAGTAGTGAATATTCGCATAGAGAAGGAATGGGATTGCGACGTGTTTAGCCCATTTCGTTGACTCTTTCGTTTTTTCGACGAATGCCATTGGTCGCTCTTGGAGCAAAATTCCCAACATTATTATTGCGAAGAGAAACCAGAGGAGCGTCAACTTACCACCGCTGATGAAGTAGGCAACGACCGAAGAACCACCAATGAAGACAGTTATCACGCTGAGCTTTCGTGACTGTTCCAGTTTGTCAGCAATCTCCATCTCTTCCTCTGACGGTAGAGAATGGTGACTGAGGTACTCCTTTAGCGATTTCTCGCCGATGTTTAGGTCCAGCGTGTCCGAAGCGGATTGACGATTAGCAACTTCTGAAGGTGCCAATTTGGCTATCAGAAGTGGCAGCGTCACAACAAATAGTATCATTGAGATCCCATTGACCGGGTTCAATAGGAAGGTCCCCATGTCTAAGACAAGTTGCCCGCTCTCCCCCTGTGCGAGGAAATTAACAGTGCCCGTTGGATCAGCCATCAGGAGCGCTCCTTGGCTGGAGATCCCTTGATTCATAATGACGAGTGATAGCAAACTAGCAGCTAAGACAGCAGGATAGTGGACAGCCGTTCCTTCCTGCTCTGCCCGTTGTGCCAGCTTGTATCCAATTAGAACCCCGCCGATGAGGCCGAGCGCCCAATTAAACAACGCAAAGATCAGCGATACCACACCAGTGGCGTAAACCACCGTTGTCTGGCTGCCAGTGGGTAGCTGAGCAACGATCTTATCGAATAAACTACCCGTTATCCGTGATTCTACTATTACTGCCGAAACAACCCAAAATAGGATTAATCCCATCTGCAGTGCGAACAAGTTGAAGAACCCGGTAGCGAACACCTCCAGCTGTTGCACTGGGGTTGCATAATATGGCGTAACCGCAATTAGCGTCACGACAGCTAGGAGAATAGCCATCAATAGCGGATCCGGGTACACACTATTCAATTGGTTAACAAACGCCTCGGTACGCGTCGTCTCTTTGGTATCCGCGGTGGAAGTTTCAGTTGCCATTGTAATCACCTATATTACGCCCATCCCCATGAGAAGGGAACCTGCTCCAAGGACGATCCCTGAGAACACGAACAGCACAGCAGTATACCCCATCATATCCCTAATTGAGAGGCCTACGATACCCAACATTGGCAAGACCCAGAAGGGCTGTACCATGTTCGACCATTGGTCACCCATCATGAACGCAATCATCGTTCGATCGACGCTCGCACCGGGAATTTGGTTTGCGGAGGTAACGAGGATGTCACCGATAACAGTCCATTGCCCGCCACCTGACGGCACGAAGAAGTTGATGATGCCTGATGATAGGAACGCGAATAGATACCACGTCGTTCCGTTAGCCAGGTTCGCAGCGAGGACCGCTATTTGCGTTGCAAGTCCCGACCATACCATGATGCCCATGATGCCACCATAAAACTGGAACTGAATCAGGATTTGACTGGCACCCTTGATTGCGTCCGCGAACACTTCGATATAACTCCGAAGCCGCATATGGAAGATGAATCCCAGACCGAACATCAATGAAATGAAAATGTTGAGGTTGAACACGTCGAGGAACGGGTTCGTAGCGAACAGGTAGCCAAGATACGAGAGAATCAGGAGGCCGGTCCCCATACAGAGTATCCGACTATCCAGGAGCGAGGCTTTCAGTCTCGAATCCGGCGAGGCAACTGCTGCAGTGCCACCGTCAGCCATGGCCTTGGTTGCGTCGGCCTGTCGAAGTTTCTCCTGTGGGATGGTCGTGATATTCTCAGACTTTCGTGGGGCCATTAGTGGCATCACGACAAGTACAACGACGATCAATGCCGCCAATATAATCAGATTAGCGGGGTTGAATATCGTCTGGGAGATCGGAACACTACCAATCGTATCTACCAGAAAATGATCTGGCGTGGCGATAAGAAGTGGGGCAGCACCTGAGAGTCCCTGATGCCACGTAATATATCCCCCATATCCAGCTGCAACCAGCAACGGATAATGGACGTCTATCCCCTTTTTTTCCATGGCGATCCCGAGTTCCCTGGCGAAGAGCGCTGAGGCAATGAGGACAACTCCCCAGTGGAACAACGCAAACACAACGCCTACCGCTGCTGCAGCAAATACTGCTTGTCTATGCGTATCTGGAATGTCCGCGATACGTCCCAGCACTCGATTAATCGGTGGGGAATCGGCGAAGGCCCAACCCGTTATCAGGGCCAGTGCTGCCTGCATAGAGAACGAAAGCACGAACCAGAATCCTTCACCCCAGTGAGTCCCAATCTCGGCTGGCCCCTTGGGCGTGAACGCCAGTGCCAATGCCATAGTAAAAAAAGTCAGTAATATAGCAAAAATGAACGCATTTGGCAGATATCTTTCTACAACATCGCTAGCTAAGTTGCCTAACGTTCGAAAACCATTATTAAATGAAATTGTTTTATTGTTCATTATTTAGTCCTGAGTTTGTATATATGGCGAGATTTTTCCGTACTATTCGTTGCTTGATTAACTATACGTGCGTATCTTGCATTTCTGTATTTCATGCGTGACTCTAGATATCCAAAATTTTGTTACACACTTCAAGTTTGTGAGGAAATATATTATAAACATCAACTATGTCTGGTTTGTGAATGTGCATATAATGTGGTCCTGTGAGTATAATTGACACACGCAAAATTTGGATTACCTCAAATACATATGTCTACATTCGATCCAACCAATTTCGGACAAGTATTTCAGCCCAATCTTGAAGTGTCGTATTCGAATCTTGCAGCATATGGCTGGGAAGAGGAAAGAATCCCTGACTACTGAGGGGTATGGTAATCACGCTCCGGAACTGGAAGATAGCTATATTTCTGATATGCCGAGCGCTACTTTGGTGATAGCGGATGTCTGAGGATATTCCGCAATTCACAGTGGGCGCACTTACACGAGCGTACGTCGATGGTGAACTCACGCCTCACACCGTAGTTGAGGAGGTGATTGATCGAATTGGCTCCGACGACCACAATGCTTGGATAACGATATTTGCTAAGAGTGAGTTATTCGAGCGGGCCGACGAGCTAGCTAATATAACCAATATCGATCTGGAACAAAAGCCATTGTACGGTGTCCCGTACGCGATCAAGGACAATATCGATGCTGCAGAGGAGTCGACTACGGCAGCGTGTCCAGAATATGCATATACTCCAGAAACAAACGCGACCGTAGTAGATCGAATTGAGTCTGCAGGAGCTATTCTCATTGGAAAAACAAATTTGGACCAATTTGCGACGGGGCTAGTCGGCACTCGCAGCCCCTATGGTGCCTGTCACAATGCAATTGATCCGGAGTATATTTCCGGTGGGTCGAGCTCCGGGTCCGCTGTCGCAGTCGCTGATTCCCAGGTAGCGTTTACATTAGGTACCGATACCGGTGGCTCAGGCAGAGTTCCACCGAGTTTTAATGGGATTATTGGTCAGAAGCCGACCCGTGGAGCACTGAGTAATAACGGCGTTGTCCCTGCATGTCGGACACTCGATTGTGTCTCGGTATTCGCGAACACGTGCAGAGATGCCCTACTAGTTGAGCAGGTAGCTGCAGGGTATGATCCCGCAGACGAATATTCGAGACAGGCTGTGGATGAACAATCGCTTGGCTTGCAAGAAGCAACTGACTCACTGACTATCGGGATTCCTTCACAGAACCAGCTTGAGTTCTTTGGTGACAGCGAAGCATCTACTCTATTCGAAGACACACGCGAACTTGTTACTTCCGTAGCTAACGAAGCCCTCACTGTTGATATCAGCTCTCTGCTTGAATGCAGTAACTTACTCTTCGATGGTCCATGGGTAGCTGAACGTCTCATCCCGACCCGTGACGTGCGGACCAAGCATTCAGAAGCATTAGTTCCCGTTCTTGAGGAGATTCTGGAAGGAGCAGAGACACTTTCTGCTGTCGATGTGTTCGAAGCCCAGTATCACCGCAAACAGCTTAAAAAGGAAGTTGAGACTCTCTTCGAGACGATTAATGCTCTTATTGTCCCGACTACGGGCACAATATATACGATCGATGAAATCAATCAGAAGCCAATAGAGCGGAATTCGAACTTGGGGTTGTACACGAATTTTGTTAACCTACTGGACCTTGCAGCAACTACAGTTCCGGTGGGGCGACGTGAAAACGGCTTACCCTTTGGTGTCACGATAATCGGCGAAGCCTTTTCGGATGGGATGCTCGCCGGTATCGGCGATGCACTTTGTCAAGAACTCAACGTAACTGTTGGCGCAGCCGAATACGAATATACTGAACTCAAGAACCCTACCATCTGAATATTTAGATAACTCGTTTGCGAATTTGTCAGCTAAATATAATGTCGCACTGTTGGCCATGTGCTCACTGATACAGTGACATGTTGTGCCCACCACTGCTGCTCAGGGTGTCACGGAAAAATTGGACCAATCAGTGGACCAGCTAAAGCATCGAACATTTGTACCAGAGCAGTGGTCCGACGACTCCACTAGCGAGTGGATCGAGCCCCAGCAGGGGGAACCATCGATTCCGGCGTTAAGATGTAGATATCAGTAATCGGCATCATCCGTCCTTGCTACCCCCTGTATCACGCTGCTACTTCAACGTGCAAAACTGAGTGCGTACTTAAAAGTTCAACAGTGTTGATTTATGCCCTTACGCGGATAAAGTGTATTATGCAAGACTCACCTCACGATTCGATGAGTAACGGACAAATATAGTGGTAGAGAGCGAAAAACGGCTTAAAGATATTTAGACTTATGAACTATGCTGCTGTCGCCGAGAAACTTGGCGAGGATTTCGCCGACCAACCGATTGAGTACGGTGCTGAAGCCGATCTTAGGGTTCGACTCTACCGTTTCCTGACGGAAGAGCTTGAGCAAAACGGCGGTGTACGTGCTGAAGTACAGAAACCGAATATCCTCGGTGAAACACCATCGTACAAGAGAGCGTACAAGGAGATGGTCGAACAGAGACTCAGACAACGCGGATCGATCCGCCGGGTCAGACTTGATGTCAGCGTCGAGAAGCGTCGGAAATACGAC
The DNA here is from genome assembly GCA_003020925.1 of Halobacteriales archaeon QS_6_64_34. Taxonomy (GTDB): domain Archaea; phylum Halobacteriota; class Halobacteria; order Halobacteriales; family Haloarculaceae; genus Haloarcula. The sequence goes on along the minus strand of PXRT01000002.1, from coordinate 51,110 downwards.
CTCGTGTGTTTTGACCAGGATATACAATCACCGATAGATTGGATCCGTTCCGGCTCTAAACGGTTCAGTGAGACCGACTTGGATGCGGTGTTCGGGCTCAAATTTATCAAAAACAAGTGTTATCCACCGCTACGATGTTCGATCACGGATGACCGAATCTTGGAGATGGAGCTATCCGAGCTCCAGTCGGAGTTCAACGAAAAAGAAAACTCTATCGGACGGGATCTTGACGAACTCAACTCACTGCCATCGGACACGACAGCTATCTTCATACTCGTCTCAAACAACAATTATCTATTTTTGAAGCCGCTTAGCGAGGAAGAACACGCTGAACGAAAGAAAAAGCAAGCCGGTCTCGCTGCCCGTAACTGGCTGCAAGATGCAGTAGACGGAGTGGGCATTCTCTACGTCCACCCTGGTGGGATAACCTGGATCAATCCTCTCAGTAGCTGATCAGATCACCCCAATCGCTATCGCCTGTTCGAGTAGTGTCATCGTGCTGCCTGCAGTGCCAAATCCACAGCCACAACCCGACAGGACGATCGGTTGGACTCCGGCGCCTACTCCGGCTGCTGCGGCAACTACCAGCCCCCATCGGCCGAAGTACGCGGCTGTGAGTTCCCCAACTCCCACGAGTAGTATCGACAGGAGGGGGATGTAGATTCTCACAACACCGAACTGGAGAAAGCCCACGACTGGCTGGGACGTTCCGCCAGCTTCGACGAGGGGGGCTGCGTTCCCTGTAATCGACCAGCTGGTAAGCGTCCCAGGGATAACAGAGAGTAACGCCGCGACTGTAATCACCGATGCGACGGCAGCGATTCCAGGGACGTACCATCCCTTGGGCCGGATGTTTCGAATGAGTCCCGTGACTTCCTGCGTTTGGCTACGAATATTCATAGTGTTACTCGGTTTGATTCGTCCACTGCAACTTTCGGTTACCGAGCCATCTGACGACCTCTGAGGAAGCATATCCCAAGGCCCCGATAATGAGGACGCTGAAGAGGATATTGGGGAACGTACCGCTCGTGTAAGAGACCCACACGAATCGACCCAGTCCCTCACTGGCAATCATCTCAGCCGCGACGAGATTTATCCACGCGAGCCCCATTCCGACGATCAATCCGGTGTGTATTGACGGGAGCGCCGCCGGCACCACGACTTCACGAATCACCTGCCAGCGTGAACCGCCCAGACAGCGTACCGCCCTGACGTAGTCCTCATCTATCGAGCGGACGCCGGCGACGGTGTTGAGGATGACCGGGAAGAACGCCCCAAGGAACGTGATGAACATGATCCCCTGGATAGTGGTGGGGAACACGAGGATAACGATGGGCAGCCACGCGATCGGTGGCACCGGACGGAGGATCTCTAGCGACGGGAACACCAGATCGTTGCAGTTCTGGTTCCAGCCGATAGCGATCCCCAGCGGGACACCGATGACGACCGCCAGCACGTACGGGACGTAAATGTGTCGCAGACTCGCGACGAGAGATGCGTGGACTTCCGGGTTCGGGATCAGCCCGACTGCTGCGGTAGCCACCGGAACCGGCCCTGGGAGGCCCCCGACCATGCCGGCTTCGACAAGCGCGTACCAGACGATAACCAACCCGGTGATCGACGCGACTGGCTTGAACAGTTCGACGATATCTGCGTCGCGGCCACGTCCGACACTCATTGGCCACTCTCCATGGCCTCGCGGGCCTCCTCGACGATGTGGCCGAGTGCCTCTTCTTTGAGTTCGTTGAACTGTGGCGTCGTCGTCACGTCGAGATCTCGTGGCCGCTCGATATCGACATCTATCGTCTCTTTGATTCGGCCGGGACCAGCGGTCATGATCAACACGCGGTCGGCGAGGAAGATCGCCTCCTCGACGTCGTGCGTAATAAACACGACCGTCCGATTGTCTTCTTCCCATATCTCGAGCAATAGCTCCTGCATGATCTCTTTCGTCAGCGCGTCGAGCGCACTGAACGGCTCGTCCATGAGCATGATCTCAGGGTCGTTCGCCAGGAGACGGGCGATCTCGGCGCGCTGTTGCATCCCGCCGGAGAGCTCCGTCGGATACTGGTCGCCGGTGCCCTCGATACCCATCTTCGACAGCAGTTCCTCGGCGCGACCGTCGATTGTTTCACTGCGCATCTTCGGACCGAGGTTGATGTTCTCCCGGACGGTCTTCCACGGGAGCAGGCGGTTCTCCTGAAAGACGACGCCCCGGTCGGCGCCGGGCCCATCGACCCGGGTACCGTCGACGTAGATATGGCCGTAGGTCGGCTCGATGAACCCGGCGATGCAGTCCAACAGCGTACTCTTCCCACAACCGGAGGGCCCGACGAGACTGACGAATTCACCAGCTTCGATATTGAGTTCTATCTCGTCGATAGCAGTGACGGACTCGCCGTCGGGGTCGTAGATTTTAGTGAGGTTCTGCATCTGAATCGACCCGTCCTGGTTGTCCGGTCGTACACCGGCGTCGCTTGCGGTCTGATTGTCGTTGCTCATTCTCCCACCTCGTCGCTCCACGGCGTTATCCGGCCCCCGACTCGCGTGACAACCGAACTCGACAGGGCGCCAATCGTCCCCAGCACCATGATGCCGACGATGACGACGCCGGTGTCCATCAGCCGGTAGGACTGAAACGTGATGTACCCCAGGCCGGGGCCGCCCGACAGCATCTCGGCCGCGACGACCGCGATCCAGGCGATTCCGACACCAATCGTCGTTCCCGTAATCATCGATGGGATCGTGTGTGGGATGACGACGTGCCGGTACAGTTCCCATCTCCCGCCACCGAGGCTCTTTACCGCGCGGACGTACTCCGGCTCGATCTGTGCCACACCTTCCATGGTGTTAACGAATATCGGGAAGAACGCCCCGATAAAGACGACCCAGACGATACCCATGAACTCGCTTGCGAAGGCGATGAGCGCGATTGGAACCCACGCGACAGGCGGGATCGGCCGCAGGAGCTCAAGCGAGGGGTAAACGTAATTCCGCCACCAGTCGCTCCACCCGCAGGCGAGGCCGAGCGGTATAGCCGTGGCGATTGCCAAGCCAGTGCCGAGCAACACACGGTACAGCGTATGGTACCCGTGCACGTACAGCGACTCACCACCCGATCCCATCGCTTCTCCGAGGACGAATGAGGAGAGTGAGACGGCTGTTTCCAGAGGCGTTCTGAGGAGGTCGAATCCGAGGAATCCGACCTCTACTACCACCCACCAGACTGAGAGGAATAGCGCGATTGACAACCCCTTGAGCATCCATCTCGGCGGCGATGGAACGTTCACTGTACTGCGGACTGACGTGAGTCTGTCCTCTACTGAATCAACAATGCTCATTGTTTTAGTGTCGGTTTTGATATCTTTCTGCGGTAGTTGACACGAGTCATGTCTCGCTTAGTTGATCGTCGCGTCAGGTGGGTCTAGCTCGATGAACTCGTCCGTTGGATCCCAGTCGACCTCGCCCTGAAGCTCCTCGATTGCGGTGTCGAGCGGTTCGTGGATGTACCGGTCCTCGCCAGGGACCTCGTCGATGGTTCCTTGGTCAACGAGGAACTCAGCGGCGACCTCCTGCAGGTGGACCTGTGCCGGTTCGCACTGTCTGAGGTCCGTGACGAAGTTGCTTCGCGTCACATCGGGCGTGACCTCCTCGTACAGCGTGTGATGGCACGTCTCCGGCTCGTACTCTGCGAGGTCTTCTTCTTCTTTTATTAACTCGACAGCTCGTTCCGGATCGTTTTGCATGATATTTTTCGCTTCCAACTCGCCTTTCATGAACCCGGCTGCCGCGTCGGGGTGGTCCTCGATGAACTCGTCCGTCATGGTGATGGACCCCGTGTCGGAGTCACCGTACCGTGCGGTGGTCATGAAGAACTCGGCGGTTTCCTGTTGGACAACAGCCATCGTCGGATTCGGCTCCCACATGATGCCACCGTCGATGTCCCCCGAGCTGACCTGAGCGAGGATCGTGTTGATGTCCAGGTCCTGCATATCTATCGAGATATCCTCCTCTTCCTCGATTTTCAACAGGGCACGGTGGGAGCAGGCCCCTGAGGTGGCACCGATAGCGGCGCCGTCGAGGTCCTCCACCGAGTTGAACTGGTCTGCCACGTCGTTCGAGAGGATGACGGCGTTACACTGTTGCCCGTACGACCACTGTGAGAGTGCCGTCGACGCGATGGGTTTGTCGTCCTGCGCGAGCGCGATAAGCGTCGGCATGTCACCGTTGTATCCGATCTGGTTCTCGCCGGATATCATCCGGTTGCCGATGACGGTCCCCTGCAAGGCCGACTGCCACTCGGTCTCGTACCCGTCCGGCATGTACTGCTCGGCGAGTTCGCCGTGTTTGACGACCAGCTCTGACCAGTACGGTGTCCCGAAGGGCTGGTACCCGACCGTGACAGTGGTCGTACTTTCACCACCGGCACAGCCGGCAAGGCCGAGGGTCACCCCAGTTCCAACTGCGCCAAGGAATTTGCGTCTGCTTGATTGTTTGATTGAGTTTCTCGATAACTTCGAGTCGCTCGTAGACTTTTCACCGATGTTGTTTAGCATTATTCGTGTTTATAGATTTTTTGGCCACACTTAGTACTCCCCCTATGTCAACCTTAACTCCGATATTTCTTTAGGAACCTGTGCATTAACGGTATATTCCTAAACTCTTGTTTAGTACCTTTAATCCCTTATATTATTTGAATATCTCTCTGTCTTGCGAGCCCATTATTTATTTAATCAACTAATATTCTTTATTTCAGTAAATTTTTGTAGTAAATAGCCTTTCATAACTTATTTACCAACCCAGATCATGCATGGCTATAACCAATCATATTTAAAATTGGTTGGTTGTAAAACAATGAGTGGAAGTATTGAGGAAGCACTTGGAGCAGAGGACGTATCACAAGAAGAGATAGCCGAGCACTACGGGACGGTGTCGATATCGAAAGACCAGGTCACCGCGGGCGCCTACGAGACCTGGGAGATCGAGTACACCGTCGGGGAGCTCGGGCTCGATGACGGGTCCCGAATCAAGATAGCCACGAACCAGACCAGCGACTGGGCCAAACCGCAGTTTGAGGACGCATCCGCGGACAACTATGCCTCGGTGGAGACGTCAGGTGACGCGACGGTCGAGGGCCACTTTGACCGCCGATACCGAACGAAAAAGCCCTGGGGCGACAACATCGTCATCGACGTCCACGACGGGTACACCGAGCCCGGTGATACGATCACCCTCACTCTTGGAGACACCAGCGAGGGGAGTATGGGACATCAGGTCCAGTCGTTCCCCGAGACAGCGTTCGAGTTCCACTTTTTCGTCGATATGTTTGGGACCGGCGACTACGTCATGCTGGACGAGGTCGACTACCAGATTGTCGCGGGTGAGCCCGCCCGTCTCCAAGTGATCGCTCCGTCGACGGTCGAACCCGGCGAGAAGACCGAGGTCGTCGTCCGGGCGCTCGACTACTGGTACAACACGGCACGCGAGTACGACGCGACGCTTAGTGTGGCCAACAGCGACGAGGAGTCACTCACCTTCGAGGCTGACGACCCCGTCGAGCACGTGCCAGTCACGTTCAGCACGGAGGGCGTCCACCGCGTCTCTATCGCCGACGAGGAACACGGCTGGGAAGCCACGTCCAACCCTATCGTCGTCGGTGGCGACAAGGAGTACGACATCCACTGGGGTGACATCCACGGACAGTCCGGGAAGACGGTCGGAACCGGGACCATCGACGAGTACTTCTCGTTCGCCCGGGACGAGGCACTCATCGACTTCGCCGCCCACGCGGCAAACGACTTCCAGGTCACGGAAGACTACTGGGAAGATGTCCAGGACGGAACCCGGAAATACCACGAAGACGGCGAGTTCGTCACGCTCCTCTGTAACGAGTGGTCCACCTCGACGGTCAACGGCGGCGACCACAACGTCTACTTCAAGAACGACAACGAGCCCCTGCTGCGCAGCTGTGGCTGGCAGTCCGAGGAGGGCTTCGAGAAACACAAGGGCACATACAAAGTCGAAGACATGTACGAGGCCTACTCGGGCCGGGACGACGTGATGATAATCCCCCACCAAGGCGGTCGTCCCGCGCGTCTGCGAGATGAGGACGAGGTCGACTACGACCTGACGCCGTTCGTCGAGATCAACTCGTTCTGGGGCGTCTTCGAATCGTTCGGTCACGAAGCCCTCGAACGGGGGTACGAATGTGGGTTCATCGCCGGGAGCGACGATCACACTGGTCGACTCGGTGCCTCACGGCCGACCAACCACTACGAGCCGACCGACGTGGCGAACCTCCAGGCTGCCGACTTCAATATCACTGGCGGCATCATGGCTGCAAGCATGGACGAACTCACCCGTGACGGGCTCTGGGATGCGATGCAGGACCGGCGTTGCTACGGGACGACCGGCGAGCGGATCCTCGTAGACGTCGACCTTGAGGGTGCCAACATGGGCGAGAAACTGGCTGTCGACGGGGAGACGTCATTCGACGTCACGGTCAACGGGACGTCTCCAATCAAGCGAATCGACCTCTTCGACGGTTCCGAGAAGGTCGAGAGCATCGACCTGACCGACGGCGACGACCTGCTCGAACTCACCTGGAGCGGTGCCCGGGCCGACAAGCGACACAAGGTCCAGAACGCCGACGGTGGACTCACCCTAGACAAAGGTGAGATTCAGGGCGCCGAGGAGTTCGGCTTCGATCACCCCGAACAGGGTATCACCTCGATGAACGACACCACCATGGAGTGGAAAAGCACCATCTCCGGGAACTACCTGGGCGTGAAACTCGACCTCGATGCGCCCGACGACGCGAACCTGTCGTTCCGAACCCCGTTCCTCAGCGACTCCTGGGAACTGGACGACATCGAGGACGGCATGGTCGTCGAAGCAGGCGGATGGGACCTGCAGCTAGCGTTCCGGACCGTCGGCGAAGCGACCGAGAAAGACGTCGACGTGTCGTTCGACGTGGACGCTGACGGCGAACACGCCTACTACGTCCGTGTCGTGCAGGAAGATGGCGACATGGCCTGGAGTTCGCCGGTGTTCGTCCAATAGGCACCGAGACACGCCCCCACCAAGGTTCGGTGGGAGTCTTCCTGTTTCCCAGCTTAGTCCAGATGACCGCTTAGCAGCCAATTACTATACTATGACAGACGATTCCGACACGTACGGCGCGACATCGATTCAGACGCTCGACGGTCTTGAAGCCGTCAGGAAACGACCGGCGATGTACGTCGGTCCGCCGAACGAGCGTGGCCTCCACCATCTCGTCTACGAGGTGGTCGACAACGCTATCGACGAGGCGCTCGCGGGCCACTGCGAGACCATCGGCGTGACAATCCACAACGACGACTCCGTCTCGGTCAGCGACGACGGCCGGGGCATCCCAGTGGATGAACACGAAGATGGTCGGTCGGCTATCGAAGTAGTGATGACCGTTCTCCATGCTGGGGGGAAGTTCGACAACAAGTCCTACCAGGTCTCCGGCGGGCTCCACGGTGTCGGGGTCAGCGTCGTCAACGCGCTAGCAGAGCGCCTCGAAGTCAAAATCAGGCGTGATGGCTACGTCTGGCACCACGCGTTCGAACGCGGGGAGCCAGTGCAGGAACTCGAACGGGGTCGCCAGCTCTCACCCGAAGCGGCCACCGGGACGACGGTCCGTCTCTGGCCCGACAGAGAGATATTCGAGACCGGTGAGTTCGACTACGCGACCCTCCAGACGCGCCTCCGAGAGCTTGCATTTCTCAACGCCGGCGTGACGATTACGCTCGCCGACGACCGCGACGGGACTAGCGAGACGTTCGAATACGCGGGCGGGCTCACCGAGTTTGTCACCTATCTCAATGAGGCCAAGACACCACTACATCCTAATATCGTCGCTATCGCGGACCGGGCCAACGCCGACTCAGGGCCGATAACAGTCGACATCGCCCTCCAGGGGACCGACGACCTGCAGGGGTCGATTCACGCGTTTGCGAACAATATCAACACGCGAGAGGGCGGCACGCACCTCACGGGGTTCAAAACGGCGCTGACCCGCGTTATCAACGAGTACGCCACCGACAACGACCTGCTTGAAGACCTCGACGAGCGGCTAAGTGGGGACGACATCCGGGAGGGACTCACTGCGGTCATCGCCGTGAAACATCCCGACCCACAGTTCGAGGGCCAGACAAAGACCAAACTCGGCAACAGCGAGGTGCGCGGTATTGTCGAGTCGGCCGTCCACGACGGCCTCTCGACGTATCTGGAGGAACATCCAGACACTGCCGAAGCAATCGTCGGGAAGGCAGTCGAAGCGGCCAAAGCGCGCCGGGCCGCACAGAAAGCCGAAGCCGTCACCCGCCGGAAGTCGGCATTCGATTCGACAGCGTTACCGGGCAAACTCGCGGACTGTCAGAGCCGTGACCCCCAACAGTCCGAACTGTTCGTCGTCGAAGGCGACTCCGCGGGCGGGAGTGCAAAGCAGGGCCGGAACCCGGAGTTTCAGGCTATCCTCCCGATCAAGGGGAAAATCCTGAACGTCGAGAAGCACCGCTTGAACAGAGTACTGGAAAACGACGAGATACGAAATCTTATTACGGCGCTCGGGACCGGCATCGGGGACGAGTTTGACCTAAACGCGTGTCGCTACAAGAAAATTATCATGAATACCGACGCCGACGTCGATGGCGCCCACATCCGGACCTTACTATTGACACTGCTCTATCGACATATGAAACCACTCATCGAAGCTGGCTACGTCTACGCCTCACAACCGCCCCTCTATCGCGTACGGTACCGGGGCAACACCTACGACGCGATGACCGAGGAGGAACGCGACCGAATCGTCGAAAAAAAGTGTGGCGGCAATCCCACGCAGGTCCAGCGGTTCAAGGGCCTGGGTGAGATGAACCCCCAGCAGCTCTGGGACACCACAATGGATCCCAACAACCGCATCCTCAAACAGATAACCATCGAAGACGCTGCCGCGGCCGACAAGATGTTCAACGTGCTGATGGGCGACGCTGTCGAGCCACGAAAACAGTTCATCAAGGAACATTCACCGGAAGCTGAGTGGGTAGATATCTGAGAAAGACTGTGAAGCGAACGATTGTCTGTTATAGCTATATCCATCGCAATCTCACCGAATATATGTGGCATCTTGCTCCGGAACTCAAATGTCTCTGTATCTGCCGTGTTGGATAGCGCCCTCTGAGCGCAAGCAGTTCGAGACGCTGAGGATTGTCGGCGACAAGGTATCTACTGGCCATCCAGAAGTGACGGTTGTGCTGACCCACCGCTATTCAACACAGCAAAAAATACCTGTACTCAGAGGCTGGGGGGCACGAATCACCCCGAAAGGCCGTAGAGAGATTGGACACCGATTACGACTTCATCGTCATCGACAGTCCACCAAATCTCGGTCCACTCTCTGACGGGGCACTGATCACAGCTGAAAATGTCTTGTTCCCGAGTCATCCCAATACAGTCGCTCGTGACAGTCTGGAAATCTTGTTCGAAGAAATCGACACAATCGAGGCTAAATTCGAACAGTACAGTATCACGACCTTAGGGGCCGTTCTCAATGGAGTTCCGTCCCAAGGAAATGTGGCGTCGCGATGCTCGTCGTCGGCTTGGGTAGATGTATCTGTACTCATAGGTTTGCTGGCAGTCTGGTGACCGCCCCGCACCCCTAAGGGGCACAGAAAAACCGCCCGTGTCACCGGGGAGTGACCCACGCCGGCGCACAGTCGTGGGTCCCGCCGTAAATCGAGTCGTCGGGATACTGATCCTCGTCGGCCTCGACGCTGACGATGACCTCGCCACTGCTCTCGGTGATGCCGGTCACTGTCTCAACTACCGTTTCCAGCGGGCCTTCTCCGTCCCGCCAGTCCACCTCGACGTGGTCACCGCTATCGAACTCATAGTCGTCGAACGTTGGCATTCGTTGGTGCCTCCAGTCGGCGACGGCAGCAGAAATAAACAATTCTTAGTCTGCCAACAGTACTACCGTTTCTCGTGCAAGATCAGGGAGCGGCAGTGGCCTCGTCTCCGGGGTCATGAGCAAGCGGCGATACGACGAGATCGTCGTAGGGGAACTCGGGTTTTTTTGCCCGCCCGACAGTCTTGAAGCGGATGACGCCAAGCGCTTCGAGTGTCGTCAGTTCTTCGTGGACGTTCTTCTTGTCACGGCCGACCAGTCGTGCTGTTTCGCGAAGGCTCTCGGGTTCTTCATCTCTGATCACGCGCAAGAGCGTGTACGTCCGTTCGTTGAACACGTCGGTTAGCTGACTCTCGTCAGGGAACCGGACAGTGGCTGGCCGGTCGAGGTGTTCCCCCTGTTTGAGTGTCTGGATTGCTTCGAGGCCTTCTTTGTACGGGTTAGTCTCGTCGTCGACCGTGACCACGAGTACGTTCTGTTCAGTCATGGGTATCACCGTTGTCGTTGGATGGACCAAATCGTGGCTTCGGAATCTCGTCCCAGAACTGTTCGTAGAGTTCCTCGATGCCAGGGAACTCGATGAGTTCGGGCTCCGGGTCGGGAGCGACGTGTACTTCGTGGCCTTTTGTATCCTCGTGTGAGTTGTCGTATCGACGGATTGTTCCGTCCTCAAGCGTCTCGGGACCGGCGGTCAGCGCTCCGTAGTGAAGCGTGTACCGCCACCCCGATGGATAGGCATTGTCGTCTGTCCGCTGTATCGACACGCGAACGATAGTCCCATCCTCGTGCACTGTGGCGTTGTCGTACCCATCGAGGTCGTCGGCCGTTGGTTCCATCCGGTACTACGTTGGTTTCATAGCCAACGATAAAGTAGTGTTGGTTCCTCAAACAACGCAATCTTGCACTTCATATCCTGGTGGAATTCGGACAAGATTCAGACGCCGAATGCACTTCATAGCGGCCGGGCTTTGCCAGAAACGACACGTCGATAGCCTCCCGTTTGGCTCGCTTGGTCCGTGGCTCGTCCTCACTGTGAACGGCGAACGGATCCGCTTCGGGGGCGGTTACCTCGCCGTCATCGAACCGCGCTTGTGCGACGCCACCGTCGGTCGCCGAGAAGCGTGGTTCCTCATCAATGTGTTCGCTGAAACCGTCGTCCAGTTCCGACCGAGGGACCCAGCCGGGAATCGGCCGCTCGCCGGTCGCGAACGCCACCCGACGTCGATGCTTGCACGTGATCTCGCGATACTCGTCGTCTGGACACTCGCACGTTTCCTCCCAAGTGTCGACAAGATACTCGGACCCGGAACTCGACACGACCAGATACAGGTCCGGCGCACCTCGGGCCAGCCCAATATCCTCGAGGACGCTCATCACCTCTGTGAAGCGGGAAGTAAGGTTCATGCAAACCGCTACTCACCCGCTTCAACTCCTTTGATTTACCGACCTATCCCGACGCCATCTAGTGATTCAATGGAGCCTCCCCGTAGAGCAACAATACGTCACGCCCGGTCGGGGTGGAGTTCTCGTCCTTCTTCACATTGGATTTTCGACCCTTCTTCGTGTCGCCAGTCGGTGATTCGGCAATAACAGTTAGATTTGCTGTTTCCGACGGGGTCTGCATCTGGAACGCGAAGGTCCCGTTCGCGACAGCTGCGTCGGTGCTATTGATGGGCACTCGGACAGGACTGCCACCGTTGACCCGGACACATCCGTTCGTGTCCTGGTCGTTACGTCGGGTTCGGCGTTGGCTGCGGCCACCGACAGGCCCCGTCGTGCATGTGCTGTCGTATACCACACGCGCTTCGGCCCTCTTCGGGCGGTTCATCGCCATTCCAAACCCGACGCCAGTTCGGAAAAAACATTATGCCCGTTCAGTCCTAACCCGGGACAATGCTAGTCGCCGTTCTCGGCGCCGGGTACGCCGGTCTGACGCTCGCTCGAACGCTCGAACGGACACTGCCCAGCGACGTCGACCTGGTCGTCGTCGACGAGTCGACCGACCACCTCGTGCAACATGAACTCCACCGGGTGGTCCGCCGGCCGGGCCTGGCCGACGAAATCACGGTCGCGCTGACCGACGCGCTGGACTGCGAGGTCCGCCAAGCCACCGTCACGGACGTCGACGCCGACGCGGGCGTGGCGACCCTCGAAACCCCCGGCGGCACCGAGGAGACCCTCGATTACGACGTGGGTGCGGTGTGTCTCGGTGCAGAGACGGCCTTCTACGGACTTGAGGGTGTCCGGGAGCACGCCACGCCGCTGAAACGGCTCGCCGACGCCCGCGAGATACGCCGGGACTTTCTGGATCTGGCGGACGGCGACCGGGTAGTCGTCGGCGGAGCGGGGCTGTCGGGCATACAGGTCGCAGGCGAACTGGCCGCGCTGGCCGGCGAGGAGGCTATCGACGCCGAGGTCTGCCTGCTCGAACAGGCCCCCGAGGTCGCCCCCGCCTTCCCCGCGTCGTTCCAGCGGGCCGTCCACGACGCGCTGCTCGACGCTGGCGTCTCCGTGCGGACCGGCAGCGCCGTCGAGCGGGCCGACGCCGAGTCTATCGCGCTCGCGGCTGGCGAGCGCCTCGACTACGACCAGTTCGTCTGGACCGGCGGCATTCGGGGCTCGCCGGCACTGGACGACGACTGCCCGGTCGTGCGTGCGGACCTCCGGCTGGGCGAGTCGACGTTCGCGGTGGGCGACGCGGCCCGTGTGGTCGACAGCGAGGGCGCGGCGGTCCCGGCCAGCGCGGCGGCGGCCGTCCGGGAGGCGGGTGTCGCAGCCGACAACCTCCGGGCCCTGGTCGAACACCGACACACCGATGGCGGCGGCTTCGAGCCACGGCTCTCCCGCTATCGGTTCGACGTGCCCGGCTGGCTCGTCTCCGTCGGCGACGACGCCGTGGCGAAGGTCGGCCCCACCGTCCTGACCGACCGGCCGGCGCTGGCGCTCAAGACGACCGTCGGCGCGGGGTATCTGGGTAGCGTCGGCGCGATACGGGAGGCGACGGACCTCGTCCGCGAGGAGCTGGGTATCGGGTCCGAACCGACCGCCAAAGCGGTGCCCGACGACATCGTCGACGTCTCGGAGGCGGAGTAAGCCCGCCGGAGTGGTCGGTGGTCAGGTCCGTCTCACTGTCGGCGGCGGGCGAGCAGTGCCGCCGCGTCGAGTCGACAAAAGGGCAAGACCGATAGCCGCCCGGGGCCAACCCCGGCCGTGGACGACACTATCGCGTGGCTCCGGGGGCGGCCGTACTACGAGGGCCAGATTGTCGACGAGCGGACGGTCCCCGGCCGGGCGGCGACGACCGCCGACTGCGACCTCGACTCGCGCTTGGCGAGCGCCCTCTCGGACGACGGCATCACCGACCTCTACGCCCACCAGACCGCCGCTATCGAGGCGGTCCGTGGTGGCGACAACGTCGTCCTGGCGACCGAAACCGCGAGCGGCAAGAGTCTGGCCTACACCGTCCCCGCCTTCGAGCGGGCGCTGGACCGACGTGGGACCACCCTCTACGTCGCTCCACAGGTCGCGCTCATCAACGACCAGACCGAGACCCTTTCGGACCTCGCCCAGCGGCTTGGCTTTGCCTCTGGGGTCTCGGTCGCGCAGTACACCGGTCGTCAGTCCAAATCGGGGAAAGAGGCCATCCGCGAGCGCCAGCCCACCGTCCTGCTGACGACGCCGGATATGCTCCACTACGGGATTCTCCCCCACGCCCACCGGCTGTGGGACTGGTTTTTCTCGCGCCTGGAGACCGTCGTCGTCGACGAGATTCACGGCTACCGGGGCATCTTCGGGAGCCACGTCTCGCTCGTGCTACGACGCCTGCAACGCATCGCAGAGCGCTTCGACAGCGACCCCGAGTGGGTCTGTTGCTCGGCGACCATCGGCAACCCCGTCGAACACGCCGCCACCGTCACCGGCCAGTCCGACTCGTCGTTTCGGCTGGTCGACGAGGACACCTCCGTGGCTGGTCCGCGCCACTGGCTGCTGTGGAACCCGCCCGAGTACGACGGTGGAGACGTCTCCGCGAGCGGAGGCTCGTCGGACTCGTCCGGCGGTGGGTGGGGCTCCGGCCGCCGGAAATCCAGCCACGTCGAGACCAAGCGACTGTTCGTCGACCTCGTGGAGCGGGGGCTCCAGACCGTGGTCTTCGCCGGCTCGCGCCAGACCGCCGAGCGCTACGCCGGCGACAGCGCCGACGAACTCCGCTCGCGGGGCCACCACGACCTCGCGGACAGCGTGGGGGCGTACCAGGCCGCGCTGACGAACGAGAAGCGCCGCGAACTGGAGACGCGACTCCAGTCGGGGGACCTCCGTGGCGTGTGGTCGACGAGCGCGCTGGAACTCGGCGTCGACGTGGGCGGGCTCGATGCCGTCCTCATCGACGGCTACCCCGGCACGCGGATGCGAGCCTTCCAGCAGGCCGGTCGTGCAGGGCGTGGCACCGACCCCGCGCTGGTCGCGCTCGTCGGCGGCGAGGACCAGCTCGACCAGTACGTTCTGCGAAACCCGGAAACGCTGTTCGAGCGACCCGCCGAGCAGGCGGTCACCAACCCCGAGAACGACCAGTTCCTGCCCGACCACGTGCTCGCGGCGGCGGGCGAGAACTGGCTCGCCCCCGACGACGACCGACATTTCGGCCCGACGTTTCCCGATGTCGTCGCCGACCTCGAATCGGCCGGCAATCTGGAGCGCCGGAGCACGGACGAGGGCGTCCGCTGGACCTCGAACGGTCGGCCCCACCACGACATGAGCCTCCGCACCGTCGACGACCGCGAGGTGAAACTGGTCGCGAAGGGCGACGTCATCGCGAAACTCCCCTTCGAGGACGCCCTGCGTGACATCCATCCGGGCGCCATCTACCACCATCAGGGCCGGCGCTTCGAGGTGACCGACCTCGACCTCTCGGCGGGCGTCGCACAACTCGACCGGACCTGGGCGGACTACTATACGCGTGTCCTCCACGACAAGACAATCACGGTCGAGGCCGACTTACAGGAGCGCCCCCTCCCCACGCGCGAGGACGTCCCGGTCCGATTCGCGTCGGTGACGATGCGCAAGCAGATAACCGGCTACGAGCGCCGCGACGGCTCCTCGGGCGAGGTGCTCGGCCAGCGCCCGCTCGATTTGCCCGAGACCAGCCTGTCGACGAAAGCGGTGTATTTTACCGTCCCCGAGGACCTCCAGTCGGAGATTCTCGCGGGCGCGTACGGCAACCGTGACGCCGACGATTTCCCGGGGGCCATCCACGCCGCCGAACACGCCATGATATCGATGTACCCCTTCGAGTATCTCTGTGACCGGGGCGACATCGGCGGCCTCTCGACGCCCGAACACCCCCACACCGGCGCCCCGACAATCTTCATCTACGACGGCTACCCCGGCGGTATCGGGCTGAACCGGGCGGCCTACGACGACGTGGCGCCGCTGCTGGCGACGACGCTGTCGATGCTGCGCTCGTGTGACTGTGAGTCCGGCTGTCCGGCCTGCGTCCAGTCGCCCCACTGTGGCAACGCCAACGACCCGCTGGACAAACACGGCGCCGTCCATCTGCTCTCCGGGCTCACGTCACTCTGACTGTGCCGGTTCGCCCGGGACCGCGCCAGCCCCAGGCGGACGCGCCGGGCCGCTGGCCGGCCCCCGCCAGCAGGAGGAGCGTTACACCAAGTAATAGTTGAACCACTCGCTATCCGAATCAGGTCAGCTCTCCCGCTTTGCTCGCTACTCACCCGACTCGCTCGTCCAAAATTAACCTCGTCTTCGTACTCACCACTTCCTCCAGTTCACGCGCCCTGGTGATGAGTTCGTTGACCGCGCCGGTGTCGGCCGCGTCAACGACGACGACGATGTCCTCCTCGCCGGAGACCTGCCAGACGAAGTCGACGGCGGGCCACTCGGCGATGTGGTCGGTGACGGCCTCTGTGTCGACGTTGACGTCGACGCCGACCTCTATCATGGACTTGACGTTGCCGGTGCGGGTCGCCACCGTGAACCGCTCGATGACCCCGTCGTCGACCAGTCGGTCGACGCGGTTGCGCACCGTCCCCTCGGAGGTCCCCACCGTGTCGGCTATCTCCGTGTAGGGCGTGCGGGCGTCCCGCCGGAGAATCGACAGAATCTCCCTGTCCAGTTCGTCCATCGAGATGGGACAGTTCCCGCCCGCCCGACTTGAGGATTACGAAAATCGTAACTCGGCTTCGAAAGCAATCCTTATGCCGGGCAGTCCTGTACGCATCTCGTAATGGCTGACGCATACGTGGCGCTGGAGGGCGACCGTGTCATCGAGGCGCGCGCTCGCGCTCCGGGGTCGACACGCGGTGAGGTCGTGTTCACAACCGCCTACACCGGGTACGAGGAGAGTCTGACCGACCCGTCCTACGAGGAGCAGATTCTGACCTTCTCCTACCCGCTCATCGGCAACTACGGCGTCCGGGAGGAGCGCTTCGAGGACGACCGCGTCCACCCACGCGGCGTCGTCGCTCGCGAACTCACCGACGACGTCGCCGAGTGGCTCGAAGGCGAGGGCGTCCCCGCCGTCGACCACCTCGATACCCGCGACATCGTCACCGAAATCCGTGACGAGGGCGCGATGAAGTGTGGCATCGCCGCCGGCCCGGACGTGACCGAACAGGACGCACTGGACGAACTCCACCAGTGCAAGCACATGTCCGAACACGCCGACATCGGCGCACAGGTCTCCGTCGATAGCGTCGAGGTTCACAACGAGGACGGCGACGGCTCGACCGTCGCGCTGGTCGACTGTGGCGCGAAGGGCTCTATCATCTCCTCGCTGGTCGACCGAGACGCCGTCGTCCACGTGTTCCCCTACGACGTAAGCGCCGACGACGTGGCGAGTGTCGACCCGGACCTCCTCTTTATTTCGAACGGGCCGGGCGACCCCGAGAACTTCGAGCAGGCCGGCGAACTCGTCGAGACCTACGTCGGCGAGGTCCCCCTGGCTGGCATCTGTCTGGGCCAGCAGGTCGTCGCCAACGCGCTCGGCGGCGAGACCGAGAAGATGGAGTTCGGCCACCGCGGCGTCAACCAGCCCGTGCGTGACCTCCGTTCGAACAAGGTCGTGATGACGACCCAGAACCACGGCTACACGGTGGCCGACCCCGGCGAGAAGCTGGACGTCACGCAGGTCAACGTCAACGACGACACGCCCGAAGGGCTCGAAAGCGACGAGCTGGGTATCATCACGCGCCAGTACCACCCCGAGGCCAACCCAGGCCCGCACGACTCGCTTTCCTTCTTCGACGACGTGCTGGGGATGGCAGAGGAGTAGTTGCACTGAACGGAGTCAAGCGCAACTCGACCCACTCCTCGGCGGTGTCTTCCGGCAGCGCGACTCCGTTTGCTCGGGCGACCGCACACACCTCCGCGATGATGCGGCGGTACATGCACCAGGCCTCTCCGGTCGGCCTCGCTACTCCCGTCCCCACTCGCGGGTCGTCTTCGGCCGCTCGCTGATTGCCTGGACGGCGAGTGGCTGGTCCGCGGAGTTGATGGCCTCAAGCGCCGCTTCGGCGCTCTCCCGGGTCGAGAAGTAGGTGACCGTCTCCTCGACGCAGGCTTCGAGCACGTCGCGGTCACGGGAGGCCACGAGGTCTATCTCGCCGTCCTGGATGGCCTGGACGACGGTTTCGGTGTCCGCGTAGTCGTCGAGGCTCTTGACGTCGAAGTGCTCCTCGTACCCCAGAATCGGCAGGTCGACCAGTGCAGTGCCCGCCAGCGGGATGGGCTTGCCGACACACATCTGGGCTTTCTGGTAGGCCTTGCCGAAGGAGCCGGCGGTGCCCATGACCTCACCCGTCGACTTCATCTCGGGGCCGAGACGCGGGTCCGACCCCGGCAGACGGTCGAAGGGGAGGACGACCTCCTTGACCGAGACCTGCTCGGGAATCTGCTCCTCGACGTCCAGGTCGGCCAGACTATCGCCGGCCATCACGCGAGCCGCGATTTTCGCAATCGGGACGCCCGTCGTCTTCGAGATAAAGGGCACCGTACGGGAGGAACGTGGGTTCGCCTCCAGCACGTACACCTCGCCGTCACGAACAGCGAGCTGGACGTTCAGCAAGCCGACGGTGTCAAGCGCCTCGGCGATGTCCTCGGTGACCTCGCGGATGCGGGGCATCACGTCCTTGATTTCCCCCGAGCGGGGCGGAATCATACACGCCGAGTCGCCCGAATGCACGCCGGCGGTCTCGACGTGTTCCATCACGCCGCCGATGAGCACGTCGTCCTCGTCGGCCACCGCGTCGACGTCGAGTTCGACGGCGTCGGCGAGGAACTCGTCGACCAGGATTGGTTTGTCGGGGGAGACGCGGACTGCCTCCTCGATGTACGTCTCGAGGTCGTCGTCGTTGTAGACGACGTCCATCGCGCGCCCGCCGAGGACGTAGGAGGGACGCACGAGCACGGGGTAACCGATGTCGTGTGCGAGTTCGAGGGCTTCCTCCTTGCTCGTCGCCGTGCCACCTTCGGCCTGGGCGATGCCCAGCTTGTCCATCAGCTTGTTGAAGCGGTCGCGGTCCTCCGCGAGGTCCATCGCCTCGACGGAGGTGCCGAGAATTTCACAGTCCAGGCCGCGACGGGCCAGTTCGTCTTCGAGGGGTTTGCCGATATCGACGGAGGTCTGGCCGCCGAACTGGACCATCACGCCGTCGGCGCCGGTCGACTCACAGACGTCGGCCACTTCTTCGGCGGTGATGGGTTCGAAGAACAGGCCATCGGAGGTGTCGTAGTCGGTCGAGACCGTCTCCGGGTTGTTGTTGACGACGTGGACGTCGATGCCCATCGCCTCCAGGGCCTGTACCGCGTGGACCGAACAGTAGTCGAACTCGACGCCCTGCCCGATACGGATTGGGCCGCCGCCGACCACGACCACGCTCTCGACGTCGGGGTCGACCAGCAGTTCGTTGCGGTCGATGCCCGAAATCGGGTCCCGCGTCGAGTAGTAGTACGGCGTCGTCGCCTCGAACTCGCCGGCGCAGGTGTCGACGAGCTTGTAGTCCCGGTGGACCGTCTCGCTCTCGACAGCTTCGATTTGCACTCCGCTCCCGTCCGTTGCGGCCTCGATTTCGGACTCGCCGCCGTCCTCGGCGTCCAGTCCGGCCGGGAGCCAGGAGACGTGGGTATCGTTGAACTCCCCGCCGGCGAGGGCGGTTATCTCCTGGTCGGTAAAGCCCGCTGTGGCGGCGCTCTCGTAGTCGCCCGCGATGGCCGCCTCGGCGGCGTCGGCGACTTCCTCGAAGCGCTCGACGTACCACTCGTGGATGTCGGTCAGTTCGACGACTTCCTCGACCGTGTAGCCACGGAGGAACGCCTCGAACATGGCGTAGGGGCGGTCGGGGGAGGGACGGACGAGATACTCCGTTTCGAGTCCGTCGTCGTCGACCTCGCTGAAGTCGACCGCCGGGGTGTACTCCGAGGAGCGCAGTGCCTTCAGCAGCGATTCGGGGAAGGTTCGGCCGATGGACATCGCTTCACCCGTCGACTTCATCGCCGTCGACAGCTCGAAGTCGGTGTCGGTGAACTTGTCGATGGGCCAGCGCGGGACCTTCGTGACGATGTAGTCGATGGCGGGCTCGAAGGCGGCGGTGGTCTCGCCGGTAATCTCGTTTTCTATCTCGTGGAGGCGCTTGCCCAGGGCGACCTTCGCGGTGACGCGGGCGATGGGGTAGCCGGTCGCCTTCGACGCGAGTGCGGAGGACCGGGAGACGCGGGGGTTGACCTCGACGACGCGGTACTCGCCGCCGGGGGTGCCGTCGTCGCGCCAGGCGTGCTGGATGTTACAGCCGCCCTGAATCCCGAGTTCGCGGATGACCTTCAGCGCGGAGTCACGCATCTCCTGGTGGCCCTCGTCGGGGATGACCTGCGAGGGCGTGACGACCGTGGACTCCCCGGTGTGGATGCCCATCGGGTCGATGTTCTCCATGTTGCAGATGATGATACAGGAGTCGTCGGCGTCGCGCATCACCTCGTATTCAAGTTCTACCCAGCCGGAGATGGACTCGGTGATGAGGACCTCGTCGTTACGGGAGAGGCGAAGCCCCTTGCGGACGCGCTCGACCAGTTTCTCGAAGTCGTCGACGACGCCGGAGCCGGAGCCACCCAGCGTGTAGGTGGTCCGGGCGATGACGGGGAGGCCGCCGACCTCGTCGACGGCGTCCTCGACGCGCCCTCGGAAGGCGTCCTCGTCGAAATCGGTGACCGATTCGCCCTCGTCGAGCGAGATAGTCGTCGACGCGGGGACGGGTTCTCCGATGCCCTCCATCCGCTGTTTGAACAGGTCGCGGTCCTCCGTGGCGTAGATGGTGTCGAGCGGGGTGCCCATCACGTCGACGTCGTACTCCTCGAGGACGCCTTCCTCGGCGAGTTCGGCGGTGACGTTGAGGCCGGTCTGGCCGCCCAGGCCGGCGATGACCCCGTCCGGCTCTTCCCTCCGGATGATTTCCGTGATGGCCTCGGTGTTGATGGGTTCGAGGTACACCTTGTCGGCCATGTCCGGGTCGGTCATGATGGTCGCCGGATTGGAGTTGACCAGTACGACGCGTGCCCCCTCTTCCCGGAGGGCCCGACAGGCCTGCGCGCCGGAGTAGTCGAATTCGGCTGCCTGGCCGATTTTGATGGGGCCGCTCCCGATAAGTAAGATTGTGCGGTCTTCCTCGGCTGTCATTACCCGAATCGAGCCTACACATCGTAATAAGCCCGGCGAAACGGTACGCTTCTCGAAGCCGAATTTCGAATATCGTAATGCGAGGCGGTCACACGGCAGACCCGTAGCTGACCTGGCGCTACTGTGCCTCGTCGGTGATGTCGTAGCGGTAGGGCTGGTCCCGGATGACCTCGACCTCGCCGGTCTGGGCCCGCCGACCCAGTACCGTCGCGACCTGGTGGGCGCTGTCGAACTCCTCGTCGTGTTCGTCCAGCAGCTCCAGAATCTCGCGGGCCGTCAGCGGACCGTCGGCATCGGCGTCGGCAAGCACCGACCGAATGCGCTCGAACGCGCCGTGACGGATGGCCATACTAACGCTCAATAGCCCAAACCCCATATAACACCGTCAGACTGCTGTCCGACGCCGGTTTCGGGAAAACCAACGGACAGCGACGGAATGCCTTCTGCGGATGGTTGTCATACGTTGTCAGCGCTTACATCAGTTACATGCAATTTTTGACGTCAAACCGCCGAGTCGTGCTCGTCCTCGAAGTTCCGTTCCGCACGGTACTGGTCGACGAACGCCTGGATATCGAACTCCAACATCTGGGACTCGAAGGTCGCGGCCATCTCGTCGTCGTCGGCGTGAGAGACGGCGTGGTCCATCAGCTCGACGATGAGTTCGACGACGATTTCGTGGAGCCGGCGGGCGTCGAAGTCGGTCACCCAGGCCATCGAGAAGCCGACGGCGCCGTCCTCAGTCGCGTCAGCCACGGCTACCTCCTCCGGGAACTCCTCGATGACGACCCCCATCAGGTGGGCCATAGTGAACTCGTCATGGTCGTCGGCCGGCTCGATTGTCTCGGTCAGCACCTGCTCGAGAAACTCCGGGACGAAACGGGCCAGCGGATGCATATCCAGCACGACGGCGTGGCTCGCCCCGCAGGCGCAGTCGTACTCCCGCATCCCCAGGTCGAGGTCGTCGTGCGTCGAGACGACCGTCCCACAGGGGAGTTCGAGTTCGGACTCGCGTCCGCCGGGCACGCGCGGTTCTGCCATTACTCGGTGTTGGCCACTCCGGGGGTTAAACTCCGCGATACGCCGTCGTCACCTCGCTCAACGGAACGTCCCGCCGCGTATCTGGATGTACGCGTCGGTGATAGCCGCGATGCTGAACGTGGTCAGGATGGAACTGAGCGCGACCCGGACGAGTTCCCCAATCTGTACGACCGTACTGTTTCCCGCCGGTCCGATGGCCGCCGCCAGTACGCTCGGGAGTCCGACGAGTGTTCCCCCGAGCCCCAGCAGCGCTAGCAGCCCGAGAATCGGGACCGGTTCGGCGACGAACCGCCGGACGCTCCGCGTGGCTGTCTGCCGAGCACTGCCGGCCGTCAGGGCGAGTTCCTGCCGGAGGTAGACCGTAACCCCGACCAGGAGCAGCGAGACGACGCCGACGGACTGTGCGGCGAGTCGCATCGTCTCGGCCCCATTGGCCGCCCACAACAGCGGCACCACTTCGACGAGACCGAACACCAGGAGCGCGAACCCTCCGGCGACGGTGAGAAACACCGGCAGCCGCTCGCGGACCTCGGGAACCGACCTGAGCGACAGGTCCGCGAACTGCCGGATGGCCCAGAACCGAATCGCTTCGCCCACGAGAACGGCGAGCACCGCAAGCAGCGCGAGCAGCCACAGCGGGAGGTCGAACTGGAGCAGGTCCAATCCGACCCGGGACTCGGTGGAGATGAGTGGCGGGGTGCCAGACCTGCTCCGGCGGAGGACTACGAGCAGCTCCTGGCGGAACGAGGCGACGACGCCACCGTAGACCAGATTGAACACCAGCAGGACCGAGAGGACGTTCAGCCCGGCCGTACTCCTGAGGTCATCATAGCCCGTTCGGAGAGCACGACGTACGTCAAGGACCATATCGTGCTCGGCTTCGCCTGTCGGATTAAAAACACCAATGGTTGGCCGCTCGGCCGGTCCACCGCAGCGGGCTCAGGGCCAGTCGTCTCGCTGCTCTTCGTCCTCGTTTGCCGTCGCCTCGGGGGCCTGTGGCTCGCCCAGCTCCCAGTCGGCCGCCTCGGCGGCCTGTTCGACCGGGAGGAACTCCCAGCCCGCCGTCTCGGCGAGGGCTTCGTCGGCCTCGCCCGAGCCGACGAAGACGTGGCGGTCCGTGTCGAACTGCTCTTTGACGTTCACCAGACTCTCCTCGCGCCCGCGCGGGCCGGAGAAGAAGTCCTGTCTGATGCGGTGTTTGCGCGTGAAGTTCGTCACCACGTAGGTGGGCTGTTCGGAGATGACGCCGACGTACTCGGACCACTGGCGCGCGTCGGTGAAGACGCTGTCCGGGTAGGTAAGCTCCTTGAGGGCGTCGAGGTCGAACGCGAGTGTCATATCGCCACTGCCGCCGTCCATATCGGCTACTCCGCCATCGGCCGAAAAAAGGGCGTCGTTCCCGTTCGGTATCGCCGATAGCACTACTCGCCCAGATGCCAGGTGTCACCCGAAAATACCAGCCGCCAGTCGTCGCCGTCCCGGACGAGGAGGGTGAGCCCACACAGCGGCGCCTCGACGCCGTCGGCCGAGCCGACCAGGCCGTAGACGACGCCGCCGACCGTGAGCCCGTGGCCCACCACCAGCAACGTCCCCTCGGTCTCGCCGACGAGCCGCCGGGCCGTCTCGCCGGCCCGGTCCATCGCCTCGTCGTGGCTCTCGGGAAACGGCGGGACGACGAGCGGGTCGTGGCCGAGTTCGATTGGGTCGAACCACTCGGCAAGTTGCTCGGGGGCGACGACGTCGGGCTCGGCGTCGAACCAGTCGGCGTTGCGGTGTTCGCCCAACCCGGGCTCTATGCGCACCTCGTTTCCGGTCTCGCGAGCGATTTCCTCGGCCGTCTCGGCGGTCCGGAGGAACGGCGAGGCGTACACCGCGTCGAACGTGACGCCGGTCTCGACGAACCGGCGCCCGGTCCGCCAGGCCGACCACCGGCCGTGGTCGGTCAGGGGCGGGTCGTGGATACGCTCGGCGTGACTCTCCCACTCGGGGTCGACGCTGTCCTGTCGCTCGCCGTGGCGAACGACCCAGACGGTGTCTGCCATGTGTGGCCCCCTACAGCGGCCACGAAAATCAATGTACCTTCGGGCTACCGACGGTGGCGCTCTTGTGCGTCCAGCAGCTCCGCTTTTTGCTGAATACGGGCCATCTCCCGGTTTGCCTCCCTGTGGGTCGCGGTGCCGTGGCCGTAGTTGACCGACCAGTCCAGTATGGAGCCGGCGAAGCCACTCGACTCCTCGGCGTCCTCACCATCGTCCCGGTGCCAGGAATTTGGAATAGATTGTATTTCTTCGGGAGACGCGGCGTTATTCGGCCGGTGCAGCCGTGTTTGCCTTTACTTCTTCGAGGTCGACCTCTTTCTCCAGAAGCAGCTCCTTCTGGTCGGCCACCGCTCGCTCTTCGCGGATGAGCTTCTTGAACGTGGACTGCTGGGAAAGGTCGCCGATGAGCACGCCGCCGACGAGCTGGCCGTCCTCGAAGGCGAGTCGACGCCACTCGCTGTCCGAGTATTTCCGCTCGGCCTCGTCGTCACCACGGGTCGGGTGGCCAAAGGAGAGGAAGGGGAAGTCAAAGTGCGTAATCGAGTACGAGGAGACCCAGCGGAACTCCGCTTTCTCGCTGTCGGCGACCATGTTCGCCCCGGCGGTCGACCCCTGTTCCTTTGCCGAGCCCCAGGAACCGTTCTGGGCTCGCGAGTTCAGGATAGTGTCGTAGTACCGGGTCAGGTCGCCGGCGGCGTAGATGTCCTCGACGCTGGTCTGCATGTACTCGTCGACGACGATACCGTCGTCCATCTCCAGTCCGACGCCGTCGAGGAACTCGGTGTTGAACTCCAGCCCGATGGCGACGCCGGCCCACTCGCCGTCGAACTGGTCGCCGTTGGGGTCGACGGCACCGGTCACGTGCCCGTCGTCGTCCACCTCGAAGTGGTCGACGCCGGAGTCGAAGACAGGTTCGACGCCGTTTTCGCGCAGGGCGTCGTGGATGATTTCGGCCCCGTCACCGGAGAGCGCATAGCGCCACCAGCGGTCCCCGCGCATCAGGTACTTCGCGTCGATACCCTGGGCCGCACAGACGGCGGCGAAGTCGATACCCAGCAGGCCGGCGCCGACGATGATACCCTGGTCGGCCTCCTCGGCGTGTTCGCGGATACTACGGGCGTCCTGGAACGTCCAGAAGTGGTGGACGCCGTCGGCGTCGCTGTTCTCGACGGGGAGCTGGGCGGGCGTCCCGCCCGTCGCAATCAGCAGCTTGTCGTACTCGTAGGTCTCGCCCTTGTGCGTGTGAATCTCGTGGGCGACCGGCTCGATGTCCGTGACGTGGGTGTTCAGCTGGAGGGCGATGTCGCGCTCGTCGTACCACTCGGGCTCGTGGATGGAGATAGGCGCCTCCGGCAGTTTCCCCTTGGCGAACTCCTTGATGAGAATCCGGTTGTAGAGGGCCTCCCCCTCGTCGGTGATGACGGTCACTGATGCGTCAGGGTCGGCTTCCCTGATGGTCTCGGCCGCGGACGCTCCCGCGATACCGTCCCCGATAATCACGTGCGACGTGCTCATGTTCGGACGCTTCGGTATGACGCCTAATGTGGATTGCTATCTGCGTATCGTTTGCGATATCGGCTAGGGGCACACGCCGATGTTACTCTCGGGCTGCGTGATACTGGTGGCTGTAACGAACTGATACGGTCGGTTGTAACGATTTACCGGTGATTTGCGGTGGTGTTTAGTTAGGCGATTTAGACTGTCACCAGCCAGAAAGCCCCGGCTGGCTGAGCGCCCCTTTCATTCCCACCCGTAGCCGGGTAGCCAGCCGGCATGGGCGGGACTGAAAGGGGCCGACCGCTCGACGTCCGAGGCGAAGCAAGCACTGCAACGAACGAAGTGAGTGAAGCGCGCAGCGAGTCGCAGTAGTCGAGCGGGCGGGGGCTTTCTGGCTCTCTTCCGCGTTTTCTACTAAACTAAACACTACCGTCTCCAGTCTTCCGTTCCGATTCCCGTTTCCCCGGCGCTCCCTATCGCTAGCGAGCCTTTCAAGACGCTCGAATCCCAACGAAGAGCCGATGAAAATCCGTCAGAACGTCAAACATTTCGCGGCCAAGCAGGCGATGACGCTGCCGGTCGTCGGGGAGAAAGTCACCGACCGACTGGTCGAGATGCACACCGACATCTTCGCCGGGAAGGCCGACCCCGAGCGGACCGAGGAGCGCCGGGCCCACCTCGATGACTTCTTCGACGCGACGATGGACACCTACGTCGCCGCGCTCGAAGACGGGTTCCCGGAGGCCGAGGCCCGCGAGATAACCCACGTCCAGGCCAACTTCGACTTCTACAACCACGGCTGGACGGAGATGATGGAGTTCCCGGCCGACGAACTCCAGGCCCACTACGACCGCTACGAGGCCTTCTTCGGCAAGCACGGCATCACCATCTCGGACCCGCTGGGCGAGTTCCGACCGGCGGGTGGTATCGCCGAGGCCCCGTCGACCCCCGAGAAGCTAGACGAGCCCGAACACCCCCACGCCGTGGGCGGGTTCGCCGGCGACGCCTACGTCGAGACCGAGGACGGCGAACTCGTCGTTGGCGGCCAGGACGAACCCGACGACGTCGACCCGAGCAAAGCGCCCGGTGTCGACGACGAAGGGACCGCTGACTAGCGATGCCTATCGGCCGTCGATGCGGTCGGCCACTTCGTAGCCGGCGACGATACCGCCGTTGAGCGACCGCTCGGGGTACTGGGCCTCGGAGGCCATCCCGGCGTAGTAGACGCCGTCGGCGACGTCCTCGGCGAGGTCGTAGGGAACGACCATGTCGAGATACCCCCGTTCGTAGACGGGCGCAGTGCGGGGGTTGCGTGCGGTCTTGACCCAGTTGACGCTGTCGCGGTCGAACTCGGGGAACAGCGACTCGATACCCGACAGCCACGTCTCCCGGACTTCCTCGTCGTCCTGCTGCCAGAGGTCCTCTTCGGGCGACTGGATGTAGCGGGCGACGTAGAGCAGGTGCTCGCCGCCGTAGCGCTCTTTTTCCACGAAGTTCGTGTGCTCGATGAGCGCGCCGAAAGGTGCCTCGTCGGCGATGTTGAGCCAGTACGTAGAAAGCAGGGGCTCGTCCATGCTGATGACCGAACAGACGGTGCCCTGGAAGTCGATATCACAGGGGTAGCCGGTGAGTTCTTCGAGGACGTTGGGCATCGCCGCGACGACGACGTCGTCGACCGCGTGGGTCTTTGTCACCGTCCCCCCGTCTGCGGTCTCGGAGTCGGTCGCGAGGTCCGACACCGCGCCGTCCGCAGTTTTCACGTCGGTCACGCGGGTCCCGGTCTCGATGTGCTCCCGACCCACGGCCGCGACCAGTGCGTCGAGCAGGCGCCCGAAGCCGCCGTCGAGATAGCCCAGAATCTCCCCTTTGAGGATGTTGCGCTCGCCGCGGAACTTGATGCGGCCGAGCAGCCAGGCGGCGCTGACATCGGCTTTCCGCGAGCCGAATTTGGCGTCGAGCAGCGGCTCGAAGAACGTCTTGTAGACGTTCTGTGTAGTGTGTTCGCGGGCGAACTGCTCGACGGGCACGTCCTCGAAGTCCTCGAGTTTCCCGTAGGTGTCGAACTTCGGAATCCCGCCACGAACGTCGATGTCCAGCGTGAGCATCCCCAGTCGGAACTTGTCATAGAGGCTCCAGTGGGGAAAGGAGAGGATTTCCCAGGGCGTGTCCATCGGGTGGACGACGCCGTCGACGTAGTAGGCGTTCCCCCCAATGTGCCACTCGACGTCCTCGCCCAGGCCGAGTTCCTCGGCCAGTTCGACGATTGTCTCCTCGGATTTCGAGAGGTGGTGGTAGAACTTCTCGACCGGGTCGCCGGCCGTCTCGTACACTGCGGCCAGTCCCCCGAGGTCCTCGCTCGCCTCGAAGACCCGAACCTCGTGTCCGTGCTGTTGGAGCCGATACGCCGCTGCGAGGCCCGCGACGCCGCCACCGACGACACCTATCATACCACCCGGTTTCAGCCGTCGTAGGATTTACTTTGCGCTTCGGCCGCCGAAACGCCGGCAGGGGCACCCGCCGAGCCGGTGTCGGTGTCAGTTTCGCTGTCGGCCCGCTGGAACTCCAGGATGGCGACCGCGCCGGTGGGGTCGTTGTCCTCGTACCACACTTTCCCGCCGTAGAGGTCCATCATCACCGAAACGAAGTAGAGCCCGAAGCCGTCGGCGGTCTGGTCGTTGGAGATGGAGCGTTCGAACATTGTCGTCTTTAGCTCGTCGCTGATGCCGGGGCCGTTGTCGACGACGCGAACCTGCACCCAGTCGCCGGCGCCCCGGCTGTCGATTTCGACGCGGGGCTGGTCGCTGGTGTTGTGTTCGACGGCGTTCTCGACGACGCTCCCGACCACTGCCTCGGCGAGATGGTTCGCCAGCACTCGCTCGTCGTCGACGCCGATGTCGACTGCGATGTCGTCCTCGACCACGTCGTCGACAGCCCCTTCGACGACGGCCGGCAGCGAGATGGCCTCCAGCCGTTCGCTCTCGCTTGCCGTCACCGTCTCGTTGATATCCTTGATGGTGTCGCTCATCTCGTTCAACCGGTCACACCACTCGGTGATGCTGTCGATATGGTGCTCGTCCTCGCTGTCGACGCAGTCCCGGAGATAGTCGGCCCGTCCCTGGACAACGAGCATCCCGTTCCGTAGCGAGTGTCTGAGCACGCCGTTGAAGAACTCTATCTGTTCGGTGCGGCGCTTGACGGAGGTCTGGCTCCCACGGAGTTCCCGCTGGCGCTGGAGCTGTTCGAGTGCGACCTGTGTCGTCTGGGCGAGTATCCGGGCGTACTGCCGGTCCTCGGTGGCGTACGTGTCGTCGGCCGAGGCGATTGCCAGCACGCCGTGGTCGCCCATCGGTACCATCAGCACCCGCTCCATGGCCGTCCCGGAGCCGAAACACTCGGCGACGCCACCCTCGCCGGTCTCGTAGGTCCGCCATAGCTCGTGGTCCGGCGACGTCTCGGGGTCGATGGTCAGCTCCATCGCGGATTCCCGGACCACGTCGCTGACGGCAGCGGGTTCGAGCGTGTCGTCGTCGGTAGCCAGGAAGACGGCGGCGGCGTTCTGGTCGAGCACCCGCGTGGCACAGCGCACGGTCAGCTCCGCGACGTGCTCGGGCTGGTCGGCCTCGATGAACTTCCGGGTGGCCGCCTGCAGCGCCTCGAGCCGGTCCTGGCGTCGCTGCTGGCCGGTGACTTCCCGGAGGACGACCAGCCGGCCGCGCACGGCGCCGTGCTGGTCGGTGATGGCGCTGGTCCGTGGGTCGTAGTACGACAGGGGGTTCCCGACAGCGAACACCTCGTCGCGCTCGATGTCCTCGAGCAGGCCCGCCCTGACATCCTCGATGGGGCACCCGCCCAGCGGTTCAGTTCTCAGCAGCGACTCAGCCGCCACATTGTAGTCGATGATGCGGTCGTCGGTGTCGAGCGCGAGGACGGGGTCCGGCAGCTCGTTGACGAGCAGGTCACCGGCAAGCGGCGTGACCGAGACGAAGTCATAGCGCAACAGCGCGACCCCGACGAGGACGCCGTTGAGCGCGAACGTAAGCGGCGTGGCGTCGATGCCCGGATGGGGCGTCGCCCCGAGGACGAACAGGCCGTGGGCGCCGGCCGTCAGCAGCCCCGCCATGAGGATGACGGACGTCTGCTTCCGGTAGAGGTTCCGCGAGCGCAGCAGGAACTCACCGAAGAGGGCGTAGCCAGCGGCGATGAAGCCGACCTGGAGGAGTAGCTGGACCACGTACAGCGGGCCCGTCCCGCCGACGAACAGCGTCAGGCCGGTTTCGGTGACACGCACGACGTCGACAGTCACTAGCCCGTGGAGCGGGTTCGACAGCGCCAGCAGGCCGTACAGCGTCGGCACCAGTAACAGGCCGGCAAGCCGTGTGGGTGTGAGCCACTCCGTCCGGCCCGTGTACGTGAGCGCGAACACGACCCACAGCCCGGCGATGACCCCGGCGGTGAGCCGTGTCAGCAAGAATACGGGCGTCGCTACCGACGGGTCCGTCGTGGTCAGCCAGACGATGTTCAGCAGACACCAGCCGGCGGCGGCGACCATCAGCCAGGCGAACGGACCCGTTCCCGGCATGGCCCGGTCGCGCCACGCTCCGGTCGCCAGGGCCGCGCTGATGAGCGCACCCGCCGCACTCCCGGCGACGAGGACCTCCACGACGTCGACGACCATCTCTGTACTGTCCGCAGTATTTTGGGGGTTTTATTCGTTTGGTCCATGTTCTCAATACTGAGAGCGCCTCCGCCGACCCGCTACCTTTTTGACCACACTGCGAAAATCCGCAGGCATGCTAACCGTCCGGGCGCCGGCCACCAGCGCGAACCTCGGCAGCGGCTTCGACGTCTTCGGCGTCGCGCTGGAGCGCCCGGCCGACGTCGTCCGCGTCTCGAAGGCCGACCGGACGACAATCGAGGTGACCGGCGCCGGCAGCCAGTTCATCCCCGAGGACCCCGAAAAAAACACCGTCGGGGCCGTCGCCAAAGCCCTGGACGCCCCCGCACATATACAGATAGACAAGGGGGTGCGCCCGGCCTCGGGACTGGGCTCGTCGGCCGCGAGCGCCGCCGCTGCGGCCGTCGGCCTGAACGAACTCTACGATCGTGGCTACACCCGGGAGGAACTGGTTCCGGTCGCCGCCGAGGGCGAAGCCGTCGTCTCCGGTGACGCCCACGACGACAACGTCGCGCCCTCCATTCTGGGCGGGTTCACCATCGCCACTGAGGCGGGCGTGCGACAGGTCGACGCCTCCATCCCCCTCGTTGCCTGTCTCCCCGATATCGTCGTCTCGACCCGGGACGCCCGCCGCGTCGTCCCCGAACACGCCCGCGTCGAACAACTCGTCGAGACGGTGGGCAACGCCGCGACGCTGACGACGGGCATGCACCGCGACGACCCCGGCCTCGTCGGCGAGGGGATGCACGACACCGTCGTGACGCCCGCGCGGGCGAAACTCATCGACGGTTACGGGGACGTCCACGACGCGGCCCTGGAGGCGGGCGCAACCGGCGTGACGATTTCGGGCGCCGGCCCGGCCGTCATCGCCGCGTGTTACGAGGGGTCCCAGCGCGCGATTGCGAGTGCGATGCTCGACGCCTTCGGCGAACGCGGCGTGGACGCACGCGCCTACCAGAGCCGCATCGGTCGGGGCGCACAGGTTTACTGATACGGATTATTGTAGCGATTTACCGGTATGTGCCGACCCCGGGGTCGGCACAATCCGGAAATAATCTACAATAAACCGTATGAGAGCCGGCGACGGCGCCTCCACCTACCATCACTCGTGTCGCTCGTTCACTCGAACCGTGCCGTCCCCCGAGACGGTCACCTCGTGGTCGAGATACCTGAAATCGAGGTCGACGGAGTCGTCGGCCGATTCGACTACGCGCTCGAGGACAGTCGGGTCGACCACGTCGGCCAGGGGCGGGAGGTCGGAGGGGTCTTTGCTCGTCTTTTCAGCGAGTCGGTATATCAGATCAGTCGAAATGCTCATACGAAAAGAATGGTATGTAATGGGAAAATAGTTACAGATTGTACGCTGGACAGCGGCCTGAAATATACTCCGGTAGGGAGGTCGCCCGCACTTTCCCGGGCCGGTGTCTCTCACAGCCCAGACGGACCCTGTTTGCTGTCCCAGTTCGAACGGCACCGTGTCGACTATCGAGACGAGCGGACGGCCAGCAGTCTCACCCGCCCTGAACGAACTCGTTGCGGGTCTCGACGAGCACTTCCTCGGCGTGGCCATCGGGGTTGTAGCGGTCGGGGTCGTACACCCGCTTGACTTCGCCGTCGGCCAGGACGAACGTATACCGGTCGACGCGGCCACTGCTCGTATCCAGGCCGAAGGCCTCGCCAATCGCCCCGTCGGGGTCGGCCAGCAGGTCGTACAATACGCCCATCTCCTCGGCGAACTCGTCGTGGCTCTCGACGGAGTCCATCGAGACGCCGTACACCGAGATGCCGCCCTCGCGGAACTTCGGCATCGTCTCCTGGAAGTCCCTGGCCTCGATGGTACAGCCCTCGGTGAAATCTTCCGGGTAGAAGTAGACGACGGTTGGTTCGGAGACGTCGGGCGTGACCGTCTCGCCGTACTGGTTCTGTGCGCTAATCTCGGGCGCCGGGTCGCCGGGTTCGAGCATACCGGACACACGCAGTAGTCGGTGTTACCGATTTGGGTGGGGAAAGGGGTAGTGTTTAGTTTAGTAGAAAACGCGGAAGAGAGCCAGAAAGCCCCGGCTGGCTTCGGTCGGGGGGCTCGCTGCGCTCCCAGCCGGCATGGGCGGGACTGAAAGGGGCCGACCGCTCGACGTCCGAGGCGAAGCAAGCACTGCAACGAGCGGAGTGAGTGAAGCGCGCAGCGAGTCGCAGTAGTCGAGCGGTCGGGGGCTTTCTGGCTGTCGAGAGAGGCGATAGAAGGAGTAAGAGCGCTCGTCCGAGAAAATCAGCGAGCGGCTTTTTTAACTAGCGCCGGGCGTGGTCTGGACGTTCAGTGCCTTCCGGATGACCTGGGTAAAGGACAGCGAGCACAGGAAGTACCAGACAATCCAGGCCTGCATCGGGCCCACGAGCCCCTGGCGCCAGCTCTCGACGTCGCCGAATATCGGCAGCGTGATGACCGGCGAGGCGACGCTCAGGCCGGGCCCGAAGACCATCCAGTATATCCAGAGGAAGACGGGGATGTTGATGAGCATAATCCAGACCATCGGGCGGAACTGCTGTTTGAACATGCCCAGCTGGTCGGTCATCAGCTCCATTTGCTCCTGTTCGATTTTTTCGAGGGCCTCCTCGTCGTCGCGTTCCTTGGCCTTCTTGCGGCGTTCCTTTATTTTCTCCATCTTCTCCTGATGGTCGCCCATCCCGGACATGTCCATCATGTTGTCCTGGAGAATCGACGACGTGGCGCCGGTGAAGACGGCCAGGACGAGGATGAGGACGTAGAAGGGAAGCACCTCGGCCAGCGGACCGAGCGCGATGTCGATGGTGCCGCCGATAGCGTTCCTGATTGAGTTGATGGAGTAGCCGGCAAAGAGGCCGACGGTGCCGAGGGCGGCCAGCTTGTCCCACTGGCTCCAGCCCTCCTCGTCCTCGTCGCCGTCGGGCTCGGCGTCGGTCTCCTCGAGTGCTTCGCGAACGGCCTCCGGGTCCTCGATGACGAAGCCGGCGCCGTCGGCGTCGACGAGGAGGCCGGACTCGATGAGTCGGCCCCACTCGCCGCTGGTTATGTCGTCGCTGACGTCGCTCCAGGTGACCGTTCCGTGCTCTTCGGCGACGTCTAAGACGCGTGCCAACGCGTCGGTGAGTGCTTCACCGTCGTCGGCGAGTCGCTCTACTTTCGGCGCGGTTCGTGCCATTGTGAGAGGGAAGGCAGCGACGACTTATCAACGTTTATAGAGAGTCGAGGCGAATACCCCCGCCTTCCCGTGAGCGACGAGTGTTCCGACGCCTGTCGGAACCGAGGCGCGAACAGGCGGGGATGAAGCCGACGAAGTGGGAACAACCCACCGTTGACCAGCCGGCACCGAGTTTCCCACACTGACGTTTAAATGACAGGCCGCCCTACTCAGATGTAGGAATCGATTGGAACAGAGCGGATTCCGACCCGTCCTGCGGAGGCGGCCTGTCCGCCCGCAATAACGAGGCAGTATCCGGAACCAGCCGGGTGAGCGGTCGGTTCCTACAATGAACCGATGCAGTGCCCGACTGCTTGGAAGCACCACGAAAGTAACTCCGAGTCCGTCGAAGTCTGCCGGACTCCCCGTGGCACAAACAACACCGAGAGTCCGAATATGACCGAGGATAGGAGTACCGGGGGCTTGGCACTCCCAGCAGTCCCATCCGCGACAGTCCGTGGGCATCCCACCGATTCGCACGGTCGGATGCTCGGTGGCACTGTCAAACCTGAAACTCCCACCGCTCGGGATTCCTCCCGCCTTCAGGCGGAGGAGGATGTCAGTCTGCGTGCGCGACAATCGCGCCGTCGATGTCCGCCCAGACCTCGTCGGGGGTCTGTTCGCCGTCGATGGCGACGAAGCCGTCGTGGTCCCCGTAGTGGTCGATGACCGGGGCCGTGTTCTCGTCGAAGACGTCCAGTCGGTTGCGAACGGGCGCCTCGTTGTCGTCCTCGCGCTGGATGAGGTCGCCGCCACAGTCGTCACAGATGCCCGCAGTATCGGGCTGATTGAACTCGACGTGGTAGTTCGCGCCACAGTCGTCACACACCCGGCGGCCGGTGAGCCGGTCGATGAGTTCCTCCCGTGAGACGTCCAGTGAGAGGATGGCGTCGAGGTCGGTCATCCCCTCCAGTTCTTTGGCCTGGTCGAGGTTCCGGGGGTAGCCGTCCAGGACGAACCCGTCGGCGCTGTTGAGCGCCTCGTCGACGATGGCGTTGACGACGGCGTCGGGGACCAAATCGCCCGCTTCCATGTACGCTCGGGGCGTGTCGTACTCCGTGTCCATATCGGAGATGTCCATGTCCTTGTTCGCCCGGAGGGCGTCGCCGGTAGTGATGTGGGCAATGTCGTATTCGTCGGCGATGTTCGCGCTCTGTGTGCCTTTGCCCGCACCTGGCGGGCCCAGAATCAGGAGTCGTGGCTGGGACATAGTCGGCGGTTCCGGCGGCGAGGTTAAATGGTTGTCCAAATGCTGGCGGTGGTGTTTAGTTAGGCGATTCAGACTGTCACCAGCCAGAAAGCCCCCGACCGCTCGACTACTGCGACTCGCTGCGCGCTTCACTCACTCCGTTCGCTGCAGTGCGCTCTCCCGGTGGCTGGCTTCGGGAAGGCGGGCGACGTAAGCACCGCAGGCCGACGGCCGAGGAGCGCAGCGAGCCCCCCGACCGAAGCCAGCCGGGGCTTTCTGGCTGTACTGCATCACCGTTCCCAAATCGAACGTATCCGCCACTCTAGCGACAACAAGACACAACTCCTTTTATCCGTAGTCCCGGAGAACCACCATGTTGATTACCGTTTCCGGCCCCGCTGGCAGCGGGAAGAGCACCCTCGCCGGGAATCTCGCGGACGCGCTGGACTACGAACACGTCTCCGGCGGTGACATCTTCCGGTCACTGGCCGACGAGCGAGACATGACGCCCCTGGAACTGAACAAGGCCGCCGAAGAGGACGACCAGATAGACCGTGACCTCGACCGGCGGTTACGCGACATCGCCGCCGAGCGGGACGACCTCGTTCTCGAGTCACGACTGGCGGGGTGGATGGCCGGCGAGCACGCCGACATCAAGCTCTGGCTCACCGCGCCACTCGACGCCCGCGTCGACCGCATCGCCGAGCGGGAGAACAAACCCTTCGAACAGGCCCGAACAGAGACCGAGGAGCGAAGCGAGAGCGAGGCTCAGCGCTACGCCGACTACTACGACATCGACTTCGACGACCGCTCAATCTACGACCTCACCGTCAACACGGCACGCTGGGACCCCCAGGGGACCCTGGGCATCGTGCTCCATGCAATCAATTCCTTCGACGGGAGCGTCGACGAGGGCCAGGCGCCCATCGAGGGCGTCCGCTACGAGTTCTGATGGTCCGCGCCCCGCCCGCCGAGCGCAGCGTCCGGGAGTTGCTCTCCTTTGGCGTCGTCAACCTCGACAAACCGCCCGGCCCCTCGGCCCACCAGGTCGCCGCGTGGGTCCGCGACGCGACCGGACAGGACCGGGTCGCCCACGGTGGGACCTTAGACCCCAAGGTCACGGGCTGTCTTCCCATCCTGCTCGGTGACGCCGCGCGTGCGGCTCGAATCTTCGACGACGCTGTCAAGGAGTACGTCGCCGTCCTGGAACTGCACGACCGGGCACCGCCGGATTTCGACACTGTCGTCGCCGAGTTCGAGGGCGACATCTACCAGAAGCCCCCGCACAAGAGCGCGGTCAAACGCCAACTGCGCACCCGCCACATCCACGATCTCGACGTGCTGGAACGCGAGGACCGCCGCGCCCTGCTGCGTGTGCGCTGTGCCTCGGGCACATACATCCGCAAGCTCTGTCACGACGTCGGACTGGCACTGGGGACCGGCGCCCACATGGGCGACCTGCGCCGCACCGCGACGGGCCGGTTCGACGACCGCTCGCTCGTCTCGATGCACGACCTCCTCGACGCGCTGGCCTTCGCCGAAGACGGCGACGAGCGCGACCTCCGGGAGTTCGTCCAGCCCGCCGAGACGGCTCTGGCCCACCTCCCCCGACTCGTCGCCGCGCCGAGCGCCGCCGAGGCCATCGCCGACGGCGCACCGGTGTACGCGCCGGGCGTCATCGACGGGCTGGCCGCCGAGGTAGGTGACGCCACGCCGGCTGCGGGCGAGTTACTCGTCATCGTCACCCCCGACGGGTCGGCCGTCGCTCTGGGAACGCTTGTCGGCGAGCCCGACGCCGACTCGGGGACGGTCGCAGAACTGGAGCGGGTGCTCGTGTGACATGGCGCCCCTGAAACGACACCCTTAATTAACGAACCCTCATCGTCCGAAACGCGGGACCGTGGGGTAGCGGTATCCTCGGCGGATGGGGTCCGTCGGACCTGAGTTCGAATCTCGGCGGTCCCACTTTTCGCGAAGCGAAAATAGGAATACGAAGACGAGCAGTGCGCGGTTCGAACGACGTGAGAACCGCGTTGGTGCTCTTCGACGAGACGGATTGCGCGTCTGCTCGATGCTTGGACAGCCAAAGTCAATGCATCCACCGACTTCCCCTATGTGTCTCCCCGCTCCCCCTTCCCTGGGGAGTAGGTTCCGCTGTAATCGTGCCCGCTCTTCTCGGGCGGTGTGTGAACGGTGAAACACTTCTGGTGAGGCGGTCACGGGCCCGGTCGCTCTTTCAGATTGAAGCGTCGACCGTGCCCGAGCGACCGGCCGAACAGTCCGTCTCACGTTCCAAGCGCTCGCTCTAGGGCCTCGCGATGAAACGCCACAGCCTCGCTCCGACCGCACTCCGGATACTGCGGATTCGTCACGTCGCCGCGCGAATCGACGGCGCTGTCGGCGATGGCGACGACCCGGTGGACCGGCCCCACTGTCGGGAGCGGTCGCACGGATTCGTACCCCTCGCGGAACGTCTTACGCAGCGGTGCCGGGTCGTCGACGTACCAGTCGGCGACGAGATACTCGGTCTTGGCCAGGGCCAGCGCGGGCGGGGCGGCCATCGGCCGCTCCCAGTCGAGGACGGCCGAGACGGCGCCGTCGATAGCGAGTGCGTTCCCAGGCCGGAGGTCCCACGGGAACAGTCGCGGGGTCACCTCCACGTCGGTCGCGGTGTCGAGGCAGTCCGACAGCCGTGCCCGTAGCGGGTCGAAATCCGGGGGCAGTCGCTCGACTGCGCGGCGGCCGTACGCGGCCAGCCAGCCGTGGTCGTCGCTGTCGGTGGCGACGAGGCGCTCGTCGCCCGCCGGGCTCGTCGCTCGCACGAGTTCGCCAGCCCCCTCGAAGACGAAGGCGGCATGAAGCCGGCCGAGGTAGCGGCCGAACTGCCGCGCGATGTCGCGTCGGACGGTCGGCGGGCTGTCGGCGAACGTGTTGTGCAGGTCCGTCCCGTGCCGGTGCTCGCTGATGGCGTAGGCCCGCCCGTCGTGTCGCCCGGTCGCAAGCACCGGCGGTACGGGAACCGCAGTCCGGTCACACACTGCCCTGACTAGGGCCGCTTCGGTCCGGACCGCCTCGACGCTCTCGGACCGCTGGACGACCACCGGCGAGCGGTCGGCAAACCGAACCACGGCGGTCGGCCGGTGGCCGGCACTGACGGGCTCGACGGCGACGACCGTCTCCTCCGGGTAGTGGTGTCCGACGATTGCGGTGGCCAGCGAGCGATTCATGAGTCGGGTGTCACCGGAGCAACGGGGGAAGGTCGGCGAGGGATTCGAGTACGTACTCGGGGCTGTAGGGGTCGGGCCCGTCGCCGTCGTCGAGGTAGGCGGCCGCGAGGCCGGCGTTGTGGGCGCCGGCCACGTCGTACGGTAGCGAGTCACCGACGTACAGCGCGCGCTCGGCCGGCACGCCGAGTTCCGAGAGCGTCGCCTCGAAGGGCGCGGCGTGGGGCTTCCGGCGGGGCATGTCGCCGGCGTAGATGACGGTGTCGACCCGCTCGGCCAGCCCGACGGCGTCGACTTTGTCGGCCTGGCGTGACTGTGGCCCGTTGGTGAGGACGGCCGTCGCGCCGACCTCGCGAGCGGCCCCGAGAGCCGTCGTGGCACCCGACCGGAAGGTGACCTGCGTGTTGTCGACCCCCTCGACGAAGGCTTCTGCGAGCGCGATAGCGTCGACCCGTCGGTCGCGCTGGGCGGCCAGCCGGGCGAAGCCGGCACCGAGATAGCCGACCTCGTCGGCGGGGTCCGGCGGGCCGTCGAGCACGGCCCACAGCTCGGCCGGGGCGGCAAAGGGCTCGACGCCGACCTGTTCGAAGGTCTGTTCGTACAGCGCTTCGGTGTCCTGCGTGCGCCGGAGGAGGGTCCCGTCGAGGTCGAAGAGTACGGCGTCGAACGTCACATTACTGTTTTTCAGGGACCGGAGTCCAAAAAACTGCGCGGGAGCGTCGAGTACGGTCGGCCCGACTGTCTCTACAGCGACTTCTCAACAGTCCGACGCGAGACGTTCGATTTCCACAGCGGAGACGCTGCACCGGACCGATACATTGTCTCTCCACCACATTTTTTCCGGTGCCTGCCCCACGGTACTGACAGATGCAAGGGGCCCACTGTATCACCATCGCCGGTGGCAAGGGCGGCTGTGGCAAGACCACGACGGCGGTAAACACCGCGTACGCACTGGATGACGCCGGATTCGACGTCGTCGTCGTTGACACGGACCTGGCCATGCCGAACCTGCACACGGTGCTGGACAGGAGTCACGAACCCGCGATACACGACGTGCTGGCCGACGTCGAACCGCTCGAAGCCGCCATCGACACGAGCGACGACGTCGCCGCAGTGTACGGCGACCCCTCGCTGGACCGGTATACGGACGCCGACCCCGCCGAACTCAAGACGGTGTGTAACCGCCTCAGGACCGCCTTCGACGTGGTCGTACTCGACACCGGCGCGGGCGTCACGCACGCGACGATGGTCCCCTGCGGACTGGCCGACGACGTCGTGCTGGTGACGACGGCCAAGGAACACGGCGTCGCCGACACCAGCCGAACGAAGGAGATGGCCGAGCACGTCGACAGCCACATCCCCGGCGTCGTCGTCACCCGCGCCGACGACGAGACGGGCCAGGAAATCGCTGATCGCCTGGAGACCCCGCTCCTCGCGGCGGTCCCGGACGAACCAACGGTGTTCGGGACCGAACCCGTCGTCAGGCACGCCCCCGACTCGGGGGGTGGCGCCGCCTACGGCCGCGTGGCCGAGGCGCTCGCTTCGGGTATCGACCGCGATGGCGCTGGAGAAGACTGAAATCCGCCGCCGGATTCCTCGAACGTCTGCTCGAAGGTGAACCCCGCCTCGGCCGACACACCATCGAGTTCGAGGCCGACGCCGACCCGGGTATCTACCTGGCCCACTGTCACAAAGTCAGCGACGTGTTCGCGGAACTGATGGACTACGCCGGCTACGAGGGCTGATACGACTGACGCGCTGCTGGGAACACTTCCGGCGCGGTCCGGGGTGGTGTTTAGTGATAATCAGTGCGGGTGGGACTGAAAGGGGCGTTGTCGGCGCTGTGCGCCGACTGCTCGGGAGAGCTTCGCTCTCCCGGTGGCTGGCTTCGGGAAGGCGGGCGACGTAAGCACCGCAGGCCGAAGGCCGAGGAGCGCAGCGAGCCCCCCGACCGAAGCCAGGGCGAGAGCGACGCTCTCGCGGGCAATCGGACGCTTCGCGTCCGATGACAGCCGGGGCTTTCTGGCTCTCTTCCGCGTTTTCTACTAAACTAAACACTGCCCGGTCCGGTCCACAAACGCTTTTGAGTGCCCCTCTCGAAGCCTTCACCGATGTCTCTCGAAGACCATGTCGAGGAACTCGCCTCCGACCTCGACGTAGACAAAGAGGAGGTCAGACGCGACCTGGAGAACCTGGTGAACTACTCGGTGCCGATGGACGAGGCCAAGCAGAGCCTCCGCCGGAAGTACGGCGACGGCGGTGGCGGCGGGAGCAGTGGCCCGTCCAGCAAGGCCATCAGCGAGGTCACAACCGACGACTCGAACGTCACGGTCACCGCCGTGGTGCTCACCTCGGGCCGTCGCTCCATCCAGTACAACGGCGAGGAACACGCCATCCGCGAGGGCGAACTCGCCGACGAGACGGGGACCATCTCCTACACTGCGTGGGACGGCTTCGACGGCGAACTCGAACCCGGCCAGACAGTCCAGTTCGGCAACGCGGGGGTACGCGAGTGGGACGGCAAGCCCGAACTCAACCTCGGGGACAGCACCGACGCGACCGCCGTCGACGAGACGCTGGATATCCACGCCGAGGTCGGCGGCCGGGCCGACCTCCGGGACATAGAGCCCGGCGACCGTGGTATCACCGTCGAGGTCCAGGTACTCGAGTGTGAGACCAAGACCATCGACGGCCGCGACGGCGAGACCGAGATTCTCAGCGGCGTGCTCGGCGACGCCACCGGGCGGCTCCCCTTTACGGACTGGGAGCCCCACGACACCATCGAGGACGGGGCGTCGGTCCGCATCGAGGAGACGTTCGTCCGTGAGTTCCGGGGCGCGCCCTCGGTCAACGTCTCGGAGTTCTCGACGGTCACGCCGCTGTCCGAACCAGTCGCCGTCGCCGAGGACGCCCCGCAGATGGCCATCGACGAGGCCGTCGAGAGCGGCGGCCAGTTCGACGTCGAACTCGTCGGCAACGTCATCCAGATACGGGACGGCTCCGGGCTCATCGAGCGCTGCCCGGAGTGTGGCCGCGTCGTCCAGAACGGCCAGTGTCGCTCCCACGGCGCCGTCGAGGGCGAGGACGACCTGCGGACCAAGGCCATCCTCGACGACGGGACCGCGACGGTCACCGTCATCCTCGACGACGAACTGACCGAGCAGGTGTACGGCGGCGACATAGACGACGCCCGCGAACACGCCCGCGACGAGATGGACAAGGGCGTCGTCGCCGACCGCATCGCCGAGCGCGTGGTCGGCCGCGAGTACGTCGTCCGCGGCTCGCTGTCGGTCGACGAGTACGGCGCCAACCTCAACGCCAGCGAGTTCAGCGAGTCGACGGCCGACCCCGCAGCGCGTGCGACGGCGCTGCTCAGGGAGGTCGAGCCATGAGCGAGTCCGGTGACAGCGGGCCGGGGCTGCGTGAGGTGGCCCACCGCGTCTTCGCGGCCGAGTTCGACGATGCCGAGTTCTCCTATTCCGAGTCCGACGAGGAGCGGGCCCCGAACTACGTGGTGACGCCCACTGGCGCGCGGGCCAACCGCCTGTTCGCCGTCGGCGTCCTCACCGAACTCGAGCAGGTAAACGACGAAGTGTTGCGGGCGCGCGTCGTCGACCCAACTGGCGCGTTCGTGGTTTATGCCGGCCAGTATCAGCCCGAGGCACTGGCCTTCCTCGAAGGCGCGACGCCGCCGCTGTTCGTCGCGGTCACGGGCAAGGCCCGCACCTTCGAGCCCGAGGACGGTGACCGCGTGTTCACCTCCATTCGGCCCGAAGCAATCAGCGAGGTCAACGCCGAGACCCGCGACCGCTGGGTCGTCCAGGCCGCCGAACAGACCGTCGCCCGCGTCGACCGGCTGGCCAGTGCCAGGCAGTCCGGACTGTCGGGTGACGCGCTGAAACAAGCCCTCGTCGCGGCCGGCGTCTCGGAGAGCGACGCCGACGGCGCCGCGCTGGCACTGGAGTACTACGACACGACCGGCGACTACTTACAGGCCGTCCGGGAGCTGGCGCTGAACGCCGCCCGCGTCGTCGCCGGCGAGCGCGACGAGGCCGGTACGCTGTCGCGTGACCCCGGAGACGGGACCGACGACCCACTGGCGTCCCTGGTGACGATGGACCTCGAGGCACCTGCGGAGACGGCGTCGGTAGCGCCAAGCGACGAACCGGCTACTGGAGGGGATGAGCCAGCGTCGACGGCGGACGTTGCCGACGAAGGAAATGAGGAGACGCTGGGCGATACAACTGGCGCCGATGGGACGACGGACGACGACGTCGGCGACTTCGACACCGAGTTCGAACTCGACGAGGACGAGCGCGAGGAGATAGAGGCGGAGTACGGGACCGACTTCCAGAGCGGGACGGAAGTCGACGATGCGGGCGAAGCGGACATCGAGACGCCGGACCCCGAGGAGGTGGCGGAGGCCGACGCGCCACCGGCCGAGGATGTCGACCTGGAGGACGCCGTGATGGACGTGATGACCGACCTGAACGACGGGAGCGGTGCGGACCGCGAGGCGGTCATCACCGAAGTGATGGACACCTACGGCGCGGACCGAGCGGCCGTCGAGGAGTCCATCCAGGACGCGCTGATGGGCGGGCGCTGCTACGAGCCCGACGACGACAAGCTGACGCCTATCTGACCCCCGAGCCGCGCCCCTTTTCTCGCGTGGCCGCCAACGAACTGGCGATGCGTATCGAACCGGTTCCGGGCGTCCCCGCAGCCACGGTCGAGACCGAGGGGGAGCGGCTGCTCGCCCTCGCGGACTACCACGCCGGCATCGAGGCCAGCCTGCGCTACGACGGGGTCGAACTCCGGTCGGCGGCGGGTTCTCGTCGGGAGCGACTGCTCGCTGCGCTGGACCGGTCAGGCGCCGACCGGCTGGTCGTCGTCGGCGACCTCGGTCACGCCATCGGCTCGCCGTTCGAAAGTGAGCGCGAGGAGCTGGAGTCGCTATTTTCGAGCCTCGACGTGCCAGTTACCCTCGTGAAAGGGAACCACGACGGGGAGCTAGAGCCGGTGCTGGCCGACCTGGATACCGAGGCGACCGTGACGCCTGCTCACGGGACGACCATCGGTGACGTGGGGTTCGCCCACGGCCACACCTGGCCCGCCCCGGCGGTCCTCGAATCGGCCGTCGTCTGTGTGGGCCACGAACACCCGGTGGTCAGGCTGGAAGATGAGGTCGGCGGCACCCGGAACGAGCACGCGTGGCTTCGCGGCCGACTGGTCGGGGCCCCCTTCGAGGACCACTACGACCGCTCGCTCGACGTGACCGGCGACCTCGTCGTCTTCCCGGCGTTCAACGACCGCTCGGGCGGGACGTGGGTCAACGTTCCCGGTCAGGACTTTCTGGCGCCGTTCCTTCCCGAAGGGATAGCCGACGCGGAGGCGTTCCTCTTAGATGGGACGCGACTGGGCGACTATCGGGACGTTTGAGAACCCGGGTGGTTCGACGGCCCGCCAGGCTACGTGCCGAGGCCGTCTTCGAGCCGCTGGATGAGCGATTCGTTGCCCAGGAAGGTGGGGGTCCTGGCGTGGATTTCGGCCGGCTCGACATCGAGCAGCGACTGGCTCCCGTCCGAGGAAGCGCCGCCGGCCGCCTCCACGAGGTAGGCAAGCGGCGCGGACTCGAAGTGGACACGGAGCTTGCCGTCCGGGGCGTTCGTCTTGGCCGGGTAACCAAAGAGGCCGCCGTACTCCAGTACCTGCGCGAGGTCGGCGACCGTCGCGCCGCCGTACCGGGTCTTTAGCTCCCTGGAGAACTCCCGCGTTATCTCGTTCATCGCGTCGCTTCGCTCGTCTATCCTGCCCGCCATACCGAGCACGGTGGCTTCCTCAGGCAGCCTGAACGTCTCCCACCGCTCGCTGTGGCCGTCACGCAGGAGATACTCCTGGACGATGTCGTGGTCCTCGCGGGCCACGGTCATCGTGGTGTAGGGCCCGTAGAGCGTCATCATCGACGCGACCAGGTTTCGGCCGGACGCGGGCAGGTCGCTGTCGTAGACGCCGACGATGGTCCCGACGGAGTTGTTCGAGGCCAGGTTCGAGGAGCCATCGAGCGGGTCGATAGCTATCGCGTAG
Organism: Halobacteriales archaeon QS_6_64_34; assembly: GCA_003020925.1. GTDB lineage: Archaea > Halobacteriota > Halobacteria > Halobacteriales > Haloarculaceae > Haloarcula. Next base: position 7,537 of record PXRT01000002.1, on the reverse strand, counting down.
CCGTCCCCGAGGTCGAGGACGTCTTCGCGTTCCTCGCTGGCGTAGCCGCCGACGCCCTCGATGTCCGAGAGCGCGTCGAAAAACAGGTCGTCGGCCCACACGTCGGCCCCGACCTGCTGTTCGCCGCTGGGATTCTCGCCCGCCGACCGGTTCGCGTAGTTCGCGAGGTTGTCGCTGAGGTAGTGTGACGTGTCCTTTACCACGCGCTCGATTTCGTCGAGGGTGTTCATCGGTCCCCCTTCGCTCGGTCAGGTTGGTCATACATGATAGCTCTACATCGTGTCGGGGGGACCATAAGCTTAGACGTGTGGCTGCCGGTGGTGCGGGCTGATGCCGACGTTGATAGTCGGGGTGCAGAGATATCCCGTCTCTTCGGCTACGGCGCGGGCGAAGGCCTAGGGCGAGCGGAGGTGCGCCTTGCCCCAGGCGGCCATCTCGCTGATGACCGGTTCCAGCGACGCGCCGCGCTCGGTCAGCGAGTAGTTGACCCGGAACGGCTGCTCGTTGACGACCTCGCGGTCGACGAGACCGTGTTCCTGGAGGTCCTCCAGGCTATCGGAGAGCACCTTCGAGGAGATACCGTCGACGTTCTCCTTGAGTTCATTGAACCCCGAGGGACCGCTCCGGAGCAACCGATGGACGATGACAGGGTGCCACTTCTTTCCGATAAGTGTCGCCGTCGTCGTTATCGGACACCACTCCTCGCCCGCACACCACACCGTCAGCGGTTCGCTCGTGCTGTCGCTCATACCCCACAGGAGACCGGCCGGCCACTAATAATTACGTCTCGTAACTCCATAACGCTACGTTACCAATCACTCTCAGCGAGGCGGGACGACCACGCCACATGGACGAGACCACGTTCCGGACCGGTGGCGGTGAGTCGGTGCCGGCCATCTTCGCAATCGCGGCGTCGACGTACGGGTGCGGACCGTGACGTCAGGGTAACTCAACAGTTAGGTGACGGGCGACCAACGTCCCGGTATGAGTGACCCGTTCGTGGTCGTCGGCGGCGACGCTGCCGGCCTCAGCGCCGCAAGCAAGTACATGCGCGAGAACTCAGACGGCGACGTCGTCGTCTTCGAGAAGGGGCAGTGGGTGTCTTATGCCCACTGCGGGACGCCCTACTACGTCAAAGGCGAGGTCGACCGCCTCACCGACCTGCTCTCGCTGTCGCCCGAGGAGGCGGCCGAGCGGGATATCGGCCTCCGGCGGGAACACGAAGTGGTCGCCGTCGACACCGACGCCGAGACGGTGACAGTCGAGGGCGGCGGCGAACGCTTCGAGCAACCGTATAGCGACCTGCTGGTCGCGACCGGTGCTCACGCCGTCACGGACCCTATCGCGGGGTACGACCGCGACATGGCCTTCACCATGCACGGGCTGGACTCGGCGGCCGCCATCAGGGCCGCACTCGCGGAACCCGGCGAGCCGGCCGTCGACACGAGCATCGACTACGTCGACGCCGACCTCGTCGAGCACTACGCCGCGATGGAGCCCCCCGAGCGGGTGGCCATCGTCGGCGGCGGCTACGTCGGCGTCGAGATGGCCGAGGCGTTCCGCGCTCACGGGCTGGAGACGCACGTCTTCCAGCGGGGCAGCCACATCCTGAAGCCCTTCGGCAACTCGGTCTGTGAGCACGTCGCCGACCAGCTCCGAGAGCGGGATGTGGAACTGCACCTCAACTGCAGCGTCGAGGAACTCGCCGGCGGTGACCGCGTCGAGGCGGTAGTCCACGAGAACGGCCGCCTCGACGTCGACCTTGCCCTCGTCGGTATCGGTGTCGCGCCCAACTCACAATTGCTCGCGGACACGCCGGTCGAACTCGGCGAGTCGGGGGCCGTCGCAGTCGACGCGTACGGTCGGACGAACGTCGACAGCGTCTACGCCGCCGGGGATTGCGCCGAGGACGACCACACCGTCACCGGCGAACCGGCCTGGGTCCCGCTCGGGCTCACGGCTAACCGCGCGGGCCGGGCCATCGGCCAGACCGTCGCCGGCGACCCCGAACCCGTCGGCGGGGTGGCCGGCACCGCCGTCGTCAAGGCGTTCGACCTGGAGGCCGGCCGGGTCGGTATCATCGACCACGACGACGCGCGTGCGGCCGACTTCGACCCCGTGACGAAGAGCATCACCGCCGGCTCGCGGTCGGGCTACTATCCGGGCAACGAGCCGACGACGGTGAGCCTAACGGCCGACCGCGAGAGCGGCCGCGTCATCGGCGGCTCCATCGTCGGCACGGACCGCGCGGCAATCCGTATCGACACGCTTGCGACGGCCCTGGAGTCGGACCTGACGGTCGAAGAAGTCGAACGGCTCGACCTAGCCTACGCGCCGCCCTTCAGCCCGGTGTGGGACCCGATTCTCGTCGCGGCGAAGGTGTTGCGGGGCGAACTGGACTAGCGGGCGCAACTCGCTAACTAACTCTCGCGGGCGCTGACTCGATTCACCACGCCGCTTCCAGCACGCCCACGATATCCTCTCGTGTCGGCTCGAGTTCTGGCGGCGCGGTTCGGCCCGTATCTGACGGTGGCGGGGTCGTATTCGAAGCGGAACGGGTCGGCGAGCGCCGACGAATCAGTCATTCCCCCGCCCCGACGTCGTAGCCGTCGAGCGTCGTGGTGAGTTCCGCACGGTCCTCAAGCAGCGCCGCCAGTCGCTCGACGCTCTCCTTTCCGGTGCGGTCGGTGTTTGCCAGTACCCGAACGCGCTCGGTCCCGAGCGGGACGAACCCGAGGTCGAGTTTCTCGGCCGTGTCCCGCAGGGCCAGCCCCGCGTCGGCCTCGCCGGCCGCGACTTTCCGGGCGGGGCTCTCGGTGGCACCGGTCGTCAGGTTGTAGCCGTCGATGGCGTCGGTCACCGCCGCTAGCGGGACGCCCCGTTTGTCGGCCAGTGCTTCGAGTTCGGCGTCGAAGCTGCGGCAGAGCCCCGACCCGCTGTCTCGGTTGACGAGCCGTGAGTCGCCGTCAACCAGCGACGCCAGGTCGGTCACCTCACTCCCGGGCGCGACGGCGAGCCCCCACTCGCGCTCCCAGCCGCCCAGCAACTCGCCCGGGTCGTCGGTCTGCGGGCCCGAAACGACGGCCACGTCGGGTACGCCCTCGCGGAGCCGTCGCCGACCGTCGGCGGTCCCGGTCGGCAGGTAGCGGGGCGTCCGGATTCGGTCGAGCAGACGGCTCCAGAGGGGGTCGTCCTCGCCGACGCCGAACAGGGTCGGCACGCGAGCGTCCGGCGAGAACAGCGTCACCTCGACTGACTTGCCGGCCGGAAGCACCTCGGTGTCGGGCTGGATGGCGACGGTGCCGTCCGCGTCGACCAGACTCGTCGTCGCGCCGCTGCCCTTGTCGACGGGGTAGACGAGCGTCGAGCCGTCGCCGTCAGTGACCAGGCCCACGGGCATATACCGCAGGCGTCCCTCGCTGTAGCGCTCCTCGACTGCCATCTCGCCGGTGACCGTCGCGGTTCTGGGTTCCGGGAGTCCAGCGGCCTCGCGAATCACGGGGGCGACGAACGTCCGGAAGATAGTCAGCGCCGAGACGGGGTAGCCCGGCAGGCCGACGTAGGCCGACTCGCCGATGGTGCCGACGAGCATCGGTTTGCCCGGCTTGACTGCGACGCCGTGGAGGCGAAGGTCACCCCGCTCCTCGATGACCCGGTAGATGACGTCGACGGCGCTGGCGCTGGTCGACCCCGAGGAGAGGACGAGGTCACACTCGTCGGCGGCCTCGCGGAGCAGTCCCTCCATCGCCTCGAAGTCGTCGCCGGCGTGTGGGTAGAGGACGGGGTCGCCACCGGCGTCCTCGACACTCGCGGCCACGGTGTCGCTGTTGACGTCGTATATTTCGCCGGCCGCGCTGTCCAGCGGGTCGCCGGGCCGGACGAGTTCGTCGCCCGTGGAGATGATACCGACGCGCGGGCGAGCGCTGACAGACACCTCGTCGACGCCCAGCGCCGCGAGCAGCCCGATTTCCCGGGGCGTCAGCCGGGTTCCCGGGCCGAGCGCCCGCCCGCCGGCAGCGATGTCGGCTCCCGCCAGCATGACGTTCTCGCCGGGGGTGACTGCGGTGCGTATCTCGACGCCCCCGTCGGTCTCAGTGGTCCGTTCGACCATCACGACGCTGTCTGCGCCCTCGGGCATGACCGCACCGGTCGATATCTCGGCGGCCGTTCCGGGGTCGACGGTGACGGCCGGCTTCTCGCCGGCGTGGACCGCCCCGACGAGTTCGAGCGTCTCGGGGGTCGCCTCCCCGGCGCCGAAGGTGTCGCGGGCCCGAACCGCGTAGCCGTCCATGCTCGCGCGGTCGAACCCGGGCACGTCCAGCGTGGCGTCGACGCGCTCGGCCAGCACGCGACCGCTGGCGTCGGCCAGCGCGACCGTCTCCGTCCCGGGGTCGATATCGAGCGCCCCGACGACGGCGCGGGCCTCCTCCGGCGATGCGAGGTCGCGGAACTCCCGTCGGTCGCTCATCGACACCCCTCCCACTCCTCGACTGCGACCGTGTTGCCTTCGGCGTACCCCTCCCGCTCTTCGGAGACGACGACCCAGCCATCGGCCAGCGCCACGCTGGAGAGCACGCCCGCGCCCTTCGTCCGGGTCGGCGTCGCCGTCCGCTCGCCATCGCCGTCTTCATCCAGCGTCACCCGGGCGAACGTCCGAACGCCCGGCTCGCTGGGAATCTTCCGTGTCAGGCGGGCATCGGTCGTCGGTAGCGAGACCGCCGGCCGTCGTCCGGCAGTCTCGACCGCCGGCCGGAGGAACTGGACGGCGTTGACGATACAGGCAACGGGGTAGCCCGGCAGCATCAGAACCGGCGTCCCCTCGACGGCCCCCAGCGCGACCGGATGGCCGGGCTTCAGGGCGACGCCGTGGACGAACACCTCGCCGAGTTCCCCCACGACCTCTGGGACGATGTCGCGGTCGCCCACCGAGGAGCCACCAGTGGTCACCACGATGTCGTGGTCGAGGTCCCGCTCGACGGCCGCCCGGAGCTCGTCGGCGTCGTCGGTGACGATATCGCGGTACGTCGCTTCCCCGCCCCACCGCTCGACGTACTGGGTGACGGTCTGGCCGTTTGTCTCGAGTATCTCACCGGGCGCGGGGTCGGACTGGACGAGTTCTTCGCCGGTCGGAGCGACGCTCACCTGCGGGCGGGCGTACACCTCGACGGTCTCGAGTCCGACGGCTTTCAGCAGCCCGAGGTCCGACGGTCTGAGGCAGTGCCCGGCCTCGAACAGCTGTTGTCCCTCGCCCACGTCCTCGCCGACGGGGCCGACGTTGCCCCCTTCCGGGACGGCTTCGAACACCGAGAGTTCGTCGCCGGCGCGGTCGGTCGCCTCGACCATCACGACGGCGTCGGCGCCCTCGGGGAGTTCGCTCCCGGTGTGGACCCGCGTCGCGGTGCCGGCCCGGACGGTGTCCGTGACCCGCAGCGAGGCCGGCGACTGCTCGCTCGCGCCGAACGTATCACTCGCCCGGACTGCGTAGCCGTCCATCGCCGCTCGCTCGTAGTGGGGCACCGGTCGGTCGGCCTCGATGGCCGTCGCCACGACCCGGTCGTCGGCCGCTCGGAGCGCGACGCGCTCGGTGCGCGCCGTCGGTGACACCGCCTCAAGAAGCCGCTCTCTGGCCGCCGCCGTCCGGGTAAACGCCTCGAATCCCGCCCGGTGGCGGTCGCTGTCGTTCATATCTCCGGGATTGGCCCGGGCGAACAAAAACCCCGGTAGCTGTAACAGGCTCGGCCTCGAAGTGACCCCATGACCCTTCGCTGTCGGCGTTGTGGGGAACCCCTCGTGACCGGTCTCGTCGCGACACAGCGACGCCACTGCTGTCTCAACGACACCCCCGTCGCGGGTGCGTGCCCGAACCACGGACCGGTCGGGCCACACGACGCGGTCGATGAATAGTCGAACGTGAGCGACTCGTGCGACTATACCGACAAACGTTGGTAACAAGTGGCAAGATAATACTATAACCCTTCGCCCTCTAAGTGATACTATCTATGAAGAAGCAAGAACTCATTCATCTTCACAGCCTTCTCGCACAAGTACAGCACCACTACGAGGGAGACACAGGGACGGAGGTAGACCACGACGAATACGCCGACCTCGGTGTCAAGCCGACATCGATTCACAAATCGAAGACTGACCACAAAGCCGCCGTGTTCGCACTCGCCGACGGCCTCACCGACGAGATGGTCGCCGAGAGCGAGGAACCGCTGACTCTCGCCGCCGACTGAGACGGATTCTCCCGGCTTCGGCTGCATCACCAGTTCGGTAGCCACCGCTCTCTCGATTTCGGGCTTTCACGACCCAACAACGCCTTCCTCTGGCGTCCGGCGGCGTCGTGTGGTACGCGCTATCGCAACTCTCAAACCACTTATACGCCGTGGACACCTACTACAGTTGTGAGCGAAGATACAGGGCGGCGGAACCTCCGCATGCCAAATAGCGACCAGATGTTTGCACTCGTGACCGAACACCTCGGCGGAAACCACGTCCGCCTTCAGTGTGAGGACGGCGAGACCCGTATGGGCCGCATTCCCGGCCGGATGAAGTTCCGGACCTGGATTAACGAGGACGATATCGTCCTCGCGGAGCCGTGGGACTGGCAAGACGAGAAGGCAAACGTCGAGTGGCGCTACGACGGCCAGGACGCAGACCAGCTCCGTTCCGAGGGTCATCTCGACTCGCTGACTGCCTGAACTGTATCTTTCTGTAGTGTGTGACACACGCGAACGCCTTGAAGACGCTCTCGATGTGAGTATCGTTACATTTACAGCCGGCAGTACGACTTCGGAGCGCTCTATAGCTCCGGTCGCCACTGGACGCCGAGCTTCCCACAGTGAAATCCCCTAACTGTACTGACTACTATTCGTGTTGGACCGCCGTTGTCTGGTGGTCTGGTGTGTGACGGGCTCACGTCAGGTGTGTGCCGTGTGGGGCTGACACAGGGCGCCTTCGAGACGAGTCATTTATGTATACCCCTCCCATCGGATGTGATGCGAAGGTCGCCCCGGGCAGCGTGCCCGGGCCGACGGTTCGACGACCCACCTGGGTGGTCGGACATTCGCTCAGAGCGCACGGCCATCGAGGCTTCCGCTCGCACCATGAGGATTCCACCCCTGCGGTCCGCCGTCAAGATGGAATCTGATGTGAGCCCACGGACCCATGCAGTAGTTAGCTTCCGACGGAGTGCAACCACTTCCGCCGCTGATGTATATCAGCACATTCCGGTTGATCCTGCCGGAGGCCATTGCTATCGGAGTCCGATTTAGCCATGCTAGTCGCACGAACTCAGATTCGTGGCATATAGCTCAGTAACACGTGGCCAAACTACCCTACAGACCACAATAACCTCGGGAAACTGAGGCCAATGGTGGATACCACTCTCATGCTGGAGTGCAGAGAGTGAGAAACGTTCGGGCGCTGTAGGATGTGACTGCGGCCGATTAGGTAGACGGTGGGGTAACGGCCCACCGTGCCCGTAATCGGTACAGGTTGTGAGAGCAAGAGCCTGGAGACGGTATCTGAGACAAGA
>PXRT01000001.1:102761-150470 GCA_003020925.1 Halobacteriales archaeon QS_6_64_34 | reverse complement strand
GGCTGAACGACGGCGGACGACGTAAGCACCGCAACGTAGTGAGGAGCGCAGCGAGTCCCCCGAGTTCAGCCAGCCGGGGCTTTCTGGCTGTTGACAGTCGGAATCGCCTAACTAAACACCACCCTGTGAGAGGGCCGAACGTTGTTTATATACCGGCGGGAATCCAGCCGGGCCGTGACGACCGAGGACGACTGTATCCGGGCACTCCGCGAGGCGGCCGACCGGCTCGGAGAGTCACCAACGAAGGCCGACTACGAAGGCTTGGGGCTGACGCCCGCCTCGGCGACTATTACCACCGCGACGGCACCGAGAAAGAGATGATTATCTGTGCGATGGTCACATACGGCTACTCGACGGAGAAACTCCGTGCCGAGATGGCAAAGTGCGACCTCCTCTGTGCGAACTGCCATAGGAACACTACGAGGTTCCCGACGGCGTTCGGATAAGCGCCGACGAGATGTGCGATGTCGACGAATGACATAATCCGCTCACTCCGCAACACTGAAATACGACACACGGGTATTTCGGTGTACACGTCGCCAACTGCAGCCGGCGACGAACCTGTCAGAGTTCCATGGGGTAGCGGCCAATCCTGAAGCCTTCTGGGGGCTTCGACCCAGGTTCGAATCCTGGTGGAACTATTCCTGCGGCGAGCGACCCCGCGAGCCGCTGTATCGATAAAAAAGGATTCGAGCCCTGCGAGTCGCAGTGCCAGAGCGGAGCGAGGGTGACCGTCTCGCTCTGGTTCCGCGCCAGCCACGGGCTACTTGTTCCTCGCGGACACCGCCGTTACCGGGGATATCGACGCGTCGTTGCACCCACGGTGAGCCGAACACTCATGTGGCACGGCGACCCACTCCCACTATCGAATGTCGCGCCGCTACGACCACGCACGGGTCACGGAGTACTGGCAGCACGTCTGGGAGCGGGAGGGGGTCTACGAGACGCCCGCCGACGTCGACGAGCCCGAGGACACGACTTACGTTCTGGGGATGTTCCCCTACACGTCGGGCTCGCTGCATATGGGCCACATCCGTAACTACGCCATCACAGACGCCCACGCCCGCTACCGGCGGATGGCGGGCGACACCGTGCTCCACCCGATGGGGTGGGACGCCTTCGGGCTGCCCGCCGAGAACGCGGCCTACGAGCGCGACACGGACCCCGAGTCCTGGACCCGCGCCTGTATCGAGCGGATGCGCGATGACTTGGCGGAGATGGGCTTTGGCTACGACTGGTCCCGGGAGATAACGACCTGTGACCCCGAGTACTACCGGTGGAACCAGTGGCTCTTCACCCGGTTTCTCGCGAACGACCTCGTCGAGTACGACTCGGCGACGGTCAACTGGTGTCCGGACTGCGAGACCGTCCTCGCCGACGCGCAGGTCGAGACCGACGACGCCGACACACCCCACGCCCACGCGGCCGGCGGCGTCTGCTGGCGCTGTGGCACCCCCGTCGAACGGCGGGACCTCGACCAGTGGTTCTTCACTATCACCGACTACGCCGACGAACTCTACGACGGGCTTGACGACCTCGATGGGTGGCCCGAAGGCGTCAGAGACAGCCAGCGCAACTGGATTGGCCGCCAGGAGGGCGCCCGCGTCGCCTTCGACGTGGGCGAGCACGGCGAGGTATCGGCCTTTACGACGCGGCTGGACACCGTCTACGGCGCGACCTACCTCGCGCTGGCGCCGGGCCATGACCTCGTGGCCGAACTGGCCGAGACGGACGACGACGTGGCGGCCTATCTGGAGGCGGTCGCAAGCACCGACGACGCCGGCCTCTCGGGCGTAACGACGGACCTGACTGCGACCCACCCCTTTATCGGCGAGGAACTGCCGGTGTACGTCGCCGCCTACGTGCTAGACGACGTGGGCACCGGCGCGGTGATGGGCGTGCCCGCCCACAACGACCGCGACCACGCCTTCGCCGGCGAGCAGGGCCTCCCCGTCGCGCAGGTCGTCGAACCCGTCGACGGCAGCGGGACGAACCTGCCCGAGGCCCCCTACACCGACGACGGCATGCTCACCGACAGCGGCGAGTACGACGGGCTGGCAAGCACCGCCGCCCGCGAGCGGCTGCTCGACCACGAGGGCGTCGAGGCGGCGACGACCTACCGACTGCGGGACTGGCTCATCTCCCGCCAGCGCTACTGGGGGACGCCCATCCCAATCGTCCACTGTGACGACTGTGGAGCCGTACCGGTCCCCGACGAGGACCTCCCCGTCGAACTGCCTGACTACGTCCAGACGACGGGCAACCCCCTCGACGTGGCCGAGGAGTGGAAACAAACCGCGTGTCCGGACTGTGGCGCCGACGCCGTCCGGGAGACGGACACGATGGACACCTTCGTCGATTCGTCGTGGTACTTCCTGCGCTTTCTCAGCCCACACTTCGAGGACGCCCCCTTCGACCGGGAAACCGCCGACGAGTGGCTCCCCGTCGACGTCTACGTCGGCGGTGAGGAACACGCCGTCTTGCACCTGCTCTACATCCGATTTTTCACGAGGGCACTGGCGGACCTGGGCCTGCTGGACCGCCGCGAACCCGTCGAGCGACTCATCAACCAGGGAACGGTGTTACACAGCGGGAAGAAGATGTCCAAATCGGCTGGCAACGCCGTTGCTCCACACGAATACGGCGCCGAGACCACCCGACTGTTCGTCCTCTCGGCGGCCCACCCCGCCCAGGACTTCGAGTGGACGGTCAAGGACGTCTCGACGGCCTACGAGTTCCAGCAGGACTGTTACGAGCTGGTCGCCGACTTCGCCGACGAGCGAACCCGACAGCGCCGCTCCGGGGAGACCAGTCCGCTCCGCACTGAGAGCGAGCCCCACGACGCCTACCTGGAGCGGGAAATCGACCGCACCATCGCCGCCGTCACCGAGGAGTACGACCGCTTTCGGTTCCATCGGGTCGTCGGCGAACTCCAGCGGTTCGTCCGCCTGTTGCGCCGGTATGCGGAGTACGAACCGCCCTACCTGTTCGCCTACAGCCGTGGGCTCCGGGTGTTGGCCCGGCTGCTCGCCCCCATCGCCCCCTACCTGGCCGAGGAGCTGTGGCATCTGCTCGAGGAGGACGGCCTGGTCGCCGAGGCCGACTGGCCCGAGACGCTGCGTGACGTCGCCGACCACCGCATCGAACGCGGCCTCGTCCGGACGACACTCGCCGACGTGCGCGACATCACCGACGTCGTCGACATCTCCGACCCCGACCACATCGAACTCGTCGTCGCCGAGGACTGGAAGTACGAGGCCTACCGTATCGCCCAGGGGTCCAACCCCGACGACGCCATCGTCGGCGAGATTATGGGCGAGGAGTCGATGCAGGCCCACGGCGACGCCGCCGACTACGCCGCCGACCTCGCCGATAGAAGCGCGGGTTTAGAGCCAATCATCGACGGCAAGCGGGAACTCGACGTCCTCGAACAGGCCGTCTGGCTCTTCGAGGACGAGTTCGGCGCCGAGGTGACGGTGCGACGGGCGGGCGAGGACGACGAGCTGGCGGCAAAGGCCAGACCGAACAAACCCGCGATTCACATCTCGTAGCCGTCGTTGCCAGGCAAATTTGGACGCAAATTATTTTCGTCCACAACCCGAACTGGTAGCCATGTCTCACGAGGTCGAGGACGAGACGACGGTGAACGACAGCTACTCCGTCACGGTCCCGGCAGCCGTACGGCGGGAGGCAGGTCTCGAAGCGGGCGATAAGATTCGCTGGTCGGTCGACGAAGACGGGGCGCTCTCTGTCGAACTCGTCAAGCAACATTACGGCGTGTTCTCCGAACTGGAGCCTGTCGACACTGGTGAAGCGACCGACGCTGCGTCGGACCACGACCTGGTCGCTGGAGACTACTGATGGCGCGAGTTGTCGTGGACGCGAACGTTCTCATAGCCGCTCGTCTCGCCCGAGACCAGAATCACGACCGCGCAAACCCTATCTCGCAAGCTATCGATACCGGCACGCTGCCGACTGGTGTGGTACTCAGTGATGTGCTCGAAGAGGTCAGCAACTATCTACAGGCCCGGGCCGGTCACGAGACCGCGACCGTGACGCTCGATGCGCTCATCGAGAGCAGTGGCTTCGTCATCGAACACACGCCGAAAACTGACTTCGATACCGGACGGTCGCTATTCCGTCGGTACGACTCGCTTTCGCTGACGGACGCTATCATCGTGGCTGCGATGCAACGCCTGGACATCGACTATCTCTACAGTTTCGACGACGGATTCGATAGCGTCGGGAGCATCCACCGTCTCACTACTGCCGAGAATCCCTACGGGGAGTGACCCAGCGTCCGCCGGCGCGTCGTCGACCGGCGAGGCGGGGACTGAACGAGAGCGTTCTGTCCGTCTCCTGGTCAGCCGTTGGTCCCGGCGGACAAAACCCCCAAATAGCCGGCCCGCGAGCGTAGGAGTATGACCGACCGCACGGCGGCCGTCACCCGGGCAACGGCCGAGACGGACATCGAGGTGACGCTGGATGTCGACGGCGACGGAGACTCGACCGTCGACACTGGCATCGGCTTCTTCGACCACATGCTGGACTCGTTCTCGACGCACGGCCTGTTCGACCTCACGGTCCAGTGTGACGGCGACCTGGATATCGACGACCACCACACCGTCGAGGACGTGGCAATCACGCTGGGCGAGGCGTTCGACGAGGCGCTGGGCGAGAAACGCGGTATCGTCCGCTTTGCCGACCGGACGGTCCCCCTGGACGAGGCCGTCGCGAGCGTCGTCGTCGACGTCTCCGGGCGGCCCTACTACGACTTCGAGGGCGAGTTCTCCCAGGCCGAGGTCGGCGGGATGACCAGCGACATGGCCGCTCACTTCGGGCGCTCGCTCTCGATGAACGCCGGGCTGACGCTGCACTGTAGCGTCTCCGGCGAGAACGCCCACCACGAGATAGAGGCCCTGTTCAAAGGGCTGGCGCGTGCGCTGGACGACGCAACCCGCATCGACGAACGCCGCAGCGACGTCGCGAGCACGAAAGGCGAGCTGTGAACCCACCCCCCGGGGACCGCTGACACGCCGCCTTCGGTAGACGGGAGCCTCTTAACCGAGGCTACCGTTGCTATCGCCATGTTCGACGAGATTATGGAGAAGTTCGCGGACTCCCCGGGTCAGCAGAGCGTCATCCGCCTGCTGCTCGAACGGGGGTTCTCGGTCAACGACGAGGGGCGGGTGGTCTCGGGCGGTATCGAGATACCCAACACGGGTATCGCCCGCGAGGTCGGCGTCGACCGCCGGGTCGTCAACGCGACGACGGACGCCATCCTCGATGACGACGAACTGCGGCGCATCTTCCGCAACATCTCCGCCGTTCCCAGTCTGCTCGACCTCGCGCCGGTGCTCGACCTCACCGCTATTACCATCTCCGTGCGCGCGGCCGACGAGTCCGGCATCGTCTCGCAGGTGACTGCGGCCATCGCCGAGCGGGGTATCTCTCTCCGACAGGTCCTCTCGGAGGACCCGGAGTTCACCGACGACCCCAGACTGTACGTCATCACCGACGAGGCCTTGCCCGGCGAACTCATCAACGAACTCCGCGAGATGCCGTTCGTCCGGACCATCGAACTGGCCTGATGTCCCACCCCGTCACTATCACCGTCGAGACGCCCGACGGCGAGCAGCGAGAGCTGACCGCACCGGCGGGCGCTGTGCTCCGTGATGTCCTGCTTGATGCCGACCGCTCGCCGCATGGCCGCTACGCCCGCCGACTCAACTGCGGCGGGAACGGGCTCTGTGCGACCTGTGGCGTCCGGCTGGCCGACCCCTCCGACCCAGACCACTGGCACGATGACCTGGCCGACCGCGTTGGCTATCCGCGCCTGTCCTGTCAGCTCCGGGTCCGCGACGGGATGCGTGTTCAGTTGCTTGATAAGCGCGTGTGGGGCAGTCGGGAGCGCGACCAGCGGCCGTGCCGATATCGACCGCTGACCGGTCTATCGACCCTCGGAAACCCATTTCAGGTGGAACAAGAAACCGTCGCTGTCTAGCGGTTTCCAGCGGAAAAAAGGGGGGTCCGGGGGAAGGGTGATTCACCCGCTCGAGATATCCCTCATAGCCGGACCCACGTAAAGCCCCTTTCGACTCGTCCCCATGTCAGGTCGTCCGGAACGCTCGGTCCCCGGCGTCGCCCAGCCCCGGGACGATGAACCCCTCCTCGTTGAGTTCGTCGTCGATAGCGACGGTCAGCAGGTCGACGTCGGGGAACGACTCCGAGACACGAACGATACCCGGCGGGGCCGCCACCGCCGAGAGAACGATGAGATGCTCGGGGTCGGCCCCCTGGTCGGTGATGTGAGAGAGCACGGCCGACATCGTCGACCCCGTCGCCAGCATCGGGTCGGCGACGATGACGGTGTCGCCGGCCGCGATGTCGGGGAGTTTCACGTAGTCGACGGAGATGGGGAACTCGCCGTCGTCGTCCATCCCGGCGGACTCGTCCCGGCTGGCCGAGATGACGCCCTGGCGGGCCCGGGGAAACGCCTTCAGGAGCCCCTCGACGAAGGGCGTCGCCGCCCGGAGGACGTTGACGATGACCACGTCGTCCAGCCCCGTCACGCGCTCGCCCATCGTCGTCGTCAGGGGCGTCCCGATTTCGACGTACTCGGTCTCCATGCGCCCGTCGATAATCTCGTAGCCACAGAGCCGCCCCAGCCGGACCAGCCCTTTCCGGAACTCGACCTGTTCGGTGTCCTTCTCGCGCAGGCGGGAGAGTTCGTCTTTCGCGAGCGCGTGCGTGACGAGTGCGGCGTCACCACGCTGTTCGAGTGCCATACCGGAGTGTCGGCTGGCGTCGTGTTAAACGGTCAGGCCGGTTCGGCCGCTCCGGTCGCGTCCTCGGTCGCCGTCCGGCCCCGTTTCCGTCACACCCTGCGAGCGCGACTGCGCCCGCGATGCTCGCCGTCTGAATGAATCGCCGCCGTGTGGGGTCGTTTACCATACGCTACGTACGTTCCTGTTAGAATATGTTAATTAGAATGTGGTTATGGGCGTGCTGAGAGAACTAACGAACCACCTACCGCCGCCGAAAACGGGGCTGTGGCTCAGTTCGGGACGGCGACGCCGAGTTCTTCGAGCAGCGTCCGTGCGGCCTCGGCCGAGGAGGGCGGACCCCGGGCCGTGATGAGGTCGCCGTCGACGGTGACGCTGGTGTCGTCGTCGAGTTCGGCGTCCCAGTCGGCGCCGGCGGCGATGAGTTCGTCCTCGACCCAGTAGGGGAGTTTGCGGCCGTCGGGCATGACGCCGTTGTCGTCGACGATGCCCTCCTCCCACTCGTTGGGGAACCCAGTGACGGAGCGGCCGTCGACGAGGAAGTCGCCGGTGCTCTCTCGGGTAAACGCCAGAATCCCGACGGCGTGACAGACGACCAGGGCCGTCCCGTCCTCGCCCGCGACGGCGTCCCGCAGGAGCCGGCGTGCGTCACGGTCCTGGTTGACGTCCCACTCGGTGCCGTGGCCGCCGGGGAAGACGACGGCGTCGTAGTCGACCGCATCGACCTGTGCGACCGGGGAGGGGTCGTCGAGACGCTCGTCGCTCTCGTGGACGTCCATCACGTGTTCGGCGGTCTCCTCGCCGACCTCTTCGGGGTCGACGGAGCGCTCGTCGATGACCGGCGGCGACCCGCTCGGTGTCGCGACCTCGATGTCGACGCCCGCCTCGGTGAGTGTGGTGAGCGGCTCGATACATTCCTCGCCCCAGTACCCCTCTTCGCTGACGACGAACAGTGCGGATGGCATCGTGACCCCCTACGCGGGCGAGACGGAAAAGGGGTACAACCGGTTGGCGGAAACGCTTAACCAGTCTCAGCGTCAACTACCCGCCACACGGCCCGACTTTCTACAATGGCAGATATCGAAGAGAGCGTCTCGGGATTCAAGACACACGGCGGCTGGGTAGACGTCGTCGAGCACGGCGAGCGTATCACACAGGCACTGAAGGAGGTGCTTACCGACGCCGAGACCGACATCGACGACGCCCTCGACGAGTTCGACGAGTGGCGGCCAAAGAGCCACGAGCGACTCGACGAGGACGTAAACGAGAAGACGGCCGAACAGGCGAGCGTGGACGAGGGGAAAGGCGAGCAGGCCGGCAAGGAGCCCGACGAGGACCTCCAGAAAGCCGGCGAGAAACTCACCGAGTCCTACGAGAACCTCGACGAACCCGACGAGGCCATCGACAAGTGGGGCGAGTCCGTCGACTACGTCGCCCGCGCGGCCGACTCGGCGGGCCGGAAGGCCCTGCGCAAGGTCGAGGACACCGTCTATCGGAACGTGATGACACAGATTGCCCCCTACTACTTCGACAACGCCCTCGTCAGCGCCAACCTCCGGCGCATCGGCGACGAGGCGGCCCCAGAATACGTCTTCGAGGTCAACATCAACGACGACGACCTGAAAGTGCGCGTCTCGAACCGGCTGGCCGACTACGATTCGGACGTCGACCGCTGGCACGTCGACACCGAGAAGGTGACCGAGGCCGTCGAGGCCGCCGAGGGCGTCGAGGCGACCGAGCCGGGTGAGAAGACGGACGCGAAAACCAACTGAGCTCGCCTCCGTGCGAGCGGTCCCGGTCGTGACCACGGTATGACAGTGCGTACAAACCCCCTTCCCTTCGTGTGGAGATAGCCCATACTGCGAACGGTACCCTCATTGCAGGGTAGTACAAACGGCGGTGTAGATGGGAGCGACGAGTGTACTGGTGACGCTCATCGTGGCGTCGGCGGCGAGTCTGTTCATGGCGTGGGCCATCGGTGCGGGGTCGTCGGGGTCGACGCCGTTTGCCCCGGCGGTCGGCGCCAACGCGATATCCGTGATGCGGGCGGGCTTTTTCGTCGGCATCCTCGGACTGGCCGGCGCGGTGTTACAGGGGGCAAACGTCACCGAGACCGTCGGTGGCGGTCTCGTCCTCTTCCCCGACGGCGGCGGCCTCTCCGCGATAGCGGCCATCGTGGCCTTGGTGACGGCGGCCCTGCTCGTGGCCTTTGGTATCTTCACGGGCTACCCCATCGCGACGGCCTTTACCGTCACCGGCGCCGTCGTCGGCGTCGGGCTGGCGATGGGCGGCCAGCCGGCGACGGCCAAGTACGTCGAAATCGCCTCGCTGTGGGTCGCGGTCCCCTTCGTCGGTGGCGCCATCGCCTACGCGACGGCCTCGCTGCTGCGCAACGAGTCGGTTCCAGAGGACGTCGCCGTCCCCCTGCTGGGCGGGCTGGTCGCCGCGCTGCTCGCGAACGTCCGTTTCGTCCTGCTCGCGCCCGGCTCCGAGCAGGCCTCGGTCGCGCGAGCGACCGGGCGGACCCTCGGAACGCCGATACTGCCGACCATCGCCGCCGTCACGCTGCTCGGGGCGCTGGTCGGCGCCGGGCTCCTCTACCGGGACGTCCGGGCCGACCCCGCAGCCGGCCAGCGTCACTTCCTGCTCGTACTCGGGGGGCTCGTCGCCTTTTCGGCCGGCGGGAGCCAGGTCGGCCTCGCACTGGGCCCGCTGCTTCCCTTGCTCGACTCCGGGCCGGCGTCGGTCATTCCGATTACGGGCGTCCTCCTCTTTGGCGGTGTCGGCCTCCTCATCGGCTCCTGGACCGGCGCCCCCCGGATGATAAAGGCCATCGCGCAGGACTACTCCTCGCTCGGCCCCCGGCGCTCTATCGCCGCGCTCATCCCGAGTTTCATCATCGCACAGACGGCCGTGTTTTTCGGGCTTCCCGTCTCGTTCAACGAGATTATCGTCTCGGCCATCGTCGGCTCCGGCGCGGCCGCCGGCGACGGCGAGGTCAGTCGCGGGAAGATGGGCAAGACGGTGCTGGCGTGGCTCTGCTCGCTCGTGCTCGCCTTTGGGCTCTCGTATGGCGTCTTCTTCGCCGTCGATTCGCTCGTTTGAGCCCTACGCGGCGCACTGTTGAGAACTCCCTGGTGGAGCGTTCCGGCTGTTCGTCTGCAAAACAGCAGTCGTATCGCGTCACTCGGCCGGCGCTTCCTCGGCCTCGTCCTCGCCTTTGTCGGTGTCGAGCTTGATGATGCGGGCTTTCATGATGCGGGTGTTCTCGACCTGCTCGATGCGTATCTCGATGTTCTCGAAGGTGATTGTCTCGCCTTCCTCGACGAGCCGGCCGGCGCGGTTGAAGATGAAGCCAGCGATGGTCTCGAACTCCTCGCCTTCGGGGAGTTCGAGCTCCAGGGCCTCGTTGACCTCCTCGATGTTGACCTCGCCTTTGACCGTGACGGTGTCGTCGGCGAGATACTCGATTGGCTCTTCCTCCTCGCCTTCGAGTATCTCGCCGACGATTTCCTCGGTGAGGTCCTCCATCGTCACGAGCCCCTCCGTTGTCCCGAACTCGTCGATGACGATGACCATGTGGAGCCGTTCGGCCCGCATCTCGGTCAGCAGGTCGTCGACGTTCTTGGACTCGGGGACGTGGAGGGTCGGCTCGATGACCTCCTCTAAGACGATGTCGTCGGCGAATTTCTCGCCGTAGTCGAGGTCCCGAACGAGGTCGCGGATGTGGACGACGCCGATGACGTTGTCCAGGCTCCCCTCGTAGACGGGGAGCCGGGCGTGACCGCTCTGGATGGCCGTCTCGAGGGCCTCGCGGATTGAGGCGCCCTTGGCGACGGCGATTATGTCCAGGCGCGGAGTCATCACTTCCTTGACGATAGTGTCGTTGAATCGGAGGGTGCGCTGGAGCATCTCGCGTTCCTCCTCGTCTAGGACGCCCTCCCGTTCGCCCGTCTCGATGATGTCCTGTATCTCCTCGCGGGTGACGTAGGAGGTCTCGATGGCCGACCGGCCGCCGGTTATCCTGTTGACGACGCGGGTCAGGTAGTCGAAAAAGAGGATGAGCGGGAGCAGGAGCTTCTCGGACAGTTTCAGCGGCGTGGCGATGCGCAGCGCCCACGACTCGGTGTTCTCGACGGCGTAGCTCTTGGGGGCGCTCTCGCCAAAGAGCAGGACGATAGCGGTGATGCCGAAGGTCGCCGCCAGCACGGCCTGGCCCCGTGAGAGATAGAAGCCCAACAGCCCGGTCGCGATGGAGGACATCGCGATGTTGACGAGGTTGTTACCGACGAGGATAGTGACGAGCAGGCGGTGGGGGTCGGCTTTCAGTTGTTGGAGGGTGCGCGAGCCCGGGACGCCGTCCTCGACCAGCGCCTCCGTCCGGTGGGCCGGCAGCGAGAACATGGCAATCTCCGAGGAGGAAAAGAACGCCGAGAGGAGAATGAGGACGAGTATCGTGGCGATGCCGCCGACGAAGACGGCGCTCTCGGGGACGGCGACGCCGACGACATCGAAGGTCTGGAGTGTCGCCCTGTGTACGTCGAACGCGATGGGTAGGACCATCAACGGTCGGGGTTGTCAGCGCCGAGGATTAAGCCTTGCCATGGTCCACCCCAAAGCCCTTACCAGCGTCTCTCCCGTACGCACGGCCGTATGAGCGATATCACACTCTACCGCCTGCAGGCCTGCCCGTTCTGTGAGCGGGTCGTCCGGGTCCTCAAGGACCTCGGTCTCGACTATCGGTCCCGGTTCGTCGAACCGATGCACTCAGAGCGCGACGTGGTCAAGCGTCTCACCGGCAAGCGCACCGTCCCAGCCATCGTCGACGAGGCGACGGGCGTGACGATGAGCGAGAGCGGAAACATCGCCGCGTATCTGGAGCGGACGTACGGCTCTGGGGCCACGAGCGAGGAGGGGGCCGCCTGATGGCCGAACTCGATTTCGACGTCGTGGAACTGGGGCCGGCCGACCATCCCGAGGTCGGCGACACTGCGCCCGACTTCACGCGGCCGCTGGTCAACAGCGAGTACTGGGAGGACACCTCGCTGGCCGAGGTGTGTACCGAGAGCGACGACCCCGTCGTCGTCCTCTTTCACACCATGGACGGCGCGTTCCCGGCGACCTATCTCTGGAACGAGGTCCGCGACCGGGCGTGGCACGGGGACGCCACCCTGGTCGGCGTCTCCATCTCGACGCCCTACGCTCACAGAGACCTGCTCGACGAGCGCGACATTGAGGGCCAGGCCCGGCTGTTCTCGGACCCGAAAAACGGCGTCGCCGAGGCCTACGGTATCGATATGGCGCTAGACGGCATGGACGGCGTCGCCGAGCCCCGGCCCGCCGTCTTCGTCCTCGACTCCGAGCGGACCGTCGAGTACGCGTGGGTCGGCGAGGAGTGGCCTGCCTTCCCCGACTACGACGCCGTCCAAGCCCAGCTGTGAGCGACGATACCGACGCTGTCGACGCGTCGGGAGATATCGACGACGCTGCGGCGGCCATCCACGACGGCGACCTCGTGGTCTACCCGACCGAGACGGTGTACGGGCTGGCCGCCGACGCCACCGACCCCGACGCCATCGGGCGGGTGTTCGAGGCGAAAGGGCGCGCCCGCGACAAGCCCGTCTCGCTCGCGGTGCCCGACATCGACCGCGCGCTCGACTACGTCGACCCGACCGACCGCGAGGAGCGGTTCATGCGGGAGTTCCTCCCGGGGCCGGTCACCGTTGTCACCGAGGCCCGCGCGTCGGTGCCCGACGCCCTGACCGACGGCGCCCCCCGCGTCGGCGTCCGCGTCCCCGACCATCTCGTGGCGCTGGCCCTGCTGGAAGCGGTCGCGCCCCTGACCGCGACCAGCGCGAACATTTCCGGGAATCCGAGTGCGACCAGCGTCAACGAACTGGACGCCATCGCCGAGACGGCAGCCGTCGTGCTGGACGGCGGCGAGACCGGCGGGACCGGTTCGACCGTCGTGGACGTCGAGGCCGGCACCATCCATCGGCGCGGGGCCGAGGCCGACGCCGTCGAGCGCTGGCTGGCCGAGTGACTCGCTCATTCCGTCACGGACAGGGTGTGGTCCGACTGTATCCACGCGCCCGCTACGGTCGGGTCGTGGACCAGCGTTAAATCGGCCCCGTACTGGCTCAGACGCCGTTCCTCGCCCTGACCGTTTCCGGTCGGGCTGCCGGTACCGGCGAGTAGCTCGGCGATGTGGGCCGGCGAGTCCTCGGTCGGCAGTTGGCTCACCATCACGTTACCGTCGGCCTCGACCTCGATGAGGTGGGACTCGAACGCGAAGACGACCCGCTCGTAGTACCGTCCTCGCCGCTGCCAGCGCTCGAGCTGTTCGGCGAGGGCGTCGATGTCAAGCCGGTCGTACAGCGGCGGCAGTGTCAGCGGGTCCGTCCCGGTCACGTTCCCGATGGCGGTGACGATATCGCGTGTCAGCGTGTCCACGTCGACCGACGCCGCCTGACTTGCTTCGTGTGCTGATTCCATAGTTGCTTCGAGGTGGCCTCTGGTCCTATCGGTTCTCGCTATACCTATTCCCGGTCAGTCTCCCCGACACTACGTGTATTGCGACAACCACGTGACGCCCTCGTCCGAGTCACAGTAGCGACCGCAGCGACCGGGTTCTGACGCCACACTGCTCGCGGTAATCACAGGGCTCGCATTTCGCGTCGTTGTCCGTTCTGGCCGGCGGGCCGTCGATGCTCTCGGCGACCCGCAGCGCCCGGCGGTACTGCCCGCTGCGTCTCGCCGTCATCTCGATTTCCCGGACGACGCCGTAGGCCGGATACTCGGCGACGGCCCGCTCGACCGGCCGCTCTCGCTCCCACGACAGGGCCTTCGCCGCAGCGACCAGCCGGACGCTCTGTGGTTCCCAGAGGCCCTGCTCGGGCGGGCGCCCGGTGAAGACCAGCGAGGGAATCCGCCCGTCGTCGGTCCCGACGAGCTTGTGGGCGATACCCCGGGCGTCCTTGCCGGCGAGATAGACGTCCGTCTCGGCGGGGTCGACCAGCCCATCCCAGAGGTCGAGGCGGTCGCGGGCCGCCCGCAACCGCTCGCGGACGGTGGCGGGGTCGGGTTCGATTGGCGCCGCGAGCAGTGCCGCGTCGTCGTCCAATAGCCGCTCGTACTCCCGGGCGAGGGCCCGTCGCTTCGCGACGGCTTCGGGAATCTCCGGGGCTCCGTCGCGGCGGCGGTAGTAGAGCTTACGCGGGCAGTAGGCGGCCGTTTCGAGGTCACGGAACGTGTGGTCGGCCATGGGACGGCCTGGCCCCGGTATCGCTCAAAAAGATTCGGTAGGTCACATCGAGATGTCGGCGTCCGAATCCAGCGAGTCGATGTCCTCGGTGGCCTCGTCTAGCCCGGTCTCCCGGACGGCGGCGGTCAGCTGTGTGGCCAGCCCCGCCTCGGCCAATGTGCCCTCGAATTCGCTCGTGAAGCGGTAACTCACCCTTCTGGCGGCGGCCCGGGCTTTGACCACACGGCGATAGCGGGTCGCGCGTTCGGTGCCGATATCGAACGCCCCCGCGAGCTCGGCGTCGGTCGGGTCGTCCGCGACGACGCGTTTCCGGAACGCGGCCGCGTCGAAGTCGGCGTCGTGGTCGGACTCCCGCAGGAGATGCAGGTCCAGCCGGGCCTCGACGACGGCGGGCTCCTCGACGCCGAGTTCGTCGGCCAGCTCGGCGTCCCCGTGGCCGGCGTAGAACCCCCGGACCAGTGTGACCAGCGCGTCGTCGTTCAGGTCCGTCCGGAAGCCGCCCCGCTCGCGCATCCGCGCGACGGTTTCGCCCAGCCGCTGTGTGACCGTCGCCTCGTCGGTGTCGGTCAGTGACCCGTGTCCGGCCACCTGTGACTCCGTCACCGACTCCTCGCCGGAGACGTCCATGAAAATGTCCCGCAGCTCCTCGGTTTTCTCGTCCATCCGACCGACAACTTGGCACGCCGGCATATATAGCTGTTTGGTGGCCGGCTGTGGTGGTGTTTAGTTTAATAGAAAACGCGGAAGAGAGCCAGAAAGCCCCCGCGTTCTCAGCTCCCGCGACTCGCTGCGCTCGCGTACCGCTCGACGTCCGAGGCGAAGCAAGCACTGCAACGAACGGAGTGAGTGAAGCGCGCAGCGAGTCGCAGTAGTCGAGCGGTCGGGGGCTTTCTGGCTGTTTGCCATCGCTGTCGATTAACTAAACACTGCCCCTCGCCGTACCACAAACATGAATTAGCTCGCAACTTTCTTCGCTGCTGTGTCCGGGAGCAAGCTAACGAGGCGTGCCCTCCTCGCCCGGAGCGCCGTGACTGCCGTCGTGGGGGTCGCCGGTGCCGGCTGTTCGACGCTGCTGGGCGGTGGGGAGGCGGAGACGGACGTGTTCACGCGGTGGCTGCCGGCGCCCACCGCCGTCACCAACACCGACCACTACCGGTTCGACTACTACGACCTGGCGACACTGGGGGCCCAGCGGGAGCACCTCGGCGGCGAACCGACCGTCTTCGAGCGGACCTGGGAGCCGGTCGGGCTGGCCTGGGACGACGCCACAGCCGTCGTCACCGTCGGCTCGGTCGACGTCGTCACGGCCGAGTTCGACCGCGACGGTGCCGTCTCGGACCTGGAGGCGGCGGGGTACGACCGCGCGGGCGAGTACAAGGGGTACGTCCGCTACCGCAACGGGGAGACGGGGACGGTGTTTGCCCTCACCGACGGCACGCTGCTCGTCGCCTCGGTCGACCGGTTCGCCGCCGACGCGGTCGCCCCGACCGAGCGTCTCGAGACGGTCGTCGGCGCGGCCACCGGTGACGTCGACCGCTACGCCGAGGCCAACGAGGACATACGGGCGGTCGTCGAGGAACTCGGGCGGGCCACGCTGGTCAGTGCCAGGACACTCGAGGAGTCCGATGCGGCCGGGCCACGGAGCGGTCGCTTCGAGAACCTCGTGGCCGAGGGCACCCGGAGTGTCGTCGACGGCGAACGTGTCGCCGAGAAATGGGTCTACGTCTACGAGCGCCCGCGAGACGTAGACACGGCGGCGCTCGAAGCGTATGTGCAGGCCAGCGACAACAGCTCCGCCGAGGTAGACCAGCCCTTTGTGGCGGTCGACGATATCTCCTACACCACCGAGGGCCGAAAGGGCATCATCACAGGGACCCGCGACGCGGGCGAGTACTACGACGACGCCTGAGAGTGATTATTGTAGATACCACTTGCGCTCCGTCGAGCGGTGGGTTCATGCCCCTCAGGGCCACACACCAGCACATGGATATGACACGTCGCCCACGCCGGCTCCGAACCGACGGCGTGCGGCCGCTGGTGCGGGAGACGGAGCTATCGGCCTCGGACCTGATTGCCCCGGTGTTCGTCGATGCGACGACCGACGAGCGGGTCCCGATTGAGACGATGCCCGGTCACGAACGGGTCCCCGTCGACCAGGCCGTCGCCCGCGTTGAGGAGGTACTCGAGACGGGCGTCGAGGCCATCATGGTCTTCGGTATCCCCGAGTCGAAAGACGAGCGGGGCTCGCGGGCCTGGGCGAGTGACGGCGTGGTCCAGGAAGCGGTTCGACACATCACTGCCGAGACCGACGCCTACGTCATCACGGACGTCTGTCTCTGTGAGTACACCAGTCACGGCCACTGCGGACTGCTCGAGGAGGGCGCACAGGACGACCCCGTCCTCACCGTCCGCAACGACGAGACGTTGGACCTGCTGGGCAATATCGCGGTCAGTCACGCACGCGCGGGAGCGGACATGGTCGCCCCGTCGGGGATGATAGACGGGATGGTCGGGGCCATCCGCGAGGCGCTTGACGCCGACGGCCACAGCGAGGTCCCAATCATGAGCTACGCCGCGAAGTTCGAGTCGGCGTTCTACGGCCCGTTCCGCGACGCCGCCGACGGCGCGCCCGCCTTCGGCGACCGACGCCACTACCAGATGGACCCCGCCAACGCCCGCGAGGCCCGCCGCGAGGTCGAACTGGACGTCGAGCAGGGCGCGGACGTACTGATGGTCAAACCCGCCCTCCCCTACCTCGATGTCGTCGCTCAGGTCCGCGAGGACTGGGACCACCCCGTGGCCGCTTACAACGTCTCCGGCGAGTACGCGATGCTCCACGCCGCCGCCGACAAGGGGTGGCTCCAGCTCGGGGACGTAGCGTACGAGTCGCTGCTCTCCATCAAGCGGGCCGGGGCCGACCTCGTCCTCACCTACTTCGCCGAGGACATCGCCGACCGGCTCTGACATAGGCTCGGGGCCGGCGCGCGCAAGCGAAACACCCCGATATGGGCTCGGAACGGCGAAATCGGGGTTTACGAACGTCCAGATTCCCAGCAGACAGATGCCGAGTTTCTTGACGGAAAACAACCTTAAATGCATTATATCATGCAATAATCTGGACGTTCGTCTATCTGTATTTCGAAATGTCCGATTTCGTAAAGCAAATCTTTATGTACTGGTCTTGTCAGAGATTTCTCGTGAACGACTTGACGAAGTTGGCGCTCGCGCCGATAAAGTTGGACGTTCAAACGCAATAATCAGACAGAAATCATGGTACTCGAACCACTACAGACGGCAGAACTCGAAACGCTCGTCACGGGAATAAACCTCCTGTGGGTACTAACGGTAACGTTCCTTATCTTCTTCATGCACGCCGGCTTCGCCATGCTCGAGGCGGGGCAGGTGCGCTCGAAGAACGTCGCGAACCAGCTCACCAAGAACCTGCTCACCTGGTCGGTCGGGGTGACGGTGTTCTTCCTCATCGGCGCCGGCTTCTCGTCACTGGTCGGCGGGAGCGGTTTCGTCCCGGCTTTCCAGACGGGCGGCGACCCCAACGCCTGGGTTAGCTGGCTCTTTGGCGCCGTCTTCGCGATGACGGCGGCGACCATCGTCTCCGGGGCCGTCGCCGGCCGCGCGAAGCTCCGTGCCTACGTGGCGTACACGTTCCTGCTGGCCGCGGTCATCTACCCGGTCGTGACGGGTATCACGTGGTCGGGCGCGTACATCAGCTACGGCGGCGAGGCGTTCCATGACTTCGCCGGCGGGATGATTGTCCACGGGATGGGCGGCATCGCGGGCCTCACCGCCGCCTACGTCCTCGGTCCGCGCATGGGCCGGTACAACGAGGACGGGAGCGCAAACGTCATCCCCGGTCACTCGTTGACCTTCGCCGTGCTGGGGACGCTCATCCTGGCTTTCGGCTGGTATGGCTTCAACGTCGGTACCGCCGCGTCGGTGTTCGCCCTCAGTGAGTCCGGCGAACTCACGCTGGGTGCGTTTGCCTACGTCGGCCGCGTCGCGATGGGCACGACCATCGCGATGGCCATGGGCGCCATCGGTGCCGCAGCCGCCGCCTGGGCCAAGACCGGCAAGGTCGACACCCTCTACGTCGCCAACGGGCTGCTGGCCGGGCTGGTCGGCATCACCGCGATTCCCGACACCACCACCTGGTGGGGCGCGTTCCTCGTCGGCGGGCTCGCCGGTGCTCAGCTCCCCATCGTCTTCTCGTTCATGGAGAAGAAGCTCAAGATAGACGACGTCTGTGCCGTCTTCCCGGTCCACGGGAGCGCCGGCGTGCTCGGGACGCTGATGTTCCCGTTCGTCGCCGTACCCGGCGCCGTCGACTCGGTTGCGAACGCCTTTATCGCCCAGCTCATCGGCGTCGTCGCTATCGCCGGCTGGACGATTGTCGCGACCGCTGCGGTCTGGGCCGTACTCAAGGCCGTCGGCCAGGCACGCGTCACGCCCGAACACGAGCAAGAAGGGCTGGACGTCAGCGAACACGGCGTCGAGACCTACCCCGAATTCGGCTCGGGCGAGAGTGTTGTCGCCGATGGTGGTATGACGACCGAAGACGTGCGAACTGACGGAGGTTCCAAAGATGACTGACGAAACTGAAATGAAGATGATTGTTGCAATGGTCCGACCCGACAAACTCGGCGACGTGAAACAGGCGCTGGCGGAAGTCGGCGCGCCCTCGCTGACGGTGACGAACGTTTCCGGCCGCGGCTCCCAGCCCGCAAAGAAGGGCCAGTGGCGCGGCGAGGAATACGTCGTCGACCTCCACCAGAAGGTCAAAATCGAGACAGTCATCTCGGATATCCCCACGGACGACGTGGTCGAGGCCATCGCCGAAGGCGCCCATACGGGCGAGAAGGGCGACGGGAAAATCTTCGTCCTCCCGGTCGACGACGCCTACCAGGTCCGAACAGGCAAGACCGGGCCCGAGGCCGTCTAAGCGGCGCGCGATGGTCGACGATATCGACAGGCAGGTGGTGAACGCCCTACTCCGCGACGGCCGGGCGAGTGCCCGCGATGTCGCCGCCGAGACCGGCGTCGCCGCGACGACGGTGTCGCGACGGATGGATCAGCTGGTCGAGACCGGCATCATCGAGGAGTACACCGCTCGCGTCGACTACGAGGCACTGGGGTACGACGTGACTGCCGTCTTCCAGCTGTCGGTCGATGGCAGTGGCCTCAAAGCGGTGACAGAGCGGCTCCGCGACCTCGACAACATGGTCGCGGTGTACGAGGTGACCGGCAGCCACGACATCGTCGCCGTCGGCAAGTTCCGCGACACCGAAGAGATGAACGCACACATCAAGGAGCTGCTGACCGACCCTGATATCCGCACTGCCTCCACCTCGGTCGTGCTGAACACGGTCCGCGAGCACGAACAGTTCCCGGTCGAGGACGCCGGCGAGTAATCCACATCGGCGCGGCAATACAGCCGCGCCGGGTATCATCTGTGCGGCAATACAGCCGCACCGGGTACCACGCCCGTGGCCGTTCGGCCACGTGTGTTCTCCGTTTTCCAGTCCTGATAGTGGCGACGGTGGGATTAAGCCGGTCGCTCCGTTCGATGGGGTATGGGCCTGCAAGTCGACGTGCGAAAGCTCGACCTCTTCAACCAGATGGCAAAGGAGGGGTCGGGGACCGTCGCGGACCACCTCGGCCAGCTCACGGGGTTAAACGCGTCGGTCCACACCTCACGGATAAACTTTCTCGACATCGACGACGTCACGACACACATCGGTGACGAGCGCCAGGTCGGCATCTACGTCGAGCTGAGCGAACCGCCCTACGGCTACGTCCTGTTCATGCTCGACCCGGCCGACAGCAAGCGCCTGGCGGGCGCGATGATGGGCGGGATGGGCGAGGCCGGCGAGGGCGAGGGCTTTTCGGAGATGGAACGCTCCGCGATGCAGGAGATTGGCAACATCATGACTTCGGCCTTCATCGACGGCTGGGCGAACGTCCTCGATACGACAATCGATATGGGGACGCCGACCTTCGTGCTGGGCCCGGCAAACAACATCATCGAGAAGATGGGCGGCTGGCCCGACTCCGAACTCGTCTTCGTCATCAACTCCCGGATAACCGTCGAGGGCGGCGACCTGGGGATGACCGTCTACACCTTCCCCGAACTCGAGGACCTCGTGGCACTCATCCAGGGCATCGACCCCGCTACGGACGTGGCCGCGGACACGCAGGCCGACGACCTGGTGTGATGGGGCGGAGCAGGGTCAGACTGTACTCGACACGGACGGCTGTTGCTCTGTGACCTGCCGTTCGACGAGCGCGGGGCTGGCGCGCTGGGTACAATAAAGAACGGAACGGCGTGCCGACGACCAGGTTGGACACGAGCAGCAGTCGCCGGGGTTCCGGATTCGGACCGGGGGCCGCGTGTCGAGTTCGCGGCGACGCCGCGAGCTATCCGAGGGGGATTTCACCCCCTCGCTACTCGATGAGTTCCGGCGCGGCGTCGTAGGCCACCTCCTGGACGTGTTCAGCCGGCCCTTCCGGCTCCTGGTCGGGTGTCTCGGGTTCGTGCATGGTCAGTCGTCCGCCGACAGCGGCTGTCCGTTCTTGTCGGTGGGTGCCGGGCTCTCGCCGTCCTCGAAGGGGTACCACGACTGCTTGGCGTCGTTGAGACACGGGTCCTCGTACCCCTCGACCTCCTCGGGTTCGGCGAGATCGACCAGCGTCTCGTGGCCGGTGGCGGCGACCCAGTCGCTGAAGGTCTGGCCCTCCGAGCGCAGCGCCGCGTAGGCCTCGACGATGTTCCGAATCATGCCGGGCACCTCGTCGGCGGGGACGCGTTGGCGGACCCACTCGGTGAACTCGGCCTCTTCGCCCATGCCGCCGCCGACGCCGACGTCTAAGGCCTCGACCATCTCGCCGTCCTTGCGGGCGCGCATCCCCTGCAGCCCGATGTCGCCGGTCATGGCCTGGCCACAGTCTGCGGTACAGCCCGAGTAATGCATCTTGATGCGGTCGACGTCGCTGGGCAGTTCGACGTTGTCGCCCAGCCAGCGCAGCATGCGGGCCATCCGGGCCTTGGTCTCGGTCAGTGCGAGCGAGCAAAACTCCGTCCCGGTACAGGCCACCGCGCCCTGCGTGAACGGGTTCGGCTCGGGCGAGTATCTCTCCAGGAACGGCTCGTTCAGCAGGTTCGCGAGGTTGCCGTCGGGTACGTCCATGATGAGCGGGTTCTGTCTTCGGGTCAGCCGGACAGCGCCCGACCCGTAGGCCTCGGCCAGGTCCGCGAGTTCGACGGCGTCCTCGGCGGGCAGCCGACCGACGGGCACGGAGAGGCCGACGTAGTTCCTGTCGTCTTTCTGGTCGTAGACGCCGACGTGGTCGTGGGCGCCGTATTTCGTGTTCTTCCCGGCGTTGTAGGTGTACTCGCCACGGAAGTCCGTCCCGGCGGTCTCGAACTCGAAGTCGAGCCGTTCGTCCAGGTCCTCGCGAATCTTCCCGACGCCGTGCTCGTCGACGAAAAAGCGGGCGCGGTTCTTCGAGCGGTTCGTCCGGTTGCCGGTCTCGTGGTAGTACTCGACGAATTCCCGGACCGTCTCGACGGCGTGTTCGGGCTCGATAAAGAGGTTCAGCGGCCGGGCGTTACGCGGCTCGCGACCACCGAGACCGCCGCCGACGCGGACGTTGAACCCTTTGACCTCCTCGCCGTCGATGAACTTGCGGGCCGGCTCCAGCCCGATGTCGTTGATGGCGTCCTGCGCACATCCCTGCTTGCAGCCCGACACGGAGATGTTGAACTTCCGGGGCATGTTACAGAGGTCGTCGTCCCCGCGGATGGTCTCCTGAATCTCGTCTAAGATGGGCCGGGACTCGATGTACTCCTCGCCCTTGCCCGCGA
Organism: Halobacteriales archaeon QS_6_64_34; assembly: GCA_003020925.1. Lineage (GTDB taxonomy): Archaea > Halobacteriota > Halobacteria > Halobacteriales > Haloarculaceae > Haloarcula. The sequence goes on along the minus strand of PXRT01000001.1, from coordinate 128,542 downwards.
CCGGACAGCCAGAGATGTTCCGCATCGTGTCCCCGCCGGCCGACCGGGAGGAGACGCCGACCGCTTCCAGCTTCTCCCATATTTCCGGCACGTCCTCGAGCTTGAGCCAGTGGAGTTGGATGGACTGCCGCGTCGTGAAATCGATCCATCCGTTGCCGAACTCGGGGTTCTCGGCGGGCCCCTTGGCGTAGTCGCGTGCCACCTCGCCGATGGCCCGGAGCTGGTCCGGTTCTAGAACCCCGCCGCAGTTCGTGAGCCGCATCATGAAGTACGACTCCTGACCGCCGCGATGGTGGAACACCCCCCAGAACTTGAACCGGGAGAACCACTCGTCGTGTTCCTCTTCCGGGATGGCCTCCCACCCTTTCTCCGCGAACTCCTCTAGCTTCTCGCGGACCTCGTCACCGTACAGCTCGTTTTTGATGTCTTCTTTTTTGTTGCCCATGTCAGACCAGTCCAGTTACGAAAGTTCGTTTTATTTTATCGCTCATTTGTATGCGCACGTTCGCCAATTTACGTTTGGCCTGTGTAGGTAGAGGGGTAAAACGCTAATCATTGATAAAGTAAACAATCAGTCGATTCCAGCGGACACCCGTCCAGAATTAAGCCGTCTTGGAGGTGTTTAATGTCTCTAAGGAGGCCACAATCCAGCACCGGCAAACCACAAGACTGCGGCCGAATTGAACCGTGCTATCCGGAACCTGCCACTTCGACTATGCCGTCCCGGAATCGTCACCGGGGTGGGTTCGAGTCTTTTCCGGCGCGAGGGCGATGTGACAGTGAGTCTGTCCACCACGTCGGTGGTCATCCCGTTTCCGACTAATCAGTCATCGCCCGAAGCGACTGCCGTCGGCTCCTCGCCCCCACCGATGAAGCCGGCGGTGTTGGCCACCTTTGCGATTTCGGGCTGGAACACCCACGCCGACAGCAAGACGATGGGCACCATCGTCACGGCGGCGACGGAGTAGCCCAGGTGGAGGTTCGCAAGCCACGGCGCCGAGTAGAACAGCGGGTAGACGATGCCACCCACGGTTCCGACGCCACCGACGACGCCCGCGACGGCACCGGAGTTGTCGGGAAACATCGAGGGGACCTGCGCGAAGATAGCCCCTTCGGCCATCGCACAGCCCGTCCCGACCAGGAAGCCGACGATAACTGCGTTCAGCAGCACGCCCGAGAGGCCGGCCAGCGTCATGCCGACCATCATGACGACGATGAAACACAGCGCGACGAACGTCCACTGTTCGCGGTACCTACCTCTGAAGAACGGCAGGATGTTCTGCTCCTTGCGCATCAGCACGTCGCTGACGTAGCCGCCGATGGGTCGCAGCAGGCCCGCTGCGATGGAGAACGTCGCGGCGAAGGTGCTCGCGAGCACGAGATTATCCTGGTTGAACGCTTCCCGGTAGTAGGTGGCGAGCCACCCATTCATCGACAGTTCGAGGCCAAAGGACATGATGTAGGCGGCCGCGAGGACGACGGTCCCGTAGCGCGTGGCCGTGTGGAGCCACCCTTTGAAACTGGCGTTTTCCTTGGTGGCCTGTCGTTTCTCCTCGCTCTTTGCGGCCTCACCCAGCGTGTAGTAGGCGATGGCGAGGAAGATGGAGACGACCCCCGTGTAGAAGAAGGCGGCGCGCCAGTTCGTCGAGAACAGCGGGCCGCTCCAGCCACTGTCGAACACACGCGGGAGAATGAGCGCTCCGCCGGCGGCACCGGCGTTACCGACGCCGGCATAGATGCCCTCGGCCAGCCCGAGGTTCTCCTCTTCGAACCACTCGGCGACGTGTTGGATGCCGATGACGAACGTGATTCCAGCCGTCGCGACGATGAGTCGCAACACGAAGAACACGGAGTAATCATGTGCGAACGCACTCGCCATCGAGAACACGCCGACGTACGCGAGGACGATGGCAAAGATAGCCGGCGCGCCGAACTTATCGGAGAGCCAGCCCGTCAGCATCCGACCGAAGGGGGCCATCCAGATAGCCGAACTCGCGAGGATACCGATTTCGGCCGTCGTCAGCCCGAACTCCTCCGCCATCGGCCCGGTAAACGGCGCGAACGAAAACCAGATGAGAAAGGAGAAGTTGAACCCGATGGTCGCAAGCAGCAGCGTCCGGTACTTCGTCATCTTGATCAGTCCCATACTGACACCCCCGTCGGCGCGTGCCTATCATGCACTTTCATTAACGACTGTTCGTCCACTGAGTCCGCCATAACTTGGATGTATGGCCACATCTATACAGTTCTCTCGCAGTGTCCGATGGGATATAACGCTGGCCATTTACAAAACCGTAATTAACACCGGTCGCCGTGGACGCCCGGCCAATATGATATTGGATATTCTCTCCTTAAGGACATAATCCATCCACTATCACCCCGGGAAATCTAGCGTTTGATGAGAAATTTTGAAACTCTTCAGAGAAACGTTGGCAATCGACCCCAGTCGGGGGCGTTGGAGTCGCGCACGTCATCAGTTTTCGTACTCGCCTTGCTGGCCGGGGACCGTCTCGGGGTCGGGCTGTGCCGTATTCAGCAGCGCCACGTAGAGGCGGTTGCTCTGCTGAAGCCACCCCATTTTGACCACTAGATGGCCCAGGAGGAACAGTCCGAGCAGCCCCCAGTGGACGGGCGTCATCGCCATGTGGGTCTTCACCATCGGTAGGTCCTTCAGCAGGGTGTAAATAACGTTGTACGTCCCGCCATACAGCGCGAGCGCGGGCAGCATGATGACCGGCATTCCGACCAGTCGGACGAACGCCGGCAACGACTCCTTCTCCAGCAGTTCAGTCGCCCCTTGGAACACCGAGACGACGACGATGACGGCGAGAAAGATACCGGTATCGGTGGGGCTGGTCCCTTTTCCGGTTATCAGGGCAAACACCGCGCCGCCGGCAACGGCCGTCACAAGCGCCACCGCCGTTGAGACGATGGATGGGTAGCCGTGGTGTCTCTTTTTTGGAGCCTTCTTAACGACCTGTGAACCCGCCGAGAGGAACAGGTACGCCTTGTAGAACCCGTGGATGATGAGATGTGTCACCGCTGCAGCGAAAAGGCCCAGACCGCATTGCAGTATCATAAAACTCATCTGGGCCACAGTCGAGCAGCCCAGCCGGCCTTTGTAATCGGCCTTGACGAGCATCATCGCTTGCGCGATGAGGGAGCTGAGTCCGCCAAGCACGACGATGAGCAGCATGACGTTGCGCTGTATCGCAAACACCGGCGCGAGCCGCGTCAGCAGAATGCCGCCGGCGTTGACGAAGCCGGCGTGCATGATGGCCGATGCCGGGGTCGGCCCCGTCATCGAGGAGAGCAGCCAGCTGTGAAACGGGACGAGCGCTGACTGGATAAGCGTCGCGAGCAGAATGATTCCCGAGGCCAGCAACAGTACCGACCGCGACAGCGAGTCGACCGATGCGAGTATCCCCGAGATAGTCACAGCCCCCGTCGATAGCGCCAGCACGAGCAGCCCGACACCGAGCAGGCCGCTCCCGGCGAGGAAGTACCGTCGCGAGAGCCGCTTTGCGACCCTGGCCTGTGGCCAGCGTCTGACGTGGCCGATGAGTTCGGCCATCAGTACGCCCATCGCGGTCCAGGCCGTGAGGAACAGGAGGACGTGGTCCGCGGCGGTCATCACCAGCACCGAGAGCGTGAACAGCAGTATTCGGACGAAAAAGCGCTCCACGTCCCTATTTGCCGCCATGTATCGCCGCGAGAAGCTCTGGATGATACCGCTGAAGAAGGTCACTGCGACCCACATGACCTTTGTCAGGCCGTCAATGTGAAACAGCGGCTCGACCCGAATCGTGATGCTATTGGTTGCTGTGACGACGCCGACACTACCGAGGAACAGTATCCAGGCCAAGGCTGTCGATACGGCGGGGACCGCGCTCCTCCGACGGCTCGTCTGGGACATGTATGCTATCGGGATATGGTCACTAATACGTTTAAAATTTCCGTATACGACCGACGAGTGGTGGTACAATACCTAAAATACAAACCTATATACTGATTTTCCTGGACGAATATCCGAATCTCCGGGCTAGATTGGCGCTTCACGGCAGACTCGGGCGGACGCTACTGGAAGCTTCACCTGTTACTGCACATTTAGGCCCTTTGCATTTTTTTAGGAATGATGCTGTATCCATCGACATATATAGAAAGATATTAAGATAAATCTGGTATTTCCATCCATAGCTGGTGCAATCTATACGATGTCCAATATCGATCCGATGACGGTTCGAGCGCATGTTGAAAACGCGGCGGACAGTCTCGGCCGGGTCTGGCCGCTGTACTCCGATGTCGCCGCGAACCCGCTCTCCGGGTTCGAGGACAGGCCCTTCCGTCAGGCCGTCGCCGACGCCGAGGTCCTATTCGACGGTCGCGGCTACCCGTCCGCGTCGCAGTACCGACGCGCCTGGAAGAGCGGACAGATAGACGCTTCCCTCCTCCAGGACTTGCTGGATGAACACGGCATTGACGACGAACCCGAGGTACTGCTGCAGCGGATGGCAGATGAAGCGGAGACCAGCGCCGACACCCGGGACGAAACGCTCAACCGGCTGCTGTCGAAGTGGCTGGCGGCTTTTCTCGACCAGGGACAGGCCAGCTGGCCGATGCCCGACCGCGAGGCGGGGTTCTACGAAGCCTGGCGCGCGGTCGCGCCTTACGATACCCGGATTCCGGAGGCGAAGGTAACCGTCTCCTCGTTCTATCGCGAGCGCCTGAACGACGCCCCGGAGACGGCGATGGAAGCCATCTACGCCGTTCTCAGCGGTTACGACGAGGACGAATGGGCGGGTATCTTCGAGTACCAACTCGCCGCCCTGCCGGGCTGGGTCGGCCTCATCAAGCAGCGAGTGGAGGCCAACAACAACCCGTGGCAGGAGAAATACCCAATCACGCTGGTCGACTATCTCGGCGTCCGACTGCTACTGGCCAAACACATGGGTGTCGACATCCGACCTAACGATGACGCGGCCGACCAGGACAGGAGCAGGGACTTCCGTTTCCAAGAGATATGGTTGACTGCCTGGGAGCGCAGCTTCCAGCGGAGCTTACTCGACGACATCAACAGGGAGTTCGCGACCTCGAACACGGAGACGGATGCCGACCGGGCTGACACACAGCTGGTGTTCTGTATCGACACGCGCTCGGAGATACTCCGCCGGCATCTCGAAGCGACTGGCGACTACGAGACTCACGGCTACGCCGGCTCCTTCGGCGTACCACTTGAGTACAGTGGTCACCAGTCGAACGTCCGGACCGATTCCTGTCCGGCGATGGTCGACCCGAAACACCACATCACCGAACAGCCTCCGACCGAGGACCCGGACACGACGTCCCACGAGCGTTGGCACACGCTTAGGAAGGACGGCAACAAGTTCCTCAAGTCACTGAAAAACGACCTGGCTGCGGCCTTCGGCTTCGTCGAGGCCTCCGGGATGTTCTTCGGTGCCGCGCTTACCTCCCGGACCTTGCTCCCATCTCACGTACATGACGCGCGTGAGCGTGCTGGCCCGGCCGACCCTGCCGAGTTCTCGTCGCTCACGCTGGACGATTCGACGGACCGGGACGGGCTGGAATCGCCGTCCATCGGTATCTCGACCGAGCAGAAAGCGTGCTATGCGGAGACCGCCTTCGACCTGATGGGGTGGGAGACCTTCGCGCCGGTCGTCGTGTTCACCGGCCACAAGAGCAAGACGGTCAACAACCCCTACAAGTCCAGTATCGACTGTGGGGCCTGTTCGGGCAGCCCCGGGACGCCTAACGCGCGGGCGCTTGCGAGCATCTGTAACGAGCCCGAGGTCCGGTCTGAACTCCGGAACCGCGGTATCGACATCCCCGACGACACCGTCTTCCTGGCCGGCCGACACACCACCACGACCGACGAGGTGACCGTCTTCACCAGCGGCCGCGACCTCGACGAGCGCCAGCAGGCCATCGTCGACGACCTGCGTGACGACCTCGGGACCGCCCAGGCCGAGGCCGCCGCCGAACGGCTCGAGACGATGGGCGTCGAGGCCGAGGACAGTGTCGGGACGGTCGAGGCCCGCACCGACGACTGGGCCCAGCCCCGGCCGGAACTCGGGCTCTCCGGCAACGCCGCCTTCGTCATCGGGCCCCGGGAGCTGACCGCCGACATCGACCTCAACGGACGCTCGTTCCTGCACTCCTACGACTGGAACACCGACCCGGACGGCGAGGCCCTGGAAGATATCATGGCCGGGCCGCTGGTCGTCTGTCAGATGATAAACGCCCAGTACTACTTCGCGACCGTCGACAACAACGTCTACGGAAGCGGCTCGAAGACGACCCACAACGCTGTCGGCAACGTCGGTGTCCTGCAAGGTAACGGCGGCGACCTCCAGATGGGGCTGCCACTGCAGTCGCTGTACGCCGACGACCGGCAGGCCTTCCACACGCCGGTTCGGCTATCGACGGTCATCTACGCGCCCGTCGACACCATCACCGATATCCTCGACCGGAACCCCAACTTGGTCGCCTTACTCGACTACGACTGGTTATCCTTGCTGGTCATCGATCCCACCCAGGACGACGCGACGTTCCGGTACCAGACCGACCTGGAGTGGGAGCCCCTGGACGAGACGCCCCCGACGAAAATCACGGTGCCAAGCACCGACTGATACGGACCGTTGTAGCCATTTACCGGTCGAGGTCAATCCCGGTGTTGGAAATGATCTACAACGGTCCGTATGAGAGGGAGTGTTTCCGGCTTCAGGGCAAAAGGTGATGGGCCGTCCGGAACCGGACTTGCGGCGATTCCGGCCGTCTCTGTGTGCGAGTCAGTCGTCGCCGGCCGGGACCGTACTGGTCTCCTGGTTCGTGGTGATGAAGCCGGCCGTGTTGGCCACCCTCTGGATCTCCGGCTGGAAGGACCACGCCGCAAGCAGAACGATGGGAATCATCGTGACGGCAGCGACGGAGTAACCCAGATGGAGATTTGCGAGCCACGGTGCGGAGAAGAACAGCGGGTAGACAATCCCGCCGATAGTACCGATACCACCGACGAGACCGGCTACTGCGCCGGAACTATTGGGGAACATCGCGGGTACCTGCGCGAAGATACCGCCCTCGGCCCACGCACAGGCCGTGCCGACGAGGAACCCGACCACGACCGCGCTCATCAGCACGCCCGAGAGGCCGGCCAGCGTCATGCCGAACATCGTGACGACGATGAAACAGAGCCCGAGGAACGTCCACTGGGCGCGGTGCTGACCCTTGAAAACCGGCAGGAGGTTTATCTCCTTGCGGGCCACCGTGTCGCTGATATACCCGCTGAACGGCCGGAGCAGACCGGCTGCGATGGAGAACGTGGCGGCGAAAGTGCTTGCGATGACGATGTTGTCCTGACTGAACGCCTCACGGTAGTAGGTGGCGAGCCAGCCGTTCATCGCGAGTTCGAGGCCAAAGGACATGATGTAGGCGGCCGCGAGCACGACCGTCCCGTACCGCGTAGCCGTGTGTATCCACCCCTTCAGAGAGGCTTTGTCTTTGGTCGCCTGTCGCTTCTTTTCGCTCTTTGCGGCCTCGCCCAGCAGGTAATACGTGATGGCGAGTAATACGGAGACGATACCGGTATAAAAGAAGGCCGCGCGCCAGTTCGTCGAGAACAGCGGCCCGCTCCACCCCGTCCCGAAGATCCGTGGGAGAACGAGTGCGCCACCCGCAGCACCGGCGTTACCGACACCGCCGTAAATGCCCTCGGCTAGACCGAGATTCTCCTCTTCGAACCACTCGGCGACGTGCTGGATGCCGATGACGAACGTGATACCAGCCGTCGCGACGATTATCCGGGTCACGAAGAACACCGAGTAGTTCTGTGCGAACGCGCTGATAATCGAGAAGACGCCCACGTACGCCAGAACGATGGCGAAGATTCTCGGCGCGCCGTACTTATCGGAGAGCCACCCGGTCAGTATCCGACCGAACGGTGCCATCCAGATGGCCGAACTTGCGAGGATACCGATCTCGGCTGTCGAGAGCCCGAATTCTTCGGCCATTCCGCCGGTGAACGGGGCGAAGGAGAACCAGATCAGGAACGAGAAATTGAACGACATCGTGGCAAGCAACAGCGTCCGATACTTCGTCATCTTGATCAGTCCCATCGTGACACCCCTGCGGCCGACTGTTTACGATGCAAATTGATTAACGACTGTTCGTCCACTATCTCAGCATTTCTTTGGATGCATGGCTGCATCTGTACAGGAAATCAGGACGCACGGATATCTAATAACGCTAGCTATTTACAAATATGCAAACTACAATCGCCGCAGTGGACGGCCGGGCAGTATAGGATCGGATATTCCCTCCTTAAGGATGTAAACCGTCCACCGAACCGACACCGAAGTGAACAGACACAAACCAATACACTCTCCGCTCACAGAACCGTTGTCAGCCGATTGAATGGCGCGACGCGGCCACCTCCCGCCAAGGTTCTGTATCAGAACAGTATTTACAGCCGACAGTACGAGCAGTAGTCGGTCTAACCACCCCTATCGCACTACGGCTCTCGCTGCTACCGGACAGTTACGCACAAAAGAGCCACACAGCCAGCGGTCGAATCGCCTAGTCGTCCGCCGGCAGCGGCGGCACCTCGGCCTCCGGCGACGCCAGCCGCACCGCACACTGCTTGAAGTGTGGCTCCTTTGACTGTGGGTCACGGTCCGAGAGGGTCAGTTTGTTGGTCGCTGGATGGTGGATGGGGAGCCAGACCATCCCGCGCGGGACGCCCTCGTCGCGGTCGATGACGACGGTCGCGGAGCCCCGCCGAGAGGCGACGGTGAGCCGGTTCTGGCTGACGCGGTCGGCGTGGAACTCGACCGTGTCGGGGTGGATGCGGGCGACGAGTTCGCCCGACCGACCGCCACGGGACCGGACGCCGGTGTTGTAGCCGTCGGCCTCCCGGGCCGTGGTTAGGGTCAGCGGGTACTCCTCGTCGGTGGGTTCGGGCAACTCCTGCTGCCGGCCCGTCGAGAACTGGGCGTTCCCGGTCGCGGTGGGGAACGACCACGACTCTCCGTCGGTGGGCGTCTCGATGTCGGCGTACTTCTCCGCGTCCGGTTCGACGATGTCGTAGTAGCGGTAGCCGCCCGAACTCTCCTGGTCCGGGGCGGGCCAGCGGACGGCGTGGGAATCCTCCAGTCGCTCGTAGGTGATGCCCGAGCAGTCCGCGACGGTCCCCTCGGTCAGTCCGGCGAACTCCTCGAAGATGTCCTCGGGGTCGGGCGAGGTGGCGTCGAACAGCCCCTCGAACAGCCGACAGCCGATGGTCGCGATGATATCGAGGTCCGGCCGGACGCCGCTTGCGACCTCCGTCGCGGCTCGAACCCGCGAGATGGTCCGCTCCATATTCGTCGTCGTTCCCTCGCTCTCGCCCCACGTCGCCGCCGGCAACACCACGTCTGCCAGTTCGGTCGTCTCGGTGTGGAAGGCGTCCTGGGCGACGACGAACGCGTCGTCCAGTTGCTCGCGGGCGCTGTCGGCGTCGGGCATCCCCGCCACTGGGTTCGTGGCGACGGCCCACACCGCGTCGGGGCCGTTCTCCAGCATCCCGACCGGCCCGGGCCCGGTGTCGTCGGGCAGGCGGTCGACCGGCACGTTCCACTCCTCGGCGACGAGTCGTCGGTGGTCCGGGTCCTCGAAGGCCCGCTGGCCGGGCCAGGAGCCTTTCGAGGAGCAGATACGCGTCCCCATCGAGTTGGCCTGGCCCGTCAGCGAGAACGGACCGCCGCCGGGGCGGAGATTGCCGGTCGCGAGGGTGAGGTCCACCAGCGCCCGTGCCGTCTCGGTCCCCTGGACGTGCTGATTGATACCCATCCCCCAGTACAGCAGCGCCCGCCGGTCCATGGCGTCGGCCAGCAGTTCGACCTCGTCCATCGGGACGCCGGCCTCGTCGGCCGCGGCCCCGGCAGTCGGCACCGTCGCGAGTAGCTCCTCGAAGCCGTCGGTGGCCTCGTCGACGAACGCCTCGTCCACGCGGTCGGTCTCGACGAGCCGTGCGAGAATTGCCCGGGCCAGCGCGAGGTCCTTCCCGGGGTCGGGCGCGACGTGGTGGTCGCTGTTCTCCGCGGTCTCGCTCCGTACCGGGTCGACGGTGATGAGTTCGACGCCGTCCTCGCCGGCGGCCGCGTTTATCCAGCGGAACATCACTGGGTGGGCAACGGCGGGGTTGGCCCCCCAGACGACGTGGCGGTCGGCCTCCTCGATGTCGTCGTACGTGCAGGGTGGGGCGTCGCTGCCAAACGCCTGGTAGTACCCCGTGACGGCCGACGCCATACACAGCGTCGTGTTGGCGTCGTAGTTGCGCGTCCCGAACCCGCCACGGGCGACTTTCCCCAGCGCGTAGGCGGCCTCGTTGGTCTGCTGGCCGCTGCCAAGCACTGCGACCGAATCGGGGTCTGACTCGTGGGCCTCGCGCAGCCCCTCGACGGCGCGGGCCAGCGCCACGTCCCACGTCGTCGTCCGCAGCTCTCCGTCGTCACGCACGAGCGGCCGCGTGAGCCACTTCCCGTCCGGGTCGCGGCTCTCCTGAATCCCACGCGAGCAGGCCAGCCCCTGATTGACCGGGTGGGCGGCGTCACCTCGCACCATGTCGATGCCGTAGCCGATGTCCGCACCCCGCTGCATATGCCCACAGCCGACGGCACACCGCATGCACGTCGTCGGCACCCAGTCGCTCACAGGCGATCACGCGCCGGCGAGGCGCATGTTCGGCCGTCGACCATCAAATACGCACGTTCGGATACCATATTTCTATTTATCCGAATGGATGGCCAATACAAAACCTTATCTCTTGACGAAGCGTTATCTTTAACGAACCTTCAACTCATCCGTCAACCGGCGGCTCACACCGGCCTGAAGAGGGGCCGGCTCCTCGCCGCCGTCGCTGTGACACCGACCGGACCCAACAGTTTCTTTCACCCCGCCGCCAAAGCCGGCGGTATGAACCACGAGCAGTCACGCGACCTGTACGACCGGGCGCTGTCGGTGATGCCCGGCGGCGTCAACTCCTCGGTTCGGGCCATCCGCCCCTACCCCTTCTTCGTCGCGTCCGGCGACGGCGGCCACGTCGTCGACGCCGACGGCAACCGCTACATCGACTACGTGATGGGGTATGGCCCGCTACTGCTCGGACACGACCAGCCCGAGTCGGTCCAGTCGGCGGTCCAGCGACGCGCCGCCGAGGGACCGATGTACGGCGTCCCCACGGAGGTCGAGGTCGAACTCGCCGAGTTCGTCGCCCGACACGTCCCGAGCGTGGAAATGACCCGCTTTGTGAACTCGGGCACCGAGGCGACCGTCTCGGCCGTGCGCCTCGCCCGGGGGTACACCGGTCGGGAGAAAATCGTCGTGATGCAAAGCGGCTATCACGGCGCGCAAGAATCGACGCTCGTCGAGGGCGAGGGCGACCACACCGCCCCCTCGAGTCCGGGTATCCCCGACAGCTTCGCCGAGCACACCCTGACGATTCCGTTCAACGACGCGGACGCGGCCCGCGACATCTTCGCCGAACACGGCGACGACATCGCCGCCGTCCTCACCGAACCAATCCTCGGGAACTACGGCATCGTCCATCCCGTCGAGGGATTTCACGAGACCCTCGAAGCGCTGTGTGACGACCACGGCTCCCTGCTCATCTTCGACGAGGTCATCACCGGCTTCCGCGTCGGCGGCCTCCAGTGTGCGCAGGGCAAATTCGACATCGACCCGGACATCACCACCTTCGGGAAAATCGTCGGCGGCGGCTTCCCGGTCGGCGCCATCGGCGGCAAGAGCGAGATAATCGAGCAGTTCACGCCGGCCGGCGACGTCTTCCAGTCGGGCACCTTCTCGGGCCATCCCGTGACGATGGCCGCCGGCCTCGAAACCCTGCGGTACGCCGCCGAGAACGACGTCTACAGCCACGTCAACGGCCTGGCCGACCAGCTCCGCTCGGGGCTGCAGGACATCCTCGAGGACCAGGCGCCCCAGTATACCGTCGTCGGGACGGACTCGATGTTCAAGGTCATCTTCACCCGGAACGGTCCCGACAGCTTCGACGGGCACTGCGAGGCCGGCTGCAAGCAACGCGAGGAGTGTCCCCGCTACGACCACTGCCCGAAAAACGGGGGCGACGTCAAGCGAGCGGAGACCGAGCGCTGGGAGCGGCTGTTCTGGCCCGCGATGAAGGAAGCGGGCGTCTTCCTCACCGCCAACCAGTTCGAGTCCCAGTTCGTCTGTGACGCCCACACCACCGAGGACATCGAGGAGACCTTAGAGGCCTACAAGCGGGCCATATGAGCGACGACGCCCTCTCGCTGTCCGAAAAGCGGATGTACGGCCAGACCCGCCCGGAGACCCACGCCTACGTCGGGTCTGGCCTGGGGGTGACACGCGTCGAGACCGCCGGCGGGCAAATCGGGCGCTTTAGCCTCGCCGAGCGCTGTTCGGCCCGAGATATCGCCGGCGCGAACGGCGAAATCGCCGTCGCCACCGACGAGGCGGCGTTGATTTCGACCGACGACGGCTTCGCGGCGACTGGCTTCGGTCCCGCGACGGCCGTGGGCTACGACGCCGACGGGCTCGTCGCTGCGGGCCAGGGACGGGTCGCCCGCTACGACGACGGCGAGTGGTGGGAGATGGGCGCCGTCAACGACGTGCGAGCCCTCGCCTCGGACCTCGTCGCGGCCGCCGACGGCGTTTACGGCCTCCCCGGCTGTGCGTATTTAGGGCTCCACGACGCCGCCGACGTGGCCGGCCCCTTTGCCGCCACCGCCGACGGGCTCTACAGACGCGACGCGACGGAGGGGACCGTCGGCACGCGCGAGAACTGGGCAATCGTCCGGTCGGGCGCCCACGGCGTCGTCGCGAGCGATGGTGGGCGAACTCACGCCGCCGAGGCCGACACGCTCTATGAACTGACCGACACCGACGGCGCCAGCCCCGACCCGCACTGGCAGGCCTGTGACCTGCCGGTCCGCGAGCGGGTCGTCGACGTGACCTACGGCCAGGACACCTACGCTATCACCGAGAACGGCACCTTCCTCGTCGACACCGCCGACGAGAGCACCGCCGACGGCCGCGGCGGCTGGCGCGGGCGCTCGCTGGGCGTGCCGGAGGTCGTCGGCATCGCGGTGGCGTGAGGCTGGTTTCGGCCGGCGACACAGCCGCCGAGTCCCTGCTGCTGACACAACCGATTGGGTGGGACTAAAAGGGGCACGGCGCTGGCGCTTGCTGTGGTCGCCGCAGCGACCCCTCTCCGAGCGCAGCGAGGAGATGTCGCTGCGCGGCCGCCAGCGCCGTGGGGCTTTCTGGCTGTTCGCACCGATGCTGACATCGCTTCCGACGAAGTCACTGGTGTTTCCTAGCCCGCGAATCGAAAAGCGGTTTAGCCCGGCCAGTTACCCCTCACACATGATTATCCCCGGCGCGGAGACACAGGCCTTTGGGGCGGCGCTCGCCGACGCTACCGACGAGCGGCTGGGACGGGTCGAGTACGAACGGTTCGCCGACGGGGAACACGTCGTCCGCGTGCCCGAGGCCGTCGCGGGCGAGCGCGCGGTCGTCGTCGCCTCCACGGTCGATTCGGACGCCCACGTCCAGTTGCTCCAGCTTCAGGACGCGGTTCGGGAGGCCGGGGCCAGCGAGGTCGTCACGGTCGTCCCGTACATGGGCTACGCTCGCCAGGACCAGGCGTTCAAACCGGGCGAGCCGGTCTCCTCGCGGGCGGTGGCCCGTGCCATCTCGACGGGGACCGACCGCGTGGTTACGGTCAATCCCCACGAGCCGGCGGTCTGTGACTTCTTTACCGTCCCGGCCACGCACGTCAACGCTGCTGCGGTGCTGGCCGACCCGCTGCCCCCGCTCGAAACCCCGCTCTTTCTCTCGCCCGACGAGGGCGCTATCGGTCTCGCGGAGACGGTTCGGGACGCCTACGGCGACGGCGAGACGGACTTCTTCGAGAAGGACCGCGACTACGACAGCGGCGAGATAACCATCACGCCAAGCGACACCCCGGTCGCGGGCCGTGACGTGGTGCTGGTCGACGACATCATCGCCACCGGCTCGACCATGAGCGAGTCCGTCGCCGTGTTGAACGACCGGGGCGCCGGGCGCGTGTTCGTCACCTGCGTCCACCCGATGCTCGCCAGCAACGCCCTGACGACGCTCTCGGCGGCTGGCGTCGAAGCCGTCTACGGCACCGACACGCTGGAACGAGCGGTCTCCGAGGTCAGTGCGGCATCGGTCGTCGCTGACAAGCTCTAGGCGCGGCTCAGACGTCGTCGTCCTCCCACTGCAATCGGTCAAGTTTGAACACTGCAGTTCCGACCGGGGCGAGGACAGTCAGTATCAGCCCGGCACTGCATGCCAGCAGGATTCTCGTCCCCGCCGTCGTGACACGGAGGCCACGACCGGCCACCACTTGTCTAGTCCGACGCCTCAGCAGTGGCGACTGGGGCCACAGCAATTTCCATCTCCACACCGTCGACCTCCCAGGTCTTGCGGTGGCCGTCCTCGACGCCGTCGAGTTCGTCGGCCCGGACCTCTTCTTTGATGAGGACCTCGTGTTCGCGAACGAGCGAGTCGACGCGCTCGTCGTCGATAGCGAGGTCCACGACGATGCGGGCCTCGATATCGAGTTCGAGGTCCTTTCGCATCTCCTGCACCCGGCGGATGACCTCGCGGGCGTAGCCTTCGCTCTCGATGTTCTCAGTGAGCGTCGTGTCGACGTAGACGACACCGCCGCTGTCCAGCGCCGCAAACTCCGTCCCGGTGACGCCCTCGGGCGTCTCGCGGCGGAAGGTGACCATCTCCTCGGTCAGCTCCACATCTTCACCCAGCGCGTCGGACACCTCGGCTTCGAGTGCATCGAGCGCCGGCTCGTCGATGCTGGCCTCGTTCATCGCGTTCATCACGCGGCCGGCGTCGTCGCCGAAGGCGGGGCCGAGTTCGCTCATGTCGGCCTCGGCCGAGTAGCGGAGTTCGCCCCACCGGTCGTCGGCGCCCACCACTTCGACGGCGCGGGCGTTCAGACGGTCGGCGACGATTTCCGACTGCGCTCGCACCGCGTCGGCCACGCCGTCGCTGTCGGTATCGACCACGACGCGCGTGACGGGCCAGCGAAGTTTGCGTTCGGCCTGCTGGCGGGCGTTCGAGCCGGCCTCCTCGACCTCGCGGACGACCTCGATTTCGTCTTCGAGTTCGGGGTCGTGGAACGCCTCGTCGGCCTCGGGCCAGTCACACATGTGGACCGTCGGGTGGCCCCACTCCCCGGTCAACGAGCTGTAGATTTCCTCGGCGACGAAGGGGGTAAACGGGGCAAAGAGCGCGGCGACCTCCTCCAACACCCGGTAGAGGGTTGCGTAGGCGGCCCGTTTGGAGTCGCTGTCTTCCTCCTCCCACATGCGCTCGCGGACGACCTGGATGTAGAACCGCGAGACGTCCTCGACGACGAAATCGAGCAACTCGCCGACGGCCTTGTCGTTCTCGTAGTCGTCCATGTGCTCGGTCATGGCCGCCTCCACCGTCTGGAGCCGTGAGAGGACCCACTCGTCGGCGAGTTCCAGTGAGTCCGACATGGCTTCGACGGTGGTCGAATCGCCGGGCTCGAAGTCGTCCGCTCGCATGTACGGCAGCGGGAACCGGGCGACGTTCCAGAGGATGTTGAGCCGCCGTTGCATCTCGGCGGTCTCGTCCCAGGAGAAGTTCATGTCCTCGCCCTGGGCGTTCACCGAGAGGAGGAACAGTCGCATCGGGTCCCGGCCGTACTCCTCGATGACCTCGTGGGGGTCGACGAGGATGCCCTCGGATTTGGACATCCCGCGACCGTCGGGCATGTTGGCGTAGCCGTGCATCAGCACCTCCTTGTACGGAATCTCGCCGGTCGCGGCCGTCGACATGCCCAGTTGCGACCAGAACCAGCCACGGGTCTGGTCGTGGGCCTCCATGATGAGGTCGGCGGGCCACAGCTCCTCGAAGGCCTCGGTCTCTGCTGGGTAGTCGACGGTCCCCCACGTCGCCACGGAGGAGTCGAGCCAGACGTCGAAGACGTCGCCGACGCGGCTGTAGGTGGTCCCGTCCTCCGTAATCGTCAGGTCGTCGACGGTCCCCTTGTGGAGGTCTACGTCCTCGGGGTCGATATCCTGGTCGACGCGCTCGGCGAGTTCCTCGCGGTCGCCGACGACGATGGCGTCGTCCATGTCGC
The DNA here is from genome assembly GCA_003020925.1 of Halobacteriales archaeon QS_6_64_34. Classification (GTDB taxonomy): domain Archaea; phylum Halobacteriota; class Halobacteria; order Halobacteriales; family Haloarculaceae; genus Haloarcula. The sequence goes on along the minus strand of PXRT01000001.1, from coordinate 112,335 downwards.
CGGACCAGCCTTCGGCGGCTTCTTCTCGCGGGCTCTGCCCGCTCGAACGGTTCGAGGCGCTTTGTGCCTCGCTATCCGGCAGCCAGATGGGAATCGGAACGCCCCAGTAGCGCTGCCGCGAGACGTTCCAGTCGGGGGCGTCCTCGACGAAGTCCCGGAAGCGGTTGTCACGCGCCCACTGGGGGTGCCACTCGCTGTCCTCGATGTTGGAAAGCAGGTCGTCTTTGATGTCGGTCACCGTGATGAACCACTGGTCGGTGACGATGCGGACGATGTCCGTATCGCAGCGCCAGCACTGCCCCTCGCGCACGGTGTGGCCCTGTTCGCTGGAGAGCAGGTGCCCGTTCGCGTCGAGGTCCGAAATCACGTCGTCGTTGGCGTCGCGGACGAAGGTGCCGGCGTATTTGCCGGCGGCGTCGGTGTAAGCACCGTCGCTGTCGACCGGACAGAAGATTTCCAGGGCCAGTTCCTGCCCGCGTTCGAAGTCCTCCTCACCGTGGCCCGGCGCGGAGTGGACCAGTCCCGTGCGGTCGGCTTCGACGTACTCTGCGGTGTACACCTGGCCCGACCCCTCGGCCTGGGCGTGGTCGGGGACTTCCTCGGCCAGCGGGTGGTCGTACTCCCAGCCGACGAGGTCCTCGCCGGTGAGTTCCTCGACGACCTCGTAGTCCTCGTAGCGGCCGGCCTTCAGCACGCCCTCGACGCAGGCCTCGGCGACGTAGAGCCGTTCGGTCCCGCCGTCTTTCGTGGCGTCCACGCCGACGTAGTCGAGGTCGCCGTCGACGGCGACGAAGGTGTTGGCGACGATGGTCCAGGGCGTGGTGGTCCAGATGACCAGCGAGCCATCTCGCTCGGATAGGGGGAACTTCACGTAGATAGACGGCTTGCCGACGTCGTGATACTCGACCTCGTTGTTGGCGATGGCGGTCTCACACCGGGGACACTGGTTGATGGAGCGTTTGCCCTGTTCGACCAGCCCGCGCTCGTGGGCCTGCTGGAACCCCCACCAGGCGGCCTCCATGTACTCGGGCGAGAGCGTCTTGTAGGGGTCGTCCCAGTCCATCCAGACGCCGAAGTCCTGGAAGTCACTCTGGAGCCCCTCCAACTGCTCGTTGGCGAAGGCCTTGCACTCCTCGATGAAGTTCTCCTCGCCAAAGCGCTCGATGTCTTTCTTGTTCTCGAAGTCAAGCCGCTCCTCGACCTTGGTCTCGATGGGCAGGCCGTGCATGTCGTAGCCCGGCCGGTCGGTGACGTCGTAGCCCGACATTCGCAGATAGCGGATATAGCAGTCCTTCAGCGTCTTGTTCCACGTCGTCCCCATGTGGGCGGCCCCGGAGGTGTAGGGCGGCCCGTCGACGAAGAAGAACGTCTCACCGTCGGCCCGATGCTGTTTCGTTTGCTCGTAGGCGTCGACGGCCTCCCAGAAATCGAACACCCCGGACTCGACCGCTTCGGGGTCGTACTGGTCGTCGACCGCAGCGAACCGTTCCATACCGGGCTTATTCGCCGCCGGCATTAAATGGGAATCGGTTGCCGACCTCGGCGACGTGTTCGACATCCTGTCTCCCGACCCGGACTCGCGCGAGGAAAACGCAGTATCTTTCAGTCGTTCGTGTGTTTGACTACTACCAATGGTACACACGAGCGTCATCGGTTGTGGGAACATGGGCAGTGCGCTGGTCACAGGGCTCTCGAAAGCCGGCGGACACAGTATTGTCGCGTGCGACCTGGACCCGGACGCACTCGCCGCCGTAGCCGACTTCGCCGACGAGACGACCGACGACATCTCGCGGGCGGGCGAGGCCGACGTGGTCTTCGTCGCGGTCAAGCCCGACATCGTTGAGGCCGTTCTCGCGGACCTCGACCTCTCGCCCGACCGGACACTCGTCACTATCGCCGCCGGCGTCTCGACCGACTTCGTCGCGGCCCGCACCGACGCCCGCGTCGTTCGCATCATGCCGAATCTCGCCGCCGAGACCCGGGACATGGCCGCCGCAGCGACCGGTGACCTCACCGACGAGGTGCGCGGACTGCTCGACGACGTCGGCGAATTCGTCGAGGTCGAGGAGGCCCGGATGGACATCGCCACGGCGGTCAACGGGAGCGGGCCGGCCTTCGTCTTCTACGTCATCAAGGCCATGACCGAAGCCGGCGTCGCCGGCGGACTCGACCACGGGAAAGCCCAGACGCTGGCCGCCCAGACGTTCAAGGGCGCCGCCGAGACGGTGCTGCGGGACGACCGTTCGGCCGACGAACTCATCGACGCCGTCTGCTCGCCAAACGGCACGACAATCGAAGGGATGGAGGTGCTGTGGGACAGCGACGCCGACGGGGCGATGAAAGACGCCGTCGCTGCCGCCGAACGCCGGTCGAAGGAGCTGGCGGCCGACTTCGACGATGAGTGAGGCCGTCTCAGAGACGACGCTTACGGCTACCCGCAAGCTGGCGGCCGACGCCGAGCGAGTCATCGTCAAGGCCGGGACGAACTCCCTGACCGACGAGGACTCCAATCTCGACGACACCAAGCTCGACAAGCTGGTCGACGACATCGAGGACCTCCTCTCGCGGGGCAAGGAGGTCCTGCTGGTCTCCTCGGGCGCTGTGGGGGCCGGCTTCGGCCGGGTCGACCACGACACCGGGACCGTCGAGGAGTCCCAGGCCCTCTCGACGGTGGGCCAGAGCCACCTGATGCGTCGCTACACCGAGAGCTTCGAGCGCTACGACCGGACGGTCGCCCAGATACTCATCACCGAACACGACCTCGACAACCCCGAGCGGTTCACCAACTTCCGCAACACGGTCGAGACCCTGCTTGACTGGGGTATCGTTCCCATCATCAACGAGAACGACGCCATCGCCACGGAGGAACTCCGTATCGGCGACAACGACATGATTTCGGCCTCCATCGCCATCGGCGTCGAGGTCGACCTGCTGGTCACGCTCACGGACGTGGCCGGCGTCTTCACCGGCAACCCGGCAGCCGACGTCGGCGCCGAGCGTATCGAGGCCGTCGGGCGCAACTACGCGGAGGTGGAGGATATGGTCACCGCGAGTTCGACGGGCGGGTTCGGCGGCATCCAGACCAAGGTCAAGGGCGCCCGCGACGTGGCCGAGCACGGCATCCCCGCAATCATCGCGGGGTCGGCCAAACCGGACGTCCTCCGCAAGGTCGTCGAGGCGGAATCGGTGGGCACAATATTCGTCCCTATCAACGGTGAGCTAGATGACTGAGACAGACACGCACGAACAGGCGACACAGGCCAACCGCGCGGCGCTGCGCCTCGCGAACGTCGACGCCGAGGCACGGAACGGCGCACTCGCCGACATCGCCGACGCCATCCGCGAGAACAGCGAGGCCATACTCGCGGCCAACGAGGACGACGTCGCGGAGGCCGAACGGATGCTCGCCCAGGGCGAGTACACCCAGGCCCTGGTCGACCGGCTCAAACTCGACGAGGGCAAACTCGAAAGCATCGCCGAGATGGTCGAATCCGTCGCCGACCAGTCCGACCCGCTCGGGGAGACACTCGCGGCCAGAGAGCTGGACGAGGACCTCGAACTGTACAAGCTGTCGGTCCCCATCGGCGTCGTCGGCACCATCTTCGAGTCCCGGCCCGACGCGCTGGTCCAGATTGCCACACTCGCCCTGAAATCGGGCAACGCCGTCATCCTGAAGGGCGGCAGCGAGGCCAGCGAGTCCAACCGCGTGCTGTACGAGACGATTCTGAAGGCCACCCCCGACCTCCCGGACGGATGGGCCACCCTCATCGAGGCCCACGAGGAGGTCGACCGGCTGCTCGAAATGGACGACCTGGTCGATTTGGTGATGCCCCGTGGCTCCTCCGAATTCGTCTCCTACATCGAGGAGAACACCCAGATTCCCGTCCTGGGCCATACGGAGGGCGTCTGTCACGTCTACGTCGACGACGCCGCCGACCGCCGGATGGCCGAGGATATCGCCCTCGACGCGAAAGTCCAGTATCCCGCCGTCTGCAACGCTGTCGAGACGCTGCTGGTCAACGAGTCAGTCGCCGAGGAGTTCCTCCCGGGCGCTGTCGAACGCTACCGCGAGGAGGGCGTCACGCTCCGGGGCGACGCCGCGACCCGTGCGGTCGTCGACGTCGCCCCCGTCACCGACGACGACTGGCGGGCCGAGTACGGCGACCTCGAACTCGCTATCAAGGTGGTCTCGGACGTCTACGAGGCCGTCGACCACATCAACGAGAACGGTTCGAAACACACCGAATCCATCGTCACCGAGGACGCCGACGCCGCCGAGACGTTCATGACCGGTATCGACGCCGCCAGCGTCTTCCACAACGCCTCGACGCGCTTTGCCGACGGCTACCGCTACGGGCTGGGCGCGGAGGTCGGCATCTCAACGGGCAAGATTCACGCTCGCGGCCCCGTCGGGCTGGAAGGGCTGACCACCTACAAGTATTACCTGGAGGGCGACGGCCAGCTGGTCGCCAGCTACGCCGGCGAGGACGCCCTGCCCTTTACCCACCGGGAGTTCGACGGCGAGTGGCGACCCGGCCACCTGGCCGACGAGTAACGCCCGGCGATGGCGCCGCAGTTCCCCGACCCCGACGAGCGCCACGTCCTCGCCGCCGACTGTCGGCGCTGTTCCGAACTGGCCGAGAGCCGCAACTGTATCTCGTGGGGGAACGGACCGCTCGACGCCGATGTGGTGGTTGTCGGCGAGGCACCCGCCGAGGGCGACCCCGAGGCCGAGCGCTGGCAGGGCGGGAATCTGACCGGCATGGCCTACACTTCGCAGGCGTCGGGCCGGAAGATACGCGACCTGCTGGCCGACGCGGGATTTGGCCACGAGGACTGTTACTTCACGAACGCGGTCAAGTGCCATCCGCCCGAGAACCGAGACCCGACAGCCGAGGAACTGCGGAACTGTCGGCCGTACCTCGTCGAGGAAGTCGCGACGGTCGCGCCACGGGCGGTGCTTCCCACCGGGAGACACGCGACCGAGACGGTGGTGGCACTCGACGGCGATTCTCTCGATGGGTTTCTCGACAGCGTCTTGGAGCCCCGGCTCAGTGATGCGCTCGGCGTCCCGGTGATTCCACTCCTGCATCCGAGCTATCAGGAAGTCTGGCTCCCGCGGTTGGGGTACGACCGCGAGGCGTACGTTAGGGAGCTTGCGGAAACGGGCAAGTGGGCGATGGCCCGCGAGCGATGACCCCTCACATGCGAGCAACTGTGCGTGTCAGATGTAATCAAATAAGAGCACAGAGTAGATGGGTAAGTCCTGAATTGCTCCTGTCTCTTTCAATACCGATAACTCGCCAATTGGATTTAAATCACTTCAGAAGTGTTTACAAGCTATGTCAGATATGACCGAGTTGCAGCGTGAAATTATTCTTACTGCAAGAGATTACCCACGGGCCACGCAGAAGGAAATTGCTGATAGATGTGATTGTTCAGCCTCTTACGTCAGCAATGTTTTAAACAGATACGACTCTGTGGATGCTTTCCATGCTGAATTGAATGGGATGGCGGGGATAGAACCATTACAACCTGCTGTTGATATGCAGCAGCCAGTTTGGTTGGAAGAAACCGAACCTGTAGTTGATGACGAGGAATTTGATAAGGCTGTGGCTGAGGGATTAACTATACTCGGCCAGTCACTCAAAAAGGGGTACAAAGGGATGAAGACATTGATACGGAAGTTTAGGAGCTAATGACTGTTGACCCCACCGAGGGTATCAAGGACTCTCTCGCTTCAATTGACCCCTACAAATTTGAGCAGTTTATTGCCGACCTGTGGGAACGTCGTGGATGGTCAACAGATGTGACCTCACAATCTCACGACGCAGGTATTGATGTAATTATAGAGAAATCAAAACCATTCAACCAGACTCAAATTATCCAAGCGAAACGAAACGCTTTGGATAATAAGGTATCCTCATCTGATATTCAGCAGTATTCCTCACTACAAAAGCAAGTAGATGCTGCCGATACGGTCATTGTCGTAACCACGAGTGGCTTCACTGCCCCCGCCAAGCAGCGTGCTGAAGACCTCAATGTGAAGTTGGTTGATGGGAGTACACTTCTGCAAATCATTGCTGATGAAGATGCCTACGACCTTGTAGAGACTTATACCGACAGCGTGGTCAACACAGATACAGAAGAGAAGCCATCTGAAGCAGGAAATGTTGAGGCTGAGATACACGAGACCAATCAGCCTAATGAGGAAATGTCTACCTCAGAAGCAGTTCTAGCGGTCATTCAGGGATTAATAACACTTGCCATCGTTCTTGATGTTCTGTTTCTGATTGCTCAGACACTCCTGTTCTGAATTTATGGGGCTTTGTTGTGATAAACTCCTGATTTGAGAATGGAGTCCCGAACCCACACATTCACCCCTACGTTCTTGATTCTGCTGTTCGTTCTATCAACTGACCCGAAGAGGTGTCTATCGAAAGTATGAACGAAACAAATGACGACTGCATCTTCTGCCAGATAGTCGCTGGCGACGTCCCCAGCCGCACCGTCTACGAGGACAACGACGTGCTGGCCTTCCTGGACGCGAACCCGCTCGCGCCGGGGCATACGCTCGTCATCCCCAAGGCCCACCACGAGTCACTGAACGACCTGCCCGAGGAACTCGGTAGCGAGGTCATGTCGGCGTTGCATCGGCTGACGCCCGCCGTCGAGGACGCCGTCGACGCGCCCGCAAGCACGGTGGCGTTCAACAACGGCGAGGTCGCCGGTCAGGAGGTACCCCACGTCCACGGACATATCGTCCCGCGCTTTGCCGACGACGGCGGGCGCCCCATCCACGCGCTGGTCAGCGACCGGCCCGACCTGAGCGACGACGAACTCGACGACATCGCGGCGAAAATCAGCGCGTAGCTACTGGCCGCCAGAGAGCGTCTCGGCTTCGCGTCGTCTGCCGAGGCGGTCCGTCTTCTCGACGATCGACGCGAAGTCGAACTCTTCCCGGTCTGCCTGTGGCAGGACGACCGCATCGGCGACGAACTCCCGGTTCGCCGGACCGCTACAGCCCGTAAGTAGCTCCAACTGCATACGACTTCAAATATGATAAATATCCTTATCAATCAGATACATAACTGTATATGTCCCGGTACGCGCTAAGCTTTTTATTTCAGGCCACTATCTACGTACTGTATGGACACATCGACGCTCGCGCTGGTCGGCGTCGCCGGCGGCGCCGGAACGACCAGAACGGCAGTGGAGATGGCGGCGACGCTGGGGCGGGCCGACCGCTCCGTCGCAGTAGTTGATGCCGCCTTCGGGACGCAGGGGTTGGCGACCTACGTCGAGGGTCGTCTCACCGACGACGCGACCGCCGTCGCCGTCGGCGAGAGCGCCTTCGAGGCGGCGCTGTACGACGTCGACTACGACGCCCCGGGCCGGGTGGCTTTCTGTCCGGCCCACGCGCCGTTCGAACGGCTCGCCCGCGCGAAAACGCCAGAGGCCACACGGACACTCGAGCGCGCCGTCGCCGAGGCCGCCGACCGCTTCGACCACGTCCTGCTGGATGTCCCGCCCGTCGCGGCCAACCAGGCCGTCGCCGCGCTCACGACCGCCGACCGGCGCGCGCTCATCGCGCCCGCGACCCAGCGCGGCGTCGACCTGCTACCCAGACAGCGCGGCCGGCTGCGGGACCTCGACGCCCCCGCCGACGCCGTGGTCGCCACCCGCACCGACGCCCCCGACGCGGTTGCCCTCGAGGACGCCGACCACGAACTGCCCGCAGGGGGCCCGGTCGGGCCGGCCACACTCGATGCGGAATCGCCGCTCGCGCCAGCCGTCGCCGCCGCTGTCGAGGACCTGCTGGGGACGGAGCTCGCGCTGGACTTCGAGGAGCCGGGGCTACTCGGCAGGCTCTAGAGGTCGGGCAGCGGGACGACTACGACGGGTCGGTCCGAGGGTTTCGGCGTTTCGACCGCCTCGCTTTCGAGGACCGCACTTCGTTCGTCCCTCGCTACCCGAGAGGTTTACATAGGCCTCCCGCACTACCCGAGAGCGTGCGCGTCGAGAACAGTTTCATCGGGGTCGACGGCGTCGGCGAGCAGACAGAGCAGTCCATCTGGGAGCGGGGCGTCACCCACTGGGACGAGTTCGAACCGGGCGTCGTCGGCGGGAAACGCGGCGACTGCATCGACCAGTTCATCCGCCGGAGTCGGGAGTACCTCGACGCCGCCGACGTGGCCTACTTCGACCGGCAGTTCCCCAGCAGCGAGCAGTGGCGCCTCTACGAGACGTTCGACGAGCGGGCGTGTTTCTTCGACATCGAGACCACTGGGCTGGACGAACACCGCAACCAGGTGACCACCGTCTCCCTGCACCAGGCCGGCGGGACCGAGACGCTCGTGGCCGGCGACGACCTCACCGCCGGCAACCTCCGGGCGGCCTTCGCCGACGCCGACCTGCTGGTGACGTTCAACGGCAAGCGTTTTGACGTCCCCTTCCTCGAAACGAACTTCGATATCGACCTCGGGCGGCCACACCTCGATTTGATGTACACCTGCAAGAAAATCGGCCTCTCGGGCGGGCTCAAGCAGGTCGAGAAAGACATCGGCATCGAGCGCGACCGACCCGACATCTCCGGGCAAGACGCGGTCCGGCTCTGGCGCGAACACGAGCGCGGGAAAGACGGCGCCCTAGAGACGCTCATCTCCTACAATCGCGAGGACACCGTCAATCTGCAACGGCTGGCCGACGAGGTCACGACGCGGCTTGACGAACAGGTCTTCGTTCGCTGATTACAGTTTTCCAAGGCGAAAGCCGTGGGCGGATATCAGTCGACTGTTGGCTGTCGCTTCTGCGTGTTTTCGCCCGGCGCCAGCAGATGCGCTCGGCCGGCGAGGAATCCGACCAGCAGGCCCGTAAAATGTGCGACCAGCGCCGCGCCGGGGTTGGCCGTCAGCAGCGTTATCACGGCCGCCAGCGCCGCGCCGAGTGTCAGCTGCACCCACGGCGCGAGTTCGACGCCGGCGACGAACCGCTCGGTGAGGCGGTTCGCGCCGAGCAGATACCCATAGAGGCCTAGGACGGCGCCACTCGCGCCCAGCACGCTCACCTGTGCCGGAACGCCTGGGACGAGCGGGCCGACGAGGCCGACGACGGCGACCTGGGTCGCACCAGCGAGCGCGCCGACGCCGACGAAGAAGGCGTGAAACCGGGCGCCCGTCGTCAGCCGCTCGACCACCAGCCCGCCCAGCGCCAGCGCGAGGGCGTTGGCGACCAGATGCGACACGCCAGCGTGGGCGTAGACGCTCGTCACCAGCGTCCACGGGCGAGCGAGCAACGGATTGGACAGCGCGAACAGGCCCCGCCAGCCCAGCAGACCGGCGACCTGCTGGCAGGCGAAGACCGTCAGGATGAGCGCCAGCGTCACGACCGTCGGACTGCGTCGGAGGGCGCGCATACACCGTTGTTGCCCGTCAGCCTACATGAATGTCGGGCCGTTCGACCAGGTAGTGTTTAATTTAGTAGAAAACGCGGAAGAGAGCCAGAAAGCCCCGGCTGGCTTCGGTCGGGGGGCTCGCTGCGCTCCTCGGCCTTCGGCCTGTGGTGCTTACGTCGC
>PXRT01000001.1:64347-102703 GCA_003020925.1 Halobacteriales archaeon QS_6_64_34 | reverse complement strand
AACGAACGGAGTGAGTGAAGCGCGCAGCGAGTCGCAGTAGTCGAGCGGTCGGGGGCTTTCTGGCTGGTGACAGTCTGAATCGCCTAACTAAACACTACCTTCGACCACGACTGCTAGGACTCCACGCGCGGAACGAGCTGGCCCGTCTCGCGGCGGACGCCGCCAAGCAGCGCCACCCCGGCGAGCAGCGGCAGGGCGGCACAGGCGAGGAAGATGGGGTCGAAGCCGACCACATCGACCAGCGGGAGCGTGACGATGGGACCGAAGCCGCCGCCGAGGTCGCCGAGGACGTTGTTCGTCCCGACGGCCCGCCCCATCTCGGCGTCGGGGACGAGGTCGCCAAGCAAGGCTATCAGCGGGCCGCTGGTCCCGCCCTGGCCGGCACCGATACAGAGACAGGCGACGACGAGCGCGGGCACGCTCTCGACGGCGGCCAGAAGCGCGAACCCGGCCGACATCGTGACGAGAAAGGCAAGCAGCGTCGGCACTCGGGACCCACGGCGGTCGCTGATGGCCCCGCCGGTGTACATCGAGACGCCGGCGGCGACGACGGTGACGCCCATGAAGATACCGGAAGAACCCTGCGCGTCGAAGCCGAACACGCGCAGCTGGGCCTGGCCGAGAAAGAGCACGAGCGTCGCGAAGAAGGCGCCGATGTAGACGAAGAAGACGGCGAAGTTCACCGCGCCGACGGTCAGCGCCGGCAGGCCGGTGTTGACCGCCCAGGGCTTGACCGACGTGTTCGCGCCGCCGTCGACGTGGGTCTCGGGGACGGCCCAGTAAGCGACGGCGCTGGCGAGGGCGGCAAACGCAGCGGCGACGACGAAGGCCGTCACCGTTCCGGCGAGTTCGCTCACGACGCCGCCGATGACCACGCCGGCCGGGAAGCCAAAGAGGATGCCGCCCCGGACGAGTCCCATGCTCGCGCCCCGGGAGCCGCCGTCGCTGACGTCCGAGGCGATGGTGTAGGCCGTCGCGAAGACCAGCGCGCTCCCGACGCCCCAGGCGATTCGCGCGGCCATGAACCACGCAACCGGGGCGGGCGCGACCATCCCGACGACGTAGGTCGCAGTGGCGACGCTCTGGACAACCATCCCGACGACGAAGGGCGTCCGCGTGCCGAGACGGTCGACGAGGCCGCCCGCCGGCGCGTTCGCGACCAGCCGCGAGAAGCGGTTGGCCGAGAGAATCAGCCCGACGAACAGCGGCGAAATACCGAGTACAGCGCCCAGATTCGGCAGGATTGGGTAGACGACGCCGCCCCCGAAACCGATGAAAAAGGTGCTGGTGATGACCGCCCAAACGACGGCCCGCCGGCCGTGGAGACGGTCGGCGACCCCACGGCCGGCTGTCTTCGCGTCCATCTGTTTCGCCGTAGGCCGAAACCGGCCAAAAGGATTCGGAAACCGGCGCCACACCGGCACCGCTCGTCCCCGACTGTGGCACGCTGTTCCCGCTTCCAGAACGCATAGGTGGCTCCGACGTGTGCCCTCGTGTATGTCCGACCGCACCGACGACCTCGCCGACGCCTTCGGCGAGGAAGTCGACACCGACATCGCACAGACCGCCGCCGAGAGCGTTCAGTCTTTCGCCGAGCAGTACGACGGGGAACTGACGAGCCAGGCCGTCCTCGACCGCTTCGAGGACGCCCCCTACGCCGACTTCCAGCGGGCGTTCAACTGGCTCGTGGGTGACCTCGCCGCCGAAAACGAGGACTGCACGGACTCCCGCGAGTTCCGCATCGAGGGGTACGACCAGTTCGCCGCCGACCCCACAATCAAAGGCTGAATGGCCGAGGGCGGGACGTACACGCTCGTGCTCGCCCGCGACCACAGCGGCCCAATCGAGGTGGGTGCGCTCGGCGCTATCGACTTCCCGGCGGGCTGGTACGCCTACACCGGCAGCGCGCTCGGCTCCGGTGGCTTCTCGCGTATCGACCGACACCGCGCCGTCGCTCGGCGGCTGAGCGATACTGTGGGCGGTGCGGTCCCCGACTTTGGCTGTTCGGACTGTGACTGTCGCTCGCATCTGGTGGGCTGTGAGGACCGGGCGGAACTGGTGGTGGCCGTCGAGCGGGCACACGATGTGGTTGTCAGTGAGAGTGGTTAGTTCGAGACATGGTGGTGTGAACAGCCACAAAGCCCCGACCAGCTACGCGAATCCGGATAATATACCCTCTGTATTGAATGAATTACAGTAGCATACCGACGGTATGTGAACTGTTCTATGACACCCTCAACTACTGGTAACAAAAAATATACTATGAAGCCCTGCCTGTATAGGATTTCCTCGACTACGGCAGGCCGTTCTGCGCATTCATCAAGTTCTCATCACCGTTCTCGACTGCTGTCCACCACGCCTTCAGCACAGCAATTGTGACGAGTTGAGGTGGTTGTTTAATCCCAATACAGGATTGATTATGTGCGTCGAGCTTGCTCGGCGGATGAAAATGCTGTACCGGCTTATTGGTGGTTTTATTTGCCGCTTCGCGCCCGAACCTGAATTCCAGCCCTTCTTCTCGGTAGTGGTATTTGTAGTCTCCATTCTCCCACCACTGAATATCGAAATACCCACCTCGCTCATGGATTCCCGGGATGACCGTGACTCGTGCTGCTCTGAGATCCGCTCCTTCCCGCCGTTTGAACGGTTGACCTTTCTGATACCGGAATCGAACTTTGACGACTCCGCTGTCGAGTTGTTTACGCATCTGCTCCACGCTCTCATCAATCGCTTCCGAATCGATTGGAGAGCCGTTCCCCATCCCCATTACTGGAGTGAGGGGTGACTGCTAGCGGGAGCCGTTGTCTGATTACCCGTCTGCTCGTCTTCCGGTTCAGTTACCGTAGACACCCGTTCTTTTGCCTGTTTAAATCGGTATGCCGCTCTGAGGTGACTGAGTTCTCGTTCTGCTGTCCGCCAGTGAGAAATGTCGTTAAGTTCATTCTGGTTGAGTTCCCTATCTGAAATCAGGAGTTCCTCTGGATTGTTTGCGTCATATTTGCTTTTGTACTCTGCGAGCTCCTGTTTCACTCGCTGGATTTGATCGACCAGCGTTCCGCTACTGGCGAGTTGCCGAATCTGTTTGAGGAGATGCCACTCCGGATCTCGATCGTACAGCTTTCCGGAGTCTGTCTGGTGATTTCTAACGAGTCCTTCTTGAGCAAGCTTGTTGAGCGTGGTTCTAGCTTTTGTTTCTGAGACGAGAGCTGTGTCTGCGATATCACCCGCAGATTTCGGAATCGTCGTTCTGTTGATCACCGTCCGAATTCGCTCGTCTGCAGTGGTCTCTTGTTTCCACTCTGCGGCTGCGAAGTCATCGATGTCCTTGAAGTCACTGTTAGTAACAGCGAACGGGGTAATATCATCCACAGTCACTGGGTCATCCGGTAGTTCCTCTTCGGTGGGGAACTCCTCGGGTCCGTCAGGAGATGGCGGCTCATCGCTCATACTCTACACTACCCCTTAGGCACAGATATATGTTTCCAACTCGTATATATGAGCTGTAGGGTTTTGCTGTCGATGCTCTCGAAAAGAAAATGGTACTTGCAACATCTGTATTCAGCACACCGCCCCAACTACCAATCCGATTTGACAGGACGAGTAGTGTAGAGTCGCAGCAGCCACCTACCGAACCGACCGATACAGCGCATAGGACAGGACCAGCGCGAGCAGCGCCAGTGGGACAGCGAGCAGCCGCATCGCCCCCGTGACGCCCGTGTCGCTGATGACAAAGCCCATCGCGGCGGGGACGACGGCGATACCGGCCGCGCTCGTCACGGCGGCGGTCGCGTTGACCGGCGCGCTGTGTTCGGGCACCGCCTCGGTCGCGTAGGCCAGCAGCGTCGGATACATCCCCGAGAGCGCCAGCCCGATGAAAAAGAGGCCGACGAGCAGGCCGTCCCCCTCCGCGAGGAAGAAGGTATAGAGGAAGGCCGGAACCGTCAGTCCGACCAGCCCGACGGCCAGACGGACGTAGCCGACCCGCTCGGAGAGCCACCCCGAGGCAAAGCGGCCAGGGATGTAGGCCGCCAGCATGACCGACAGCGACGCCGTCGCGAGCGAGCCGGGCAGCCGGCCCTGCGCGTAGGTCGTCACCCAGGTGAACAGTCCGCCCTCCAAACCCGTCGAGAGGAAGAGCGCGACCGCCATCGTCAGGACCGCCGGCTGGCGCGTGATGCGGCGCAGTTCGGCCCAGTCCAGCGGGTCGTCCCCGCCCGCCACCTCCGGCGTCGGGAGCGCGACGACGAGTGCGACCACCGGAACGAAGGCCAGCGCGAGGGCGTAGTAGGCCAGCCGCCAGTCGCCGGCGGCGACGGCGGCGGCCACGAGGAGGGGACCGGCCGTCGCGCCGACGGCCCACATCATGTCGTAGAAGCCGAAGATTCGGCCCCGCTGTCGCGGGTAGAGATGCGAGAGCAGCGGTCGGTCGGTTCCCCGGCCGACGCCGGTAAACAGCCCCCGGCCCAGCAGCGCCGCCAGAAAGAGGGCGAACGACGGGGCAACACCCATCACCAGGATGCCGGCGCCCGTGCCGAGAACGCCGACCAGCAGGAGCCACCGGGTGTCGAGTCGGCCCGCCACGGCGCCGACGACCACGACGGCGAGAACGTAGCCGACGGTGCCGGCGGGTGCGACCAGTCCGAGTTGCCACTCGGGCACGTCGAAGCTCCGCCGGAGCGCGGGGACGACAGCGCCCCGCATCTGCAGGCCGGCCCCCTCCAGGGTGATGTACGCGAAGATGGCGACTGTCCACCAGCGCCGGCTCCCCCGGTCCGCCGCCGTCCCGTCGCCGGCTCCCTTTTCGCCACGCTTGCCCGCCCTCGACTGGCCACCCGCTGCCCCTATGGCCGAGTCGCGCATCTACCGCTCGTCAACGGCACGCTGTGCCGATTCGAGCGTGAACGCCCCCTCGTATAGCGCGCTGCCGACGACGACGGCCGCCGCGCCCGCGTCTTCGAGGGCCAGCACGTCGTCGATTGTCGCCACGCCGCCGCTGGCAATGACGGGGATGTCGACGGCCTCGACCAGCCGTTCGACGGGGTCGGTTCGGACGCCCTCTAGCTGGCCCTCGACGTCGACGTCGGTAAACAGGATTCCGGCCGCGCCCAGGTCGGCGTACCGGTCGGCGGCCTCGGCCGGGTCTAATCCCGTGCCTTCGGTCCACCCCGAGACGACGACCTCCCCGGCTTTCGCGTCGAGACTGACGAGGACGCTATCGGGGTGTGTCTCGCTTATCTCGGCGACGATGTCGGGGTTCTCGACGGCCGCCGTGCCCAGAATCACGCGGTCGACGCCCCGCTCTAAAAGCGAGACGGCGTCCTCGGCGGTGCGGATACCCCCGCCGAGTTGGACATCGATATCCCCGTCGACCGCCGACAGCACCGCGTCGATGGCGTCGGCGTTGGCTCGCTCGCCCTCGAAGGCCCCGTCGAGGTCGACAAGGTGGAGGGTCCGGGCGCCGGCGTCGACCCATCGCTCGGCCGCCGCCACCGGGTCGCCGTAGGTCTTTTCGGTGCCGCGCTCGCCGCCGACCAGCTGGACGACCTGTCCGTCCTGCATATCGACCGCCGGAACGACCTCGAAGGTGGGAAACATGGCTGTGGCTGGGGCGGGCCGCGTCGAAAGGGTGTCGGTCCGCAGGCTTACCGGCCTCCTCCAGTTTCTCGTGCTCGCGAACGTACTCGAACGGACGAACGAGGACGTCGCGAGCACTAAGACGGTAATCTTTAACGGTCTCATGGCCTCCAGCCTGTATGGTCGAGGTTCTCTTCGCGCTGGGGGTTGTCGTCGCTATCTTCGTCGGATTCAACATCGGGGGCTCCTCGACGGGGGTCGCCTTCGGTCCGGCCGTCGGGTCGAACACGCTCTCGAAGCTCTCGGCGGCGGCACTGATGACGGTGTTCGCGATGGCTGGCGGGCTCCTTGTCGGCCCCGCCGTCGTCACGAACCTCGGGAGCAACCTCGTGGCCACGCAGTTCTCGCCGCTTACCAGCATCGTCGTGCTGTTCTTTATCGGCGTCGCCCTGTTTCTCTCGAACGTCGTCGGCGTGCCCGCCTCGACGTCGATGACGGCCGTCGGCGCTATCGCCGGCCTCGGGCTCGCTCGCGGGACGCTCAACGCCGGGCTGATGCTGGAAATCATCGTCTGGTGGCTCTTCTCGCCCATCATCGCGTTCTGGGTCAGCGGCGTCATCGGGCGGTACTTCTACCCGAAGCTGGTCGCGTGGTTCGCGGTCTCCCAGAGCGAGGGGGCCCTGCTCGATTTCGACCGCTCGGGGCCGATTCCCCGCCCCTCGCTGGGCGAGAACACGACCCAACGCGAGTTCGTGGGGACGGCCGTCGTCATCGGCATCGGCTGTTACATGGGCTTTTCGGCGGGTGCCAGCAACGTCGCCAACGCCGTCGCGCCGCTGGTGGGTAACGGCTCGCTGGACCTCTATCCGGCCATCGTGCTGGGCGGGGCCGCTATCGGGCTGGGCGCGTTCACTATCGCCCGCCGGACGATGGACACCGTCGGCAACGACCTCACCGACCTCCCGCTAGTAGCCGCCATCGTCGTCGCGACGGTCGCCTCGACTATCGTCACCTTCCTGTCGGCGCTTGGCATCCCCGCCAGCTTCGTCATCATCGCCACCATGAGCATCGTCGGGCTGGGCTGGGGCCGGGCGACCCGAATGACGCGTCTCTCCGAGACCGTCACCGGCAAGGACACCCCCGACGTCTCCGTCGGCGCGCTGACTGCCGACGCCGAGGACGCCCCGACCGTCGGCGGGAAGAAAGGGACGCCCGAACCGAAAGAGACCGAGCCAATCGGCGAGGAGTCCAGCGAGGACCTCCCGAAGGCCTCGGACCTGTTCGAACCAGCGACCACCGCCCGGGTCATCTTCCTCCAGAACGTCGTCCCCTCCATCGCGACCGTCGCCGCATATCTCGTCTTTCGCTTCGTTCCGGTGTTCTGACACCGCTGTAACTGCCACAATTGTACATCCGGGCTGTTGAAAGGGCAAAGTCTAACAAGTCGGGGTTCGAACCTGGCTATGATGCCCACGGTAGAGTACCTAAACTACGAAGTAGTGGACGACAACGGCTGGGACATGTACGACGACGACGTCTTCAGTGAGGCCACAGACCTAGACCTCGACGCCGAGGACCACGGCTCGCTGGACGTCAACGAGGGCGAGTACATCCTCGAGGCGGCGGAGGCACAGGGCTACGACTGGCCCTTCTCGTGTCGCGCCGGCGCCTGTGCGAACTGTGCCGCCATCGTCCTCGAAGGCGAAATCGATATGGACATGCAGCAGATTCTCAGCGACGAGGAAGTCGAAGAGAAGAACGTCCGACTGACCTGCATCGGCAGCCCGGACGCCGACGAGGTCAGAATCGTCTACAACGCCAAGCACCTCGACTACCTGCAGAACCGCGTCATATAAACACAGACACGTGCGTTCACTGAACGCGCGCTTTTCGGGAACGCCCGTTCCCGTCTTCTCACGGCCGCCAGCTGCTGGACCCCTACACCAACAGCAGGACGACCGCGACTAGCAACAACGCGCCCACCAGCACCGCGACGATTGCCTCGGGCCCCATCTCCGACCCGCCGTCGGCCGTCGCGGGCTCGGCCGCCACAGTCGCCCCGTCGTCGCTTGCCGTCAGGTCGATGTCCTCGATGCCGTCAGCGTAGGTCGCCCGCGCGTCCCTGACGGTGGCGATGTGGACCCCTAGCTCCTCGGCCAGCTCGGCGTTCGACAGCTCGGGATTTCGCACCGACTGCTCGAGAATCTCCGCCTCGAGCCCGCTCCGGGCGTCCCTGACGACTGCGGTGAGCGTTCCCAGCTGCTCGGCGATTTCGGCGTTCGTCGCGTCCGGGTTCCCCAGCGTGTGGGCCAGCACCTCCGCCTGGACGTCGCTGCGGAGGTCCCGGACCAGGGCGGTATGGGTTCCGACCGCCTCGGCCAGGTCCGCGTTCGACAGGTCGGGGTCCTGTGCCACTCGTTGGAGGACGGCCGCCTGCGTCCCGGAGAGGCTGTCGAGGACTCGCGTCCGCGAGGAGAGTTTCCCCGGACTCCCATCGTCGTCGCTTTCCACAGCAGCGTGCTTTGCCTTCCGGAGGTCCCGGACCAGCGCCGTGTGTGTCCCCGTTTCCTCGGCGATGTCGGCGTTCGACATTCCCGGCTCCGAGTCGAGCAGGTCGAGGACGTACTGCTGGGTCGGCGTCGGGTTCTCGATACCCATGCTCAGACACCTCCGCCCGCCGTGGTAGATATACGCTGTTTGTTCCCGCTGTCAGTTCTACCGACCTCTCGCTTACTCCGAACCTGTTTCCTGCTCATACAGATTCCAACATCAAGCTATGATAATCAATCTACCGGGAACATTGATGTACGATGCTGTAGTTCCCCCACGCTTGTGATTCGAGACGGCGAGTCGACGGAACGGCCGCTCCGACCGGAACCATTAGGGCAATCGACGTGAGATGGGGAGTCGTGCTGGGGTCGATACCGGACCTGTTGCGACTGCTCGCTGTCCCCGTGTTCGGCTGGGCAGCCTACCGTGATGTCGAGACCCGCCGCGTCCCCAACAAGACGTGGCTTCCACTGGCCGCACTGGCCGTCGTCCTGTTGCTCTGGGACACCTACGCCGTCGTCAACGGCGGGGCCGTCGGCCGGCCGGCAGGGCCGACGCCTGACCGCCTGTATTTCATCCGTGTCGCTATCAGCCTGGGGTTTGTCGCCCCGCTCGCCTACGGCTTCTGGCTCATCGGCGGCTTCGGCGGTGCCGACGCCAAGGCGTTCATGCTCGTCGCCGTGCTCTTTCCGGTCTATCCGACCTACTATCTGACTGGCGCGGCCCTGCCTCTGGAACCGTCCCGCATCGGCGTCTTCTCGCTGACTATCCTCTCGAACACCGTGCTCGCGGGGGTGGTCTACCCGCTGGGTGTCGCGGTCGGCAACCTCGTTCGCGGCCGGTTCGCCTGGGCGATGTTCCTGGGCAAGCCGGTGGCCGTCGACCGTCTCACCGAGGAGTACGGCCGCCTGCTGGAGGCGCCAGACGGATTCACACGCTCGGGGCTCGACCTCGACGCGCTCCGTATGTACCTCCAGTGGCGCGGTGCCAGCCTGGCGGCCCTCCGGGCCGACCCGACCACCTACCGGAACCCGGACTCACTGCCCGAGGAGCCGAACCCGCCGGGAGATGGCTCGTTCGCGACGGATGGCGGCGAGGCGAGTGACACGAGCAGTTCCTCGGCAGAGCGTCGCTCTGACGGGGGCGTCCCCGCCGGGGGCACTGCCGACCGGTTCGGCACGGCCGGCACGGCCGACCCCTGGGGCGCCGAGCGGTTCCTTGAGGACATCGAGGGGTCGGCCTACGGCACCGACGCCGAGACCTTGCGGGCGGGGCTGGAGCTGCTCACCGACACCGACGAGGTGTGGGTGTCGCCGGGGATTCCCTTCCTCGTCCCGATGTTCGTCGGCCTGGCCGCGTCGCTCGTCTACGGCGACGTGCTGTACGCGCTGCTCGCGTCGCTCGGGTTCGCGTGAGACGGATTTGCGTGGCCGTGTCGGCACGCAGCCGTGCAAAAGACCTATCTTCGGGACAGACGACGCTCGAACCATGACCGACGTTTCCCTCGCTTTCGACGACAACGAGTACATCCCGGCGGTCGCCCAGGACGCCGAGTCCGGCGACGTGTTGATGCTCGCCTACGTCACCGAAGCGGCCCTCGAAAAGACGCGCGAGACGGGCTATGCCCACTACTACTCCCGCAGCCGGGACGAACTCTGGAAGAAAGGCGGGACCAGCGGCCACACACAGGCAATCGAGGAGGTACGGGTCGACTGTGACGGCGACGCCCTGCTGTATCGCATCGACCAGACCGGCGGGGCCTGTCACACCGGCTACGAGTCCTGTTTCCACCGGACCCTCGACGGCGAGGCCGTCGGCGAGCGGGTGTTTGACCCCGACGACGTCTACTGATGACCGACGCCCCACAGCGGCTCCGGGACGCCGCCAGGCAGCGCCGGCAGGCCCGAGACCGGGTCGAGGCCGTCGGCGAGGCCGACCTCCGCCGCTGTCGCGAGCGCTACCGGGAGCTACACGACCTGCTGGACCGCTACGAGGACACCGCCACCGGCAGCGGCAACTTCAAGGCGTTCACCGAGTTCGAGGGCCGAGTCGCGGAGCTGACCGACGACTTAGACGACGACCTCCCCGAGACGGAGACGTTCGAAGCCGTTGACGACTACCTTCAGCAGCGACGGCTCAGCGAGTCCGACTTCGAGACCGCTCGGCGCAAACTCGAGCCTGTCGGCGACGTGGTCGACCGACTGGACGAGTGGGAACTCGCCCGCGAGCGCTATCGGGAGGCCCGCCGGGAGGCCCGCAAGCGGCTGGACGAACTGGGCGACCGAATCGGGGAGTTGGAACGGCTCCAGCGGCTGGGCGAAGCCGACCTCGAGGCGCCGGTCGACCGACTCAGCGAGCCAATCGAGACCTACGACGAGCGCGTTCGCGAGGCGTTTCGTGAGTTCCGGTCGTCGGCGCCGGCCCGTGAGGTGCTGTCGGCCGTCTCCCGGGCCGATGCGTACCCGCTGGTGGAGTTCCAGTCGCCGCCAGAGGACCTGCTGGGCTACGTCGAGCGCTACGACGCCGGCACCGAGACGATACCGAAACTGCTCGAATACGCCGACTACTCCGCCTCGAAGCTCGACCACTACGTCGACGACACTGCGGCGCTCAAACGGGCCGTCGGCACCCGGCGGACCTACCTCCGGACGCTCGACGCCGAGCCCCTGACCGTGGGCTGGCCGCCGCCGCCGGCCGACCACCTCCCGTGGCTCGTCCGCGAGTACCGGTCGGTGCTGTCCTCGTTTGCCGCCGACGCGGTGGTCGAGACACTGCGTGACGTGCGCGAACTCGCCCGCCGCGAGGACTACAAGCGACTGCGGGAGAGCGCGCTCGCCCGTGTGGAACTCGATACTGACGAGCGCGAGCGCCTGGCGAGCGGGGCCGTTGCGGAGGAACTACAGGCCGCTCGCGAGGAGAAAGCCGCTATCGAGGACGCGCTGGCGGAGTACGACGCGCTGTAGTTCTGAACTGGATGCTGCATACGGAGTGTGGAATCAGCACAACGCCGTCATTGGTTTCAGGTACTTCTGACTGAACCAACCACGCAGTGTGAACGCGTGTCTTGCAATCCTGTACAGACACAAAACATACATTAATTTCTCTGGAACAAACCTACATGGCCAAGCCATCCCGACGACAGGTTCTATCGGGCCTCTCCGTAGCTGGGGGCGCGCTGCTCGCCGGCTGTACAGCTGACCCGGACGAATCGAACACGAGGGTGACGGCAACGGGCGGTGCCACCTCTCCAACCGAATCTACCCAATCGGTGCCAGAGTCAACCGAATCTACCCAATCGGTGCCGGAGTTCCCCCATGACACTGCCTCAGACGCATGTCCACCATTCGATGACGCCGCTCAGGTCGTCTGCTACGAGGCAGTCGACCCCCAGGCGATGCCAGTCGTCCTCGATCCAGAAACCCAGAAAGTCCAGCCCGATCAACCTACTGATTTCACGCTCCGAAACCAGAGTGGACAGCGGTTCGAGACGAACTTCTATAACTGGCAACTGTACAAGCGAGTCGATGGCGACTGGTACTATATCATGCCTCGGGCGACGCCACAACTACAGACACCATTGGCTGACGGCGAGGCCCACACCTGGACACTAACCGTTACGACTGGTAGCGTCAGCGATGGCGCTGCCATTGAGATAGTCCAAGATACGGAATCACTCCCAGTCGATGGGCTCGGCGGCGGGCACTATGCGTTTGCAACCGATGGGTGGTTCGAAGCAGGTTCTTACGAGGAGCCAATTGCGCTCGCGGCAAGCTTCGATTTGCAAGCCGATCCACTGCAGTTGACCCCGACAGCTGCCATCGCCGAGACGGAGTGGGACGGCGAGACACTGGTCGCACGGTCGACCCGAGGTGAGGCCGACGACAGTGAGGACGAACGTGACGCGTACATTCTTGAACGGATCGACGACTCCGAGCCCGATACAGAGGAGGTCATCATCGAGCAAGTCGTACGCGACGATCAGCTGCGCGACGCTATCGCACTGAGCCTGGAATACGAGGCCGCCCGGGTCCAGCTGGAGGAGTTCAATAGTGGGATCCCGCCATTCGGACTCGAGGATGCCCGCACCTACGAGTTCCGGGGAGATTACTATCGGGTTACGACAAGTGCGGGCGGTTCGGCGTAGTGGTGGGCCACCTGGTCTGTCGGTTCAAATCAATATATAAGGCGAGATGGCCGGTGCAGTGACTGTGTGTTTTTACTGACCAACTCTTCTACCCCAGTCTTGGGGCTGGTGCCGTAGAAGACTCGCGCACTGCATGCAACACGGCTGCTAAAACTTAGCCCCGATTGGGAGCGTCACCAGGACCGAGCTGTTGTCTCCCAGCGCGATTCCCTGTCGACACGTCTCCCCGCTCAAACGCCGGGAACGCTATCCGCCCCGCTCGGCCGCACGGACCATCTGGCTGGCGAGTTCCTCAGCGCGTTCGGGCGCCCGGGCCTCGGCGTAGACACGAACCACCGGCTCCGTCCCCGATGGGCGGGCCAGCACCCAGCCGTCGCCGTAGTCCAGCCGCCAGCCGTCGGTCGTATCGAGGTCGGCGCTGGACTCGGTCGCGTGGGTCTCGATGCCGGACAGCATCGATTCGCGGACGGCCTCGCCCTTGACGTGGAGGTTCCGCCGGACGTTGTAGTACTCGTCGTAGGGCGCCACCAGCTCGCTGGCCGACCGGTCGGCCAGTAGCTCACAGAAGCGGGCGGCGGTGTAGGCGCCGTCGCGGGCGATGCGGTACTCCGGAAAGAGGACGCCGCCGTTGCCCTCGCCCGCGATGGCCACGTGGGTCCCCCCGGCCTGGAGTTCCTTGATGCGGCTGACGATGTGCGTCGAACCGATGGGGGTCAGCGAGAGGGTCGCGCCGGCCTCCTCGACGATGTCGACGAGACGCTGTGAGGCGTTGACCGCGCTGACGACACCGTCGTCGGCGCCGAGTTCGGCGGCGGCCAGCGCCGCGAACGCCGCGCTGCCGTCGATGTGTTCGCCCCGTTCGTCGACGAACATCGCTCTGTCCCCGTCGCCGTCGTGGGCGATACCGAGGTCGGCGTCGGTCGCTCTGACGTAGCTCCGCAGGTCACCGAGCGTCGCGGCGACGGGTTCGGGGTTCCGGCCCGGGAAGTGGCCGTCGGGCTGGGCGTTGACCGTGTGGACCGTACAGCCAAGCTCCCGGAAGAGGGCCGGGCTGACCAGCGCGCCCGCGCCGTGGCCCGGGTCGACGACGACCGTGAGGTCGGCGTCGGCGATGCGCTCGCGGTCGACCGACTGCACCACGTCGGCCTTGTAGTCCCGGCGGGCGCGCTCGACGCGCCGGTCGGTCCCCATCCGGTCCCAGGTGGCGTGGCTCAGCTCCGCCGTCAACGACCGCTCGACCGCGTCTAAGCTCACCCGGCTCAGCTCGACTCCGTCGGCGCCGACCAGCTTGATACCGTTGTACGCCGGCGGGTTGTGACTCCCTGTCACCATCAGCCCCGGGACCCCCTCGGCCTCGCAGTAGGCCTGCAGCCCCGGCGTCGGGACGACGCCCAGCCGGTCGACGTCATAGCCCAGTCCGGTGAAGCCACTCGTCGCGGCGTTCGCGTAGGTCCGCCCGGTAGTGCGGGTGTCCCGGGCGATGGCGACCCGGTCGGTGTCGGTGGCCCACACGCTCCCGGCGGCCTGTGCGACCTGCATGGCGTCCCCTGGCGTTAGCTCCTCGCCGGCGACCCCCCGGACACCGCTCGACCCGAACACGTGCATTCGAGGAAAACTGCGTCGCCGACCGGCTTATGAATGTCGACACCTGCAGTTAGTGTCGACGGCGTGATACGGTGGATTGAGCGTCGGCGGGCCCAGGAACGACCAACAGCCATTAGCCACCCCACCGTCCACATCAGGTATGGCCAACCAGGAACTCATTGCGGCCCTTCGCGAGGCGGACGCGGTCAAGTACGGGGAGTTCGAGCTCTCACACGGCGGGACGTCGAGCTACTACGTCGACAAGTACGTCTTCGAGACCAACCCCCGCTGTCTGGAACTCATCGCCGAGGCCTTCGCCGACCGGCTTGGCGACGACACGCTCGCCGGCGTCGCGCTGGGCGGCGTGCCACTGGTCGCGGTCACCAGCGTCGAGACGGGGCTGTCCTACGTCATCGCCCGCAAACAGGCAAAGGAGTACGGCACCGGAAACCGCATCGAGGGCGAGCTCCGCAAGGGCGAGGAAGTCGCCGTCATCGAGGACATCGCCACGACCGGCCAGAGCGCCATCGACGCCGCCGAGGCGCTCCGGGCGGCCGGTGCGGTCGTCAACCGCGTGCTGGTCGTCGTCGACCGCGAGGAGGGCGCGACCGAGAACCTCGCCGACCACGACCTGGAACTCAAGTCGCTGGTCACCGCCGCCGAACTGCTGGCGGACGCGCCGGACGATATCGACGTCTAGTGGGGTCCCGACGAGGGGGAGGGGACCCGACGGACGGAGAGGTATCGGAGTGACCACTGGAGCACTCTGTCGCCGGTCGCACACACCACCGACGCGCTTTTTCCGGCCGGACGTGTATGTGTTCCCGTAATGGCAAATCTCGAACTCTACGAACTGGAGGGCTGTCCGTACTGCGCGAAGGTCATCAAGAAACTCGACGAACTGGGCCTGGACTACGACTCCCACATGGTACCCCGCTCCCACAGCGAGCGCACCGAAGTCGAACAGGTCTCGGGTCAGACCGGCGTCCCGGTGCTGGTCGACAAGGACAACGGCGTCGAGGGGATGCCCGAGTCCGACGACATCGTGGAGTATCTCGAAGAGACCTACGGCGCATAGGATTCCGACGTACGGCGCGTGGTCGTCAGGGCGCGTCTTCCTGTGGCTCCTCGCCGCGTTCCATGATGAGGTCCCGGAGGTCGTCGGCGTCCCGAATCTCTTCCATCTCTTCTTTCTCGATGAGCGCCGTCCCGTCGACGGACTCCCTGGTCAGTTCGTCGACGACGTACACCGACCGCGTTCTGGTCACTTCCCCGACCGAGGACATGATGCGGGCGCGCTTCTCGGCGGCCTCGGTGAACGTCGAGTGGCCCGTCAGGACCTGCTCGCGCCGGCGGGCGTTCTCGCTGACGGTCTTGAACGGCGCCCGGTTGGTCGGGTGCACCTCGAAGCCGATGCGGGTAAAGACCGTGGCGATGGGCTCGTCCTCGGGTGCGACGTCGGGGTCCTCCGGCGTCGGCTCCTCGTCGCGTATCTCCTCGGCGCCGTCGAGTACGCCGACCGGCGAGGTCAGGGGCGCTTCGAAGAGCTCCTCTAGCTCCGCCGCGACCTCGACGGAGGCGTCCATGCCGTCTTCGTACTTCGAGACCGTCCGGCGGGAGACGCCGAGTTCCTTTGCGAGCTTGCCCAGCGACCACTCCTTTTCCTCTCGGACATCGGCCAGGACCTCCGAATCGATGTTGACGTACAGCCCGCCCGGCGCGGCGTAGATGAGCGGCGGGACCTCCTCGACGAACAGGTCGAGCGCCGTATCCGGCGAGAGGACGGGCACGCCGTTGCGGAAGTAGACGACGCCCGGGTTCAGCTCCTCGTCACGCGTTCGGAGACCGACGACGATTGGCGTCGCGTTGAGGTAGGTCCCCAGCCGGCGCATCTCCGCGCCGGTCCGGGCGTCGAAGGCGTCGATGTTGCCCAGAATCTTCACGAGCAACACGTCTTTGCCCCGTCTGGCCGCGACGTCGAAGCTCTTCGGTCGAATCGCACACCGGTCGCTTACGAGGAACCCGGCGTCCTCGAGCATGGCGGTTACGTTACCTACCAGTGCGGACCGTGGCATCGCTTCTCTACTGGGGGTTAACCCAGTCACCCCATATATATATTGTGCCGCTATTTCGCCCGGAGAGCCGACGACGAAACCGCTATCCCGGCGAATCCAGTAGTCGGTGGTGTGACTGTCGTCGGACTGGACGATACGGACTCCCGGGAGACGGGGATGTGTACGACCTACGCCGCCGCCGAGCTGGCCGAGCGGATACGCGAGGCCGGCGGGACGGTCCAGCGCCGGCTGCTCGTTCGGCTCAACCCCGCTGTCGAGCACAAGACGCGGGGCAACGCCGCGCTGGCGGTGCATACCGACCTCGACGCTGACCGGGCACGCTCGCTCGCTCGCGACGTACTCGAACTGGCCCAGACCGACGACCCGAAGACGAACCCCGGCGCTGTTGTCACGGACTGTACGCCAGCGGAGGTTCCGCCCCGGGTCGCCGAGTTCACGCTCGACGCGATTCGGGAACGCAAGGACCCGACGACGGCGACGCTCCTGACGGACACCACCGGCTTCGCCCGGCTGCAGGACGGGAACGGCCGCGGGCTCGTCGGCGCGCTGGCGGCCGTCGGCGCGTGGGCCACATTGGACGATTGGACCTACGAGCACATCGCTTACCGCGAGCCCGACCGCTGGGGCAGCGACCGCGAAGTCGACGCCGAGAGCGTTCGTGTGGCGGCAAGCCGACATTACCCGGCCGTCTGGGACACCGTCGACCGCGCGTCGGGCTACCCGGTCTGTGTCCCCCGGACGCCCTGTCCCATCCTCTATGGCATTCGGGGCGACGACCCCGACGCTTGCCGGGCCGTCGCCGACGCCATCGAGAGCGAGCCAATCGACCGGCGGGCGACGTTCGTGACCAACCAGGGCACCGACGTCCACCTGCAGGACGGAACCGTGGGCACAGTGGCCGACGACAGCGCCTACTGCGTCACCGGCACCGTCGCCACAGCGCCCGAGACCCGCGAGGGCGGGCACGTCTTCCTGTCCATCGCCGACGGTGGGGCCCGGCTCCAATGTGTCGCGTTCGAACCGACAAAGCGGTTTCGCGACCGCGTGCGAGCATTGTGCGAGGGCGACCGCGTCACCGTCTGTGGCGAGGTCACCGACGGCACCCTGAAACTTGAGAAGTTCGCGGTCCGGGAGCTGGTCCGAACCGAGCCGACCACCCCGACCTGCCCCGACTGCGGGACGCGGATGTCCTCGGCCGGGCACAATCAGGGGTATTGCTGTCGGGACTGCGCGACGACCGCCGATGGGAAAGTCGACCGCCCGGTCGAGCGCGACCTCGAACCGGGCTGGTACGAGGTCCCGCCGGTTGCCCGTCGCCACATCGCAAAGCCGCTCGTACGAGGCGGGTTCGACGGGGCGACCCACCCCGAGCGGTAGCCCGCTGGGCAGTCGGTAGTCTCTCCATACCCGGCGTTAGACCCCGGTTAGGAATTGTATAACAATATATGGTGGTGTGATAGCGGGTGTATGGGCAGCGAGTCGCCATCGAAAATCGAGACCCAACCGCCACTTCCACAGGAGGAGTTCAGCGAGCCATACCTCACGAGCGAGCTGGAGCCGACCTCAGATGGCGGAAAGCGGGCACTGTTGTACCCCGAGGACCGACCGGGCGCCGAGATAGCGACCCACTGGCTGGCGGCCCCGGAGGAGCTCCTCGTCGACCTTGCCGACGTTCGGTAACACCTTCTACCCCGATAACCGACCGGTAACAATACTGTTCCCGGGATACAGCCCGTCTATGGACACTGAACACCAGTCAGCGTCCGGCGGGACGCCATCGCCGGACCCCGACGAAGGCGTCCTTCCGGCGGTCGTTCGAAGCCGCTCTGACGGGACCGAGCGGTACATCTGTTATGCGACCGACGCCGACCCGTCCGAGGTCGACTCGCAGTGGGTTTCTGTCAACGCCGACACGCCCGTGTCACTGGTATTGTGGCGCTAGTACGTGTCGACGTTCGTCCCGAGTGAACAGACGTACTCGCCGGTGGCGACCTGTGGCAGCCGCCGCGAGCGCCAGAAGATACCGCCCGACTCGGCTGTTATCTCAGCTTTCGTCTCGCCGAACACGTCGGTCACTTCGAACAGCGTGTCCCCGCGACTCACGCGGTCCCCCAGGTTCGGGTGGAAATCGACGAGTCCGCCGACCGGTGAGCCGTACTGTTCGAAGCCGGTCGCGCGGGCCTGTGGCGACGGCGTCTCCGTGCCGGCGAGGAAGTCGTAGTACCGCAACACGCTGAAGATGCCATCGACGCCGGCCCGGATGGACTCCTCGTCCCAGCCGACACAGCCGCCGAGTTCGGGGTCGATGGTCGGGACGCCCTCGTCCGGTGCGGCTCGGGCCAGCTGGCCGTCGGGGCCCTTCTGGTCTAAGATGTAGCCGCAGTCGAACACCTTCGCGAGTTCGAGACACGCGTCGTGGAGGCGGTGGCGGGAGCCACACCGAACCCGGACTTCCTCTATCATCCGCGAGGTCGACCCCTGATGGAGGTCGACGACGAGGTCGGCGCTGACGGCGGCGTCGTACGTCGCGGCGGCGATGCGCTCACTGGAGGTCCCCGAGGCGTCGCCGGGGTAGGCCCGGTTCATCTTCGTGTCGTCGATGGGGTTGCGGTGCTCGGCGACTTGGAAGGCGTGGTAGTTGACGATACCGCAGATGAGAAGCGTTCCCGACAGTTCGCTCGGGTCCAGTTGCGGGACGACGCGCTGGACGACGCCGACGCCGTTCAGCTCGTCGCCGTCGCTCGCGGCCTGTATGTAGAGCGTCTTACCGTCCCGTGCCCCGTTGACGACCGCGACGGGCAGACCGACGGGGCTCCCGTCGCGGGCCTCGCCGACCTCCAGACGCCCGGTGTCCATCTCACCGGGAGCGGCACTCGCCGTACCGAGAGTTACCATTACCCGCCCATTAGGCCTGTCCGACTTTACTGGTTCGGATTTACGAAGGCCACAACCCGGGCAAGCCCGCGCTCGCGCTCCTGCTGTGGCAGTATCAGGACCGCACCCGCATCACCACAAGTTCCGCCATGCCCAGCAGGACGAAGGCGCCGGCGACGGCCAGGCCGCCATTGAGGGGCCCATCAGGTCCGGTTCCGGGTGTCCCGGTGTCGTTGGGCGTGTTCGGGGTCGCGGTGGCTCCGCTGCTGGCTGGCTCTGGGGCGTCACTCCCCTGTTGGGCTCCGCCAACTGTGGGAGCGGTTTCCGTGTCGGTCGGCTGTCTGGTCACGGGGCTCTCGCTCGTTTCCGCGTCCGTCTCGGTAGCAGTGGGCTCTGTGTCCGGCGTTGGGTCGTCGTCGGTCTGTGGGGTGTCGGTCCCGCCGCTCGTCTCGGTCTCGGTGGGGGTCTCCGTCACGGTCACATCGTCCGATTCATCACCACTGTCGCCCCCGTCGGTCGGTGTCGGGTCACTACTCCCCGCGTCGGCGTCGGAGTTATCGTCCGGGTCGTCGCCAGCGTCTGTTTCATCATCGCCAGCGTCTGTTTCATCGTCGGCTGTTTCGGCGTCCTCAGGCGGCCCGGTGTTATCCGGTGGTCCTGCACCGCCCGGCTGGCCGCCGTTATCCGGTGGTCCAGCATCGTCAGGTGGCCCTGCATCGTCCGGTGGACCGTCGTCTGTTTCGGTCTCGGTTTCGTCTTCTGTTTCAGTCTCTATGTTGTCTGTTTCGGTCTCATCGTCCGTTTCGGTCTCATCTTCTGCGTCAGTCTCTACGTCTTCTGTTTCAGTCTCTACGTTGTCTGTTTCGGTCTCTGTTTCGTCTTCTGTCTCGGTCTCATCTTCTGTGTCAGTCTCGTCTTCTGTCTCGGTTTCATCTTCTGTGTCAGTCTCTGCGTCGTCTGTCTCTGCCTCGTCTTCTGTTTCAGTCTCGTCGTCCTCGTCACCGGAGTCCGATTGCAGTGTGTCGACCGTCGTGTCGAAGCGAGAGAGGTCGCCTGTGGAACCACCGGTGGTCGCGCCTGCCGTCGCTGTTGCCGCGATGGCCACGCCGACGATGAGCAACACGAGCCCACCCGTTCGTACGTACCGTCGCCACTTCGTGTTCTGTTTTCCCACCATTCGGTTTGTATGAGAAACGCGACCGCGCCCGTTCACTAAGTAAACTGTCGATTATCGACCATCACGGTCGGGTCGACCCGCCGCGACTCGCCCGTCTGGGCCGCCGAACCGACGTGTATCGGTATCCGCTTGCGCTGGAGACCGATGCGGTCTTTTGTAGGCCGGCCGTACCGTCGGCCGTGTCCGAGCCGGAGAGTGGCGCGGCGGCGATGGTCGCCGCGCTGAACGTCCCCCGGAACGCAAAATACGGCTTCAGCCTCGCTGCCCTCGTGACGGCGGGGCTCGTCGCCTTGTTCGTCCTCCCCGGGACGGCCCGCCCGACCTACCTCTACGGCGCGCTCGCGTTCGTCCTGCTCGTCTCGCTTGGCGGCCTGCTGACGGCCGTCTTTACCGTCGTCTCGGCGGTCAGGCTCGCTCGCTCGTCCCCGTAAGTCCCTCGAGCCGTTCGGCGCCCATCTGCGTCCCTTTCGCGAGCAACACGTCGCCGGCCTGCAGGGGGGTCCCGGGACCGGGCGAGACGACCCACTCGCCGCCGTCTCTCCCCGTGCGGTCGCTCTCGCCGGCCCCCCGCCGGATGGCGATAATTCGCATCCCCGTCTCCGTCTTGACGGCGGCGTCGCCGATGGTTCGGCCGGCCGGACCGCTGTCCTTGGCTACTGTTGCCCGGACGATTATCTCGTCGGACTCCTGTACCGCCTCGGCGACGACGGGATGGGTCGAGAGACCCCGCAACACGCCCTCGCTGATTTCGAGGGCGGCATCGGAAATCACCTCCGTCGAGCGGGCCAAATGGACGAGCCCGCGCAAGGAGACGGGGTCGTCTATGTCGGCAGCCGCCCGCAGCGTCCACGCCTCGAAGCGCGACTGCAGCGCGTCCACCTCCGCTTCCAGTTCGACGACTTCCTTGGCGACGGCCTCGCTGTCGAAGAGGACGGCGCCGTAGGCTAGATCGACGGCGAGTTCGCCCATGTCCTTCATCAGGACGATAGAGTCGACGGCGCGTTCGAGGTCCTGTGTGTCGCCCGCCGGCGGTTCCGGCGGTTCGTACACCTCGCCAGTCGCGTCCTGATACACCTCGCTGACGCCGTCCTCGGGCCCGCGCAACAGGACCACGTCGTCGGTCTGTAGCTGCGTCTTCCGCGTCGGGTTGAGCAGCCAGCTTCCCTGTCGGCGGATAGCGAGCGCCCGCACACCCGTCTCGGTTTCGAGGTTCAGCGCGCCCAGGCTCTGGCCGGCAAGCGGCGAGTCGGCGGTGACGGTCGCCCGGACGAGTGTTTCGACGGCTTCGGGCAGGGCCGCCCGCATCGTATCCGGCAGCCCGATATCCTCCAGGACGACTTTGGCGATGTCGCCGGCGGCGTCGCTTATCTTCTCGGCGGCGCCGACCATCCCCAACACTGGCGCCAGCGACTCGGCATCGTCCGTCGACCGGCAGGCCATCAGCAGGCTCATGCGAGCCCGAAGCTGGAGCACGTCCATCTTCGCCTCCAGTTCCAGCACTTCCCCCGCGACGTCGTCGCTGCCCAGCAGGACGGCCGAGTACGAGAGGTCGATGAGCAACTCGGCGGTGTCTTTCATTTCCGCCAGAACCG
Source organism: Halobacteriales archaeon QS_6_64_34 (assembly GCA_003020925.1). Lineage (GTDB taxonomy): Archaea > Halobacteriota > Halobacteria > Halobacteriales > Haloarculaceae > Haloarcula. Next base: position 81,133 of record PXRT01000001.1, on the reverse strand, counting down.
CTTTGACACTCACCGGCTCGTACTCGACCGTACCCGTGGACTCCATACGACCCGGTTTGACACCGCCGTTGAAAAGCGTTCGCTCTGTGGTGGCTTCTCTCACGATACTCCCTCTCGCGGAACGGCGACAGAACCGACATTCCTGCTGTGATGAGTGAGAGAACGAATACTCAGTCAAGCGAGAAGTGACTGAACGTCCACTTTCGAACCGGCGAGGGTGTGACACTCACGCCCGGAAAGAAAATGCTTTTCCCGGCCGGTTGGGTACGATTTGGGTATGTCCGACGACCTCAAGAAAGGGCTGGAGGGAGTCCTCGTCGCCGAGTCCGGTCTCAGCGTAATCGACGGTGACGCGGGCGAACTCGTTTATCGGGGGTACACCATCGAGGACCTCGCAACCGGCGCCAGCTACGAGGAGGTGCTGTACCTGCTCTGGTACGGCCATCTCCCCGACAGCGACGAACTCGAGGCCTTCGCCTCGGAGATGGCAGCCGAGCGGGAGGTCGACGAGGCCGTCCTCGCGACTGTCCGCAAGATGGCCGAGGCCGACGAGAACCCGATGGCCGCGCTCCGAACCGCCGTGTCGATGCTCTCGACGACCGACCCCGCGTCCGAGGACGCCGACCCGACCGACGAGGAGATGAACCTCGCGCGTGGCCGGCGCATCACCGCGAAGATTCCCACTATCGTCGCCGCCTTCACCCGCATCCGCAACGGCGACGACCCCGTCGCCCCCCGAGCGGACCTGGGCCACGCCCAGAACTTCCTCTACATGCTCAACGACAAGGTGCCCGACGACGTGCTGGCTGACGTCTTCGACCAGGCCCTCGTGCTCCACGCCGACCACGGCATCAACGCTTCGACCTTCTCGGCGGTGGTCACCGCCTCCACCCTGTCGGACCTCCACAGCGCCGTCACCGCCGCCATCGGCACCCTGAAAGGCCCCCTCCACGGCGGCGCCAACCAGGACGTCATGGAGATGCTCAAAGAGGTCGATGACGCCGCGATGGACCCACTGGACTGGGTCAAGGATGCCCTCGACAGCGGCCGTCGCGTCTCCGGGTTCGGGCACCGCGTCTACAACGTCAAGGACCCCCGCGCGAAGATTCTCGGCGAGCGCTCGAAGGAACTCGGCGAGGCCGCCGGCTCGCTGAAGTGGTACGAGATGTCCACCACCATCGAGGAGTACCTCATGGAGCAGAAGGGACTCGCCCCCAACGTCGACTTCTACTCCGCCTCGACGTACTACCAGATGGGCATCCCCATCGACATCTACACCCCCATCTTCGCCATGTCCCGCGTCGGCGGCTGGGTCGCCCACGTCATCGAGTACATCGAGGACAACCGACTCATCCGCCCGCGTGCCCGCTACATCGGTCCGGACCCCTCGGAGACGACGTTCGCGGCGCTCTCCGAGCGGTAAGAGTAGAATCCGGCATTCCGGCCTATCCAGTTCTATGAGCACCGGACGTGAGATTCGACTCGTCGAGGAAGACGACGGCTGGTGGTCGGCCATCGACGCCGAAACCGGTGTCGCAAGCCAGGGTGAGACACGCCAGACAGCACTCGAAAACCTCGATGAAGCGGTCGAGTTGACACGGGAGGCCCACGAGGACGATAGCGCGGCTCCCGAACCGGACACCGTGGTTCGACGAGGAGTAGATGGTCTCCCAGGACTTCTCTGGGCGCGAAATCGTCAGAAGAGCCGCTTGAACCGCTTGACGCCCGCATCCGTCCCGGCGATGACCAGACTGTCCTCGTACTGGATACGCACGTCCGGTCCGAGGTCGGTCAACACGGTGCCGTTTCGTTCGACGGCGACCACGGTACAGCCGGTCCGTGAGCGCACGTCGGCCTCGCCAAGGGTGGTTCCGACGAGGTCACCGGCGTCAGTGCGGATGATTTCGACCTGCTGGTCCATCGAGATGACGTCCTCGTCTTCCAGAATCGTCGAGGCGAGCATCCGCCCGCTGACGGTCGCCAGCGAGAGGATGTAGTCCGCGCCGGCCCGGTACATCTTGGTGACGTTTTCGGTCTCTTCGGCGCGGGCGATGACCTCGACGTCGGAGTTCAGGTCCCGAATCACCAGCGTGGCGAACTCCGTGTCGGTGTCTTCGGAGAGCGCGAGGATGACGGTCCGGGCGTTCTCGACGCCGGCGGCCCGCAGGTCCGCCGGTTCGGTGGCATCGCCGACCACGTCGACGCCGTCCTTTTCGTCTCTGTCCAGTACCGTGTGTGGCACGCGTGCCGTCTGGAGCTGGTCGGCGATGGTGTGACCGACCTCGCCGTAGCCGACGATGACCGTCTCGCCGCGGCGAAAGCCACGGACACTGGAGAGGGTCATCGATTTGAGCGATTCGAGCTGTCGGCCAGTCCCGGAGGCCAGCAGCACCGTCGAGACGTCGAGTTCGGCGCCGGGCGTGGGCGGGCTGACGAACTGGCCCCTGAACCACGCCCCGATGATGTTCACACCAGTTTGCTCGCGGATACCGCTCTCGGCCAGCGTCTTGCCGACGAGGTCGCTGCCGCGATGGATGGGCAGTTCGGCGATGTCGAAGTCCTCGCCGACCTCGATGGAGTCACCCAGCGTCGTCGAGACGCCGGTCGTCACCTTGCTGGCGAGGCTCTCGCCCAGGAGCTGGCGCGGCGAGAGGACGGCGTCGGCCCCCGCCAAATCGTGGTACTTCGCGCGGTCGGGCTCCTCGACGACGCTTACCGTCCGGACGTGTTCGTCGACCTCCCGTGCCGTGAGGACGATACTGGTGTTGACCTGGTCGGAGGCATCGGCGACAAGGGCGCGGGCACTGGAGAGGCGGGCCCGCTCTAACCCCTCGACGGACTGGGGGTCGGCGTGGATGACGTGGTACCCCTCCTCGCGGATGTCGTCGGCGCGGTCGCTATCGGGTTCGACGATGACGTAGTCCACGTCCCACGATTCGAGTTCGGCGACGAGCGTCTCGCCACGGGGTGTGAACGCACAGATAACGACGTGGTCTCGGAGGCCGCGCTCGACGGTAGTCGGGGCGTTCGTCTCGATGGCCTCCTCGAACAGCGGAAAGAGGAGGACCGGAAGGGCGAGAAAGATGAGGACGACGCCGGTAATGTCCATCGTGATGACCAGCAACCGCATCCCGGTGCTCTCCCAGGGCGCGTCCGAACCGAAGCCGGTCGTGGTAAACGTCTCGACGACGATTTGCAGCGAGTGGAGGAACTCACGAGGGTCGTTCTCGAAGGCCGACATCCCGTAGTCGTAGACCAGCGCGTACCCGAGAATCACGCCCGCAAGGCCGACGAGATATATCAGCGTCCGGCGCTGCCACGTATCCATCTACCTCATACGTCACCGAGGCCGCCTAAAACAGTTCTGCCGGTCCAACACTTATATACAGTTCCAGTCCTGACACCGTGGTGATAGCTGTCTCTATCGCCACCTAGTCCTGCGGTTACACTTTCACTCAGCTTCGGCTGGGTTTAAGTACTCTCGCCCACTCGATACGACTGTAGTCACACGCTTTCCCTATCCGTTTCGCCGGTCCAAACAGTATAACACGCCACGGCCAGTAGCCGGTGCCATGCTATCCGTCGAGGACGTGCGGGCGGCCCGTGACCGGGTCACAGAGACGACCCGCCAGACACCGCTTGAGTACTCTCACACTTTCTCCGCGATGACCGGCGCCGAGGTCCATCTGAAGCTCGAACTGTTCCAGCGCACCGGCTCGTTCAAGCTGCGTGGCGCCACGAACCGTATCGCGACGCTGTCGGACGAGCAACGCGAGCACGGCGTCGTCACGGCCAGTGCTGGCAACCACGCACAGGGGGTCGCACTGGCGGCGACCCGCATCGGCGTCGACTCGACCATCGTGATGCCCGAACACGCCCCCATCTCGAAGGTCAAAGCCACCCGGAGCTACGGGGGTGACGTGGTGCTGTACGGCGAGGACTACGACGAGGCCGCCGAGCGCGCTCACGAAATCGAGCGCGAGGAGGGCCGCACTTACGTCCACGCCTTTGACGACGACTACGTAATGGCCGGCCAGGGGACCATCGGTCTCGAAATCTACGACGAACTCCCCGAGGTCGACACCGTCGTCGTCCCCATCGGCGGCGGCGGGCTCATCAGCGGTGTCGCCACCGCGTTGCAGGGCCTCGACCCCTCGATTCGCGTCGTCGGCGTCCAGGCCGAAGGCGCATCCAGCGTGGCCAAGTCCCTGGCGAAGGGCGAGCGTATCGAGCGGGACAGCGTCGAGACCATCGCCGACGGCATCGCGACGCGGACCGTCGGCGAGCGCACGTTCGAGATAATTCAGGAGCGTGTCGACGAGGTCGTGACGGTGTCGGACTCGGAGATTGCGGTGGCGCTGACGACACTGCTGGAACGGTCGAAGACGCTCGCCGAGGGCGCCGGCGCGGTGGCGCTCGCGGCCGTCATCGAAGCCAAGTTCGACTACGCCGACGACGAGGTCATCGTTCCGGCGCTCTGTGGCGGCAACATCGACCTGAACACCCTGACGAGCGTCATCATCCGTGGCCTGGTCGAGACCGGCCGTTATCTCCGAATCAAAACGGTGCTCAAGGACCGCCCCGGCGCCCTGGAGGAACTGGTGGGAGTGCTTTCGAACCAGCAGGTCAACATCTACGCCATCGAGCACGACCGCACGAACCGGGACGTGGCGATGAACGACGCCGAGGTGGAACTGGACCTGGAAACGCGGGGGCCGGACCACGTCGAGGCACTGCTGGCCGCGCTGCGCGAGCGGGGCTACCCCGTCGAGGTGCTAGTCTAGTCCGTGACGGCAGCCGAACGGCGGAGGGTTGTCTCGGCGAGGGTCTGAATTCGTTCGCCGACCGACGCGACTCGGGCGTCCGAACCCGCTTCTCCGAGGACGGTGACGCCGAACCCGGGGCCGTCGGCGTAGTGCCCGGTTGGAACCGCTACCGCGGCGAGGTCCAGCAGGTTCACGTAGTCGGTGTAGTAGCCCAGATGCTCGTTGCGCTCGACCGGCCGCTCGCGAATCTCCTCGACGGTGTAGGTAGTGCCGGTCGTCGGCGTGACGAGCACGTCGATATCCTCGAAGACTCGAGCACGCGCCTGCTTGAGCGCTTCGAGCTCGTGCAGCGCCCGGAACGTTTCGATGGCGGAGTAGTCGGCACCCTCCGAGACGATACCCTCGACGACGGGATGCATCGCGTCACCCCGCCGCTCGACGAACGACTCGATGGCTGCCAGTCGCTCGGCGAGCCACGGTCCCCCATACAGCAGTTCCGCCGCCTCGACGAAGGGGTCGAAGTCGACGACCACCGTCTCGTCGAACGCTGCTCGCAGCGTGCCGACAACTCTGTCGAACATTGTCGCGGCCGCCTCGTCGCCGAAGAATTCGAGATGGTCGGCGGGCGGGAGACCGATCGTCTGGGCGGTCGGGTCGTAGACCGAGGTGTCGAATCGGGTCGTCTCGGTGAGGTGACGCGAGTAGGCGTCGGCCGGGTCGTAGCCTGCGGCGACGGACTCGACCAGCAGCGCGTCCCCACAGGAGTGGGCGAACACCGAGACACAGTCAAGACTCGCGCAGGCGGGGACGACGCCGTCAGTGCTGACCATCCCGCGGGTTGGTTTGAGACCGACGAGGCCGTTCATCGCCGCCGGTACGCGCCCGGAACCGGCAGTGTCAGTCCCTAGCGCGAAGGAGATTTCACCACGGGCGACGGCGACGGCCGACCCCGAACTGGACCCCCCGGAGATGTACTCGGGATTGTGGACGTTCCGACAGACACCGTAAGGACTGCGGGTGCCGACCAATCCGGTGGCGAACTGGTCCATGTTCGTCTTGCCGATGAGAAGCGCACCCGCCGCCCGGAGTCGCTCGACGACTGTGGCGCTCTCGCCGGGGTCGTAGGCGTAAGCGGGGCAGGCAGCAGTCGTCGGCAGTTCGGCGTAGTCGATGTTGTCTTTGACGGCGAAAGGGACGCCATAGAGCGGTTTGTCCTCGATGTCGGCGTCGGCGAGGGCGGCCGCGTCGGCGAGGACGTCGGCTTTCTCCCGAACCGATATCCACGCGTTGGTCGCGTCGGTGTCCAGTCGCTCGTAGACAGTTTCGACGGTCGCTTCGGGCGTCCGCTCGCCGTTTCTGTACTCCGTCAATAGCGTCGTGGGCTGTAATCGGGGAGACATCGTCAGGCAATGAACTCCGGGTTGGCGACGTCGTCTGCAATCGAGACCAGTTGGGCGTCATCGAAGGCTTCGCCGATGATGCTGATGCTAAATGACGGTCCCTGATCGTACTGGCCGGTCGGGACCGACACCGCGGCGAGGTCAATCAGGTTCACGAAGTTGGTGTAGTAGCCAAGCTGGCTGTTGATCTCGATGGGGTTGAGTTGTTCGCCCTCGATGGTGTAGATGGTCCCGAGTGTGGGGACGACCAGGGCGTCGATGCGCTCAAAAATCTCGGCGGCTTCTTTCTTGAGCCGTTCGAGTCGGTGGAAGGCCTCAAAGGCGTCCGAGGCCGAATACATCTCACCGTCTCGGATGATACCCCGCACAGTGAGATCGATGTCGTCCGGGTGGTCCTTGATGAACTCACCGACCGTCGTCAGGCGTTCAGCAACCCACGGGCCGTTGTACAGCAGGTCCGATGCCTCCTCGAAGATGGCGAAGTCGACGCGTTCGACCGCATCGAACAGGTCGTCGAGCCGGTCGACGGCGGCGGAAAAGAGTCGTTCGGCCTCGCTGTCCCCGAAGAACTCCAAGTCCTCGGCCGCGGGGACACCGACGGTGAGCGACTCGGTGTCCGGCGGCGCGTCCTCGAATAGACCGTCGGAACGCCGGGAGTACTGGTCGGCCGGGTCGAATCCCGCCGCGACCCGCTCGACGAGCGCGGCGTCGTCGACGGCGCGTGCCAACACCGACACACAGGAGAGACTGGCACATCCGGGGACCACGCCGTCGTTGCTAAGAACGCCCCGGGTCGGCTTGAGGCCGACGAGACCGTTGAGCGCCGCCGGAATACGGCCGGAGCCGGCAGTGTCAGTCCCGAGCGCGAATGGGACGTGCCCGCGGGCGACGGCGACGGCTGAGCCACTTGAGGACCCACCCGAAATATACTCGGGGTTGAACACGTTCTCGCAGGTCCCGTAGGGACTGCGGGTGCCGACCAGCCCGGTGGCGAACTGGTCCATGTTCGTCTTGCCGATGAGCAAGGCCCCGGCCGCACAGAGCTTCTCGACGACGGTGGCGGTCGACTCCGGTCGGAAGGTGTAGGCCGGACAGCCTGCGCTGGTCGGCAGTTCGGCGTAGTCGATGTTGTCTTTGACGGCGAAAGGGACGCCATAGAGCGGTTTGTCCTCAATGTCGGCGTCAGCGAGTGCCGCCGCATCGTCGAGGACAGCGGCCTCGTCCCGAGTCGCTATCCACGCGTTGGTGTCGGCTTTGCCGAGGCGGTAGTACACCTGCTGGACGACCTCTCTGGGCGTTACCTCGCTGCTCTCGTAGGCCGACAGCAACTCCACGACACCCAACACGTCCGTCTCCGAGGCTAATGCCACGGGAACGCCCCCCTTCGCCGCGGACTCGTGGTCTGTTGCTCACCTATCATTGCATATGACCGTTTACGCTAGCGTTCGCCTATATCATGGCTTCGTAGTATGGATATGCAAAATATTAACTCCAGGAAGCGGTAGTTGACATTGTGTATTCTTGACCGTCAAAATTTGACAAATATCGAAGTCGAGAAGCCGGAAACGACCCGCGATAACAGTCAGATTCGATATACGTTGCCGGAGCAGCGTCGACCGGTTCCACATACTGGGACGGAAATGCACACAGCGACGGTAGTACTGGCTGCTGATATGACGGGCAGGCGTCGCGTTCAGGGCGGCCGGATATCCGTTTCATTTCTGGTCGGTTTCACCCCGTGAATCCGGTGGTCTGTCAGATTCCGCTCAGAGGTGATAATATATTCCTTACTCATGACTGGATAATCTTTAAGTGTATTTTGCAGCTCGTTCGTCGTATGTCATCTAATACTGCTGATGAATCCGGAATCGTACAGAAACTACGGGACTTCTTCAAACATGACCCGGAGCGTGACGAGTGGTCGGACCGGCGGGTCCCATCGAGCGAGCGCAAGGGCATCTGGAAGCCGGCGACAGTGTGGATCGGGTTCGCCATCGCCTACTCCATCGCGTTCATCGGCAGCCAGATTTACATGGGACTTGGGATGCCCGAAGCGCTGTACGCAATCGTCATCGGTAACGTCATCCTCGCTATCTACGCGACGCTCATCGGCGTCGCCGCCGTCGACGGCGGCTTGAACTTTCCCTTGCAGGTAAAGGAAGCGTTCGGGAAGAAGGGGGCGTTGCTCCCTATCGCGACGCTTGGCCTGCTAGTAAACGGCTGGTACGCTTTCCAGGCGTGGCTCGCGGCCGACGTGATTCGGGCGGCATACGACCCCAACTGGTACGTCCTTATCACGGTCGTCGTGCTGGCATTCGGCATCCCGGCAGTACTCGGGGTGGACGCTATGTCCGAAATCGTCGAGAAACTCGTGATTCCAATCATGGTGTTGTTCGTCGGCTACATCATGTTCGTCCAGGTCATCCCGGCGGGCACCTCGATACTCAACCAGCCCGCGCCCGGCGAGTCAGTCCCGTTCCTCGTTGGCGTCGGCCTCACGTGGGGGACGTTTGCGGTGAGTGGGACGGCGACCGGTGACATCGTGCGGTTCGCGGAAGACAAGAAACAAGTGGTCATCGCGACGGTAATCGCCTTCCTCATCTGTAACACCGCGATGATGCTCGTCGGCGCGTTGAGCGCCGCTGCGCTCTCATCGCTGAACCCCTACTTCGGCATGATTGGGGTGCTGGGCTCTATCCCCATTGTCGCCGCCGCCGTCGTCAGTCTCTGGTCGACCTGTGATGCCTGTAACTACGGCGCCGCGATGGCCTACACCAACCTCTCGGACGTAGTCACGTGGCGGATGGCCGGCTTCGTCGCCATCCTCGCTGCGTTCGTGACGGCTACGACGGAAATAATCTCGCATCTGACGAGCTGGCTCCTGCTCATCGGCATCGTCGTCCCACCCATTGGCGGTATCATCATCGCCGACTACTTTCTGCTTCGTTCCTCGGGCTACGACGAGGTTCGGACTGCCGACATCAACTGGGCGGCGGTCATCGCCTTCCTCGGTGCAGTCGCAATCAACTACTACGCCTATCAGAACATCCCCGAAGCGCTCCCCGGCTCGCTCGGACTCGTGTTGACCCTCGTCGTCTACCCTGTCGCGATGAAAATTGGGACGGAGGTGCTGGGCGAATCAACCATGGGCTCGACGTTCGAGGCCTACGACCAGTCACCGTCGGGGACCTCCCCGAGCGACGACTGACGCCGTTGCGGTCCGTTCTCTGCCCGGTATCCGGGTACCGGCGATTCGGACAGCACTGGCGCTTCTCGCCGAATCGGTTTTGTAGCGGAGTCATTGCCCTGTTGACGACGTAGTGACTCGGTTGCACAGCCGATCCGTCACAACAGTGGGAGTGAACGATAGCGGGGAAACCGAGCCCGCCCGACGAGAACCGCTCGGTGTGAAAGGTGCGACAGGGAGAACAGTACTACTGAAGCTGACTCTCGACGGCGTCTGTAAACCGCTCGGAGTCGGTCACCCAGCCGAAGACACCGCCCTGCATCTTGATGGACTTGATGGCGGCGTCGCGGTTGCCGGGGTCGGTCGCACCCGTGGCGTCTTTCAGAAGCGTACACCAGTAGCCCCTGTCGTTGGCCTCCCGCATGATGGTGTGGACACATACGTCGGTCGTAATGCCGGCGATGACCAGATGCGTCGCACCCAGCCGGTTGAGTACCATGTCGATGTTGGTGTTGCCGAAAGCACCCTTGGTCGGTTTGTCGATGACCGGCTCGCCCGGTTCAGGGGCCAGTTCGTCGATGATGTCCCAGTTCTCGTGGCCGCGAGTCAACAGCGGGCCGATGCCACCCGGCGGCGTCTCGCCGATACCGTGGCCCTCGCCGGCCATCTTGCTTCGCAACAGCTTGTTGAAGGGAGCGTCAGCCAGCTGTGGGTCGTGGCCCTCGCGTGTGTGGACGACGTCAAGCTCCGTCTCACGGACCGTCTCCAGTACGTCGCCGATGGGCTCGACGGCCCGCCGGGTCTGGGAGAGGTCGTATCCCATCGTGTCGACGTACCCATCATAGCCACAGAAATCCTGTTGCATGTCGATGGAGAGAAAAACCGTCCGACCGGAGTCGAACTCCAGTTCAGCCGTCTCGCCAAAGTCGGGACAGTCTTCCACCTCAACAGTGAATAGTTCCCCCTTTGGCGGCCCGTATAGCCACTCCGGGTAGTGGATGACACCGGTTTCTTCGTAGCGCTCGTAGGCCTCCTCGACTTTCTCCAGATACTGTTCGCGGCCGCCACGTTGGGACTGGACGAAATCTTGTTTTGACATGTGTGCCTCGTTACACCGGACTCATTCAAACAACTGTCAAATTACCCTAAAAATCTTCTGTCCATACAATACTCAGTCGTTGTGATGCCTAATACGTCAAAAGGTGGGTGGTTGACGAACGTCCAGTCTGGACGGCAGTAGACGGGACTATTGGACGGTTGTCAAGCCCGAGGTCGGGCTGAGGATTTATACCCCTCGCCCGCCCCGCTCCAGTATGAAAGACATCGTCGACACCGACGCCGCCCCGGCCGCCGTCGGGGCGTACAGTCAGGCCACGACCACGGACGACCTCGTCTTTACCGCCGGCCAGATTCCGCTGACACCCGAGGGCGACATGCTCGATTCGGCGTCGGTCGCCGACCAGACAGAACAAGCCCTGCAAAACGTCGAAGCCGTCCTGAAGGAAGCAGGGGCTGGCATGGACGACGTGCTGAAGGTCACCGTCTACCTCGACGACATCGACGACTTCGACGCGATGAACGACACCTACGCCGAGTTCTTCGCGTCGGACCCACCCGCCCGCTCCGCAGTGGGCGTCGATGCGCTTCCGAAAGGTGTGGCCGTCGAAATCGAGGCCGTCGCCATCAAGTGATGGACCCCCGAACCAAGTCCAGTCTGCTGTGGGGCGTCGTCGGCGCGCTGGCCTTTCTCGTTCTCCTGCAGGGGTACGAACTGCTGGCCGGCCAGCGGGTCACACTCGGCGCGAAAGCCGGCGTCGCCGTCGTCGTCGCGGTAGCCGGAACCCTCCTCACATACGTCGCTCGCGACCACCTGCCCGGAAGCGAAAGCGCTTAAACGGCCGCCCTCAGATAGTTGGATGCGAGCCAGGATGGCCGAACGGTAAGGCGCACGCCTGGAAAGCGTGTTCCCTTTCGGGATTCTGGGTTCAAATCCCAGTCCTGGCGTCCCACCTTTTTCTTCCTCGGGTGCGCTCGCTACGCTCGCGCACCACTCGTTGAAAAACGTGGGCGAAAAAGGCGGCCACTCGCTTCGCTCGTGGCCGTGAAACCGCGCCTTCGGCGCGGTACATCTCGCAACGACTGAGAGTTGGGTTGCCGGCTTCTATCACGACCACAATTGCTTAAGCTGTTCCTAGCTCTCTCGGTAGAACTCCAGGGTGTACCCCTCGGGGTCCTCGACGAAGGCCGCGTAGGCGTCGGCGGGTTCGATTTCCGTCGGTTCCAGCACGGTGGACCCACCGGCGTCGAGGGCCGTCTCGAAGGTCGCGTCCACGTCGTCAACGGTGAAGGCGATGTGGTCGTGGTCGGCCCGCGAGGGCGCAATCGGCGTGGTCCGGTCGGGGTCGTAGCGGAGCTGGAGCGCGCCGTCCGGGTCGCCTTCGCTGCCGATGTAGACGTTCTCGACGCCCGAGAGCGTGAAGCGGTGTGTCTCCTCGAAACCGAGTTCGCCGTAGAACTCCAGTGTGCGCTCCAGGTCCGAGACGCAGATAGCGACGTGTGCCAGGTCCATACCGACCGTTGTGGCCGGCCGGGGAGTAACTGTACCGGTCCGAACGTATTTGTATTTACAACGTGCGTTGTTTCTTATGGAGTACACAACCCTCGGCTCGACCGGCATCGAAGTCAGCAAAATCTGTCTGGGCTGTATGAGCATCGGTAGTGGTCGGGAGTGGATGTTAGACGAGGGCGAGAGCCGTGACCTCATCGAGCGCGCCATCGACCTCGGTGTGAACTTCTTCGATACGGCAAACGTCTACTCCGCCGGCGAGAGCGAGCGGATACTCGGCGACGTCCTGGCCGACTACGACCGCGACGAGCAGGTCGTCGCGACGAAGGTGCGGTTCCCGGGCGCCAGCGACCACCGCAACGCTCGCGGGCTCTCCCGGAAGACCATCGAGCAGGAACTGTCGAACTCACTGGAGCGGCTGGGGATGGACACCGTCGACCTCTACCAGATTCACCGCTGGGACGCCGAGACGCCAATCGAGACGACGCTGCGGGCGCTCGACGACGCCGTCCGGCGGGGACAGGTCCGCCACATCGGCGCCTCCTCGATGTGGGCCCACCGGTTCCAGCGCGCGCTGCATATAAGCGACCGCGACGGACTGGCTCGCTTCGAGACGATGCAGAACCTCTACCACCTGGCCTACCGCGAGGAGGAACGCGAGATGTACCCGCTGTGCAACCGGGAGAACGTCGGGACCATCCCGTGGAGCCCGCTGGGTGCCGGCTATCTCACGCGGCCCCACGAGGAGTTCACGTCGACGACGCGGGGCGTCCACGAGACCGAGAACGCCGAGGTCCCCTACGCCGAGGGACCGGGCGGCGCCGAAATCAACGAGCGGGTCCAGGAACTGGCCGCCGACTACGGCGTGACGATGGCCCAGATAGCGCTCGCCTGGCAGTTCGGGAACGACAACGTCACCGCCCCCATCGTCGGCACGTCGAGCATCGAGCATCTCGAAGCGGCCGTCGAGGCGCTGGACGTGGCCCTCTCGGCCTCGGACGTGGCGTATCTGGAGGAACCGTACGAGCCCGTTCCAGTGTACGGGCACGAGTAGCGAGGGTCCAAGCGCCAGCCGGTTGCCGGTGTATGGCTCGCGGGCGAACACGTCGACGATGTGGAGTGGCGGGGCCATACCCCCCGACGGTCAGCCGGAAAGAACGCTGTGGCGGTGTGTTGACCCCGCTACTGGGGCTGTGGGACGGCGCGGGCCTCGTCCAGCAACGCCTGCACGTCGACCGCCTCGCCGGTCTCGCTGCTCTCGATGGCGGCGAAGACGACGGCCATCGACTGCAGGTTCGACTCGACGTCGGTCGGCATCGGTTCGCCGCCGTCGAGCCAGTCACAGAACTGCTCGATAAGCCAGGCGTTGGTCCAAGTCGGTCGCTCGACTGGCTCGACCCGCTCGCCGTCGTCGCGGCCCGCGCTCCCCCCGGTCCGGTCGTCGTCGCGGCCGAACCGCTCGACGTTTCGGTTGTCCAGGATTATCGTCTCGTCGGCGCACTCGGCGCGCAACTGTTCGTGGCCCCAGCCGTTGAGCGTGGTCGCGTTGGCGTAGCTCCCCTCGTAGTGGGCGCGGGTGCCGTCGGCGAAGGTCAGTGTCACCAGCCCCGTGCAGTCGCCCCGGTAGTCCGCACCATCGGGCACCCAGGTATCGGCGTACACCCGCTCACAGGGGGCATCGACGAGGCTGGCGAGCATGTCGAGGTGGTGAACGGCGCCGTCAAGCAGGAGCATGTTCTCCATCTCGTGGACGTACGGCGAGTAGTACCCCCGCTCGCGGACGTTGCCGGTAAAGCGAGCTGTGAGGTAGTCCACCGGACCGGCCCCCTCGACCGCTCGCCGAAACGTTGTCTTGTCCCGGTCGAAGCGGTGAGTCATCGTCAGTCCCATCTTCGCGCCGGCCGCCTCGACCGCCCGCGCGATGCGGACCGACCCCTCCAGGGTGTCGGCGATTGGCTTCTCCGAGAGGATGTCCAGGCCGTATGACAGCGCCGTCTCGACGACCGGCTCGTGGGCCGCCGGCGGCGTGACGACCGAACAGCAGTCGGCGTCGTGTTCGGTCAGTGCGGTGTCGAGGTCGGTGTAACAGCGCTCCGGCGACAGGTCGAGTTCCTCCCGGGCCAGTTCGTGTCGCTCGGGGTCGGTATCGACCGCAGCGACGACTTCGATTCGGCTCGCCTCGACGTTCGGTGGAATCGCCTCGGTGAGCCACCGCTTGCCCTGACTGCCGAGCCCGACGTGTACCATCCGATAAGTCATACCTATCGATGCGTCTGGAGCCATAAAGCTCGTATTATCGTCTCGCTGTCATGCAATATTGTTCCTGTACAGCGTCCTTGCCCATCCCCGTGAGTGGTCGCTGGGACTGCCCGCTGGCTCCCGCTACCGCTCTACGGCTTCCGGTAGGACTGGCTTGCTTCGATGACTCTCGCTAGCCCGAAAACTGCACGTGCCGTTCCATCCCGTCCTCGGCGACGATGACCTCGCCGTCGAATACGTCTCGGGCTTGTGCGCCGAGCTTGTCGGCCTGGCCGGCATAGCGTGTCGAAATGTGGGTCAGGGCCAGCGTTCCGACGCCGGCGTCGCGGGCCACCTCGGCGGCCTCTCGGGCCGTCGAGTGGGCCGTCGCCTCGGCGCGGTCGGCGCGGTCCTCGCCGAAGGTGGCGTCGTGGACGAGCAGGTCCGCCCCCTCGCTCGCCGCGACGACGCTGTCGGTCGGTACCGTGTCGCCGGTGTAGACAAACGTCCGACCGGGGCGGGGCGGACCGACGACTTCCTCGGGCTCGATGGTCCGACCGTCGTGTTCGATGGGCTCGCCCCGGTGGAGCTTCGAGTACTTCGGACCCGGCGGGATGCCGAGTTCCACCTCGGCTTTCTCCCGGTCGAACTCGCCCTTGCGGTCGTCCTCGGCAAGGACGTATCCCACGGAGACACACCGGTGCTCGGTCCCGATGGCTCGTACCTCGTACTCCGGACGGTCGAGTACCGTATCGCCCGCCGACACCTCGTTGATACGGACCGGGTAGGAGGGCGTCGTACCGTTGGCCTCGATGAGTTGCTTGACGTTGCCCCGCGTGCCGGCCGGGGTGTGAATCGCCACGGGCCGGTCGCGGTCGTTGAAATCGAAGGTCTGGAGCAGGCCAGGAATTCCGAGGACGTGGTCGCCGTGGAGGTGGGTCACGAACAGGTGGTCGATAGCGAAGCCGGTGCCGTAGCGCATCATCTGGCGCTGGGTGCCCTCGCCACAGTCAAAGAGGAGATAGTCGCCGTCCCGGTTACAGAAGATACTGCTTGTGTTGCGCTGGGTCGTCGGGATAGCCCCGCTCGTCCCGAGAAACGTCACTCGCATACTGTACGTTGTCGGCGGCCCCCGCCTAAACCCGTGTCGAAAGGCACTGGCGTTCCCACTGTTTTCTCCGTTGTACAGTGGTTACCCTGTGGATGGTTGGCACTTCCCCGCTGAACTGTCGACTCAGTTTATGACCCAACCTTCTGTCCTCTCGCTTGCATTATGAAACGGAGTACGATACTCGCCGCTGTCGCTGTCGCGGTCGTGACAGTGGCACTTACAGCACAAGCCGGTGCTGTACCCGGTCCAGTAGCACAGCAGGAGACACCGACGGAGAGCCCGGTGCCGTCGCCAGCCGAGAACGAAACCGAAGACGAGCCGCTACCGAGCGAGAACGAAACGGAAGACGAGCCGCTATCGGGCGAGAACGAAACCGAAGACGAACCACTAGCTCCCGCTGACGGCGCGGACAACGAGACCGAGAACGTCTCGTCGCTGACCTTCGATGACCAGGAGACTAACGGGACGAACCTCACCGTCTCCAACGTGACGCTGACCGAACCCGGCTACGTCGTCATCCACGACGACAGCCTCGACCAGGGTGAGACCCTCGACAGCGTTATCGGGGTCTCGGAGTACCTCCCTGCCGGTGAGCACACCGACGTGAACATCACGCTGTTCAACGTTCCCGGCTCGAACTACACCGCAGACGGTGAGCGGGTGTCCGAAGCGGACGCCAACGCGACCGCGAACGACACCGAGCCGAGCCTGAACAGCTCGCAGCAACTCACCGCGATGCTCCACGCCGAGAACTCCCCCACCCCGACGGTGGCGGCCAACGAGTCGGCCGACAATGAGACGATGGGTGCCGACAATGAGACGATGGGCGCCGACAACGAGACGATTGGCGCCGACAACGAGACTGTGGGAACTGACAACGAGACCATGGGAACTGACAACGAGACCATGGGAACTGACAACGAAACGATGGGCGCCGACAACGAGACGGCTGAGTCGATGAACCAGACCTTCGACTTCGTCCAGACTGTCGGTCTGCTCGACACCCCCATCCTCGTCAACGACACGCCGGTCACTGACACCGCGAACGTGACCGTGGTCGGAGACGACACCGAGAACGCGACTGCGACGACGGAGACTGCGACGGAAGACGAGCCTGCACTGACGACCGAGAACGAGACCGAAGACGAGACCGGTACGCCGGCCGAAGCTGGCGCCGGTGACGAAGCCGGCACGCCGGCCACCCCCGCCGAGGGAACGGCGACACCGTCGACCCCGTGATGCGGTTACGGTGAACCGACACCGTTTACATCGGTAACTGTCCCGGTCGGGCCGCCGCAGTGGCCGCCCGACGTATCACCGCAGCTCGTTTCTCGACCTGTTCGAGTGGCCGACAATCCCCGCTGGCCGCGCGCTATCTGGGACCGACATCCTGACAGGCAGTGTTTAGTTAGGCGATTCAGACTGTCACCAGCCAGAAAGCCCCGGCTGGCTTCGGTCGGGGGGCTCGCTGCGCTCCTCGGCCTTCGGCCTGCGGTGCTTACGTCGCCCGCCTTCCCG
>PXRT01000001.1:57390-64329 GCA_003020925.1 Halobacteriales archaeon QS_6_64_34 | reverse complement strand
CGAACGGAGTGAGTGAAGCGCGCAGCGAGTCGCAGTAGTCGAGCGGTCGGGGGCTTTCTGGCTCTCTTCCGCGTTTTCTACTAAACTAAACACTACCCCCTGACACACGTTCACATTTTTATCGGTGGCTGTCGTATCGGGTGGTATGAAGTTCGTCATCGTCGGCTACGGCCGTGTCGGGATCCGGACCGCCCACGTCCTCCAGAGCGAGGGTCACGAAGTCGTCATCGTCGAGCGCGACCAGGGGAAAGTCGACCGGGCGACAACGGCCGGCTTCGAGGTCGTCGCCGGCGACGGCAGCGAGGAGTCCACACTCGAGTCGGCGGGCATCGCCGGCGCCGACGCCATCGGCGCGCTCACCGGCGACCTCAACACCAACTTCACCGCCTGCATGATAGCCAAGGAGTACGGCTGTCGGACTGTCCTGCGCATCGACGCCGACTACCGCGAGGAGATTTACGAGAAGTACGCCGCCGACGTCGACGACATCATCTACCCCGAGCGACTGGGCGCCGCCGGCGCCAAGACCGCCCTGCTAGGTGGCGATTTCAACGTCCTCGCGGACCTGACCGAGAAGCTCTCCATCGCCAGCATCGACGTCCCCGAGGGGTCCTCGGCCATCGGCAAGCGCGTCGTCGAGGTCTCACTGCCCGGCGACGCCCACATCTACGCTCACGGCCGCGCTCACGAGTCGATGACTATCCCGCTGCCCCAGACCACCATCGAGGCCGGCGACAGCCTGGCCGTGATGACGAGCCACGAGGGCATCGACGAGGTGCGAGCGGCGCTCAAGACCGGGGTCTGAACACCGGACAGCCCCAACCGACGGAGCGAGAACTCGCTGGCGAGTGTTCGCGAGAGGGGTGCAAGTATCCGGGCGCGTGACAGGAGGATGGGACATGCTACAGATGTAGCGAACGTAGCCGCCAGTACGCGCCCGTATCGACCCGAGGGCACGAGCGGATATAAACTCCCGTCAGACACGTGGCAGACGGCATCGCTTTTTGTCGCGGGCTCATACCGAACGTATGGACTGGGCCGACCTGTTCGAGCGCGCAAGCGACCGCGAGACCACCGTTGTGGCCGTCCGGGAGACGCTCGCAAAGCGCCGGGAGGCCGAGGATGGCTGAGGCCTCGCCGGCCCGCGTCGTCGCCGACGCCGACGTGCTCGGGGCAGACCTGCTATGTGGTGGCGACGCCCGCGCGGCGCTGGACCACGTCCGCCGGCACTCCTGGGTCACGCTCGTGGCCAGCAACCCCTTGCTGGATGACGCCCAGGCAATCATCGCCGACCTGGCCGACCCCGGCCTCGCGGCCGACTGGCGCGAGCGAGTCGAAGCGGAGCGCGAGTCGGTCGACCATCCCGAGGGCGACCACCCGGCGCTGGCCTCGGCCTACCGGGGCGAAGCCGCACACGTGCTCAGTTACGACGAGTCCCTACGGAGCGCGACGACCGGGATGGCACTCAACGCACACATGACGGTGAGCGTCCGCACGCCGGACGCCTTCGCCGCGCTGTTTGACGCCCAGTCGCTGTACGAACTGGTCGAGGATGGAACGTATCCGGGACCGGACCGGGACCCGCGAGCCTGATACGGACTACCGCCCGCTGTTGACCCACCTAGTAACCCGGCGGACCACTGCGCGGGGCGCGACCCGACGCAGCAGGTCCACGGCGCGCATCGCCCGGCTCGGGATGACCACCGTCTCGCCGGCCATCAGGCCCGCGTAGGCCGTCTCGGCGACGTTCTCGGGCGTGTTGGAACTGACCGACCCCACCGACGATTCGCCCATCCCCGCCCGGGCGGCGAACTCCGTGTCGACCGGCCCGGGACAGACCAGCGTTACGTCGACCTCGCCCCGGAGCTCCTCGGCGACCGCCTCGGTGAAGCTGTTGACGTAGGCCTTGCTCGCGTAGTAAGTCGACAGCCCCGGGCCCGGCGCCGTCCCGGCCATCGACCCCAGGTTGAGTACTTTCCCGCCACCGTCGAACTCCTCGAGGAACAGTCTAGTGAGTTCCACCGGCAGGACGACGTTGAGTCGCAACTGCGTGCGCTCGGCGTCGAGGTCACTGTCGGCAAATGGGCCGTAGGTGCCGACGCCGACGTTGTTGACCAGGATGTCGATATCGAGCCCCCGGCCGGTGACTTCCTCGTGGAGGTCCATCGCCGCCGTCGCACTATCGAGGTCCATCACGAGTGGCGTGGCCGTCACGCCCTCGGATTCGAGTGCCCCGGCGAGACGCCCCAGGCGCTCCTCGCGGCGGGCCACCAGCACCACGTCGTGGCCGTGGGCCGCGAACTCCCGGGCCAGCGCCGCGCCGATACCCGCCGAAGCGCCCGTGATGAGCGCCGTCCCGGGCTCTCGGGGGGTGTCGCCGCTACCGCGTGGCATACCACTCGGAAAATTTCGCCAGCGCCCGCCCGCGATGGGAGACGGCGTTTTTCTCGTCGGTGCTCATCTCCGCGAACGTGGTGCCGTCGTGCTCGAAGATGGGGTCGTAGCCAAAGCCACCCTCGCCCCGAGGCGCAACGATTTCCCCCGGGACTCGCCCCTCGAACAGCTTGACTGGCAGTGCGTCTTCGTCGCCCTGAACCTGTGTGTCCATCGTGGCGCCGCCCCGCTCGTCGGCCGCGAGGTCCTGCCCACGGCGCTCCTCGCGGTCGATACCGCCCGGGTCGGGCGTCGCCGCAAACCCCTCCCCGTCGCAGTAGGCGATGACCGTCTTGAACGCCGCGCTGTGGTCGTCCTCGGGCTCGGTCAGCCGCCAGACCCGCTCGATGCCGACCCTGTTCTCGACGTACGAGGAGTAGGGGCCCGGGAACCCGTCGAAGGCGTCGATGAAGAGACCCGCGTCGTCGACGATGACCGGCCCGTCGGCCGCCCGGTAGGCCTCGCGGGCGCCGTGGGCCGCCACCGGACCGAGTTCGTCGGCCTGTATCTCGGGGTAGTCGAAGTCGAACTGGACCACCTCGTCGTCCAGATAGGCCGTCGCCTCCCGGACCTTCCCGGGGTTGGTCGTCACGAAGTTGAGCATGATTGTTGTCGTCTCGTACCGGTATCGGTGGCCCCGATACGCCGATTACCGGGACACAGCTCAATCCGTCTCAGTCGACGACGACTTCGACCGGCTCGTCTTCAGCGTCGCTCTCGAACTCCCCGCTGTCGCCCCGGCGCTCCTGATACAGCATCGCCCCGGCGACCGCCAGCACAACCCACGCGCGCCAGTTCGCTAAGTTCAGCGTGTAGCCGATACCGAACGGTTTCTTGACCAGCATCCCGTCGCCGGGCTGCCAGTATGACGACACCAGGCGTTTCAGACTGGGCCGCTCGAAGTTGTACGGCACGCCGAACAGTTCCCCTGACTGGGGTTTGTCTACCATACGACCCCGTACTCGCGGATGGCCTAAATCCCTTTGCCCCGACCTTTTTGCTGCGGGGGGTGTCCTCCCGGCGCTTCGCGCCGCTGTGGGCACCCCCATCTGCAAAAACGTCAATGAAAATGCATGAATCGCCGCGTCGCGGCAATTCGCGTGCATCGGCGGCCTCCGGTCGCCGGATGCTATCGACCGGGTATTTCCTCTCGCTCTCGGCAGCCCTGCCCGTCCCCGATGTCAGCGACGGAGCGCTGACACGGCCACCGCGACCGCTCTACTCTACTGACGTCAGGTAGACGGCGGCGATGGCCAGCCCGATACCGGCCACTTTCCGCCCGGTCAACGGTTCGTCCAGGAAGGCGATGCCGATGATGGAGCTGGTGGCGATGAACATCCCGAAGATGGGGACGACGACGCTGACCGGGCCGGCCGCGAGCGCCCGGTAGTACGAGAGGATGCCCACCGTCAGCGCGATACCGGCACCGTAGGCATAGACCGACCGCTCGTGGGTGAGATACGGTGTCACCGATACGTCGGCGGCGAAGATGATGCCGACGGCGGCGACGAGCAACATCCCGTTTGAGACGAGCAACACCACGTCGCTGGGGATGTCCGTGGTCGCGAGTTTCACCAGCGGCGGGACCGCTGTGTAGCCGGCCAGTGCGATAATAGCCCAGACGAGATAGCGCATCTGGCCCAGCTACGGCGGCCAGACAGGTGTGCGCTCGGGTTGTGGGCTACTGGTAACGACCGCGCCCCTCGATGTCTCCCAGGCTGGCGAAGACGGCGTCGGCGTGGTCCGA
The DNA here is from genome assembly GCA_003020925.1 of Halobacteriales archaeon QS_6_64_34. Classification (GTDB taxonomy): domain Archaea; phylum Halobacteriota; class Halobacteria; order Halobacteriales; family Haloarculaceae; genus Haloarcula. Next base: position 60,149 of record PXRT01000001.1, on the reverse strand, counting down.
CTCGGCGCGATACCGCTTACAGGCCGCCTCGAACAGCGCCTCGGGGTCGTCGGCGGTGCCGGAAAGCGACTGGGCCAGGACGTGCAGGTCCATTGCGTGGTCCTCGGGCTCGTCGGTGTAGTAGCCCAGCCCGAAGTCGATGAGGAACACCGACCGACCGTCAGTCGTCGGGCGCCCGCCGACTCTGACATTTCTGGTCGTCGGGTCCCCGTGGACGAAGCCGGCGTCGTGGATGCGCGCGAGGTGGCCGCCGACGGCCGCCACGGTCTCGGTGTTGAGGCGCTCCCGCAGGTCGGCCTCCCCGACGCGCTGGAAGACGATGCAGGCCCCCTCGGGGTCGACGTCCAGCACCAGCGGCGTCGGGACGCCGTGGCGCCGGCCCTCGCTCGTGAGCCGGCCCTCCTGGCGGGTGCGCTCGGTCCGCAGCCGCTCGTCGAGCGCGGGATGGCGGTAGCTCCGGGGATTGCGCTCCTTGAGGACGCGGTCGGCCTCGATGGTGACCGTCGCTTCGGCGCCCTGCAGTTCGGTCTCGCTCCGGTCACGCCGGTCGACGGACCTCTCAGCCCTTCTCCACGTGACCGGCACCTCGTCCGGCCGGAAGTTCGAGTCGATGGCGGAGTCGGCGATGTCGAGGGTGTCGCCGGCGGCGTACATCTTCGCGCCGAGTATCGCTATCATCCCGGCGTTGTCCCGCAGGAACCGGTTCTCGGGGGCGTGAAAGTCGGCCCCGCGCTGGTCACACATCTCCCGGAGCATCCCCTGGAGGCGCTCGTTCTGGCCGACGCCACCGCCCAGCACCAGTTCGTCGGCGCCGGTAAGGGACAGCGCCCGCTCGGACACCTCCGTGAGCATCCCGAAGATGGTCTCTTCGAGGCCACGGCAAACGTCGTCCACTGGGACACCGCCGTCAGACTCGCCGCGCTCGCCCGACGAGCCGCCGCTCGCACCACTCGCGGAGACGCCGTCGACGGCCTGCTTGGCGGCGCTCATGATGCCCGAAAACGAGAAGTCCATCCCCTTGACCACGTAGGGCAGGGGGTGGTACTCGCCGTCGCGGGCGTGCCGTTCGACCTTCGGCCCGCCGGGGTGTTGCCAGCCGATGTGGCGGGTGAACTTGTCGATGGCGTTGCCCGCGCCGGTGTCCATCGTCTCGCCCAGCACCCGGTAGCGGCCGTTCCGGTAGCCCAGGACGTGGGCGTTCGCGCCGGAGGCGTTCAGACAGACCGGCGAATCGAAGCCAGAGCGGTGTCGGCCCACCTCGAGGTGGGCGACCATGTGGTTGACCCCGACGAGTGACACGTCAAAGCGCTGGGCGACGGCGCGAGCGGCGGTGGCGACGATGCGCAGACAGGGACCGAGGCCGGGGCCACGCGAGAAGGCGACCGCATCAATCACCGGGTCAGCATCGTCTTCGGCCCGCTCTCGGGCGTGGCTGATGGCCGTCTCGACCACTTCGGGAATCCTCTCGCCCATGTGTTCGGCGGCCTCGCGCGGATGGATGCCGCCACTCGCCGGCTGGTAGGCGTCAGTTTCGATGAAGACGTGGTCGTCGCTGGGGTCGTCGGTTTCGAAGACCGAAGCGCTGGCTGCCCAGGCAGTCCCCTCGATACCGAGAATCCGCATCGCGCCTTACTTCCACTCGGTGTAGCCACACTTCCCGCAGTGCTTGCGGTCGTCGTGGTCCGCAAGCACCGTGTCACCGCAGCGCGGGCACATGTCCTTTGTCAGCTCGCCGTCCTCGTAGTAGTCCGAGCGGGGCATCTATGCTTCCTCCGCCTCTTCCTCGCCGTCGGCGACGATTTTGTTGCGCTCGAGCATATGGTCCTGCTCGACGTCGCGGGCGTACTCGGGGCTGTCGTAGACCTTCGCGTAGCCGACGGTCTTTCGCATCCCGAACTTCGTGTCGAGCTTGTGGATGACGACCTCTTCGGCGTCCTTGTTCAGCGTCGCGGCCAGGGAGTCACGCACTGAGAGCCGGGAGGGCGTGGCCTCGTCGTGGACGACCTCGAAGCGGACGTCCGTACGGTGCAACATGGGATTTTCGTCTTCTTCGATGATGCCGATTTCCATGGTTCGTTGTCCATAGATTCCCGCCGTAGCGCCTAAAAGGATTTCGAAGCCGCCACTCGCGGTCTCGCGGGCCGTGCTATCACGGTCGGCCAGCGGCGGTCGCCCATGCTTGCGAGGGCCAGCAGTCGAACTGAACGCCTAAGTGTCGGCTCCCCGAACCGACTCCGAGGGGTATCTTATCTACTCGAAACACCACTTCCTCCTCTCTGTCGCCGTCGGTCTGGTCGCCGGCCTCTACGCCGGCCCGGACCTGCTTACCGGCCTTGGCTGGGTCGCCTTCGCCGCTGTCGTCGGCGTCGGTATCGACTTCGACCACTTCCTGGTCGCCTGGTACAACACCGGCGACCCGCGAGCGATTCGGTACTGTCTCGAGAACCCGCGTGCGGTGTTTCTCGACCAGGCGTCCATCTTCCACGAGTACGAACTCGGCAAGCTCGACCGCCTCCTGAGTCACATGCTCATCGGCGGGCCGCTGGTCGCCGTCCTCTGGGTGCTCGCGCCGACGCTCGCGGCCCTGGCGGCCACGTCGCTGTACGTCCACGTCGTCGCCGACCTCGCACAGGACGTACGGGCCGGAACGGGCTCGCTGAAGTAAACTACCCCGCCCTACTCGCTCCCTCGGGCCTTGCGGCCCTCGGTCACTCCTTGAGGGCGGGGCTTTCCCGAAACGACATTGTGCCCCGCGACCC
>PXRT01000001.1:45320-57180 GCA_003020925.1 Halobacteriales archaeon QS_6_64_34 | reverse complement strand
GTCTTGGGGTTTCGCCTTGGTTCGTGACGCGCTTCCTCCCCGGCCTACTCGCTCGCTTCGCTCGCTCCTTGAGGCCGGGGGCTCCGCGCTACCGCTTGCGGACTGTCGCTGTTTGCTGGTATCGTCGGCCCTTCATACGGTCGGTTGTAACGATTTACCGGTGATTTGCCGGGACGGGTCCGGCAAATCTCGGCAATGGCTTCCAACCGACCGTATCAGAGCCGGCCGATATCGGCCAGTAGTCGTGAGAGATGAATCCGCTCGTTGGCGGCCTCGGTCAGGGCCATGTCCGTCTCGCCGGCGAGTTCGTGGACCGTCGTCAGCCGCGTTCCGGCGTACCGCGAGCGGGCCACGTCCAGAATCTCCTCGATGACGTCCTCGGCACCGTACCCCTCGTCGACGAGCAGGTCGTCTAGCTCCGAGCGGGCGTCGGTGAACCGACCCTCTTCGGCGGCCGTTATCATCGACTCGACGGCGTCGTCGGCCTCCAGTCCCGTGAGCGTCTCGTAAGCTGTGTCCATTGTCACCTCGCCGGTCTCCTCGTAGGTCGTCTGGGCGGCCAGAATCGCGGTTCGGAGGTCCCCCTCGGCGTAGCCGGCGACGTACTCCAGCCCGTCGTCGCCGTAGTCGACGTCCTCGGCAGTGACGATGTCTTTCAGGACGCCCACGGTCTCGGCGTGGGTCGGCGCCCGCATCACGACCGGGAAACACCGCGAGCGAATCGGCGGGATGACCGCCGACGGCTGGCGGGTCGCGATGATGAACTGCGTCGCCTCGTAGTACTGCTCCATCACCCGACGCAGCGCCTGCTGGAAGTCCTCGCGCATCCCCTCGGCGTTGTCCAGCAGGATGGTCTTGTAGCTGCCCGACATCGGCGTGTAGCTCGCTGACTCTTTCAACACGTGGTTGATAAGGTCGGCCTTCGAGGAGTCCCGCCGGCGCTTGCTGTCGATAAAGGACGAAAACCGGGGGTCGTTGGCGACCTCCTTTTTGGTCAGGTCGAAGACGTCGGCGACGTTGAGTTCGGTGAAGTCGGCGTCCGGGTTGTCGTGGACCGCGCGGGCGTAGGCCCGAACGCCGGCGGTCTTGCCCGCGCCTTTCGGCCCGTGGACCAGCAGGTTCATCGGCTCCTCGATGGCTCCCTGCAGGTGTTTACGAGCCGCCGGCTGGGGAACGTCTTCGAGTGCCGGCGCGTGCGTCTCGGTCCACAGCGGCGCGTCCATCTGTCGTCCGGCCATAGGCGAGGGCCCGACAAGTATCTCCCGCTCCGCTCCGAGTCAACTCGCCTCGCACTACTCGCCGCTTACGGGCCGGTCGGCCCGATGCTCGCTGATAATCTGGTCCACCATCTCGGCCTTTTTCTCCTGGCGGCGCTTGGCGGCCCGGTCGTGCCAGTCGTCGATGGCGTCCTCGACGGCCTCCTCGCGGGCGATGGCGAGTTCGTCCACCTCCTGGACGGGGACCATCTCGGCCGGCGCCACCGGAATCTCGTGGTCGAACAGCACCTCGTCGGCGGCGTCCGAGAGGCCGCCGTTGCGAAGCACCAGCCGGGGGTCGATATCGGCGAGTTGCTGGGCCGTCGACCGGCCCGCGCCGGAGGCGTCCCGGAACATGACGATGTCCCCCGCCGCGAGCCCGAACTGCTCGTCGGCCGTGTCGATGTCGCTGCGCGTGAACTGCTCGACGACCTTCACCGGGACCAGCCCCTCCTCGTGTTCGGAGACGTCGGCGAAGTTCGAGTGGTCGAGCTTCCAGAGTTCCTTGAGCCGCTCGAGCTTCTCGCCCAGCGCCTCGCGTTTCTCCTGTTCCTCCTCTATCTTGCGCTCTAACGCGTCGTTGCGCCGCTCCAGGCGCGTGACCTCGCGGTCCTTGCGGACCTCGCGGCGGCCCTCTTGTCTCGCTTTCTCCAGCTGTTTGTCCTTCTCGGCGAGTTGCTCGTCTTTTCGCTGGATGGTCCCCTTGAGTTCCTCGACGTGGTCCTCCAGCCGGTCGATACGGGCCTCCAGGCGCTTTATCTCCTTCTCGTCGGCGGTGAGTTCCCGTGGCTGGTGGCCGGCAGCTTCTTCCTCGCGGTCGTCCTCGCCCTCGATGTCCCGCAGGACGCTCTCGACGGACTCCTCGCCGGCGACGACGCGGGCCACGACGGGGCCGACCTCGTGTCGGGGTGGCACCTTCTCGGCGACCCGCCCGAACTGGCTCTCGTGGGCGTCGAAGGCATAGAGGGCGGCGGCCATCGCGTCCCGTTCGTGGTCGTTGTCATAGCGCTCGTGACGGGTGCGGTGTTTCTTCTCGTCGACCGGCAAGTCCCGCTCGGGCGCCCAGCCCGCCGCGTCGAACGAGCGACGGACCTTCTCGACGGTCTCGGGCATCGGCTGGACGTCGGCGGCGACGACGACCGGCCGGCCCCGCTCGATTATCCACTCGATGACGTCGGCCCGGTCGCTGGTCCGTGAGGAGTAGACATCAAGCACCTCGCCGTCGAGGCCGACGATAGCGACTGCCGTGGTCGTCCCGGGGTCGACGCCGACGACGACGTGGTCCCGACGCTTGGCCAGCGGGCGGAACTCGATGCCGTCACGGCGCATGCGCTCGATTTCGACCCGGGTATCCCCCGAGCGATGGGTGGAGACGGGGATGTCCTGTGGCCGCGCTTTCACGCGGAAGACGGCGTTCGAGAACCCGCCGTATTTCTCGGTCACGTCCCGTTCGTACTCGAGGCCGGCGGCGTCGAGTTCGGATTCGACCTCCCGCGTCTGTGTCTTGACGGCGCCGTGGATGCGCCGCGTGTAGCGGTCCTCGGACCACCCGCCCTTGCCGGTCGAGCGCCCCCGAGCGACCTTGACCTCGGTGGTGTCGGTGAAGGCGGAGACCTCCTGGCCGACGTTGGCGGCGGCGAGTCGGGCCGCCGCCTCCGCCTCCTGCATCGGCTCCTTGCCGTAGGGGACGCCGTGGCGCTTGGCCACCCGCGAGAGCGGTTCCGGGCGCTCGTCGCCGGTCACCTGCACCAGTTTCGTCCCGTCGGGCAGCGACCCCAGGAAGTGGACCAGCCGGTCCTTGTCGGCGGCCAGTTCGTACATGTTGTCCGTCGCCACGATGGCGGGTTCCTCGCTCTCGATGTGCCGACGGAGTTTCCGCCGCGAGACGACGTCCCGCTCTAACTCGTCCCCGTCGAAGACCACCAGCGCGTAGGAGGGGGCGTCCCCACGGACGTCGCCGCTCTGGATGTCGACCCCGAAGATGACGGCGTCGAGCGCTGCCGTGCGATTCACGGCCGTCGATAGGGGATGTGTGATAATAAATGTCGTTCCGCGACTGGTAGTGTTTAGTTTAGATGTGGCCCACTCGGAAAACGAAAACGGCCTAGCGAACCGGATTCTCGGGCCCGCGGCCGAGGAACTCCGAGAGGAATTCGAAGACGGTCCGGGCGTCGTAGCTGTCCATGTCCATGCGGTGGCGCCACGCCGTCAGGACGTAGTCGGACTCGGCGCTCTCGTTGGGGTTGGGGACGACGATGACACTGCGCCACCTGCCGTTGTGAGTCGCCGCGAACTCCCGGAGGCTGGTCCGGGCTGACTCGTCTATCGCGCTCTCGTCGTAGTAGATGACGACCGCGCCGTGTTCCAGGGCGTGGACGATGTTACCCGCCGGCTGGGGCTCCTCGTAGAAGCCGCCTTCGGTGGGCGTTTCGTAGTGGGGTCCCGACAGTGGCGGCGACTGCGCGTAGTCGATGTTCCGGTCCGAGGAAACGTGCTGGGCCCCCTCGTCGGGGAACTGCTCGACCGACGAGAGGGTCGCGTTGTCGCCCGACTCGTTCAGCTCGGCGGCCTCGAGTCCGTCCGGCGAGACGCTGTCACTACCGGTGAAAAACGTCAGATAGAGCGTCGCACCGACAGCGATAGCGACGCCGATTCCCACCGCGAGCGCCAGCAGCGAGATGCCTTCGTCGCCGGTACTCCCGCGGCTGTCCACCCGGCGCTGGTCGATAGCGCCGAGGTCCCCCTCGTGGCTCTCGGCGAGGTGGTCCAGATACGCCTCCTCGCCGTCGAAGGACGCCCCACAGTAGTCACAGTCCACCATTGGCACTACCGTATGCAGCGGGGGGTTTTGAACGTGCTGTTCAGCCGACGCGACGAGGTCGGCAAAGGCCGCTCGCGCTCGTCGCCGGCTGCCTGGCCGCTGTCGTCCGGACCGATGGGGGTGTTTCCAAAGGTCTTTGCCCTTGCCTCCGCTAGGTCGCCCCAATGGAGGAAGTGGCGGCGGTCCGCCGAGCCGCACTGGCGGGTGTCGACGACGTCGAGCCCGAGCGGCTCTACGACCGTATCGCCGCCCGGCTTGCGGACGCCACGCTCGCGCCGGGCGTGTTGACCCTCGTCGCCGAGGCGGCGGCCCGCAGCCAGCCCGTCGCGGACAGCGACGAGGACCGCGCCGCCGGCGTCCAGCTCATCTACGAGGGGCTCACACTGACCCGCCGGCTCGCCCACGACAACCCCTGGACCACCGGCGACCGCGACGCCGCCGACAAGGACATCCTCATCGCCGACATCCTCGTCTCCCGGGGGTTCTATCTGCTGGCCCGCACCGAGGCCGCCGGGGCCGCCGTCCAAGTCGTCCGCGAGTTCGGGAACGACCAGACGGAACTGCGAACCACCGGCAACGACGACCTCGACGGCAACCTGGAAGTCGACATCTGCGAACTCGCCGTCGTTGCCGGTGTCACCGCTGCCGGTCACGAACCCACGGAAGCGTTGCGGGCCGTCGGCTCCGACCTGGCAACCGACGGGCTGCCCGACGTCGAGACGTTGTTGAGCGGCGATGTCGCCGACCGGCTGGCCGGGTACGACAATCAGGCCGCCGCCGACCACTGATTCCAGGCGCGAATCGAAACGCCTAAAGACAACTGCCGGATACAGACGAGTGCGTGCCTGGGTAGCTTAGCGGTAAAGCGCGTCCTTGGTAAGGACGAGAGCCCGGATTCAAATTCCGGCCTAGGCTTTCTCTCCCTGTTACGTCCGGTAGTTACCGGGTTCTTCGTCGGTGAAAGAAAAATGTCGACGCAAGAACGAGTACCCGGTGTCATTTCCGGTACCCCAACGCCTTACAGTGGTTTCGAAGAAAAGACAGGCATATATTATACATTTAAAGATTGCCACGCAAGTGATCTAGTTTCTAGACAGAGGGAACGAAAATGACGTACAGCGTTGAAAACAAAGTTGACGGGCTCGTACTCGTCACCAACGACACGAAAGAATACCTAAACCCGAGACAAGAAGTCACATACCGCGAACTCGCAGAATAGATGCTCGCACTCGGCAAAAACCCGGACAAGGCCACCGGATACAGCCATTCCACTGTCAAAAACAGGATGAACCGCCTCGACCTCTTCGACCGGATGGAGGAGGAGACCACTTCCAAATCTGTTTACATCAACTGCTGGCAGTACAACACCCGGCCTAGCTTGTTGACAGAGCTATTGATCCAACTGGGTTATCCAGCACCACGGAAGGGAAAACCAGTCGACGAACTACTCTCCAAAATCAGGGAGAGAAGCTGATCAGGAGGACCTGTCGGAGGTCACGAGTGAGATACTCAAGTCGGTTTTCTGAAGTCTGCTTATTCGGCAGTCTGTCCAATAGCGGATGAGGGGTGGTGGGTCGGTTGTTTATTTAAGTCCTTAAATTAGCCGATGCATCGGCTAAGTATTTAAGTGTTCGAATTAACCTATGTAGTATGCTGCTGGAGAAGCCAGATCGCGTACGAGGATACAGCAAAGAACGAATCCTCAGAGTTCTACTCAACCACGACGGCGAAGAGATCACAAAATATCGAGTCGCAAAGCTAGCAGAGACCTCCGAAGCATGGACACGAGAATATACCGACCGACTCGAAGGGAAAGAATTATTGAATGACACACAGGTACTCGAACCTCGAGAACTCTACCACGTCTGGAAGGAGATCCGGATCAAACCCAACCAACTAACAGTCTCTCTCCAGCAGCCGATGCAGCTTCTCGAAGACACCGAACTAGAGTACGTCCTGACCACATATCAGGCGGAAAACCTGAGCCAAGGACTCCTGTTCACCTCAACCACCGACTTCTACATCGCACCTGACCAAATCGAAGACTGGCTCGCCATCGTCGAGGAAAAAGGATTGCTGGGTGGCGGAAATACCCGACTCAGAGTTCTAGACAGTCACGTTTTCTACAACGCACAACAACGAGACGGATTCACCCTGGTTTCGACACCACAACTCATCCTCGACCTCTTGGATGAAGGCGGACCATGCGAGGAAGCCGCAAACAAACTCATCGACTCGTTCCACGGAGACAACGAGTAAAATGGTGCGGCAGTACTACGTCCCACAGATAACGGACATATCCGAACAAGAGTTACAGTCCATACTCAGAGTTGCAAACCCGCCAGTCTGCCTCCTTGGTGGCTGGGCAGTCCACCTCCACGTCAACGAAGGCTTCCAAACGGAGCACGGACGAGAATACATCGGCTCACGAGATATCGACCTTGGGATACACATCAACACCGACCAAACCAGCGAGGAGATAGGGGAAAGCTCTATTGGAGAAACACTGGAAGCCATCGAGGAACTCGGGTACAGCCGCAGCAGATTCGGATTCGTCCAAGCGTTTCACAGAGACGACAACCAGCGACTTACCGAGGAAGAAGCCCGAGAACACCCTCAGCACCAGCTCTTCGAGGTTTACATCGACCTCATCCCCGACACCACAGAACTAACCCAATTTCACGACGCATTCGGATTCACCCCGCCAGCAGAACCACTTCTCAAACCAGTCTTCGAAAACGATGCTGGGATACCACTCCAACAGTACGTTTCCTGGTCCATACCCGATACTGTACAGATTGTTCCGCCCGAACTCTTGGCTGCAATGAAAATCCGGTCACTTCCCGACCGAGACAAGAGCCACAAACGAGTGAAGGACGTCGCAGACCTCCACGCACTGCTCTGGTACACCAAACCCTACAACGAGATCCGCGAACAGATACAGAAATACGTCTCATCCGATGATATTCAAGCGGTAGAAAACGCTGTCACCAGAGACCAAAATTCGGTATTCGACGACGCCGGAACACTCCTCCAGATTGATCCCGATACCATTCGGGCATCAATCACACGCCTATTCCAGTGAACTAGTAGTATCGTTCAGGCCGAGAGCCTGCTTGCCCGGTGTTTGAAGTAGGTGCGCGATAATACTAAGTTGACGAAGAGACCCGCCAACAACCGGATATACAGCTAATACCAGGACTGCGGTACGATCTGAAAAATCCGCTGAAAACGGTCAAATCGCCGTTTTCAGGCCACGAAACGTATCAACGTCTTGGTAAGGACGAGAGCCCGGATTCAAATTCCGGCCTAGGCTCTCTTTCCCCTTTTTCGGGCATTTCAGCCCTTCTCCGTCGGTATACCCATGACCGGTGTGAAAGAACGAGTGCCCGGGTGGAAAGTCGGTACCCCGGCGCTGTCATGCGATTCTGAGGAACAGTCAGGCATATGTGCAAAGAAATTTAAACATTGCTGGTCGCTAATGCGGTGCAGTTCCACATATTCAACCAGATCATGGCTCAAAATGTAGGGCGCATATCTGTCACAATAGAAGATCGTACTCAGCGCCCTTAGGATCTCATTCGTTAGTAAATCACAAACTCTCACGAAAAATTCATTACGAACCACAATCAATCCTAAGTTGAGGTGACGTATGATGGCGTTACCAACTGACCCAGCCAGCTCATGGCTTTCCGGCACCGGCAGTCAATCACGTCTGTTCGGCACCGGTTCGGACGACTACGAACTCTACGAACAGGACGGTGAGTTCGTCCTCAGCGTCGAAATGCCAGGGTTTGAGCGCGATGACATTGAGGTCGGTTGGTACGAAGGGCGTCTAACAGTCGCGGCTGAACATGAGGACAACCGCCGTGATCAAACGCGGACCTACCGTCGGTCCTTCCGAATGCCAAAGCAGATTGATGACGACAGCATCAGGGCCCGATATCAAAACGGGATCCTTGATGTATACCTCCCATCCATCGAAGACGCCACTACCAAAGGGAAGACCATCCCGGTTGAAGAGTAGGCGAAATCACTTCCCCCTGTTATTTACGTTCTTCTCATCAGTCACTTCTACACTAAATTTATACTCTGAATCTACGAAAGAAGAGCGCGGAGTAGAAATTCACCATTTTATATCCGGTAACAGACATCGGATTCCTCTTCACTAGCTCTTTCTCTTCCTCCAGATCACCCGTACTACTGTGGAGACCTCCCTTCACGACGACGCCATCAGGGCGCTATACTATCGTGTAAGAGATACCGATTGAGTCTAACTGACCATCTCGTATTATCTCATATGCCCACAGCATGTGTGCCCGGTGATTTATGTGGGTGCGCGATAGTGCTACGCTGACGGGAGAACGGGCCAATACCCGGAAATACGCGGGAATCCAAGACAGCACCAGGCCATTGGCGACCAGTCGATATCGTGTTGCCTGAATCCGGTCAAAACCGGATTTCTGGATGACGAAACATATCAACGTCTTGGTAAGGACGAGAGCCCGGATTCAAATTCCGGCCTAGGCTCTTGCCGACCACATCTCTGCGAGGCTCGCTGTCGCCCAGTGACTGCTGTGGTCGGGTTACACGCCCCAGGCGATGCGGTCCCAGAGCCGTTCGTAGCCGTAGTAGGTCACCGTTTTGACGAGGTTCGCCACGAGACCGATGCTCAGCGCCTGGGCGGTGTTGCCGGTAACAAACAGCGCGACGACGACCGTGATGACGACCATCAGCGTCCGGTACAGTAGCGTCTTGGCGAGCGCGCGGGACATCCGCTGGTGTGGCGACCTCGTCAGGACCCCGCTGACGGACCGTTTGAGCGACGCGAGCAGTGACACGGGACAGCTACGACGGCCTCACAAGAAACAGTTTGGTGTTAGTCCATGTTCGGTTCCTCGGCCAGGGCCTTCTCACGGAGTTCTCTGCACTTCTCGCCCCCGACCTGCAGGTCCGGTACCGGCGTCGGGTTGCCGTCCGCGATGGCGACGAAGGTGGCGTAGGCCGAGGTCGTGGACTCGGTCTCGCCGGTGTGGGGGTTCTCGGCGCTGACGCCGATACGTACGTGGACGCTGGTGCGACCGGTCCGGTAGGCGTAGGACTCGACCAGTGCGTTGTCGCCGATGGGAATCGGCCGTTCGAAGTCGACACTCGACATCTGGGCGGTGACACAGGACTGCTCGGCGGCCCGCATCGCGGACATTGCCCCGATTTCGTCCATCCACTTCATCACGATACCCCCGTGGGCGCTGTTGTAGTTGTTCGCGTGGGTGGGCTGGACACGCTCGCGGTTGACGATGTGCGTATCGGCAATCTTTGGCATACGACGCCGTAGACGGGCCGGCAATAAAAACGGGTGGTCGGGCTACTGCTGCTGTGCTGGGGTGCCCTCCTCGAAGGGCTGGATGACGACGAAACCGTCGGGGTTGGTGAACTCGAGCTGGTACTGCTCGCCGGAGGACTGGCCGACCATATCGGAGAGGCTGCGGTTGACACTGCTGGACGGGGAGTTGTTGGCGCTCCAGGCCACCGTCGCCTGCGGGTCGGTCTTGACCGGCGGCGTGAGCACGAGCGGGCTGCCGTGGGTCGCGATGGCGATGTGTCCCGGCCCTTCCAGGAAGACGTTCGTCAGGCCGCCCGCAGAGGCCCCGGAGATGCTGCCGATGGTCGAGATGCTGTAGTCGACGCTGGACTCGAAGGCCAGCACGTCGTTGCCGTTGACCGAAATCGACTCGTCGGCGTCTAAGTCCACAATCTGGACCTCCTTGCCCTGGTCGGCGACGTAGAGGTGGCCGGTCCCCTCGACTTCCATGACGGGAGTGCCCTCGCTGGTCGCCTTCGATTTGATAAAGCCCTTGATACCGCCCTCGGCGTTCGAGCTACCGGTAAAGGAGAGGTCCCCCTCGTATGCGACCATTGAGCCGGCTTTCGTCGTGACCGTGCCGTCGACGGCTATGTCGAGGAGTTTGCTGTTCTCTAGCTGGAAGGTGTCGCCACCCTCATCGGGTCTGTTGTCGCTGATGAATTGGTCGACATCCATGTGTATCCCGGCCGGGTGGTCGGCCGATACCCCCGTATTCGTCACGTGAGTACGAAACTTTTGCCCCGACTATCGGTGTATTTACTGTCGGCCGAGGAGTACAGAACTGGGCTATCGGGTCTCAGAACGGGAGCGGGAACGGGACGGAGCCACGCGAGTACCCCTCGAGACGACCGTCGGGCCGGTAGCGGAAGACGACCAGGGGCTCGTAGCCGACGCTTGGCTTCTCGGCGAGCACTCGCCGCCACCCGTCGTCGTGAAAGGAACTGCAGTCGACGACCAGCACCGCACCGGGATGGGCCGCGAGCTGGTCGCGTGTCTTGGCGCCGCCGGAGGCTTTCAGCGCCCCGATGGCGGTGTCGACCTGGCGCCGGCTCGGCGGTCGCGGTCGGGTCACCTCGACGAGCGTGTCATCGACGCGGAAGTCGACGGAGTGGCCCGAGTCCAGTTCGACTTCCGGGACGATGTCGTTGCCCGCGTCGACGAGGAGTTTCGCGGCGTTGAACTCCCCCATCGTCGCCCGCATCCGCGAGAGGTCGAATCCCTGACTGGTCCCGAGTTTGCTGGCCATCGTGTAGCGATAGTCATCGAGCACGCCGGTCGCGAGGAAGTCGTCGTAGAACTGTAGGCCAGCCTCGCGGTCGGCGTCGGGGAAGCCGCCGGCGTGGTCACGGAAGAACGTCCGCGTGGACTTGCGGCCGTCCTTCGAGAGCAACACGGGGAGGAAAAAGTGCGCGAGCGCCTCGTACTCGGTGAGCCAGGGGTCCTCGACCTCCAGCTGGGCGAGTAGTTCCCGCTGGGCCCACTCGGCGATGGCGTCGGGGCTGCGCTCGAAGCTGCGCTTGTCCGTCCGCCAGAGCGTCTCGGGGGTCTGTGTGTTGCCCAGCCAGTAGGCCTCCTGGCCGTTCCAGATAAAGAGCGCCAGGTCGCCGTTGTCCATCTCCAGCCGGCGGGCCGCCCACCCCTCGGGCGGGGCGAACCACGGGCCGTTCAGTTCTGCGCCGAAGGTGTCCGCAAGCGGGGAGAGCAAATCACGCCGGACACGGTCCTCGTTCCAGCGTTCCGTCGAGTGTCGAAAGCGAATCGGGCCAGCCACACCGGTTTATAAGCGGCCGACGCTCTTGTGCGTTCCGCTGTGGGAGTAACACAACTGTGTTCAGAACGCTCGCCACGATACTGTCAATTACTTGCGGGAGCTATCAAGCCCGGATGTCCTGTGAGAGGTCAAATAGGAGGTCGACAGCGGCAAGCCCTAACGCCCAATCGCGGGTCGAAACGCCGAGCACCGAGCCGGTGGGTGCGATGAATCCCGACAGGAGAAAGACGATGAGGATCGCGTTCGAGGGAGCGTGTTCGATACCGGCGTAAGCGAGGGGCTTGCGGCCTCGCTGGAGGCGGCGTTCGTCGTACACGTCCTTGAGCAGCGACCCGACCAACACACCGACCAGCAACCACACCGGGAATCGCCCGAGCGAGAGCCGGATACCACCGTACAACAGTAGAAAGACGACGCTGTACCCGAGGTAGTGCCAGCCCCGTGCGAGCAGTCGCTCGCGCGGTGACAGGTCCGATGTTCCGTGTGGCATCAATCTGACAGATGCGGGGTGTGATGAAAACGTTGTCCCACCGCGAGAGGTAGTATTTAGTTTAGTAGAAAACGCGGAAGAGAGCCAGAAAGCCCCGGCTGGCTTCGGTCGGGGGGCTCGCTGCGCTCCTCGGCCTTCGGCCTGTGGTGCTTACGTC
>PXRT01000001.1:0-45304 GCA_003020925.1 Halobacteriales archaeon QS_6_64_34 | reverse complement strand
CTGCAACGAACGGAGTGAGTGAAGCGCGCAGCGAGTCGCAGTAGTCGAGCGGTCGGGGGCTTTCTGGCTGGTGACAGTCTGAATCGCCTAATTAAACACTACCCCCACAGCGGCGTGACCCCTTGATGCAAACGGGGACCCATGAGCGAAGTGAGCGCGGTCAAAAAGGCTCGGCGTTAGATTGATAATTGATACCACACAACATCAAGTGTGGTAACCGATGTCTATGGGAGCATACGACGACGACGAACACGAGCGCCGTGAGCGCAAGAACAACGAGGTCGACATGTCGGACGACGACGACCGGACCGCGTATCACGGGACGGTCGACTACGACGGCGACGAGTCCACCGAGGAGCTACTGGACCAGTTCAAGCAGATCAACTCCGATTGAGACCGTTTCTGGACCTGAGTTGTAACAGCGCCACGGAGATACCGGTGACGACTGTGACGGCGGTCACGTGGGCAAACAGCGACGCCAGCAGTACGGGTTGATTCAACACGAAGGGCACGAGCACGAGCTGGAGCACGCCAAAACCCCACGTCTCGATGTCGGCGCGCTGGAATACCCGGGCCGTCTCGGGGTCGAACTGGAACCGGAACGACCGCCAGAGGCCGGTGACGCTAGCCCACCAGCCGGTGCCGATGCGATAGCAGATGTCCCAGAGGATGAGCAACATGAGATACACTACCAGCACCGGCGGGTCGGGACCGAAGAGCGCGGTCAGCAGCGGCGAACTCGCCGTCTGGGGGTCGAAAACGAAGATATGCGTCAGCAAGGCGATGTAGGCAAGCACCGACAGCACCACCTCCATGTTCGAGGAAAAGAGCAGCGCCTGGTAGGTCGGCGGGACGTCGATACGCCGGACGAGCGTGCTGATACGCAGCATCTCAATACTGCCGACGGTGGCGACGAAGATGACCGCCGTGGCGACGATGGCGACGTTCCAGGTGTCGTAGTACCACGACATAGCGATGACGGCGACCTCAAAGACGACAAGCTGAATCGCCAGTGCTGCCCACGTGGGCAAGCGGATACCGGGTAAGGCGCCGACGATGCTCTCGTACACCCATGTCTCGCCGTATTCCAAGTGCGGGCCCTCGTTGCTCACTGTTTGTCCCCGCTCGATACCGGGCGTGCGTGCATGTCCCACACGGAGGACTGCAGGCGGTTAAAATGCACCGTCGCCACGGAATCGAGCGTAGCCGGCCCACTCCAGAGCCTGTAGCCGCCGGCGCGAAATATAGGATTCTCGACAGCAAAAAGAAAGTACCTTACGCGCGTCGCCGGTACGTCGTGTATGGCCTCGGACCCCTGTGACGGCTGTGGGGACTCGGTGTCTATCGGCGGCGGTATCGCCAACATCTGGACCAAAGAGAGCCGCCCGACCGAGGGGATTATCCTGGAACTGGCCGACGGCACCGAGCATCTGCTCTGTTATGACTGTATCGACCGGCTGCCCGACGACCGCGAGGTACGGGCGGCGGACGTCGCGGCGCTGGACTCCTGATTACACCCCGGGGATGCCGAAGGCGTCGGTGGCGATATCCAGCAGCGCGAGCCCGTAGAGGAGCGCCACGGCGACGAGCCAGGCCACGAAGGCGATGCCCAGTGCCGTCCCCCAGCCGCCGGGGTACTGCCAGTTGATGACGCCGACCCAGGCGACGAGCAGCAGAATCGGACCCAGTAGCGGAATCCAGCCGAGGAACACGCCGACGAGCGAGTAGACGAACGCGCCTATCAGCGCGGTGACGGCTGCCCGCAGAAAGCCCATGTCCCGGTCGATGAGTAGCTGTGCGCCAAACGCTATCGCCACCGTCCCGACCAGAAGGCTCACCAGAAAGACCAGGACGCCGCTGACGAGGGACTCCGCCGGGAGCGCCTGCAGGACTGGTAGTGTGCCGGCCATCACTCTGCCCGGTTGTCGTCCGGCGTGCCACCGTCCGCCGCCGTTTCCGTCGTTGCCTTCGTCGGCGTCCACCGGAACTGCAGCTCCAACTCCTCGACGTCTTTCCGGAGTCGGCGGGACCGTTCGGTCACGGTCACCTCCGTCGCGATGTGTTCGGGCGGCGAGAGTTGGACGTGCTTGTTCCCGATGGCGACCTGAATACACGCTTTCCTGGTGTCCAGTTCGTCCGCGATGGAACGCAGGAACTCGGCGGTTTCCGCTCTGGTCAGCTCCGTCTCGTGATTGGTCGTGTCTGCCATCGTACCGGTGGCTATGTGCTGTCAACTGATTAAACTATGTTCAATAGCGGGTTGACAGCGGTGCAACGGACTGGGGAGACTACCACGGCGGTGTGACGGCCGAGACCGACGCAGTCGGCGACAGCGAGTGCCGGCTCCCGCCCCGTCGCCCGACAGGAAAGGTTTACCCCTGCCCGGCCGTTCGCTCGGATGTGTACCCGTCGCGGATTCCCGACGAGTTCCCGGCCCCGAGCCATCGGGGCAACCAGCAGCAGGCTCTCGCCGACATCCGCGCGGCCTTCGAGGGTGGCAAGGATGTCGTCCTCGTTCGAGCGCCGACCGGGAGCGGCAAGTCCCTGCTTGCCCGGGCCATCGCTGGCGCGGCCCGAACCGCCGGCGAGGCCGCTCCCGAACAGGTGTGTGACGCCTACTACACGACACCGCAGGTCTCACAGCTGGACGACGTGGCCGGGGACGCGCTGCTTTCGGACCTCTGTGTCATTCGCGGAAAGAACAACTACGACTGCATCCTCCCCGGCGAGACGGACACGCCGGTCGACCAGGCCCCGTGCGTGCGCGAACGGGAGTTCAACTGCCAGGTCAAGCACCGCTGTCCGTACTTCTCGGACCGCGCTATCGCCTCGAATCGCCACGTCGCCGCGATGACGCTCGCCTACTTCATGCAGACCGCCGGCAGCGACGTCTTTGGCAAACGCGACGTGGTCGTCGTCGACGAGGCCCACGGGCTGGGCGAGTGGGCCGAGATGTACGCCACAATCGAGCTGTCGCCTGCGACGATTCCGTTCTGGGGTGACCTCGACGTCCCCGACCTCGATGGGCTGGACGACGCGGTCACGTTCGCCGAACGTATCGAACACGTCACCGAGCGCCGGGGCAAAGAGCTGCGGGGCAACGCCGAACTCACGCCCGACGAGGTAGCCGAGCGGGACTCACTGAACAAGCTTCGCAGCGACCTCTCGTGGTTCCAGGAGGACTACCGCGACCCCGAGAGCGCGACCACGTGGGTCGTCGACCAGAACGGCGGCGAGGGCACACCGGTGACGGTCAAGCCGATGAACCCCGAGAAGTACCTCAAACACACCGTCTGGGACCGGGGGAACCGCTTTGCGCTGCTGTCGGCCACGATTCTCAACAAGGACGCCTTCTGTCGGAACGTCGGGCTGGACCCGACGGACGTCGCACTCGTGGAGGTGGGCCACACCTTCCCCGTTCAGAACCGGCCGCTGTACGACATCACGCAGGGGAAGATGACCTACGAACAGCGCAAGGAGACACTGCCGAAGGTCGCCCGGGCCATCGTCCGGGCGATGGCCCGCCACCCCGACGAGAAGGGGCTGGTCCACTGTCACTCCTACGGGATTCAAGAGCAACTGGACGCCCTCCTGACCGAATTCGGCGTCGGGCCCCGCGTCCGGAGCCACGACACCGATGACCGCGACGGCGCCCTGTCGGCCTGGAAGCGCAGCGACAACCCCGACCTCTTCCTCTCGGTGAAGATGGAAGAGGCCCTGGACCTAGAGGGCGAGTTGTGTCGCTGGCAGGTGCTCTGCAAGGCGCCCTATCCGAACACCCGCGATTCGCGAGTCGCCCGCCGGCTGGAGGACGGCCAGTGGGGCTGGTACTACCGGACGGCGCTGCGGACCGTCATCCAGGCCTGCGGGCGTGTCGTCCGTGCGCCCGACGACCACGGCGCGACCTATCTGGCTGACTCGTCGCTGCTCGACCTCTTCGAGCGCGCTCGGACCGATATGCCCGACTGGTTCGTCCAGCAGGTCGACCGGCTCTCGGAGCCCGCCCTCCCCGAGTTCGCGCCCGACCGAGCGCTTGCCGGTGTGTCGGCGAGCGCGAATCGGCGCCGCGACCGTTCGCGGTCCGGCGGGGACCACCCCCTCTCCGACGTCTGGGACTAGATAAGGAAGGCCGCGCCGTAGATAAACGACGAGCCGACCATCAGCAAGACGAGGATGATAGCGAGTATCTGCTGTCTGTCCATGCCGCTCCTTTCACAGACACCCAATTAGGCGTTACGACGCACCCTCACTGCCGGTCGGCGCCGGTCGCCCGCCCGGAGTACGGTGGCGCTCGCGCCGAGCACGCCCCGTCGCGTGACACCGTCGTCCATACTGAGTAGCCGAACGAGTCCACAAAAAAGCACTGCGGATTCAGGCCACGGTGCTACTCGACCCGCGCGTCCACGACGACGTGGACGACGCCCTCGCTGTGGCTCTTGACGCGCCTGGTATCGCGTATCTCGACCGACCGGCCCGCGTTGGCGGCAGCCGCTTCGAGCCGTTCGATAGGTCGGTCGAAGACGAGCTGTTCGGGTGTCGCCTCGTGCATATGGAGGATACCGCCGGGCGCGAGCGCGTCGAGAGCGTGGTCGAGATAGACGAAGCCGCCGTCGTCGGCCGGCTCGCTCGCCTCGTAGTAGCCCATCACCACGCGGTCGACGGGGCCGCCGTCGAGACCCGCCTCGATGACCTCCCGACAGTCCGCCCGATAGGGGTGGACCAGGCCGTCGACGCCGTTGCGCACCGTGTTCTCGACCAGATAGCGGAACGCGGTGGGGTTGTGCTCGACGGCGATGACCTCGGCGCCGGCGCGGGCCATCGGCAGCGTGAAGTAACCGATGCCGGCGAACATATCCAGCACGCGCTCGCCTGGCTCGACAAGCTCCCCCATCCGCACCCGCTCGGCCTTGTTCCCCGGCGAGAACATCACCTCGGCGAGGTCCAGGGCGTACTCGGTGCCGTGTTCCGTATGTACCGTTTCGGTGTCGCCCTCGCCGGCGACGACGGTCACGTCGGGCTCGCGGTGGGTGCCGCTGATGCCGTTGCGCGCCAGGACGGTGTCGGCCTCGCCGTGCAGCGCCAGCAGCGCCTCGCCGACCTCGCCGGGCCGGGGCGCCTCGCCCATCGCCACGAGGACGACGCTGCCGACGACCGCCCACGAGGACGGGGCGACATCGAGTTCCGCGTCGGTCCAGCCGCGCTGGCGGAGGTGGTCTTCGAGGCTCCGCAGCCGGCGCTTGCCGACCTGCTGGACGATTTCGCGTACTTCGACAGTCTCGGGCGGCGCGGTCACCGGCACCGCGACCCCGTCCTCGTCCCAGGACCCGACGCTCCGGCTGTCGTCGTAAACGCCCTCCGCTTCGAGCGCGTCGATGACCGACTCCGCGCGGGGTTTGGCGACGACGGCGGCCAACTGTCGGGCGGTCCCGTCGGCGTCAGTCGCGTCGGGGGCGTCCGCCGACCCGCCGTCGCCCTCACGCATCGTCGCGCTCGCCCGCCGGCAGGACGTGTAGCCCCGCGTGGCTCTTGATGACCGGTACCTCGTCGGCGTCGGCGTCCAGATACGCCGGTCGCGGGACGGTCACGCTCTCGAAGGTCTCGGGGTCGAGCACCTGGACGGCGTTGTCGTCCTCGACGGCGACGAGCGTGGTCGGCCGGCCGTCCTCGCGAAAGCCCAGCCGGCGGGCGTCGGGGGCCTCGCCCTCCTCGAAGCGGGCCTCGTAGGCCTCGCCGGTCGCCAGGCGCACCCCTTTCAGGTTCCCCTGGACCGACCGCACGAGAACGGGGCCGTCGCCGTCCTCGGGGTCGATTATCTCCCCCTGGCGATAGCGTGGCAAGCGGACGGCGTAGGTCATCCGGTAGAGCTTCTGGCCGTCCTCGTCTTCGGTGATGAGCCGCTTCGAATCGGAGTACCCCCCGCCCAGCTGGGCCGTGATGCGCTTGGCGATGCCCTGGCCCATCTGGGTCGTCGATATCTTCATGTTCAGCCCGTCGTCGACCTCGTTAGTCTCGGTGATGAAGGCGTTGCGGTCCCCCGTTGCCTCCCGCTCGGCGATGTACTCCTGGGCGATGGTCTTGGCGCGCTCGACTTCCTCGTCGGTCGGGTCTCGCCCGTCGGCTCGGACCTGGACGACGCTGGCAAAGGAGCCCCCGGCTATCTTCCCGCAGCGTTTGCACGTCTGGCGGGAGACACGCACGGGGACAGTCACCTGCTCGTGGACCGGTACACCCCGAACCACGCCCGAGAACTCCGTGTGCATCCGGATGTTGTTCTTGTCGAGCTGTTCTGGCGCGACCTGCCAGTCGACGGCCTCGGCGTCGACGTGGACGCCCAGGGCCTCGCTGACCTGTTCGACGGCGATGTCGGTGTAGTCCTCGGCGCCCACGTCGACCCAGCGGCTCCCCTTGTGGACCGCCCCACACCGGCTACAGACACGGACCTCGATGGTCTCGGGGGCGTCCACGAGGTCGAACGCCTCGAAGTAGCAGGCGTCACACAGCACTCGCTCGGAGTCCCGCTTTTGGCCCGGGAGCGCGGGGCGGTCCTCGGGTGGCTCGAACTCGTCGCCACATTCGGGACAGAAAGCTCCGGACCGACTCATTGGTCTCTCTACTGGACTGGGCCGTTTAAGCCGTGTGTTCTGGCAGTGGCCGCCGACTGTCGTCGCGGTCACTCGGCTAGCAGACTGGGCTTGTCGATGTCCTCGTCTTCTGCCTCCCGCCACCCGTGTTCGGGCGCCCAGTCCAGCAGGCCGTCAGCCTTCGCCGTCGAGAGCGCCGACTGTTCGCCAGCCAGTTCACACCGGGTCGGCACCTCGCCCCAGAACTCCTCGACCAGGTCGGCGGTCGGGCAGCCGACGTAGTTGTCGGCCGCCGCCGCGTGAAACCCCTCGTGGCCGTCGAAATCACTCGCCAGGACCGCAGCGACGATGCCGGCCACGTCGCGGACGTCGACGTAGGACCAGCAGTTGCCCGCCCCTCCGGCCAGGTCGCCCTCGGCCACGTCCCGGCAGTTGTACTCGCCGGGGTACTGAATCCAGGAGGGTCGAATCGACGCCACGCTCACGCCGTCGCGTCGGGCGACCATCTTCGCGACTTCCTCGCCGGCCACCTTCGAGGTGCCGTAGGGGTCCTCGGGGGCCATCGGGTGGCCCTCGTCCATCGGGAGATACGCCGGCAGCGGCGTCTCCTCGGCAAACGCGAGGCCGTAGGCGCTCTCGGAGGACGCCCAGACGATGTCGGCGCCGGCGCGACCGGCGGCATCGAGGACGGTGTAGGTCGCCCCAACGTTGGTCTCGAACACCCGGCTCCCGGCGTGGCGCTCCGGGGAGGGCAGGGCGGCCCAGTGGACGACCGCGTCGGGAGCGAGTTCGCTCACTATGTCCTGAATCTCGGCCCCGTCGGTCACGTCCGCCGCGCGGAAATCGATGCGCTCGCGTGCCGGTATCTCCCAGCCGGGATGGTCCAGGTCGACACAGACGACGCGATACGTCTCGGCCAGGCGGTCACATATCCAGCGACCCGAACGTCCCAGCCCGCCCGTGACGAGGACTGTCTCGGTCATGGTCTGTCGTTGTCGGCCGCCGCACATATGCCTGCGGGCGGCGGTACGAGAGTGTGGGATGCGAACACGATGGCGGGGTTTTAGCATCCCCGTCACCTAGCCAACATATGCAGTGGCAAACCGACTGGGGACTTCGCGGGCGGATGGCCCTGACGATGTTCCTCCTCTTCGGGCTGTACATCGTCTTTCTGGGCGTCCTCACCCTGTATTTCGAGAGTATCGTCGCCATCGTCGTCGTGATGGGATTGTTCATGGGCGCGCAGTTTTTCTTCAGCGACAAGCTCGCGCTGTACTCGATGGGTGCCAAGGAGGTCGACCCCGACGAGTATCCCGACCTCCACCGGAAAGTCGAGCGACTGGCCCAGCAGGCCGACCTGCCCAAACCCAAAATCGCCGTCGCGGACTCGCGGACGCCAAACGCCTTCGCCACCGGCCGCTCGCAGGACAACGCCGCCGTCGCCGTGACGACCGGCATCGTGGACCTGCTCGACGACGAGGAACTGGAGGGCGTACTGGCCCACGAACTGGCCCACATCAAGAACCGCGACGTGATGGTGATGACTATCGCCTCCTTTCTCTCGACCATCGCTTTCCTCGTCGTCCGCTGGGGCTGGCTGTTCTCGGGCGGGCGCGGTCGCGGCGGCCAGCAGCAGGTGCCCGTCTTCGTCGCCATCCTGTTCTCGCTGGTCGTGTGGATACTCTCCTTTCTCCTCATCCGGGCGCTCTCCCGGTATCGGGAGTTCGCCGCCGACCGCGGCGGCGCCTCGATTACGGGCCGGCCCGCCGCCCTGGCGACCGCGCTGATGAAGATAGACAGCGGGATGGAGAACGTCCCCAAGGACGACCTCCGGGGCCAGTCGGAGATGAACGCCTTCTTCATCATCCCTATCCGCTCGGGCTTCATCGGCCGCCTGTTCTCGACACACCCCTCGACCGAGAAGCGTATCGAGCGGCTGCGTGACCTCGAGCGGGGACTGTAGCTGAACGCCCTGTCCCCGCGTTGCAATCGCCGGTTGCCTACAGCGACACTCCGATTATCATAATATAAAATTTGAGCGACATTTATATATGTAGGCAATTGGCAATGCTATGTTACGATGGCTACAAACACCATGTCGGACGATACAGCCCACCAGATAGTCTCCCGTGTCGCGGCGATTCGAGACGTGGAGCCGACGGCCCTCCCGCCGCTGCAGGAGACAATCGACGCCGACGCGCTCGGCGCGCTCCTGGACGGGCAGTTCTCGGGGACCTGTGTGTTCATCTACGCCGGCTGTGAGATTCGTGCCGCTGGACATGGCGATATTCGCGTCAGCCCCTGTCTCGGCGACGTGCCGACCGGAGAGCGGTCACAACGACGCCTCAATTAGCTCGACATCGCCTCGCCGGGACGACAACCGCCTTACCGCTCGCGCCCGACGTACCGGTATGGGACTGCTTTCCGAACTCAAGAGCGTCCTCGGGATGCGCGCGGAGGCCGACGCGACGCGGGACGCGAACCCCGACGACCTTTTCGGGATGTCGACGGCCCACGTCACCATGGAGGCCGAACTGGGCTACGTCTCGACCGGCGACGCGGCGCTGTGTTTCGGCGACGTGGACAGCACGGACTTCCAGGCCGCGACCGACGAAGTCGAAGCTATCCTCGCGGCGGGCGAAGAAGAGACCGGCACCACAGCTGATTTTGTCGGCGATAGCCACGGCTACCAGTGGGTCGTCCTCCACGACACGGAGTTCGACGACCTCGTCACCTCTATCCACTTTGCCGCCGACACGCTCATCGACCGGCGGTACGGCTCGCGCCTGCTGTCGGCGCTCTTTGCGTTTGAAGACGAACGCAGCGGCGACCCGGCGTACTGGGTGTACTCCTTCCGCCGGGGGGCGTACTACCCCTTCGCACCGAACCCCGACGCCGACCACGAGCGCGACCAGGCGGCGGAGTTCAAACTGGAGAGCGAACTCGACGGCGAACTCACCGTCGAGGACGACAAGGCCTACTGGTATCCGCTGTGGCCCGACCGCGCGGGCGACCACCCCTGGGAGTGAGCGATGGACGCGCTCGAGGGCTTCGAGCCGGCCGAGAACCCGGACGGAAACCGACCGCGAGGCTCGCGTCGGCGGTCGCCACCGCTCTCGTCCTCGCCGGGAGCGTCACAGCGGTCGGCTCTGAGTACTGCCGGTACCGCTCTTCCTTCCTAAACGTCCCGATACCACCTTGCCGTCACCCGCTGCCGTCCCCTAGTTTCACTTTCACCACACTGTTAACGAGGGTTTATATCCCGTCGGGCGCAAGCCACGTCCATGTCCGAAGCTGCTAACCTCGAAGACCTACCGGGCGTGGGGCCCGCGACAGCGGAGAAGCTCAAAGACAGCGGATTCGACTCCTACCAGGGCATCGCCGTCGCCTCCCCCGGCGAACTCTCGAACACGGCCGACATCGGCGAGTCGTCGGCCGCCGACATCATCAACGCCGCCCGGGACGCCGCTGACATCGGCGGGTTCGAGACCGGCGCCGCAGTGCTGGAACGGCGCGAACAGATAGGCAAGCTCACCTGGGGCGTCGAGGAAATCGACGGGCTGCTCGGCGGCGGCGTCGAGACCCAGTCCATCACCGAGGTGTACGGCGAGTTCGGCGCCGGGAAATCCCAGGTGACCCACCAGCTGGCGGTCAACGTCCAGCTCCCCGACGAACACGGCGGGCTGGAGGGCAGCGCCATCTTCATCGACTCCGAGGACACCTTCCGTCCCGAGCGTATCGAGCAGATGGTCAAGGGACAGGACGACGACGTCCTCGAGGACACGATGGTCCTGCACGGCATCGTCGGCGAGGACGAGGCCGCCGACCCCACCGACGAGGCGCTGCTCGACGACCTGGTCGAGTCCATGCTGGACAAGATTCACGTCGCCAAGGCGTTCAACTCCAACCACCAGATTCTGCTGGCCGAGAAGGCCCAGGAGATAGCCAGCGAGAGCCAGGACGAGGAGTTCCCGGTCCGACTGCTCGCGGTGGACTCCCTGACCGCCCACTTCCGCGCGGAGTACGTCGGCCGTGGCGAACTGGCCGACCGCCAGCAGAAGCTCAACAAGCACCTCCACGACCTGATGCGCGTGGGCGACCTCAACAACACCGCCGTCGTCGTCACTAACCAGGTCGCGTCGAACCCGGATTCGTTCTTCGGCGACCCGACCCAGCCCATCGGCGGGAACATCCTCGGTCACACCTCCACGTTCCGCATCTACCTGCGCAAGTCCAAAGGGAACAAGCGCATCGTCAAGCTCGTCGACGCGCCGAACCTCCCCGACGGCGAGGGCGTCATGCGCGTCGAAGGCGCCGGCCTGAAAGACGAGTAACCCGACGCCGTCCCGCGTCTTTCGGGTGTCTGACGCACCGGAGTGAAAGTAAACAGCACGACGGCAAACCACCGGACTGCTATATATCTCCTGTCGAAACGAGGGGGTTGTAACCGAAAACCACGTGACGGCGCCTCGACACAACAGTTCAGGGAAGGGTGAACTATCGACTGCAGATACAGTGGGTGTGGGGGATGAACCGTTACCGCGCTAGTCCCCGGTGGACTTCATCCCGGTGTCGTCCAGGTCGTCGCCGCCGACCGAGGAGCGCAGCGCGTCCATCCCGTCGTCGCGGTCGATGCCGAAGTTGTCGGCGTACAGCTCCTGGACGCGGTCGTACTCCTCGTCCGACAGCGGCGGCGTGTCGGGCGCTCCGGCCCACTCGTCGATGTCGGCGGTCGTGCGGAACGTGGGCGTGCGGCGTCGCCGCTCGACTGTTCGCGGAACTGCGTTCCGCACGCTCCAGGAATCTGAGCGTCTCCAGTTTCTCGAAGCCGGTCTCGTACCACTCGGTGGGCCGGTGGGCGCGGTGGTCGTCGGCCTCGAACTCCGTCTCGGGGGTGACCTGCTCGTTCAGCAGTCCGGAGGAGTGGGGGACCCGGGCCAGGACCGACGTGTCGGCGTTTTGCTCCCGGATGGTGTCGATGAAATGCTGGCCGGGGGTCTGCTCGAAGAGGTTGAAAACCGTCTGGAGGGCGTCGAACTCCTCGGCGATGGCCGCGTCGCCGTCGGCCAGCCAGCCGATAGAGGGGCCAAGCGCCCAGCCGATGGCCTCGACTTTGCCCTCTTCGCGGAGTTCGTCCAGCGCCTCCAGGACGTCCGGGGTGACCTCGTCGACGTTGGCGTTGTGGAGCATCAACAGTTCGACGTGGTCCATACCCAGCCGGTCGAGCGAGCGGTTCAGCGCGCTGTGAATCCACTCGGGCGTGACCTTCTTGGGCAGTTCGCCGTGGCCCGCCTGCGGGTTGTTGTAAAAGTCGTAGCCGACCTTGGTCGAGACGGTCACCTCGTCCCGTACTTCGGCGAGGGCCTCGCCGACGAGCTTCTCGCTGTCGCCGTGGCCGTAGACATCGCCGGTGTCGAAGAAGGTGACGTCGCGGTCGACGGCGTGTTGAACCATCTGAATAGCCTGGTCCTGTGTGCGGTCGCCCCACCAGTCCGTCCCGACGACCCAGGCACCGAAACCGACCTCGGAGACCTCGATTCCCGTCGCCCCGAGCGTGTCGTATTTCATGGGACCGTGTTAGTGGAGAACGCACTTATCGCTCTTGGTTCCTGTCGCAGCCGTTTTTATATCGGCTTTAGCAACAATTGAAGCGATTTACATACCGACTGCACTGCTGTCGTGCGGTCGGGTGTGCGTTGAATTTCAGTGGTATAGTGTCATGACTTCGACTCTGCACACTCTGGCGGTTGGTCAATCAGCTACAATCCCCTTTGCTCCCCACCACGCGTCGCGATTCGCAAGTCTGGGACGGCGATACCGTCGAGAATTCCGACGCGGTCGTACTCCCGGCGGACCCACCAGTAGAGCGCGCCAGAGCCCAGGGCGAGCAGCGGGAGCGCGACGATACCGCCTTCGGGGCCAAAAGCGCCGCCGGTGACCAGTTCGGGGCCAGTGGATTCGGTCCCGACCAGCGCGACGCCGGTGTCGAGCCCGCTGACGGGGAAGTCCCACAGCGAGAGCGCGTAGTTCCAGGCGACGTGGAAGCCACAGGCGACACCCAGCCGGCCGGTGAGGACATAACAGGCCCCAAGGAGGACGCCATAGAGCGTGATGTTCGCGACCGAGAGCGGCGTGGCGCTGGGGTTAGTCCAGTGGAGGAGCCCGAAGAGCGCGCCGGTCAGGACCGTCGCACCGACGGTCGATACCGTCTTCCCGGCGGCGCCGGCACCGCCCTCAGCGAGGTTCGTCAGGAGGTAGCCCCGGACGAGAATCTCTTCGGCGGTGGCCTGGACGACGAAGAAAGGTATCAGGAGCAAAAGTCCAACCACGGCGCCCGTCGAGGCGAGCCCGAAGGTCCCGCCCGTGGTGGTCGGGAGGACGCTCGTGATGGCGGTCCAGCCGACGGCGAGCTGGCCGGCCAGCACGGCAGTCGGGAGTCCGAGGCCGAGCGCGAGCCCGAAGCCGGCGTCGCGCCACCACTGGCCGTCAAGCCCCAGTCCGAAGTCGGCGAGCGTGCGCCGGTCCAGCAGATAGCCGACGCCGAGCCCGGCGGCGCCCATCGCGAAAAACCCCCAGCCGAGTTCGGCCAGCGCGTACAGCGCCGCCACGGCGCCGGTGTCCCCGGCCGGTGCGGGGACGGCGGCAAAGAGCAGCGTGAGTACGACTCCGACGAATCCGGCCAGCAGGACCCAGAGACCGATTCGCCACGGCGCCCGGAGCCGCTTTTCGGCGGGGTTGACGAGGTAGCCACGCACCTCCATGATGAAGTCCGACCTGGCCATGGCGGGAGGTCGGTCGGCGACGGTTTATATTGTCGGCTCTCTCGCCCGGCGACCCTGAAATCCGCCCCCTGACGGCGGGGTGGTGACGCCGACGGTACCCGCTGATGGGGACTAACGGAAACCACTATCTGCTCTCGCGGCCAGGTTTGTGACATGACGAAGCGCCACGTGTCGCTGCCGCCGGTCGCCGAGGAGGGTCTCCGGGCGTTTATCGACGAGGTCGACGAGCGACTTTCGGGCGAGGAGGACACCTGTGACGTGGTCACGGACGTACTCGTCGACCTCCACGGCGACCGCGAGGCATACGAGCGCTGGCAGGACGGCGAGGACATCTCCCCCGCCGAACGTGTCCGCCTCCAGGGGTACGACCCCTGTAACACGACCCTGGAAAGCGAGTACTACGCGGAGAAAGACGAAGAGCGGTTCAAACGCTCGAAACACCTCCAGTGGCTCTGGCGGCAGTTCGACGCGACGCCGATGGCCGACAACGTCGAGTTCGCGCTGCGATTCCGCCGGATGCTCGCCGACCACCTCTTTGCCTCCTGTGGCGAGAACTGTCGCTTTTTCAAGAACATCTCCGTTACTTACGGCCACAACATCGAGGTCGGCGACAACGTCGTCGTCCACGACGACGTCCACCTCGACGACCGCGGCAAGCTCACCATCGGGGACCGCGTCTCCATCTCCGACGACACGCACGTCTACAGCCACGACCACGACGCCGTCGACCAGACACACGTCGACAACTACCACACCATCATCGAGGACGACGTGCGCCTGACCTACGACTCGATGGTCCGTGCGGGTGTCCGGGTCGGCGAGAACGCCATCCTCGCGGCGAAATCCATCGCCGGCAAGGATATCCCGGCCCACCACATCGCGGCCGGCACGCCCGCGAAGTCCATCGCTGTCAAGGACGGGTGGGAGTCGGTCGCCGACCCGCTGGAGGGTACAAACGTCGACCGCCGCGCCGAGCGGCAACTCGAGTACACCGTTCCCGACGACATCACCGTCTTCGACGAGTTCAGCCGGGACCTCTCGCCGCCGGACCGGTGAGCCAGTCGGGGGTGACACCCCATCCAAGTATCACTTCTGAAAACTGGTGGGAAACACCGAAGTAGGGTTTCCGAGTGGTAGCGTGTATGCAACCGTGGGTGTGGCTCACAGCGTACGTCCTCGGGTTCGGGCTGTTGCAGGTCATGCTGTACCGACACTTCAGCGGCGGGACTCCGGCCCCGGAGACGACGGAGGGGCGCGCGACTCGGGCCGACGGCGGCCGAGCGCTCGGCGCCGAGACGACCGACAGCGTCACGTGTCCCCACTGTGGGACGACCAACGAGTCCCACCGGATGATTCGGTACTGTGGCTCCTGTGCCAGATCGCTCCGGTAGTCCTTTCTCCGCCCGCGACGACGGGCGACCATGCGGGCCATCGCTATCAACATCGGTGCGAACACCAACGAACCCGGCTTTCGCGGCCCACTCTTTCCCGACGGTTCCTTCGAGTATATCCCGATTCCCGAGGCCAAGCCGACCGACGAGTCGGTGCCCAGCTACGCCGACCTCGACCTCGAGACGGACGTGAGCGAGGTCGCGGACCGTCCCGTCCACTTCGACCCCGAGTTCCCGCCGGTCGGCGGCGAGCGCTACACCTACGGCGACGAACACGGCGTCAAGGCCGGCCCGCTCTCGGAGCTGTCGGCCGGCGACTACCTGTTTTTCTACGCGACGCTCTCGACGGTCGGCGAGGCGCCGGCCTGGGCGCCGCCCCGGTGGGGCGCCCACGTCGTCGGCCACTTCCGACTGGCCTGGGACCCGGTCACCGGCGAGGACTATCGGGGCCTCTCGGCCGACGAGCGGGCCGTCTTCGACTCGAACGCCCACGTCAAACGGGCGGCGTTCGACGCCCGGGTGTTGCTGCTGGGCGACCCCGAGGAGTCCCGGCTCTACGGGACCGTCGTCCCGCTGTCGGCGCCCTCCGGCGGGACCGACGCCAACTGGGTGGTCACCGAGGAATCGTCGGACTCGGGGAAAGGACCGTGGTGGCGCCGGCCGATGCGCTTTGACGCCGACGGGACGCGGACGCTGCTGGAACTCGCGGACGAGCCACCCGAGGCCGCTGGCCGAATCAACGATTGAATTCGGGCCGGGAGAGTTATCACCGATGAAAACCTGACACCAACACATATGTCCGGACGCGTCGACACTGAGACGATGCGAATCTCCACGGGGGTCCCCGGGTTCGACGAACTCGTCGATGGGGGTTTGCTGCCTGACCGCCTCTACGTCGTCAGCGGGCCACCGGGCAGCGGGAAGACCACCTTCTGCTCGCAGTTCATCACACAGAGCGCAAAGGAGGGTAAGACCTGTCTCTACGTGACGATGCACGAGACAAAGGAGGAGTTGATGCAGGACATGGCGGGCTATGACTTCGGCTTCGACCGGGCGATGCAGTCAGACGCCGTCCAGTTTCTCAACCTCGTCACCGAGAGCGGCAAGCGGACCATCACCCAGTTTGGCACCGAGGGTGGCCTGACGAACCGGCTGGTCTCCTACATCGAGCAAAACGACATCCAGCGGGTGGTCATCGACTCGACGATGCTCCTCCAGCACTTCATGAACGACGTCGACAGCGAGATAACGGGCTTTCTCTCGGCGCTAAAACAGACCGACGCGACCACGCTTCTCATCTCGGAGATGACCGACCCCTCTTCCTACAGTGACGAGCACTATCTGGCCCATGGCGTCATCTTCTTTCACAACTTCCTGGAGGGCGGCAGCATGACTCGCGGCGTGCAGGTCATCAAGATGCGCGGGACCGCCATCGACTGTGACATCCGCAGGATATCCTTCAGCGACCACGGCCTGCAGGTCCACGCCGACGAGAAAATCGACTCATGATAGCGAGTATCGGAGCCTGTTTCCGGATAGCGCCGACCCCGGGGTCGGTGTGTCCCGGTAAATCGCGACGAGAACCACCATGAGCCGTTACGAGCGGGAGTTCGACACCGGCTGGGACACCCTGGACAAGGACGACGCGACGACCCGCGCGTACGCCATCGGCGTCGCCGAGCGCCTCGGCGAGGGCAACCGCGAGGAACTGGAGGCCATCTGCGACGAGATGGACTCGGCCTATCACCGGAGTATGGTCGAACTCGCCTACGAGGAGGGCCGCAACGAGGCCAAGGCCGCCGCCGACCCCGACAGCGACGCAGACGCCGTCTGGGCCGAACTGGTCCAGGACGAGGTGACGACGGTCGACCCCGACGCCGTGCCCGGGCGGGACAGCCTGCCCGAGGCGCTCGACTCGGGCGAACTGCTCGACCGGCAGGGCGTCGACAGCACCGAGCGGGTCGACCGACCGGACTTTCTGGACCGATAGCGAGACGCTGATACTGCCGGCTGTAAGTTCGTAAAGATATTTGCCACCCCGGGATGGCAAATTCCTTCAGTTTGTTACAGCCGGCAGTATGAACCCAGTGAAGCGTCCCGAAGGCGACGCGGGAAGTAGTGACCCGCAGAGCCGCGCGACGTCCCCGGCTCCGCCGTCGGCAACAGGGTTATATACTCGACATGATAATCCGGCCCATATGAGCCGAATCAAACTGTCGCTGCCGGACCAGGTCGACTCCGACATCCAGCGTCTCGTCGACCAGGGTGAGTTCCTCAACCGCGACCAGGCCGTCGAGGACCTGCTGAAACGCGGTATCTCGGCGTACAACGTCACGACCGACGAGTCGGAGTCGCCGGTCGACGACGAGATGTTCGGCCAGACCACGAACGAGCAACAGGACCCGGCCCAGATGGACGACGACTACGGCTTTTAAGCGCCGCTGCTCGGAACTCGCTGCCGAAAAAGGCGTAGCTGGGGCCGCCGGTCTCAGAACGAGACTTCTTCGGGGCCGTCCTCGCCCATACAGACCGGGTCGCGGTCCGAGTACCCCTTCCGGCCGATTGCCTTACCGGACACACAGGCGTAGGCCGCCAACCGCGCGTCTTCTGCCGTCTCGAACGTCTCCGGGGCCGACCGCGAGAGCGCCTCGCCCAGCGTCTCGGTGCCGTTCGGTAGCTCGAGGGTGAGGTCCCCTTCGGCCTCGATGAGTTCCTCCGCTGTCATCGGGTACTGGTGTGTGTCGAACGCCGCCACCGCGTCTGTCCACATCGTCATACCACAGGGGAGTGGCCGGCGGAGCATAAAGTTCATGGTTTATAATGATAATATTCCTTAATTACATTATTTGGGCCGGCGTGACACGGACCGGAGGGGAACCGGCTTGCCGCTGGGTACCCGTGGGTCCGTATGGTCGTCGCGGACCTCCACGTACACACGACGCGCTCGGACGGGTCGCTCACGCTCGAGACGCTCCCCGACGCGGCCGCCGCCGCCGGGGTCTCCGCCGTCGCGGTCACCGACCACGACCGGGTCCAGCCGACCCTCGACGGGCCGGTGACGACCCGCGACGGGCTCACTATCGTCCACGGCATCGAGTTGCGCGTCGACGCGGGCGAGCAGCGACTCGACCTGCTGGGCTACGGGCTCACCCCGACCGACGCGCTGGTCGCCGAGTGCGAGCGCATCCAGCGCAACCGCCGGGAACGGGGCCGGGCCATCATCGACTGTGTCGAGGACCGATTGGACCGCTCGCTGCCGGTCGAACCCCGTGTGGGGCTGGGCCGGCCCCACATCGCCCGGGCCATCGCCGAGGTGACCGAGTACAGTTTCCAGGGGGCCTTCGACGACCTCATCGGCGACGACTGTCCCTGCTATGTCCCCCGCGAGGTGCCCGACTTCGAGCGGGCCCGTGAGTTACTGGCGGACGCCTGCGGGCTGGTCGGGCTGGCCCATCCCCTGCGCTACCGCGACACCGACGCCGCGCTCGCCCGGTGTGGGGCCCTCGACGCCGTCGAGCGATGGTATCCGTACGACCGCCCCGTCGACACCGACCCGGTCGAGGCCGCCATCGAGCGCTACGACCTGGTGCCGACCGGTGGGAGCGACGCCCACGACGACCGCCTCGGCGTCGCCGGCCTCGACGGCGAATCCTGGACGCGGCTCCGCGAGACGCTTAGCTGATACCGCCGCCCGCTTTGTCTGACGGCCGGCAGACGGAATCCGAGGGTTCATGCCCCACGGGTGTAATTATCAGGTATGCAGTGTCACTACTGCGACCGCGACGCGGATATCGCCGTCGACAGCGACGGGGTCAAGGTCGGCGTCTGCAAGACACACTTCCGCGAGCAGATGGCCGAACTCGAAGACGCCGACTGGCTCGACGACCTCGAGGACGAACTCGACATCGACCGGCGAGAGTAGCGTCCGGTCCGGACGCCCGAACTTTGCCGTTTAGCGACACGATTCTCTTCGGCGACGGCGGTGATGTCTCCCCGACTCGGGGAACGCCTAGTCGTCGCTTGCGACCTGTTCGCCCGCGTCGGCGGCGACGCGCCGGTCGCGCACGTAGTCGGTGAAGTTATCGAACAGCCGCTTGGCCTCACAGGCCGCCCGGTAGTTCTCCCGGGTGATGCCGTCGAGGACGCGCTCGATACGCTCGTCGGGGAGGTCCTTGCCGGAGACCACGTCCTCGGCGGTCTGGGGGTCGTACTCGGGGTGGAACTGCACCGCAAAGACGTCGTCTTTCCTGAACCCGTGGACGCCGTAGTCGTTCTGTGCGAACCGCGTCGCGCCCGGGGGCAGTTCGGCGACGTGGTCCGAGTGGGTCGTAAAGACGGTGAACTCGTCGTCGACGCCGGCAAGTAGCGGGTTCACCCCGTCGTGTTCGACGGTTCGGTAGCCGATTTCGTAGTCGTCCATCGGCTCGACGGTTCCGCCCAGCGCGTGGGCGAGTAGCTGGTGGCCGAAACACACGCCGAGACACGGGACGCCCTCGTCGATGGCGTCCTCGACCCAGGCCTTGAGGTCGGCAATCCAGGGCTCGTCCCAGTAGACAGAGGCCCGCGAGCCGGTGACGAGACAGGCGTCGAACGCGAAGCTCTCGGGTAGTTCGCGCCCGGTGACGTCGAATTCCACGAGGTCGGCGTCGAGTTCCCGCCGGAAGTTCCGGCGGTTGTCCTCGCCGTCGTGGGCCGCGTTCAGCAGGGCGAGACGCAGACTCATTACCCGTATCCAGCGGTTCGAGCACTAAAAGGCCACCTTTCGGCGGCAGGAACTGCCACGGTCGGGGACGCCGCTGTGGCAGTTCACTCGCCGGCGTGTTCGTCCAGCAACGCGACGAGCCGGTCGGTCACCGCCGTCGCGTGCTCGATAAAAGAGAGGTGGCGACCCTCGACGGCCGTCGCGGTTCCACGCGGGAGGTCCCGTGCCAGTGACTCGGCCGCGTCGGCCGGCACGACGGGGTCGTCGACGCCATAGTACACCTCGGCGGGCTGGGTCACTTCATACAGCGGCGGGGCCGAAAAGCCCGTCATCGCCCCGGCCTGGGCGTCGAAGGCGTCGCCGGTGGCGTCCTCGGTCTCGCGCCACCCGGTGATACGCTCCGTGAGGTCGGTCGCACGCTCGCGAAACGCCGGGGAGAACGCGCCCGACAGGGACTGCGCCGGACCGTTGGCAAGCGAGAGCCCCGCCAGCGCGTCGCTATCGACGGCGTCGCCCGAGGCCGCCGTGTTGTACAGCGTCAACGTGCGTGCTCTGTCGTAGGTGTGAGCGTACCACAGTGCGACCATCCCGCCCAGCCCCGCGCCGACGAGGTGCGCGCTCCGGACGCCGTGGTCGGCGAGGACGGCTTCGAGGTCCGCCGCCAGGGTGTCCACGTCGTAGGGAGCCGTCGCGTCCGATTCCCCGGTCCCCCGCAGGTCCCACACCAGCGCCTCGTAGGGGCCCGCCACGGCGTCGTGGTGCCACCCCCACAGCCACGCGCCGTAGCCGACCTCGCCCACGAAGACTACGGTGGGACCCTCGCCCGTCGTCTCGTAGTGCAGCGAGACGCCGTCGTTGGTCGTGGTCGGCATCTACACGTTCGCGACGGATTGGAGGATGGCCTCGGCTTCGTCGAGCGCGTCGTCGAGTTTTTCGCCGTCCGGACCGCCACCCTGGGCGAAATCAGCGGGGCCGCCACCGCCGCCGCCGACGCGCCCGGCGAGTTCGCCCACCACTTCGCCGGCGTCGACTTCGATGTCCTCGGGGACGGCGACGACGAACTGGGCGCCCTCGGCCCCGGAGCCCAGGACGGCAATCCGGCCCTGTTCGACGAGGGCGTTGGCTTGGGCGCGGAGTTCGTCCATGTCGGCGTCGATTCGCTGGACGACCGCCGTGGTGCCTGCCACGTCGACTTCCTCCGTGTCGGCGCCGCCCGAGGCGCGGGCTTCTGCCAGTTGCTCTTTCAGTTCCTCTATCTCCTTGCCCCGGGCCTTCCACTCGTCGAAGAAGCGAGCGGCGGTCTCGGGCACCTCGGGCGGGGCGACATCTAGCGTTTCGGCGGCCTCGTAGAGGGCGTCCTCCGTGCGGTGAGTGGCCTCGATGGCGGCATCGCCGGCCGCAAAGGTTAGCCGGATGACGCCGTCCTGGACCCGCTCGGTTCCCAGCAGCTTGATGGTCCCGATGTCGCCGGTGCGGGCGACGTGGGTGCCACCGCAGGCCTGGATGTCGTCGGCCACCTGGATGAGGCGAATCTGCTCGCCGGCGGGGATACCGCCCTGATAGAGGTCGAAGCCGTGTTTCGCCTCGGCCTCGTTACGGTCGGGCCACTGCTGGGTGACCGGGACGTTGTCCTGAACGAGGTCGTTGGCCATGGACTCTATCTGTGTGACCTGCTCGCGGCTCACCGAGTCGTAGTGAGAGACGTCGATGCGCGAGGAGTCGACGCCCTTCTGGGCGCCGGCCTGGCGGACGTGCTCCCCGAGTACCTGTCGGGCGCAGTGGACGACGACGTGGGTTGCCGTGTGATGTTGCATCAGCCGCTTGCGCCGGGTGGCGTCGACCCCGCCGCGGACGAACTCGCCCTTGCCGGGGTCGTCGTCGACGGTGTGGAGGATGACGCCGTCGTACCGTTGGACGTCCTCGACCTCGGCGGTGACATCGTCCGTCGAGAGGTGACCGTGGTCCGGCGGCTGGCCACCGCCTTCGGGGTAGAACATCGTCTGGTCCAACACGACGTCGTAGCGGCCGTCGTCGCGGTCGAACACCTCTAACACCACGGCTTCGAACTCCATGCGCTGCTGGTCCTCGTAGTAGAGCCGGTCGGTGTCGGGGAGTTCGGCCAGCCGGTCGGCGTAGGGAATCCCGTCCTGGCTCGCCTCGGCCGTCTCGCCGCCGTGGCGGTCCGCGACCACGGCGTAGAAGTCGTCGGGCACGTCGACGCCGACCCCGCGCTCGGCCGCTATTTCCTCGACCATATCGGGCTGGATACCGTGAGAGTCGTACAGCTCGACCAGCTCTTCGGTGGGGATTGGGTTGCCCGACTCGGCGTACTCGTCGGCCAGCTGACGGACCCGGCGCCCCCCTCGGTCGAGGGTCTCGCGGTACTTCTCGACCTCGGTGCGGACGATATCGCGCACCGTATCCCGGTTCTCGTAGCCCAGGCGGTCGGCCTGCATGTCAACCAGTTCGTCGAGCGGCGCGTCGACGCCGACGCTGTCGACCAGCCGCTTCGTGCGCCGGAGGACCATCCGCGCGAGATAGCCGGTCCCGACGTTCGAGGGGACGATGCCGTCGCCCAGCATGTAGGCAAGGGTGCGGGAGTGGTCGGCGATGGCGTATATCTCCTCCAGTGGCGCGACGAGTTCGCGCAGTGTCTCGATGTCGACGCCGACCTGCTCGGCGATGGTGTCGCGCTCGGCCTCGATGTCCTCGGCCTCATCGATGTCCATCCGCCCCGCCAGCTTCGCGGCGTTGTGGACGATGGCGGCCTCCTCATCGGAGAGTTCGATGCCGGCGTTGTCCTTGAGGAAGGCTATCATCTCGGGGTAGACCGCCTCGTACACCGTCGGGGTGCCCTGGGAGACCCAGGTCCACCGTTCGAGCCCGTAGCCGGTGTCGACGACGTAGGTGTCCATCTCCGCGTAGCGGTTCCCGTCTTTCATCTCGTACTCGCCCTCCGGGTCCTGCTCTAAGGACATGAACACGAGCGTCGCCAGCTCGGCGCCCTGGTAGATGACCTCGAAGGCGGGGCCGGCGTTGCCGCCGCCGACCCACGGGTCCTCGATGAGGGTCAGTTCGTCGATGTCCGCACCGAGTTCCTCGAACAGCTCGACGCAGTACTCGACGGTCTCCTCTTTCCAGTACACCTCGCCCTCGTAGGCGTACTCCTCGGGGTCCTCGATGTCCGTCTTCGCGTTGAACGCGTGGTGGGCCATCATCTCGAAGGCCATCGTGTGCCGGCCCGTCTTGCCGACGTTGTCGATGTCCTGCATCCGGATGCAGGGCTGGGAGATACAGAGCGGGTTTGCCGGCGGTGGCGTCGTCCCCGACGTGACGAGGGGCTGGAAGTCATAGATGGACGCCTGTGTCAGCAGGACGTCGTCGCGCCAGCGGTTGGCCGCGACCGGGTACGGGTCGATGCGTTCGTGGTCGCGCGCCTCGAAAAAGGAGAGGAACGCCTCGCGCATCTCCCCGAGGGCGTACTCGTCGTCGAATCCGGGGCTGTCGATGAAGCCGTACTCGGCACACGGCGGCTCCCCACAGGTGTCGCGGTCCGCCCGCGACCAGAACATATCGCCACACTCGGCACACTCCCGGCGGTGAAAACCCGCCTCGTCGAAGTAGTCGAGTTGGTAGGCCTCGTCGAGGTCGCTCATTGGCGTAGTGTTGGCCCAGCAGCGGGTAAAACAGTTCCGAAGGGGTCGGCAGGCTACGCTGGAGCGGTCCAGAGAGTGACACCGGCTGACTACAGCCGCACTGCGGAGGTGCCCGAGATGGTCTCCGGCACGAGTATCTTCTCCGTGACTTGCGAGCCGGATGCCGTCGTGATGCGCACGGTGGCGCTCTCGCCTTCGCCTAACTCGGTGCCGAAGGTGTTCCCCGCATCGCCCAGGTCCTCGCTGCCGAGGTCGAGCCTGATTTTCAACCGGTCCTCCCGGTCGTTCAGCACGGGCGAGGAACTGTCCTCGTCCTGGACTGTCTCGATGGTGAACCGGCCGTCCGGGTTTCCGTCGGCGCCGTTCTCGGCGAGCTGGTAGAACGACCCCGTCGGTCCGACCCACTGGATTGTCGTCGTCTCGAGGTCGATGTTGCTCGCGCCCGGTCCTTTCTTGACCGTGAAGCTCACGACACCGACGCCGGCGTCACTGAGCGACGTCCCCGTTGCGCTGACAGTCTGGATGCGATTCGACGTGGTGTCGGCCGCGCCCTGGCCGGTCGCCTCCGAGGAACTCTGCAGGAACCCGGCCGTGTTGATGAGCACGCCGGCCGCGATAGCCGCGACGAGCACCATCGCGATGAACACGATGAGAGTGCCGATACCGACCTGGCCCCGCTCGTCTGTTACTTGGTTATTCAGGCCATACATTTCAGTTACTGATAGCTTGGTGACTACACCCGTATAAAGCTCCGTGAGCAATTATCGGCGGTGAAAACGGCCTGTAGGGGCTACAGCGGCTTACTCGGGGTTTGCCAGCGAGGCGAGCATCGCCTCCAGTTGCACGCGCTCGTTTGCCCCCTGCGTGATTCGGTAATCCGTCTCGCCGACCCGCTCGAGGATGCGGACCGCCGCCCGGTCCTCGACCTCGAACTCCCAGATGGAGCGATGGAGCTGGTCGATGATGTCGCCGCCGGCGATGCCCTCCTCTGTCAGCAGGCGGTCGAGCGTCGCCCGCGCGGCGGTGAAGTCCCCGTCCAGTGCCGACTGGACCATCCCGTGTATCTCCTCGGGCCGGGCGGTGGAGGTGATGGCGTACACCGCCGTCTCGTCGACCACGTCGCCGCTGACCGAGGCCGCCTGCAGCCCGTTGATGGCCTTGCGCATGTCGCCCCCGGCGGCGTACACCAAGGCGTCGAGGCCGTCGTCGGTCAGTTCGATACCCTCCTGCTCGGCGATGTGGCGTATCTCTGACTCGACGGCGTCGTCCGATAGCGGCGAGAAGCGAAAGACCGCACATCGGGACTGGATGGGGTCGATAATCTGACTGGAGTAGTTACACGAGAGGATAAACCGGACGTTGTTCGAGAACTGCTCCATCGTCCGGCGGAGTGCTGATTGTGCGTCCGAGGTGTTGTGCGTCAGAATCCCATTGGCGAGCATGAAGTTCGGCGTCCCCTCCATGCTGATATTGTACGCTTTCCCGCGGTGACTGTACTCGATACTACGCACTTCCACTGTCTCAACCGTCTGCAGCCCCCCGTCTGAGACGAGCGCCGGTTCGAACTCGTTTCTGTCGTAGTGCTCGTGGTGTGGGAGTTCCTCGTCGCCAACGACGACGAACGTATACTCGTCGCCGTACGCCTCGAGGAATTCCTCCACTTTCTCTACCTGACCCCACAGCTTGGCGGAGCCCTTGACTTCGATGACCGTGTCCTCGATCAAGAAGTCCGGGTGGAAGACACTATCTGACAGCTCGAACTCCGGTTCGTACTGGTAGTCGATCCCAGCGTCCTGTAGCGCCTTCGCAACTTCGTACTCCCAGTCGGACCGAACGAGATGACCGAGTTCGTCACTGTGCCGAATATTCCCACCTGTCGGTGCGTGGCCCTGCAGCGCTTCCGAGACCTTCTGTGCGACCTCCGGGTCACGCATCGGGTTGTTGTCCCCGGTGATGTCACAGACGGGATACTCGCAGTTCTCGGTGGCCTTCTCGATTATCTCTTCTTTCCTCTCATCGTCTACACTCTCCCACCACTCCGCGCGCGCATTACCGATATCTCTCTTAACCTCTTCAGCGTCGGCATCAACGACCCATTCTTCCCACGAGGTTCCGGACCGTCTTTCACTGATTTTTTCGCAGAACTCTTCGATGGCTGATGCGTCCATCTCCCACACCGAAACACCGTGGAACTCCCCGCCGTAATTCGGGTTGTTCTCTCCTGCAAGCCGACCGTCCGAAAGCTTCTCGACGATTTTCTCACGCCGCTCTTCGGACCACTCGGTTCCGTGCATCGGATTCTCCTCGCCTTTCATTTGACGGCTGTGGCCTTCGTTCTTACAGTCGAGAGAACAGAACCGTCCCGCAGTCCAATCTTTACAAACCTCGCACCGTGAGACACCAGTATCCGTTTTAAAATCGGCGATTTCGTCTCCCGGGGCTAGCTCCTGTAATTCCTTTTCGACGAGTTTGCCGTCCTCACCAATCACAAAGAACGGGTGGGACAAACTCGCCTGAATCGTTCGCCCGTCTGCGAGTTCGAGTTTGAAGAAATCGGCGATACCCGAGTCGACTAGCTTACCTTTGTCGGACTGAATCTCGTTTGTGTCGAAATCGACCGATGGGATGGGTTCGCCGTCTTTGGCGACTTCTTTTATCGGTTTCACTTCCGGTGACGACGGATAGCCGGTGACGACTTCGGTACTAGAGGGAACACACAGCGCGTCGGCCTCATCGAGGAATATAATGCGGTAATTGTAGCCGCCGAAGCTCGTGC
Source organism: Halobacteriales archaeon QS_6_64_34 (assembly GCA_003020925.1). GTDB lineage: Archaea > Halobacteriota > Halobacteria > Halobacteriales > Haloarculaceae > Haloarcula. The sequence continues at coordinate 19,416 of PXRT01000001.1, read as the reverse complement.
GCGCGAAGTTCTTGATGCGGTCCCGGACCACGTCGATACCCCGCTCGTCGGAGGCGTTCAGTTCCAGGAAGTTGTCGCGCCAGTCCTCGCCGTACAGTTCGCGGGCGATGGCGCAGGCACTAGCCGTCTTCCCGGTACCGGCTGGCCCACTGAACAGAAAGTGCGAGAGGTCGTTGCGGTCGACGTAGCTCTGCAGGCGCCCGACGATGTCCTCGTGGCCCTTCACGTCGGCGAGTGTCTCCGGGCGGTACTTCTCTATCCACACTTCCTCCCGTCCCGCCCGCGACTCGGCGTCGGCCTCACTCATGTGTCAGGGGTGGCGTGGGCCGGGCATAAACGAACCGTTCGCGCCCCGACCTGACAGACTAATCCAGCAGGAGCCGCGTCGGCTCCGAGAGATAGGATTTCAGGGTGGTGACAAAGCGGGCCGCGTCCGCACCGTCGATGACCCGGTGGTCGATAGCGAGCGAGAGGGTCAGCGTGGGCTGGGCCGTGACTTCTCCGCTTTCGGCTATCGGCCGCTCTTTTATGGCCCCCACGCCCAGAATCGCCGTCTCGGGAACGTTGATGACGGGGTCGGCGTACTCCCCGCCGATGGCGCCGAAGTTCGTGACGGTGAAGACGCCGCCCTGCATCTCCTCGCGGGCGATGTCGCGGCTGCGCGCGCGGGAAACGAGGTCGTCGAGCTCCGCTGTGAGTTCCAGCAGCCCCTTCTCGTCGACGGCCTCGACCACGGGGACGACGAGCCCGTGGTCGGTCGCCGTCGCGACGCCAATCGCCCGGTCGCGCCGGTAGACGATTTCCTCGCTTTCGGTGTCGAGTTGGGTCGCCAGAATCGGATGGTCGTCCAGCGCGGCGGCGACGCATTTCAGCAGGAGCGGCGTGTAAGTGAGGTGGACACCGCGCTCCTCCGCGAGTGGCTGCAGCCGCTCGCGGGCCTCGACCAGCCCCGGGACCGCAACCATATCGTGGTGGGTCGCGTGGGGCACCTCCCGACGGGAGCGGGCCATCTGCTCGCCGATGGTCCGGCGGACGCCGCGATAGGGTTCCCGGCGGTCCCCGTCGCTCGCCTCGATGGGCGTCGGCTCCGCACCGACCTCGTCGGCCGTCTCCCGGAGTTCCGAGACGACTTGCTCTGTCACCGCCCGGACGTCTTCGTCGGGAATCTCATCGTCTGCAGCTTCCCGCTCCGCCATGGCTCGCACCGCGGCGGCGTCGACGTAGGCCTCGCCGTCGCGCGTCTCGTCGGTCGGCACCGCGTCGATGTCGACGCCGAGTTCGCGGGCGAGCCGACGGGTGGCCGGTGTCGCCAGCGTGTGGTCCCGGCGCTCGGCCATCGGCTCGGTGGCCACGCGACGGACTGCGGACTTGACCGCCGGCTCGTCGTCGGCATCGGCCGCCCTATCGGCGGCCGCCACGTCGGCCTCGGTGATGCGACCGCTCGGCCCCGACCCCTCGACAGCGGTGATGTCGACGCCTCTCTCGCGAGCGAGCCGGCGGACGCTCGGCGGGGCGAAGACGCGGCCGTCAGCGGCTGTTTCGTCCGCGCTCGTCTCGACCACCTCGCCGTCGCTTCCGGTCACCGACTCCGTACTGCTCTCGCTCTCCGGCGCCTCACCCGCCTCGATGGTGACCAGCACTTCGCCGGTGGCGACGATATCGCCCACGTCGGCGTGTAACTCCCGAACGACGCCGTCGACCGGCGACGGGACGTCGACGGCGGCTTTGTCGGTCTCGACTTCGGCGAGCACCTGGTCCTCTTCGACGCTGTCGCCCGCTGCGACGTGCCAGGCCAGCACCTCGCCCTCGGCGACCCCCTCGCCCAGGTCGGGCAACTCGAACTCGAACATAGCTAGAACTCTACCGCGTCGGTGATACCGTCTTTGATGCGGGCGGTCTCGGGGAGGTAGTAGTCTTCCAGGGCGTACAGCGGGAACGGGACATCGAAGCCAGTGACTCGCGCAATCGGGGCTTTCTGGTACAGCAGCGACTCCTCCTGGATGGTGGCGATGATTTCGCCGGCCAGCCCGCCGGTTTTGGGCGCCTCGTGGACCACGGCGGCGCGGCCGGTCTTCTCGAAGGACGCGACGACGGCGTCGGTGTCCATCGGTTTCAGTGTGCGGAGGTCGACGACCTCGACGTCGACGCCCTCATCGGCCAGTTCCTCGGCGGCCTCCATGGTCGGCCGGACCATCGCGCCCCAGGTGAACACCGAGACGTCTTCGCCCTCGCGGCGGCGTTCGGCGGTGCCGAGTTCGGTGGTGTAGGACTCCTCGGGGACCGCCTCGCGGAACGCCCGGTAGATGAGCTTCGGTTCGAGGAAGACGACGGGGTCGGGGTCGCGGATTGCGGCGGCGAGGAGCCCCTTCGCGTCGCTCGGCGTCGACGGCACGACCACCTGCAAACCGGGCTCGTGCGTGTAGAAGGCCTCCTTGGACTCGGAGTGGTGTTCTGGCGCGCGGATGCCGCCGCCGTAGGGCGCTCGGATGGTGATTGGACAGGTGTACCGGCCCCGGCTTCGGGTGCGCAGGCGGGCGGCGTGGCTCACAATCTGGTCGAAGCCGGGGTACATAAAGCCCGCAAACTGGAGTTCCGGCACCGGTCGCAGGCCGTAGGCCGCCATCCCGATAGCGGTGCCGACGATGCCCGATTCGGCAAGGGGCGTGTCGACGACGCGGTCCGCGCCGAACTCCTCGTAGAGGCCCTGGGTCGCCCGGAAGACGCCGCCGTTGCGCCCGACGTCCTCGCCCATGACGAGTACGTCCTCGTCGCGGGCCATCTCGCCGTAGAGGCCGTCCCGAACCGCCTGGACCAGCGTGAGATTCTGGCTGGAACGCTCGGTGCTCATTGGAATAGCTCCTCGTCGCCGTGGCGCTCGCGGAGGTCCCGGAGATACTGGAGTTGCTGTTCGAGCCGCTGTGGCATCTCCGCGTAGACGTTGGCGAACAGCTCCTCGGGGCTCGGTCGCTCGGTGGATTCGGCCGTCTCGATGGCGTTGGCCACCTCCTCGCTTACGGACTCCTCGATGCGAACGACGAGTTCGTCGTCGAGCACCCCCCGCTCGCGCAGGAACCCTTCCAGGCGCGGGATGGGGTCTTTGTCCTTCCAGCGTTCGACCTCCTCGTCCTCGCGGTAGACCGAGGGGTCGTCGGCGGTCGTGTGGGCGCCAAAGCGGTACTGGACCGCTTCGACGAGCGTCGGCCGCAGGTCGCCCTCGGGCGGGTCCCGCGCTTTGGCGACCGCTTCCTGGGTCACCTGGTACACCGCCAGCGGGTCCATCCCGTCGACCTGAACGCCGTCGAAGCCGTAGGCGTCGGCCTTCCCCGCGAGGGTCGCGCTCGCGGTCTGGCGCTCCCGTGGCAGGGAGATGGCCCACTGGTTGTTGTTACAGAAAAACACCGCCGGGACGTCGAAGACGCCGGCGAAGTTCAACCCCTCGTGGAAGTCGCCCTCGCTGGTCGCGCCGTCGCCGAAGTAGGTCAGGACGACGGTGTCCTCGCCCCGGAGTTTGGCGGCCCAGGCTGCCCCCGTCGCGTGGGGTATCTGGGTGGCGATGGGGACCGCCATCGAGAACACCTTGACATCCTCGGGCGGGGCGTTGCCGGCCTCGTTGCCCATCCAGTACAGCAGGTCGTCGGCGAGCGACCAACCCCGGACCGCGAGTGCCAGATGCTCCCGATAGCTCGGGAACGTCCAGTCCCCGGCCGAGAGCGCCATCGCGCTGCCGACCTGGGAGGCCTCCTGGCCGGCCATCGGCGGGTAGGTGCCCATCCGTCCCTGGCGCTGGAGACTGACCGCTCGCTGGTCGAAATGCCGACCGAGTTTGAGATAGCGGTACATCTCGACGAACTCGTCGTCCGCGAGGTCGGGGACGGTCGCGCCGTCTACGACTCCGCCGTCTTCGTCGAGTATCTGCACCCGGTCGTCGGGGTCCCGCTGGAGGACGCTCAGTGGGACCACCTCATGCGGTACATACGCTAGACGTTGGCACGCAGCACGCTTAGGGTTTTCGCGGCGAGCGCTGGTGGTGTTTAGTTAGGCGATTTAGACTGTCACCAGCCAGAAAGCCCCGGCTGGCTTCGGTCGGGGGGCTCGCTGCGCTCCTCGGCCTTCGGCCTGTAGCAAGCACTGCAACGAGCGGAGTGAGTGAAGCGCGCAGCGAGTCGCAGTAGTCGAGCGGTCGGGGGCTTTCTGGCTCTCTTCCGCGTTTTCTACTAAATTAAACACTACCCGAGCGCTACCCATTCCAGCGCGGGAAAATCACTCTCTCAGTCGCTCGATTTCGCCCGCAGTCGAGCCTCTTCGACCGCCTCACCGTCTCTAAGAACGCTCCTTCACGGGTCGCTACGCTCCCCGTTCCAGTTCGAGGTCGCTATGCGACCTCGCTCTCTACAAAGAGTTCCCCCGCCCGATACGACGATCGGACCAGCGGCCCCGAGGCGCAGTACCGGAACTCGAACTCGTCCTCGGCGACGCGCTGCCAGGTGTCGAAGACGTCGGGATGGACGTACTCAGACACTTCCAGATGCGAGCGGGAGGGCTGGAGATACTGGCCGAAGGTGACGATGTCGGTGCCGACCTGGCGCAAATCCGAGAGGGTCTGGTACACCTCGTGGGCGTACTCGCCGACGCCAAGCATCAGACTGGTCTTGGTGAAGATATCGCTCTCCCGGCTCGCCTGCCGGAGTACCGACAGCGACTGCTCGTAGCCCGCCCGCCGGTCACGTACCGGCCACTGGAGCCGGGCAACGGTCTCGATGTTGTGGGCCAGCACGTCGGGCTCGGCGTCGATAATCCGTTTGACTAACCGCTCCTCGCCCTGAAAGTCCGGAATCAGACACTCGATGAGAATCGACGAGTCCCGGCCTTTGATTGCCCGAATCGTCTCGGCGAAGTGGCCCGCGCCCTGGTCGGGGAGGTCATCGCGGTCGACGCTGGTCAGGACGACGTAGTCCAGCCCGATGTCGGCGACGGCGTCGGCGACGTTTTCGGGCTCCGCTCTGTCCAGTGGCTCCATCCCACCGGTCTCGACGTCACAGAAGTTACACCCCCGCGAGCAGCGGTCGCCCATGAGCATGAACGTCGCCGTGCCCGGCCCGTTCTCGCCGCTGTCGGCGGCATCCGCCGCCTCTTCGTTCGCACCCCCGGACCAGCATTCGCCCATGTTCGGGCAGTTGGCCTCCTCACAGACGGTGTGGAGGTCCCGCTCGCGGAGCGACTGCTTGATATCGGTAAACCGCTCGCCCGACGGCGGGCGCATCTTGAGCCAGTCGGGCTTGCGCGCGCGACTCATTGTTACGGTGTTGGACTGTGCCAGCAAAAGCCGTTGGGTTCGTCGTCCCGCCGGACCCGTCCGTGTGCGGGTTGTGATGTCGTGGCCGGCGACTGCAAGCCCCGCCCTGTGGACCGTGCCGACAGCCCGGTTCCCGAGGGCTTCCCGGCACGGTGATAGAAACGCCTTTGCCGTCGCGGTGCCGCCACTCCCACGTGCCAAGCCGAGCCGACAGCGAGCCGACGGTGGCGGTCGAGGAGGTGCTGCCCGACTTCGTCGGCGCCTTCCCCTTCGAGCGGTTCAACGAGATGCAGTCGGCGGCCCTGCCGGCCCTGCTCAATCGTGAGGACAACGTCGTCGTCAGCGCCCCCACGGCCAGCGGCAAGACCGCGCTGGCCGAACTCGCCATCTGCAAAACGCTGGCCGAGGGCGGGACCGCCCTCTTTCTGGCCCCGCTGCGCGCGCTCACCAACGAGAAGGAAAGCGAGTGGGAGCGCTTCGAGGAACTGGGCTACTCGGTCTACGTCGTCACCGGCGAACGCGATTTGAGCCCGCGCCGGGCCGAACGCGCCGACATCCTCGTGATGACTCCCGAGAAGGCCGACTCGGCGACGCGGAAACACGAGACGGCCCGCTACTCGTTTATCACCGACGTGGACTGCTGTGTCATCGACGAGGTCCACCTACTGGATTCGGACAGGCGCGGCGCGGTGCTAGAAGTGACGGTCTCGCGGCTCCGTCGGCTCTGTGACCCCCGCGTCGTCGCCCTCTCGGCGACGATGCCCAATATCGACGACGTGGCCGACTGGCTCGACGCCCCAGAGGAGACCACCTTCGCCTTCGGCGAGGACTACCGGCCCGTCCCGCTGAACGCCGACGTGAAGACGTACACCCACGGGGAGAACGCCTTCGCCGACAAGTACCGCCGACTCTACCGAGCCTTGGACCTCGCCGAGCCACACATCCGCGACGAAGGGCAGGCCCTGGTCTTCGTCTCCTCCCGGCAGGACACCGTCCAGGCCACAAAGAAAGCCCGCGACGAACTCACCGAGCGCGACATCCCCATGGGCGCACGCGGGGACTACGATTTCCACAACGACGCCGCCGACCTGAGCAACGACACGCTTCGCCAGTCCGTCCTCGACGGCGTGGGCTTTCACCACGCCGGCCTCTCCCGCGCGGACAAGAACCGCGTCGAACAGTGGTTCAAGGAGGGCAACATTCAGCTGCTCTTTTCGACCTCGACGCTGGCGTGGGGCGTGAACCTCCCCGCCCGCTGTGTCGTGATTCGGGACACGAAGCTTCATGACCCGCTGGAGGGGGAGGTGGATATGAGCCCGCTTGACGTCCTCCAGATGCTCGGCCGGGCGGGTCGGCCGGGCTATGACGACATGGGCTATGCCTGGGTCGTCTGTGACCGCGCCGACGCCGACAAGTACCGCCGACTGCTCCGGGACGGCAAGGAGATAGAGTCCCGGCTGGCGGGCGAACTCGACGCCCACCTCAACGCCGAAATCGCGCTTGGCACGATTCGGGACGTCGACGACGTGATGAGCTGGCTGGAGACGACGTTCTACTACGCCCGCGCGAAGTCCTCGCCCGACGCCTACGACGCCGGCAGCGACCTCCGCGAGCGGGTGTCCGGCGAGCTCTCCGGGCTCGTCGCCGACGGCTTCGTCGAGCGGGACGGGCTCCGTATCGAGGCCACCCGACTCGGCCAACTCGCCTCGAAGTTCTATCTGCGGCTGGACACTGCCCGCCGCTTTGCGGACCTCGCCGAGCGCTGTGAGGCCGCAGCCGGTGAGGGCAATGCCGACCCGATAGACGCCGACGACCTGCTCGCGACGGTCGCGGGCGCGACCGAGTTCGACAGCGTCAGCGCCCGCTCGGACGAGCAGGACGCGGTGAGTGCGGTAGTTGGCGAGGCGCGAAGCGCCTCGGAAAGTGCGAGCGGGCAAAGCCCGCAAGCGGGCGATGCCCCCGAGGAACTCGACGCGGGTCAGCGGAAGGTGCTCGCTATCCTCCGTTCGGGGATGACCGGCACCACGCCCACGGAACTCAAGAGCGACGCCTGGGTCATCCGCCAGAACGCCCTGCGCCTGCTGGCCGCCCTGCGGGACTTCCTCGACAACCTCGCGCCCGGCCGCTTTGCCAACCTGGCCTGCCGGGTCGAGGCCCGCGTCGAACACGGCATCAGCGACGACGCCGTCGGGCTGACCGCTATCGACGGGGTGGGTTCGGGCCGGGCCGGCAAACTCGCCGCCGCCGGCCTCTCCAGCCCAGCCGAAATCGTTCGAGCCGGCGTCTCCGGGCTCGTCTCGGCCGGCCTCTCGGAGGGGGTCGCCGAGCAGGTCGTCTCGAACGCCCGGGACCGCCCCGTGGTCGTCGTCGACTGGGCCGACTTCCCCGAGACAATCGCGCCCGGCGACCACGACATGCGGGAGGTGACCGTCGCGAACAACGGCGGCAGCGCACGCGCCGGCCTGCGCGTGACGGTCAACGGCCGCGAGATGACGGCAAAGCCCGCCTATCTCGGCCAGGCGACCCTCCCCGTGGCCGTCTTCGGGGCCGACGCCGACGAACTGACCTTCACTGTCGAGGTGACGTTCCCGGACCAGCCCCTCGACCCGGTCACCTCCTCGCGGACGGTCACCGTCGAGTGACGGGAGATGCGCCGGCGCGGTCTCCCTTCACCGGCGAAGCGGGATTATCGCGTCTCAATTTGAAATAAAATTTATAACGCTATCTGATGCCGTCTCATCGGCGAAAAACGCGTAAATAAAACCAGCTAAAATAACGCAAACGAACAATATCCGTACGAATTGACCGCAAGCGTCTCTCGTTTATATGGGGGTATGGGTCGTACGGACGGACGAGGAGGAATCCAATGTCCAGTGCTTCGCCCCTTCGGTTGCCCACTGATGCGTTCTCCAGCGGACGTGTCGACTTCCGAACGCTGGCCGTGCGACCGGTCCAGTTCCTCGGGTTCTGGACCGCCGTCGTGGCTCCACTGGCGTATCTGGCGCTTCTCGTGAGTCCACTGGACGGACGGAGCCTCCTCCTCCTGCTGACCGGTGTGTTCTTCGCCAACGTCCTCGGTCTCATTGTGGGCCGAGGCTACCGTGTGGACCCTTGACTCCCCTCAAGTGGTCCGGCGGTCTCCGACTCCCCCTTCGTTGTAGCCCCACAGGACTCCTCGATTGGACACTAGCCGACCAACACGTCTCGTAGCTCCGCCGCGTCGCTCGCCAGATGATGGACCATCGGGAGCTCCGTCTCCGCACCGTCGCCCTGGAAGCCGACGACCGTCATCCCGGCGGCCACCGCCGCCCGGGCCCCCGCCTGTGAGTCCTCGACCGCCCAGCACTCAGCCGGCTCGACGCCCAGTTCGCTCGCGCCGCGCTCGTAGATGTTCGGCTCGGGCTTGCCCGGCCCGTCGATATCCTGTGCGCTGATGGCGGCGTCGAAATGATGCAGCAGGCCAAACCGCTCCTCGATGACGTCTATCCAGTCCCACGGCGCCGAGGTCGTCAGCGCAAGCGAGATGCCGGCCTCGCGTAAGTCCGCGAGCAGGTCGTCGACGCCCGCCAGCATCGTGGCGTGGTCGCCGTATATCTCCGTTCCCGCCTCCTCGAAGAGGCGCTCGTACTCCTCGCGGGTGACGGCGAGTTCGTACTCCCCGTCCAAGTCCGGGTACACCTCGGTGTAGTCCCGGCCGGTAATCGCCGACAGCGGGATGTCGTCGTCGGGCGCGACGGTCGGCAGGATGTGCTCGCGCTGGAGACGGACCCAGTGGTCCTCGGACTGGACGAGGACGCCGTCCATGTCGAAACAGATAGCCGTCGGTACGCTCATTACCGTCTCTCACTCGCCCGAGCGGTTTGCCCCTTGTGTTCGGGTCGGCCGGTCGACGGCCGAGGGTTTAGATAGCAGGACGGGCCCAGCCCCGCTATGCACGACGGAACGCGCGTGATGGCCGGTGAGTGTACGACTGTCTTCGAGGGGTCCCGCGAGCGCGAGCAACGCGGCGACGTGCTTGTCGTGGTCAAGCCCGACAACACCGTCCTGGTCCACGACGCCGGCGGCTACCAGCCCGTCGCGTGGCTCACCAGAGCCGAGAGCGTCGCCGTCGAGGACGGCACCGTCACGGCCCGCGACGGCGAGCAGTTCCTCCGGGTCGTCGCCCACGAGGAACACGGCAGCGCCCGGTTCCCGGCCTCGGAGGCCGGCGTCCCGGTGGGTGACTGCCCGAACTGCCCGGGGACGCTGGTACGCGGCGGCGGCGACGTGACCTGTACCGGCTGTGGCGAGCGCTACGGCCTGCCGACCGACGCCACCGTCACCGGCGGCCGCTGTGAGGACTGCACCCTCCCGACGATGCGTGTCGAACGCGGCGCGGCCATCGAGTGTTGTATCGACCGCGACTGTGAGTCACTCGACGAGCGCGTGCAGGCCGCCTTCGACCGCGAGTGGACCTGTAAGCACTGCGGGGGTGCCCTGCGAATTCTGCGCCGCGGCGGGCTCATCGCCGGCTGTGAGCACTATCCCGACTGTGACACCGGCTACGCTGTCCCGTCGGGGGTCGTCGCCGACCGCTGTGCCTGCGGGCTCCCGGCGTTCGAGACGAGCGGCGGCCGGCGCTGTCTGGACAGCGGCTGCGAGCACGCCGGCTGACCGTCGGCCCCAACCCGCAGGGGATTTGGGCCTCCGTTGCCCACCGACGGGTATGCAACTCACGCTGGACGGCGACGTCGTCCGGGCCGGGTCCCGTGCCCGCGAGCGGTTCTACGACGCCAGTGGCTACGGGCACGCCCGCGACGGCGACCTCGACCTGGCGCCGGTGGAGGCGGCCCATCTCTGCTACCGGGGCGACATCGACGCCGTCGACGGGATGGCCGTCGACGAACTGCTGGCGTCCGGGGCCGTCTCGGCCGTTGATTTCCTCGTCTACAAGGACCTCCGGGACCGGGGGTTCTACCTCACGCCCGCCCGCGAAGGGTGGGTCGACGACCCCGACGGGGTGGACTTCGTCGTCTACCCGCGCGGGAAGGGCCCCTGGGACGACGACGTCGCTCACCGCGTCCGCGTGGTCGGCGAGCGCGACGACGTACCAGCGGCGTCGCTTGGCGACTGCGTGCTGGCCGTCGTCGACGAGGAGAGCGAACTCACGTATCTGGACACGAGCCGGCGCGCAATCGAGGGGACCAGTTCGGCCGCAGTCCCCGAGGTGTACGGGACCTTGCTGGCCGAGCGGGTGCTGTGCTGGGCCCCGCCCGTGGCGCTGTACGAGCAGGCCTTCTACGGGCAACAGCTTGACGAGGACGCCGTCCAGCTCTCGCTCGTCGAGGCGGCGTATCTGGCCCGCGAGGGGATGCTGTCGGTCGATGGCGGCGAGACTGCGGTGGTGGAGCGCGGCCGCGATGTCGAGGGCGAGCGCTTCGACCGCCGGCTGGCAGTGTACGCCGCTCTGCGGGACTCGGGCGTCGTCCCCAAGACCGGGTTCAAGTTCGGCGCCGACTTCCGGACCTACGCCGACGTCGAGTCGGTCGACGACCTGGGCCACTCCGAACTGCTCGTGCGGGTGGTGTCGGCCGACCACGACTTCGAGCCGCGCGACCTCGCGCTGGACGTGCGCCTGGCCCACGGAGTGCGCAAGACGATGGTGTTCGCCTTGGTTGGCGACGGTATCGAGTGGGTCCAGGCCGAGCGGCTGACGCCCTAGGAACTGTTGCAGACGGCACTGCGACCCTCTACAACAGGGACTCTGAAAGCCAGAAAGCCCCGGCTTGCTACACTCGGGGGGCTCGCTGCGGTCCTCAGTCGCTACGCTCTTTGCGGTCCTTACGTCGCCCGCCGTCGTGTAGCAGGCCACCGGGAGACCTGCGGTCTCCCGAGCAGTCGGCGCTTCGCGCCGACAACGCCCCTTTCAGTCCCACCCATGCCAGCTGGCCAACCGGCTCCGGGTGGGACTGAAAGGGGCCGACCGCTCGATGAGCGAGACGACGCAAGGACCACAGCGAACACAGTGAGCGAGGACCGCAGCGAGTCGCAGCCATCGAGCGGTCGGGGGCTTTCTGGCTGTTCAGGTCAACAATGCCGGTCGTAGGTGCGGTTGCTAGCGGGGCTTTCCGACTGTCGGCAATCGCCCTCCGAACCGAACTAACGGAGAACGCTAGAAGCGAACCCTTTTTGCGCCGACCGGAGCCAAGGGTGTACTAACACGGCCTCCGTGTCTTCCACCATGACCGACCGCGACGCCCACCACGACGATGCATCGCCCGACGAGGACCGCCGCCAGTCGGGAGATTCGTGGCGGGAGTCGACCGTGCGGACAGATGGCGGAGCGGACGCCGCCGGCGCCGACGAGGCGGTACTCGACCCCTGGGGCTCCTCAACCGTCGAGGACTACCGCAAGCTGTTCGAGCAGTTCGGCATCGAGTCCTTCGACGACGTGCTCCCGGGGGTCCCGAACCCCCACTACTTGATGCGCCGGGGCGTCATCTTCGGCCACCGGGACTACTCGCCCGTGGCCGAGGCCATGCGCAACGACGACCCCTTTGCCTCCCTGTCGGGCTTTATGCCCACCGGCGACCCCCACATCGGCCACAAGATGGTGTTCGACGAGATAATCTGGCACCAGCAACAGGGCGCCGACGCCTACGCCCTCATCGCCGACCTGGAGGCACACGCCGCCCGGGAGCTCCCCTGGAGCGAAATCGACGAACACGCCCGGAGCTACGTCCTCTCCCTGCTCGCGCTGGGATTTGACCCCGAGGAGGGCAAACTGTATCGCCAATCGGACGACCGCGAGCTACAGGACCTGGCTTTCGAACTGGGCGCCGAGACGAACTTTTCGGAGCTGCAGGCCATCTACGACTTCGACGGCGAGACAGACGTCTCGCACATGCAGTCGGTCGTCACGCAGATGGCTGACATCCTCTATCCACAACTGGAGGAACCCACGCCGACCGTCATCCCCGTCGGGCCGGACCAGGACCCCCACATGCGACTCGCCCGTGACCTCGCGGCGCGGATGCGCTACTTCGGCGTCACCGAGGCCTTCGCCAGCTTCGAGGCCGAAGCCGTCGAGCGGACGCTGCTGCGCCAGGCCTACGACGCTCGCGAGAAGTACGCCGCAGACCCGGAGATGCCCCGCTGTGTCGAGGCCGCCGACTATCTCCGCGACCAGGCGCCCGCCGACGCCCGCGAGTCCGTCGTCGAGAAACTCGACAACGCGGGAAAGGAGCCGATTCGGCCCCGAACCCGCATCTTCGACCGCAACGCCACCGAGGACGCCTTCGAGGCGCTCATCGGGGCCGTCGACGGCGAGAAGCGCGTCTACGACGAGCATATCGACGCGTTCGACCTGGACCGCGCCGAGGCCGACGAACTCGCTCGCGAAGTCGAACTGGACACCGGCGGCTACGGCTTCCTGCCGCCCTCCTCCGTCTATCATCGCTTCATGACCGGCCTCACCGGCGGGAAGATGTCCTCGTCCATCCCCGCATCCCACATCTCGCTGCTTGACGACCCCGAGGACGGCTACGACAAGGTCAAATCCGCCACCACCGGCGGGCGTACTACTGCCGAGGAACAGCGCGAGAAAGGCGGGAAGGCCGATGAGTGTCCCGTCTACGAACTGTACGCCTACCTCCTCTCCGGTGACGACGACGAGTTCGCAGAGGAAGTATACGACGAGTGTGTTGGCGGCGAGCGCCTCTGTGGCGGGTGCAAGGAGCAAGCGGCGGAGCTGATGGAGCAGTTCCTCGAAGACCATCAGGCAAAACGCGCCGAGTGGGAGGACAAACTGGATGAGCTGGATATCGACCTAGACTCCCATCGAATGCGGAGCTAGGAATTTTCGGCCCCTTTCTGGCTGTGAAACTCCTCACTACCTTCAGCAAACACTGCTAGCCGTCCAGGTCACAATTCTTATCAGACAGCACGCCAATCGCTCGCACATGGCATCCGAATCCCACGCTGCCAGTGTCGCCGTCCAGCCAGCCGTTTTCCCGGGATTCGGCTTTTTCTTTGCGGCCTGACGGGCGGTGGACTCGGGGCCGCAGTGGCCCGGACGAAACCGCTCGGCGCGGGGGCCGTCTACCGAATATCCCTCGCAGCAAGTAAGAACCGTTAACTGAGCGACCTGCGGTACTCCCCACAACGACCGAGACACCCATATGAAACGACCACAGGCACAGGTGGCCGTCCTCCAGGCCGCCGACCCGGACGAATCGAGACGAATCGACGACGTGGCCGAGGCGGCCAAACTCAAACCCGAGACGGCGACACGGGCCGCGTTCGAACTCGGGGACGACGGCCTGCTTGCCGTCACCGAGGAGCCCGTCGAACAGTACACGCTGACCGACGAGGGCACCCAGTACGTCTTCGAGAGCCTCCCCGAGCAGGACCTCTACGAGGCCACAATCGACGCCGGCGCCGACGAGGGGCCGGTCGGGATGGGCCAGGTCATCGGCGCCTCCGGGCTGGACGGCGGGGCCGTCGACATCGCGCTGTCGAACTACGCCCGCAAGGGGTACGGCGAGATAGGCAGCGGCGAGATAACCGCCGACCCCGACGCGAAACCGGGCCAGGACCCCGAGATGTACGCACTCGAGGCCGTCGCTGACGACCGCATCGACGAGGCCGACCCCGACGCACTCGCCCAGCTGGAACGGCGCGGGCTACTGGACGTCCGCGAGGAGACCGTCCGCTCGGTTCAACTCACCGAGGACGGTGTCGCGGCACTGGAGGCCGGCGTCGAGGCCGCCGAGACCGTCGACCAGCTCACCGCCGAGCTGCTGACCAGCGGCGAGTGGGAGGACGTGGAGTTCACCGAGTACAACGTCGAGGCCGACGCCGAGGACGTGAGCCACGGCACGGAGCATATCCTCCGCCAGACCGCCAACCGGGTGAAAGATACCCTCGTGGGTATGGGTTTCCGGGAGATGGAGGGGCCCCACGTCGACGCGCAGTTCTGGATTAACGACTGCCTATTCATGCCCCAGGACCACCCCGCGCGCACGCACTGGGACCAGTTCGCACTCGAACAGCCCGACGAAATCACGGCCCTCCCCGAGGACCTCCTCGACCGAGTTCGCTCGGCCCACCGCGAGGGTGTCGGCCCCGACGGCGAGGGGTATCACTCCCCCTGGGAGGAAGACGTCGCACGCGGGCTTGACCTGCGGGGCCACACCACGTCGCTGTCGATGCGCTATCTCTCCGGGCACCGGACTCACGGGCCGGAGGCCGGTTCGTCCGAATCGGGGTCTGCCGACCCCGCTATCGGCGAACTCGAACCCCCACAACGGTTCTTCAGCGTCGAGAAAGTGTATCGGAACGATACGCTGGACCCGACACACTTACTGGAGTTCTTCCAGATAGAGGGGTGGGTGATGGCCGAAGCCCTCTCCGTGCGTGACCTGATGGGCACGTTCACGGAGTTTTACGAGCAGTTCGGCATCACCGACCTGGAGTTCAAGCCCCACTACAACCCCTACACCGAGCCGAGCTTCGAACTCTTTGGCACCCATCCCGAGACCGGCGCAGTCGTCGAGGTCGGGAACTCGGGTATCTTCCGCGAGGAGGTGCTCTCGCCGCTGGGCGTCGACTGTGACGTGATGGCGTGGGGACTCTCCCTGGAGCGACTGCTCATGCTGATGTATGGCTTCGAGGACATCCGGGACGTCCACGGGACGCTGTGTGACCTCGAACTGCTGCGGACCACGGAGGTACTTCACTGATGCCTGTTGTCGATGTCGACCCCGACGAGCTTCGCTATCTGACCGGCCGCGACGGGAAAGACGACGACGAACTCAAATCGGACCTGTTCGACCTCGGGCTGGAGTTCGAGGGCTGGACAGAGGACGACGAGTTCCAGCTCGAGTTCGCCCCCGATAGATTGGACCGCCTCTCCGTCGAGGGCGTCGCCCGCTCGCTGCGCTATCACTACGGCGACGACCGGGGCGTCTACGTCCCCAATACGAACAGCCCCGAGTGGACGATTCGCGTCGAGGACCAGCCAGCGGGCCGGCCCTACGTCACCGGCGCAGTCGTCCGTGGGCTGGACCTCTCCGACGGCGCCCTGGAGTCGCTGATTCAACTGCAGGAGAAGCTCCACGCCACGATGGGCCGCAAGCGGGCGAAAGGCGCCATCGGGGTCCACGACCTCACGATGCTGAAAGGGACCGACCTCCGCCCGACCGACGGGGAGTCGGACACTCCGGACCTCACCGGCGGACAGGACCCGACCGAAGCCAGCGAGGAGCCCCCGGACGAGCTGGTCGGCGACGCCGCCGTCGAACCAGTCGGCGCCAATGCGATTACCTACGCGAGCGCCGACCCGGACGAGGCCGCGTTCGTTCCGCTGGAGTCCGACGCCGAGATGACGCCCAACGAGGTCATCCGGAACCACGCGACGGGCCAGGCCTATGGCGACCTCGTCGCCGACTTCGACCGGGTGCCCGCCATCTACGACGCCATCGGGCTGTTCTCGTTCCCGCCGGTCATCAACGGCCGCCGGACCGAGGTCGCCGAGGACTCCCGGGACCTCTTCATCGAGCTGACCGGGACCGACCAGTGGACCATCGACCACATGTGTTCGATTGTCTGTTACGCGCTGGAGGCCCGTGGCGGCACCATCGAGCGCGTGAACGTCGAGTACGCCGACGACGCCCCCGGCGAGTACGCCGGCAAGACGCTGGAGCGCCCCGACTTCGGGACGCGGACGAAGACGGTCAGCAAGGACCGCATAGAGAGCCTGCTGGGCGTTGACCTGGAGCCCGAGGAAATCATCGACTACGCCGAACGGGCCGGACTGGACGCCAAACGGGTCGTGACCGACGGCGGGGTCGCCTTCGAGGTCGAGATTCCGCCGTATCGGGTCGACGTCATCCACCCGCTGGACATCGTCGACGACATCGGCCGGGCGCTCGGGTTCAACAGCCTCGAACCGACGTATCCGGACGTCTCGACCGTCGGCGGGCGCCACGACCGCTCCGTGCTGGAGGACGCTGCCCGCGATACCCTCGTGGGACTTGGCTTCGAGGACCTGCTGAACTTCCACATGACCAACGAGGCGGAGAACTTCGAGCGGATGGGGTTGTCCCCGCCGGGGGCAACCGAACCGGCGAGCGGTGACAACAGCGAGCCGGACGACTCCCTCGTCGGTCTCGTGGAGCCGGTCACCATCCAGGAGCCCTACAGCGAGGACTACACCATCCTCCGGACGTGGGCGCTCCCGTCGCTGCTGATGGTCCTCGAGAACAACACCCACCGGCGTTACCCACAGGACCTCGCGGAAATCGGGCTCGCCGCCCGACTGGACGACAGCGAGAACACCGGTGTGGCCGAACACCGGACCGTCGCCGGGGCGCTGGCCCGTACCGACGCCTCCTACGAAAATGTGAAGGCCCGCTTGCAGGCCATCGCCGAGGCGTTCGGAAAGGACCTCGAAACGCCCGCCACGGCCCACCCGACGTTCATCGACGGCCGCGCGGCCGATATCGTCCTGGACGGCGAGACGGTCGGCGTTATCGGCGAAGTGCATCCGGCGGTGCTCCTCAACCACGACCTGGAACTGCCGGTGGCGGCCTTCGAGTTCCGGCTGGACGCGCTGGCATAGCGGTCAGTCGTTGGCCTCCGAGCGCCATAACACCGCAGTAACCAACTTACGGATTGGTTACAGGGTATTTTTCCGTCATTGTCACGTAGTACCACACAGAGGGACAATGGCAGTAACCGACAGACACTCCGACTGTGGCGACCCGGACCAGTACGGCAACCCGGCCTGTGAGAGCTATCCGTGGTTCGACCTCGACTGGCTGGTCGACGACCCCGATGCGCCGTCGGAGCTCACTGTCGTCGCCGACGAGGAGACCACGACGGCGTGGCTGTCGGCGGACATCCAGGCCGCGATTCCGATAGAAGAGTGCCGTTAGAGGTCCGCGCCGACGGCCCCGTCGATACTGTCGAACCCGTCCCGTTCAAGCCGCTCCAAAATCCCCGCGTTGATATCGCGGGCCAGTGACGGCCCCTCATAGACCAGTCCGGTGTAGAGCTGGACGAGCGCGGCGCCCGCACGGATTTTCCGATAGGCGCTCTCGGCCGAGTCGATACCGCCGACGCCGACGACGGGGACGTCGACGCGCTCGGCGACGAAGCGGACCGTCCTCGTTGCGCTGTCCTCGATTGGCTTCCCGGAGAGCCCGCCCGTCTCGCCCGCGTTTGGCGAGCGCAACCCCTCGGGCCGTTCGGTCGTCGTGTTGGTCGCGACGACGCCGTCGAGGCCGAGTTCGGTCACGAGGTCGAGCGTGTCCTCGACGGCGGGGTCGGGGAGGTCCGGCGAGAGCTTCACCAGCAGCGGCGTGGCGCCGGCGTCCTGCAGTTCCTCGAAGATGGCAGTCATCGCCGCCCGGTTCTGGAGCTCCTCGAACCCCTGTGAGTTGGGACAGGAGACGTTGACGACGAAGAAGTCCCCGCCTGCCGCGACCCGTTCGTAGGTCTCGCGGTAGTCCGCCGGGGCCGCGTCGGTGTCGACGTGTTCGCTCTTGGCGATGTTGACACCGACCGGGAACGGGGCGTCCGTGGCCGCCAGTCGCTCGCCGACGGCGGCCGCACCCTCGTTGTTCAGCCCCATCCGGTTGATGAGGCCGCCGTCTTCCTGCAGGCGGAACATCCGGGGGCGGGCGTTGCCGGTCTGGGGTTCGGCCGTGACGCCGCCGACCTCGACAAAGCCAAACCCGAGTGCGGCCAACGCCGTCGGGACCGTGGCGTTCTTATCGAAGCCTGCGGCGACGCCGACGGGGTTGGCGAAGTCCTGTCCAAACGCGGAGACGGCGAGACGGTCGTCGGTGACGGTGTACCGGCGGGCCATCGCCGACGTAATCGGCGTCCCCTGTGCGGTCTCGAGTAGCGTGTGGACGACGCTGTGGGCGGTTTCGGCCGGGAGCGAGAACAGAACCGGTTTGGCGATATCGTAGGGTCTCATTGGGGCGTTCGAATCCTCCCCCGATGACCGTCGGGGGGTAGCGACAGCACGTCAGAAATCGTGTTCGACCTCTTCGGGGTCGGCTTCTTGGATGATTATCTTGTTGTCACGCACCCGAACGAACACCTCGTCGCCGATTTCCATACCGGCGACGGCGAGTTCGTCCTCGTGGATGTTGATGTGAACGTTGTGGTACTCGCCATCTTCGTCCTTGGCGCCACTCGGGCTGAGCTTCTTCTTTCGCACCATCGCGCTATCCTATTCCGTCCATCGCCGTAGGATACACTTAAGTCTACCGTGCGGCGAGGGAGGGCGATTCGGGGAGTATATTTATGGTGTGCCATGTTTTGAGTTGACATGGAGCGAAGAAAACCATGGCACGCGACAGCGACAAGCGCAACTTTGCGCTCCGTGAGGATGGTGACGAATCGAGCGTCTTCTCAGGCGGGACACCCCGGCAGGCTGCGTTGAAGGCCGCCCGGCGGCTCGACCCGGCCGACAGCGAGGACGAGGCCGACCCAGAGGAGATTCGGCTCCGGGAGAAAGGGACCCACAAGGTTCACATCTACGAGGCCTGGGCCTGGGTCGAAACAGCGCCCGACGACAAACCGGACTGGATGCCGGGCGACATCACGAAAGGGAACGTCTCGAAAGAGGGCGTCGAACACCTCGACGACATCTAGTTCCCCTCGACACGGACTTTTTGCGGATGACACTACCCTGTGAGCGCATCCGCTGTCGTGTTAGTCCCGCGCGTGGGCGCGCGAAAACCAAGATTCACGAGACACAGCGTTTCACGAGACCAGCGTGCGAGGTAGCTACCACTCGCCCTAAAGCTATCTCTCACCTGCCGTGTCTCTCCTTACCGTATGAGAATCACTGCCCCGTGTAATCGCCTGCCGAAGCGTCCCTGGTCCGACGGCGTTAAGTACGGCACACCCATCGAGTGTGATGCGAACGAGGCCCGGTCGGGGCCATCGAAACTCGACCACACACTGCGGCGAGGCAACTCGCCATCGGAACTCGAAGCCTTTAAGATGGTTTCGGGACAATATGTAGGTCCGGAGAAATGAGGATTCCACCCCTGCGGTCCGCCGTCAAGATGGAATCTGATGTGAGCCCTGATAGTTCGGTGACACTCGGTCGGCGAGTGTCC